>DATAGP010000030.1:0-41984 GCA_036263655.1 Caldimonas sp. | reverse complement strand
ATGCCGATGCGTCCGCCCGGGCGGACGACGCGCGCCATCTCGCGCGCGCTGCGCTGCTGGTCGGGCGTGAACATCACGCCGAAGGTCGAGAGGACGACGTCGAAGCTCGCATCGGCGAAGGGCAGCGCCTCGGCGTCGGCGACCTGGAAGGCGACGTCGAGCGACTCGGCCTCGGCGCGCAGGCGGCCCTTCTCGAGCAGCGACGGCACGTAGTCGGTGCTGGTGACGCGTGCGAAGCGGCGGGCGGCGGCCAAGGTGGCGTTGCCGTTGCCGGCGGCCACGTCGAGCACGGCTTCGCCGGCGCGGACGTCGGCGGCCTCGGCCAGGCTCTCGCCGACGATCTGCAGCGTGGTGCCGACGATGGCGAAGTCGCCGCTGGCCCAGGTGGCCTGCTGCTTCTGCTTGATGGCGGCGTAGTCGGGAACGGGGGTGTCGAGAACAGCGGACATGAGAGGCTCCAGGGGAATGGAAGGTTTTCGGGACGTTCGCAGCGCTTGCGCGAGCGACGGACGGACTGTGCGCGGGCCGGCGTTGCACGGCCGTTCCACCCCTGCGCTGGACGCGCAGGCGCCGCAGCGCCCCTCGGCTCGCCGGGCGCCTAGCCGGCGCCGGTGCCCAGCTGCGCGTCGTAGAGGGCACGCACCGCGCCGATGGTGTCGGCGTCCTCCGCCCGCTTGTCCGGCCGGTAGCCCTTCACGCGCGCGAAGCGCAGCGCCAGGCCGCCCGGGTAATGGGGGCTGGCCTGCAGGTCGTTGAAGGCGATCTCCACGACCAGCTCCGGGCGGACGAAGACGATGTGGCCGGCGCGGGACGACTCGCGCGCCAGCAGCTCGCGCGTCTGCCACGCGAGCAGCTCGTCGGTCATGCCCTTGAAGGTCTTGCCCAGCATCACCCATCCGCCGGCCGGGTCGCGGGCGCCGAGATGCAGGTTGGAGAGCCAGCCCTGCCGCCGCCCGTTGCCCCACTCGGCGGCGAGCACGACGAGGTCGAGCGTATGCGCGCGCTTGACCTTGAGCCAGCTCGCACCGCGGCTGCCGGCCTCGTACGGCGCGTCGAGCGACTTCACCATCACGCCTTCGTGGCCGCGCGCCAGCGCGTCGGCGTAGAAGGCCTCGGCCGCCGACGCGTCGGCGGTGATGAGGCGGGGAACCACCAGCGCCGGCGGCAGCGCTTCCGAGAGCGCATCGAAGCGCTCGTGCGCCGGACGGTCGACGAGCGGTGCGCCGTCGCGGTACAGGCAGTCGAAGAAGTAGGCGGCCAGCGGCAGCTCGGCGCGCAGCCGCTCGACGTCGAGCTTGCGGCCGAAGCGCCGCATCGTCACCTGGAAGGGCTGCGGCACGCCGCCGGCGCCGAGGCCGACGGCCTCGCCGTCGAGGATCAGCTCGTCGGCGGGCAGCGCCGCCAGCGCCTCGACGATCTCCGGCACCGACGCGGTGACGTCGTTCAGCGCCCGCGTGTAGACCCGCACCTCGCGCCCGGCCTTGTGGACCTGCACGCGCGCGCCGTCGACCTTCCACTCGACCGCCGCCGTGCCGATGCGCGCCATCGCTTCGCCGATGTCGTTCGCCGGCTGCGCCAGCATCGGCTGGATCGGCCGATGCATGGCGATGGCGAAGCGGGCGAGGCCGGCGGAGCGCTCCGTCAGCGCGACGCGCGCCGTCGCGCCGAGGCTGCCGGTGACCATCGCGGCGCGGCGCACCTCGGCCGGCGGAACGTCGGCGGCGACCGCGATGGCGTCGATCATCACGCCTTCGAGCGCGCCCTGGCGCAGCTCGCCGACGAGCAGGCGGACCAGGAAGTCCTGCTCGGCGGCCGTCGCCCGTGCGAAGAGGCCGCGCAGCTGTGCGCTTCGTTCCGCCGCCGAGCCCTTGCCGGAGGTCGTGCCGATGCGGGCCAGCGCCGCATCAACCTCGCCGACGCTCAGCTCGGGCAGCGCGGCCGCCGCACCGCGCAGGGCGGCGAGCGTGGCGTAGCCGACGCCGATGCGGCCCTGCCGCACCTCGCCGGCGAGGTAGGCGACGACGATCTCGATCTCCTCGGCGTCGGCGTGGCGCAGGCAGGCGGCGATGGCGTCGCGCTTGGCCAGGCGGCTGCCGGTCTGCGCGACGGCGGCGGAGGCCTCGACGACGGTGACCAGCGCGGTGCTCATCGCTGCCGGTACCGGCCGCGCCTCGGCGGGGTCGCAGGCGGGTGGTCGTCCGCGGCCATGCTCACGGGCGCGCGAACTCGGGGATCCGGAAACGCTTGCGGTAGGCGCCCGGCGCCAGCGTCGTCGTGCGCTTGAACAGGCGCCGGAAGAACGCCGGGTCCTCGTAGCCGACGCGCCAGCTGATGTCGTCGACCGAGGCATCGGTGCGCTCGAGCCGGCGCTTGGCGTCCTCGATGCGCAGCCGCTGCACGTAGGCGATCGGGGCGAGGCCGGTGGCGGCGGTGAAGCGGCGCTTGAACGTGCGTTCGGCGAGCTTCGATCGCCTGATCATCTCCTCGACCGGCGCGGCCACCGAGAAGTGCGTGCTCAGCCAGCGCTGCGCGGCCTCGATCTCGGCGTCGCCGTGGTCGCTCCTGCCCTCGAAGCTGATGTAGGGGGCGAGGCCGTCCTGGTGCCACTGCAGGGCATAGAGGCGCGCCACCTCCTGCGCGTCGGTGGCACCGGCATAGCGCGCGATCAGGTACAGCACCATGTCGTGCCAGGTGGTCGAGGCACCCGAGCTGACCAGGTCTTCGCGCCGGCCCGAGATCACCAGCACGCGCTCCGGGTGGATGGTCACCGCCGGATGCGCCGCGGCGAATGCCTGCGCGTAGCCGAAGTGCACCGTGGCGTCGCGGCCGTCGAAGAGGCCGGTCTCGGCGAGCAGGAAGATGCCCGAGCAGGCGGAGCACAGCACCGCACCGCGCTCGTGCATGCGCCGCAGCCATTCGACGAGGCGCGGGTAGCGGCCCTTCTGCCAGCCGGTGCCGCGCAGCAGCACCGACGGCACGATGACGATGTCGCTGGCCTCGATCGTGTCGACGGCACGCTGCACCTCGATCGGCACGCCGCTGGCGAGGCCGAGCGGGCCGACCGACTCGCCCACGATCTCGACGTGGAAGGGACCTCGCGCCAGGCCCGGCAGAAAGCCGCCCATCAGGGCGCGCGTGTTCATCACGTCGTAGATCCCGGCGAGCGTCGACAGCACGGCATCCGGCAGCGCGACCACGGCGACGTGCCGGGCGGCCGGACCGGCCTCGGGTGCGGTGCGGGCGGAGGGGCGGCGCATGCCGCGATTCTCGTGGCTGGCACGAACGAACCGTTCGCGGGCGAATTCGGCACTGCCGGAAGACGCGATGCGTCGCGACGATGAGCGCTCCCTCCACGACCGCTCCGCCTGCGAGCAAGAAGGCCCACCATGAACTCCCCCACCCTGCCCCGACGCGTCGCCGCGACGCGCCTCCTGCGTGCCGTCGCCATCGCGGCGGCTGCCACGACATGCGCCGCGTCCGTCCTCGCCGACAGCGCCCTGCCCGCCTGCGCCGCCGAGCCGCGACCGGCCCACGCCGTCGTGCACTGGAACAGCATCGCCGGCGAGGCCTTCGCGCCGAGCCAGGGCACGAATCCGATGGCGCAGTCGCGCACCCTGGCGATCCTGCACGCGGCGATCCACGATTCGCTCAACGCCATCGACCGCCGCTACGCCTCGTACACGCCCGGCCTGCCGACGGCGCCGCAGGCGAGCGTCGACGCGGCCGTGGCCGCGGCCGCGCGCGAGGTGCTCGTGCAGCTGCTCCCCGACCGCGCCGCGTTCGTCGAGGCGGCGTACGCACACGCCCTTGCGCCCGTCGGCGACGCCCCGGCCCGGTCCGCCGGCATCGCCATTGGCCAGGCGATCGCCCAGGCCACCCTCCGGCGCCGCGACGGCGACGGCGCCGAGAGCGCGGCGCAGCCCGCGTACGTGCCCGGCAGCGCGAGCGGCGAGTACCGGTTCACCGCGCCGTTCACGTTCGCCGCGCAGCCCGGCTGGGGGCGGGTCCGGCCCTTCGTCATCGACCTGCGCCAGCACGCGCTCGACGGGCCGCTGCCGCTCGACAGCGCGAGGTACGCGCGCGACCTCGCCGAGATCAAGGCGCTGGGCCGCGTCGACAGCACGACGCGCAGCGCCGAGCAGTCGGAGATCGCCCGCTTCTGGTACGAGGACTCGCCGCTCGGCTGGAACCGCATCGCCAACAGCGTCGTGCGCGAGCGCGGCCTCGACGAGTGGCAGGCGGCGCGCGCCTTCGCCCTGGTGCACTTCGCGATGGCCGACGGCTTCATCGCCGGCTTCGACGCGAAGTACAGGCACCGCTTCTGGCGGCCGGTGACGGCGATCCACGCCGCGGCCGACGACGGCAACCGCCGCACCGAGGCCGACCCCGCCTGGCAGCCCTTGCTGGTGACGCCGCCGGTGCCCGACTATCCGTCGACCCACACCGTTCTCGGCTGGGCCGCGGCCGAGGTGCTGATCGAGCTCTTCGGCGACTCGCAGCGCTTCAGCCTCACCAGCCTGACGCTGCCGGGCGTCAGCCGCGAGTACCGCGGCTTCTCGCAGGCGGCGCAGGAGAACGGGCTGTCGCGGCTGTACGCGGGGATCCACTTCCGGCACGCCGTCGAGCACGGCAGGCGGCAGGGCCGCAGCGTCGGCAAGGCGGTCGCCGTCGCGCTCCCGCCGCTGCACTGATCGATCGCTTAGAGTCGGCCGCCCACGAGAACGACACGGGAGGTCCCGATGCAGAAGCGACGATGGCTCGGCGGTGCGATGCTCGGCGCGCTCGCGGGGTGGGGTCTCCTCCCCGCTCTCGCGGCAGCACAGCCGGGGCGCAAGGGCGCGACCGCAGCCGGGCCGGGGCCGACGCTGCTCACCGTCAGCGGGCGGATCGGCGCCGGCAACCGCGGTGCGTTCGATCCCGCGCTCGACCAGCTGATGGGCAAGCAGAAGCTGCGCTTCGACAAGGCTCACGCCTTCGACTTCGCCGCCATCGCCGCGCTGCCGGCGATGACCATCCGGCCGACGCTCGAGTACGACGGCAAGCCGCACGAGCTCTCGGGGCCGCTGCTGATGGACGTGATGAAGGCCTGCGGCGTCCAGGCCACCGAGCGGACGGCGTTCTTCGTGCGCGCGATCGACGGCTTCGCCGCCCACCTGCCGGCCGCCGAAGCGACCCGCCGCCGCTATATCGTCGCCACCCACCTCGACGGCCGGCCGATGGCCCTCGGCGGCCTCGGCCCGCTGTGGACCGTGTACGACGCCGATCGCTTCGCCGACATGGCGGCGCGGCCGCTGCCCGACCGCTTCGGCTCCTGTCCCTGGGCGACGTACCACATCGATGTCAAGGAGACCTGAGCCTCGATCGGCCGCGCTGGGCAGAATGCGTCGCATGGCCATCACGATCGGGCTGCGTTGAAGTCGTACTCGCTGCGCGTCGACGGCGCCCGCGTCGTGCTGCGGATGGAAGACGCCCCGACCCCCGTGCCGGGCCCCGGCCAGGTGCTGCTGCGGATGCTCGCTGCCGGCCTGAACCGCGGCGAGCTGATCCCGGGCGGCCTCGCCAAGGGCGGCGCTGCCAGGCCCGCCGGCATCGAGGGCGCCGGCGAGATCGCGGCCCTCGGCCCCCGCGTCGACGGGCTGCGGATCGGCGAGCGGGTGATGGGCCGCTGCGCCGGCGCCTTCTCCGAGTACGCGGTGATGGACGCGCGCGAGGCGATGCCCGTGCCGGCCGGCCTCCCGATCGAGGCCGCGGCGGCCGTCCCGCTCGCCTTCCTCGTCGTCCACGACATGCTGCGGCTGCAGGGCCGGCTCCAGGCCCGCGAGTGGCTGCTGGTGGCGGGCATCGCCTCCGGCGTCGGCGTCGCGGCGCTGCAGGTGGCCAAGGCGCTCGGCGCCCAGGTCGCCGGCACCTCCGGCTCGGCCGACAAGCTCGATCGGCTCAAGGACCTCGGCCTCGACCTCGCCCTGCCCACGCGCCGGCCCGACTTCGCCGCCGCGGTGCTGGACGCGACGGCCGGGCGCGGCGTCGACCTCGTCGTCAACGCCGTCGGCGGATCGGTGTTCGCGGAGTGCGTGCGCTGCATGGCCTTCGAAGGTCGGCTGGCCATGGTCGGCTACGTCGACCGCGTGCTCGCGGCCGAGATCGACCTGCAGGCGCTGCACGCCAAGCGCCTGACGCTGTTCGGCGTCTCCAACAAGCTCCGCGACGCCGACCAGCGCGCCGCGGGCGTGCCCGCGTTCCGCGACGAGATCCTGCCGGCGATCGCCGACGGGCGCATCCGGCCGCTCGTCGACCGCGTCTTTCCCTTCGACGAGCTGCCCGCCGCGCAGGCGCGCATGGAAGAGGACCGCCACGTCGGCAAGATCGTGCTGCAGGTCGGCACGTGAAGCCGACCCCTTCCTTCCAGCGCACGAGCAAGCGCAACCCGGAGACCGCATGAAGCGCATCGCAATGACCGGACCGGCGTGGCTGCGCCGCGCCTTCCTGGCCAGCATGGCCGTCGCCGGCGGGGCCGTGCTGCTGCTCGGCGCGGGCGCGGTGCAGGCGCAGGGCTGGCCGGCGGCACGGCCGATCCGCCTGGTGGTCGGCTTCGCGCCCGGAGGCGCCGCCGACTACGTGGCGCGGACGATCAGCGAGCCGCTCGCCAAGGCGCTTGGCCAGTCGGTCGTCGTCGAGAACCGCGCCGGCGCCGGCAGCAGCCTGGCCGCGGACTTCGTCGCCAAGGCCCCGGCCGACGGCTACACGCTCCTCATCGCCAGCCCGAGCAGCGTCTCCGTCAACCCGGCGCTGAACCCGAAGCTGACGTACATGAGCTCGCTGGTACCGGTGACGAGCCTCACGTCGTCGCCGCTGGTGCTGGCGGTGAACCCGAACGCCGGCATCTCGTCGCTGCAGGAGCTCATCGCGGTGGCGAAGCGAAAGCCCGGCTCGCTCAACTACACGAGCTCGGGCAACGGCTCGGCGCCGCACCTGGGCGCGGCGCACTTCAGCGCCGTCACCGGCATCGACATGGTGCACATCCCGTACAAGGGCGGCGCGCCGGCCATCGCCGCGGTCGTCGCCGGCGACGCGCAGCTCACCTTCGGCACGCCTCCCTCGGTGCTGCCCATGGTGCAGGCCGGTCGCCTGAAGGCCCTGGCCGTGACGACGCCGAACCGCACCCCGCTCGTGCCCAACGTTCCCGGCACGGCCGAGGCCGGCCTGCCCGGCTTCAGCCTGTCGTTCTGGTACGGCCTCTTCGTTCCGGCCGGAACGCCGCCCGAGATCATGAAGAAGCTGCTCGAGGCGGCGCAGGACGTCATGCAGCGACCGGAGGTCAAGGCCGGCCTCGCACGCGAAGGCACCGACGTCGCGCTGTCCAAGTCCACCGAGGAGTTCGCCGCGTTCCTCGTCGAGGACAACCGGTTCTGGGCCAAGCTGGTCAAGGACGCCGGCGTGAAGACCGAGTGATCCTTTCGCGCGTCAACCCCGCACCCCTGCCGAGGAGCCCTCTTCCATGCCTGCCCCGATCGCACCCGTCGACGGCTCGCGCCGCCTCTTCTGCGCCGCGAGCGCGCTGCTGCTCGCCGGCTGCGCCGCAACCGGCCGCGACTCGCGCGCCGCTGCCGCGGCCGAGCTCGGCGGCACCGGCAAGCTCCGCGCCGCCATCAACTTCGGCAACCCGATCCTCGCCAGCCGCGGACCCGGCGGCGAGCCGCGCGGCGTCTCCGTCGACCTCGCACGCGAGGCGGCGCGCCGCCTCGGCCTGGAGGTGGAGCTGGTCCCGTTCAACTCCGCCGGCAACGTCGTCGAGGCGGTGAAGGCGCGCCAGGTCGACCTCGCCTTCGTCGCCATCGACCCGGTGCGCGGCGCCGACATGGACTACACCGCGCCGTACGTGATCATCGAAGGCGCCTACCTGGTGCGAAACGACTCGCCGCTGCAGCGCAACGACGAGGTCGACCGCGCCGGCACCCGCGTCGCGGTCGGCCGCGGCAGCGCCTACGACCTCTTCCTCACCCGCGAGCTGAAGGCGGCGACGCTGGTGCGCGCGCCGACCTCGCCGGCGGTCACCGACCTGTTCCTGGAGCAGAAGCTGGAAGTCGCGGCCGGCGTCAAGCAGCAGCTCGAGGCCGATGCGAAGCGGGTCGGCGCCGTGCGCCTGCTGCCGGGCCGCTTCATGGTCATCGAGCAGGCGATGGGGGTGCCCAAGGGTCGCCTGGCGGCGCAGGCCTGGCTGAGCGCGTACATCGAGGAGATGAAGGCCAGCGGCTTCGTCGCCGCCGCGCTGCAGCGCCACCAGATCGAAGGCGCGGCCGTCGCGCCGCCGCGTCCGCGCGGCTGAGCGGCGCCGAGGCCGCGCCGCACGGCCTGCGTTCGTCGGCGGCTCGCGCTCGCGGTCAGCGCGTCTCGGTCGAGAACACCTTCTGCGCCACCTGCCACCTGCCGCCGGTCTTGAGCAGGCACAGGTAGTCGGTGAAGAAGCGGGGCGGGATCGCGCACTTCAGCTTGACCAAGGCGGTGGTCGGCGAGGACTGGTCGATCTGCAGGATCTCGTCGTGGCGGGCGAGCGCGCGGGATTTCGGCGACGGTCGGGCGCGCACGGCGGCCAGCCACTCGTCGCGCGGCAGCGGCTTGAGCTCGCCGCCTTCCTCGTACGTCAGGCTGCTGGTCGGATGGAAGACGCTGGCCAGCTTGTCGGCGTCGCCTTCATAGAGACCGTCGAGGTAGGTCTGCACCGCGGCGCGGATCGCGACTTCGTCTTGGGCCATAACCTTCTCCGCTGTCGAGGGACGATCAGGCTACACCACGAGCGAGGCGTTCCGAGGCGGCGCCACGTCCGCAGGCCGGGCGAGGCTTACGGGGAGAACCGGGGTCGCCGGCGACCACCCCTCCCTACAATCCCGACGCATTCCGTCATCACGCTCGTCCTACGAAGGGTTCCGCCATGTCGAAGCGTCTCTTTCCGAACCCGGGCCTCGCGGCCGTCGTCGCCGCGGCCTTGTCGCTCATGGCTGCCGGGGTGCAGGCCGCCGACCGGGTCAAGGTCGGCTTCGTCAGCACGCTGTCGGGGCCGTCGTCGGCGCTCGGCGTCGACATCCGCGACGGCTTCCAGCTGGCGGTGAAGCTGAACGGCGGCAAGCTGGGCGGGCTCCCGGCCGAGGTGATCGTCAGCGACGACCAGTTCAAGCCCGACGTCGCCAAGCAGCTGTTCGAGAAGAACATCAAGCGCGACAAGGTCGACTTCATGACCGGCGTCGTGTTCTCGAACATCATGCTGGCGGCGCTGCCGGAAGCGCTCGACAACAAGGTGATCTACATCAGCCCGAACGCCGCGCCCTCGTCGATGGCCGGCAAGGACTGCAATCCCCTCTTCTTCGCCGTCTCGTGGCCGAACGACGCGTACCACGAGGCCGCCGGACAGTACGCCAACACGCGCGACCTGAAGAGCGTCTACCTGGTGGCGCCGAACTACCAGGCCGGCAAGGACTCGCTGGCCGGCTTCAAGCGCACCTTCAAGGGCCAGGTCATCGGCGAGAACTACACCAAGCTCGGCCAGCTCGACTACGCGGCCGAGCTCGCGGAGATCCGCGCCGCCAAGCCGCAGGCCGTCTACATCTTCCTGCCCGGCGGGATGGGCATCAACTTCATCAAGCAGTACGTCGGCGCCGGCCTGGGCAAGGACACGACCCTGCTCCTGCCCGGCTTCTCGGCCGACCAGGACGTCATCAACCCGGTCGGCAGCGCCATGGCCGGCCTCTTCAACACCGCGCACTGGTCGCCCGACTTCACCAACCCGGCGAACCAGAAGTTCGTGGCCGAGTTCCAGAAGGAATACAAGCGCATGCCGACGCTGTACGCGTCGCAGGGCTACGACGCGGCGCTCCTCATCGACGCCGCCGTGCGCGACACCAAGGGCAGGCTGGAGGACAAGGAAGCGGTGCGCAAGGCGCTGAAGGCGGCGCGCTTCGAATCGGTGCGCGGGCCGTTCAAGTTCAACGTCAACCAGTACCCGATCCAGAACTACTACGTGCGCACCGTCGGCAGCGACGGCAAGGGCGGCCTCGTCAACAAGTCCTTCAACGACCCGATCCTGAAGAACCACGGCGACGCCTACGTGCAGAGCTGCACGATGAAGGGCTGACCGGCGGCCGCGGACCCTCCTGCAGCGTCCGCGGGCCCGCCGCCCCGCCCGCATGCCCTCGGTGCTCCTCCTCGAGCAGGCGCTGAACGGCCTGCAGTTCGGCCTGATGCTGTTCCTGCTGGCGGCAGGGCTGACGCTGGTGTTCGGCGTCATGGACATGATCAACCTGGCGCACGGCTCGCTGTACATGGTCGGCGCCTTCCTCGCCGCCTGGCTGGTCGGCGCGACCGGCTCCTTCCTGCTCGGCGTCGTCGGCGCGGTGCTGCTCACCGGCCTGTTCGGCATGGCGCTCGAGGCCGGCCTCCTGCGCACGCTGTACGCACGCGACCACCTGTCGCAGGTGCTCGCCACCTTCGCCCTCATCCTCATCCTCAACGACGGCGTGAAGATGATCTTCGGCAACGACATGGCGCTGTCGGCGCCGGAGGCGCTCGCCGGCCCGGTGGAGCTGCTGCCGGGGCTGCTGTATCCCGCCTATCGCCTGCTCATCCTCGGCGTCGGCCTGGCCCTCGCGCTGCTGCTCTGGCTGCTGGTGCAGAAGACGCGCATGGGCGCCCTGGTCCGCGCCGGGGCCTCGAACCGGGCCATGGCCATGGCCATGGGCACCGACATCAAGCGCCTGTTCACCATCGTCTTCGGCATCGGCGCCATGCTCTGCGCCGTCGCCGGCGCGCTGCTCGGTCCGCTGCTCGCCGTCCAGGTCGGCATGGGCGAGAACATCCTCATCCTCGCCTTCGTGGTCATCGTCATCGGCGGCATCGGCTCGATCCGCGGCGCCCTCGTCGGCGCCGTGCTGGTCGGCTGCATCGACACGCTCGGCCGCACCGTGCTGCAGCAGGCACTGCGCGAGTTCCTGCCGCCGCAGTGGGCCAGTGCCGCCGGACCGGCGCTGGCGTCGATCGCGGTCTACGTCTTCATGGCGGTGGTGCTCGCCATCAAGCCGCAGGGACTCTTCCCGGCGCGCGCCGGATGAACGCGCCGACGCCGGTCCGGGTCGCCGTCGCCGTCGCCGCGATCGCCGCCGTCGCCCTGCCTTGGATCCTGCAGGCGCTCGGCGTCGACTTCTACCTGAGCGTCGCCAGCCGCATCCTCGTCTACGCCATCGCCGCGACCAGCCTCAACCTCGTGCTCGGCTACGGCGGCCTCGTCTCGTTCGGACACGCCGCCTTCGTCGGGCTCGGCGCCTACACCACCGGCATCCTCGTCAGCGAGGGCGTGCAGAGCGGCGGCCTGCACCTGCTCGCCACGATTGCGGTGACGGCACTGGCGGCGCTCCTGATCGGCGCCATCTCGCTGCGCACGCGCGGCGTCTACTTCATCATGATCACGCTCGCCTTCGCGCAGATGCTGTTCTACCTGGCCAACTCGATCAAGGGCTACGGGGGCGACGAGGGGCTCAACATCCGGACGCGCTCGGTGTTCGCGGTCGGCGGCTGGGTGCTCGACCTGAAGGACCCGCTGGTCTTCTACTTCGTCGCCCTCGGCGTCCTGGCCCTGACCCTGGTCGCCCTCGCGCGCTTCGTGCCGTCGCGCTTCGGCCGCGCGGTGCTGGCCTTCCGCGACGACGACGTGCGCGCCGAAGCGCTCGGCTTCCCGACCTACCGCTACAAGCTGGTCCTCTTCGTCGTCGCCGGCGCGCTCGGCGGCATCGCCGGTGCGCTGAGCGTGAACCTGAACGGCTACGTCAGCCCCAACGTCCTCCACTGGACCCAGTCCGGAACGCTCATGGTGATGGTCATCCTCGGCGGCGTCGGCTCGGTGTGGGGCGGGCTGGCCGGCGCGGCGGCGCTGCTGCTGCTGCAGGAGGTGCTGGGGGCGCACACGCAACACTGGGAGTTCTGGACCGGCTGGGTGCTGCTCGCCGTCGTGCTGTTCGCCCGCCAGGGGCTGATGGGGCTCCTCGGCGCCCGCGCGGCGAAGGCGCCGGCGCCGTGAGCGCCCTGCTCGAGGTCCGCGGCCTCGAGAAGCGCTTCGGCGCGCTGGTCGCGACCGATCGCGTCGACCTGCAGGTCGCCCCCGGCGAGATCCACGCCCTGATCGGCCCCAACGGCGCCGGCAAGACGACGCTGGTGGCGCAGCTCGGCGGCCAGCTCGCGCCCGACCGCGGCAGCATCGTCTTCGACGGCACCGACATCACCCGCCTGCCGACGCACGAGCGGGCGCGGCGCGGCCTGGTCCGCTCGTTCCAGATCACGCGCCTGTTCCGCAGCGCCAGCGTCCTCGACAACGTCGCCCTGGCGGTGCAGGCGATATCCGGCAGCAGCCTGCCGGCGTGGCGCCCGGTGCGGCGCGAGCGCGCGCTGTTCGAGCGCGCCGCGGCGGTTCTCGCGGATGTCGGCCTCGAGGCCCAGGCCGACCTGCGCATCGACCAGCTCTCGCACGGCGAGCGGCGCGCGCTCGAGGTCGGCATGGCGCTGGCGAGCGGGCCCCGGCTCGTGCTGCTCGACGAGCCCATGGCCGGCATGGGCCACGAGGAATCGGCGCGGATGGAGGAGCTCATCCGCAAGGTCCGCGCGACCAGCACCGTGTTCCTCATCGAGCACGACGTCGACGCCGTGTTCCGGCTCGCCGACCGGGTCTCGGTGCTCGTCGAAGGCCGGCTCGTGGCGAGCGGCGCCCCGGAGGACGTGCGCAACGATACCGCCGTGATCGCCGCCTACCTGGGCGAAGCCGCCGCCGCCGCGTGAGCGCCGCCGCCCCGCCCGCCCTGCTCGAGGTCCGCGCCCTGCACGCGGGCTACGGCACGAGCGAGGTGCTGTTCGGCATCGATCTCGAGGTCGGCCCGGGCGAGATCGTCGGCGTGCTGGGGCGCAACGGCATGGGCAAGACGACGCTGGTGCGTGCCGTCACCGGCCTGATCCGGCCGAGCGCCGGCGAGGTCGTCTTCGCCGGCGCCTCGATCGCCGGGCTGCCGCCCAACAGGATCGCCCGCGCCGGCATGGGCCTCGTTCCCGAAGGGCGGCAGATCTTCCCCAACCTCAGCGTCTCCGAGCACCTGACGGCGTTCGCCCGCCCCTCGCCGGAGGGCCACGACGCCTGGAGCCCCGAGCGCGCGCTGGCGCTCTTCCCGCGCCTGCAGGAACGGCGCGGCCACATGGGCAACCAGCTCTCCGGGGGCGAGCAGCAGATGCTCGCGATCGCCCGGGCCCTGGTCACGAACCCGAGGCTGCTGATCCTCGACGAGGCCACCGAAGGGCTGGCGCCCCTGGTGCGCGAGGAGATCTGGGGCGCGCTCGCGCGCCTGCGCAGCGACGGCCACGCCATGATCGTCATCGACAAGTACGTGCAGCGGCTGATCGCCCTCGCCGATCGCAACGTCATCGTCGAGAAGGGGCGTGTCGCGTGGCGCGGAACGTCGTCGGAGCTGGCGAGAAATCCGGCACTCTGGCAGCGCTTCCTGGCGGTCTGAGCGGGCCGGGGAAATGGGTCCCCGATCCATAATCCTGCTCGCCGACGCAAGGATTCCGAGATGCAGGAGCGGCTGCCTTCTTTCACCGATACCGGGCAGGCCGCCCAAGCCATCGAGCGCGCCATCGACCCGCTGCGCCCGCTCGCCGAAGACAAGGGCGTCGCGATCCTCGCCAGCCAGGCGGCCGGAGGCGACGGCCGCTTCGACCTCGATGTGACCCGGCTCGAGCGCGTCGTTTCCGGCCTGATCGGCGACGCGATCAACGCCGCCCCGGCGGAAAGCCGCATCGAGGTCGAGTCGTCCTGGCAGGCCGGCGGCTTCCAGCTGCGGATCAGCGACGAGCGCGATCAGGAGGGCCCGGGCGTCGGCCTGGCGATCGCGCAGCGCATCGTCGACACCTTCGGCGGCACGATCGCGCGCGGCCCGGGCAGCGGCGGGCGCGGCTTCACCGTCACGGTCCGCCTGCCGCCGCTCGCCGCGCCGGCCGCCGGCGCCGCGCCCGACGGCGCGGCGGCCGACGCCACCCGCCTCGACGGCCTGCGCGTCCTCTACATCGACGACGAAGCCGACATCGCCGAGGCCGTCGGCCTGACGCTCGAGTCGATGGGTGCGATCGCGCGGACCTGCACGACCTTCGACGACGCCAGCTACCTGCTGAGCTCGGAGAACTACGACGTCGTCGTCACCGACCTGAGCCTCGGCGGCGGATCGACCGGCTACGACGTCATCGAGCTGCTTCGCGTCCTGCCGCAGCACCGTCTGGTGCCGGCGATGGTGCTGTCGGCCTACGACGGCGAGGACGACCTCGGCGCGACCCGCGATGCCGGCTTCGTCGCCCACATCGTCAAGCCGATCGACTTCGCCCTGCTGGCCCGCGAGATGCAGAGCGCGGTGCGGCGAGCCCGCGCGCAAGGCAGCCGCTAGCATCGCCTGCCGGGCGCACGCGCCGGCAGGAGCCGATGCCCCATGCCCATTCCCACCGAGCCCATCGGGAGCATTCCCCGCCCGCACCGGCTGATCGAGGCGCTCGCCAGCCGCGACGGCGCCGATCCCGCCCTCGACGCCCTCTACGACGAGGCCATCGAGGACACGGTGCGGCGCTTCGAGGCGACCGGCTCCCCGGTGATCAGCGACGGCGAGCAGCGCAAGTACCACAACTTCTGGACCTATTGCGTGCACGGCCTGCCGAACACCGGCAGCGACGGCTTTCCCATTCCCTTCGCCGCCGGGCACACCCGGCGCATGCCGCGCCTGACCGCCGGGCCGTTCCGCTACCGCCGCTACGCCGACGAATACCTGGTGCAGGCGCAGCGCCATGCCCGGGTGCCGGTCAAGCAGGCGGTGATCTCGCCCTCGGCCCTGAGCCTTCTCTATCCCGACCACGAGATTGCCGGCTACCCCCGCTCGCGCTTCATCGAGGACCTGCTCGACGAGCACGAGACCGAGGTCCGGCGCTGCCTGGCCCAGGGCGCGCACAAGGTGCAGATCGACTTCACGGAGGGACGGCTCGCGGTCAAGCTCGACCCGACCGGCCACCTCCTGCAGAGCTTCATCCACCTCAACAACCTCGCCCTGGCGCGCTTCTCGGACGAGGAGCGGCGGCGGATCGGCGTGCACACCTGCCCGGGCGGGGACCGCGACTCGACGCACAGCGCCGACGTCGACTACGCCGAGCTGCTGCCCAGCCTCTTCGAACTGCGCGCCGACAGCTTCTACGTCAGCCTCGCCGGCGAGAAGGACCCGGAGCGGATCCTCCGGACGATCGCCGGGCTCCTCAAGCCGCACCAACGCGTCTTCGTCGGCGTCATCGCCTCGATCGACCCGCGCGTCGAGACGGCCGAAGAGGTGCGCGACCGGGTCCTGCAGGCGGCGCGGCACATCCCCGTCGATCAGCTCGGCACCACCGACGACTGCGGCTTCGCCCCGTTCTGCGATGACGTGTCGACGACGCGCGACACGGCTTTCGCCAAGATCCGGGCGCGCGTCGACGGCACGGCGCTGGCGAGCCGCGCGCTCGGGCTCGGCTGATGGCCGTGGACCGCGAGGAGGACGACGGACTGCGCGCGACCGCGCTGCGCAACGGCGGCGCCATCCTCGCCGCGCGCGAGCGCGCCGACGAGGAGCTGCTGCGCGCCAAGCAGGCGCTCGAGGCGCGAACGCTCGAGCTCGGCCACTCCCTGTCGCTCATGCAGGCGACGCTGGAGGCCACCGCCGACGGCATCCTCGTCACCGGCAGCGATGGCCGGATCGTCACCTTCAACGAGAAATTCCTGAGCATCTGGCGGCTCGAGCGAAGCCAGGTCGAAGGCGCCTTCCATCGCGACCTGGTGAGCCGGGTGGCGCATCACTTCCGCGACCCGGCCGACCTCGGCGGCCGCATCGCCCGCCTGTACGAGACGCCGGTCGCCGAGGCGCTCGACGTCCTCGAGCTCGCCGACGGCCGCATCTTCGAGCGCTTCTCGCGGGCGCAGACCCTCGGCGGCGAGATCGTGGGCCGGGTCTGGAGCTATCGCGACGTGACCGCGCGCCGCCGCGTCGAGGACGCGGTGCGCGAGGAAGCGCTGGTCCTCGACCTGCTCAACCGGACCGGCGCCGCGATCGCCTCGACGCTCGACCTCCAGCCGCTGCTGCAGACCGTCACCGACGTGGCCACGGCGCTCAGCGGCGCCTCGTTCGGCGCCTTCTTCTACAACACCGTCGACCCGAGCGGCGCCGCCTTCCAGCTGTTCACCCTGTCGGGCGCGGCCCGCGAGCAGTTCGAGCGCTTCGGCCACCCGCGGGCAACGCCGATCTTCGCGCCGACCTTCGCCGGCGAGGCCCCGGTGCGCATCGACGACGTCCTCGCCGACCCGCGCTACGGGCGCTGGGCACCGCACCACGGCATGCCCGAAGGGCATCTGCCGGTGCGCAGCTACCTGGCGGTGCCGGTCAAGCTGCGCAGCGGCGAGACCATCGGCGCGCTCCTCTTCGGCCACCCGGACCCGGGCGTCTTCACCGAGCGCTCGGAGCGGCTCGTCGCCGGCATCGCCTCGCAGGCGTCGATCGCGGTCGACAACGCCCGCCTCTACGAGGAGACCAAGCGGATGCTGGCCGAGCGCGAGAGCTGGGTCGAGGCGGAGCGCGCCGCGCGCGCCGACATCGCCCGCGTCAGCCGCCTCAAGGACGAGTTCCTGTCGACGCTGTCGCACGAGTTGCGCACGCCCCTCACGGCGATGCTGGGCTGGGCCAAGGTCCTGCTGCTGAAGAGCAACGAGCCGGCGACGCTCGAGCGCGGCCTGCAGGCGATCAGCCGCAACGCGGCGGCACAGGGCAAGCTGATCGAGGACCTGCTCGACATGAGCCGCATCATCTCGGGCAAGGTTCGCCTGGACGTCCAGCCGACCGGGCTCGCCCCCATCGTCGAGATCGCCGTCGAGGCGGTGCGACCCTCGGCCGACGCCAAGCAGGTCAGGATCACGACCAGCCTGGATCCGGCGGCCGGGACGGTGTCCGGCGATCCGGCCCGGCTGCAGCAGGTGCTCTGGAACCTGCTCTCGAACGCGGTCAAGTTCACGCCCCGGGATGGCCGGGTCGAGGTCGTCCTGCGACGCGTCGAAGCGCAGCTGGAGCTCAGCGTCAGCGACAGCGGGATCGGCATCGCGCCGGACTTCCTGCCGAACGTCTTCGACCGCTTCCGCCAGGCCGATTCCTCCGCCACCCGAAAGCACTCGGGCCTCGGCCTCGGCCTGTCCATCGTCAAGCAGCTCGTCGAGCTGCACGGCGGAACCGTCACGGCCACCAGCGACGGCATCGATCGAGGCGCGACCTTCACCGTCTGCCTGCCGGTGGCGGCGCTGCACCGGCGCCCCGAGCGGACGCAGCCGGCGATGCGAAGCCTCGCTGCCGCCGCGCTGCCCGCGCTCGAGCTGGCCGGGCTGAAGATGCTCGTCGTCGACGACGAGCCGGACGCGCGCGAGCTGATCGCGCACCTGCTGCGCGAGCGCGGCGTCGAGGTGCACGAGGCATCGTCGGCAGGCGAAGCCCTGCTTTCCGTGCAGCGCCTGCGGCCCGACCTCCTGCTCAGCGACATCGGCATGCCCGAGCGCGACGGCTATGCCCTCATCGCCGACGTGCGCCGGCTCGCTCCGTCCGGCGGCGGCGAGACCCCGGCGATCGCGCTCACCGCCTTCGCCCGGCGCGAGGACCGCGCCCGTGCCCTGGCCTCGGGATACCAGGTGCACATGCCGAAGCCCGTGGAGCCGGGCGAGCTGCTCGCCGCGGTCGCCCGTCTTTCCGGCCGGGACCGGACGCCGGGCAGCGCCTGAGGACCGTCAGACGGCGGCGCCGCCACGCGCCTGCACGGTCGCCAGCGCGTTCTCGTACGCCGCGCCGGCGTCCTCGAGGCGGGCCACCGTCATCTGCAGGTCCTCGAGCAGCCCGGTGCGCAGGCCGTAGACCCAGCCGTGCACGGCCAGGGCCTGGCCGCGCTGCCAGGCGTCCTGCACCACCGTCGTCTGGCAGACGTTGAGCGCCTGCTCGATCACGTTGAGCTCGCACAGGGCGTTGAGGCGGTTCGCGAAAGGCAGCGTCTCGAGCCAGGCGGCATGCCGGTTGCGCACGTCCTGCACGTGCCGGATCCAGTTGTCGGCCAGGCCGACGCGACGATCCTCCAGCGCGGCGGCGACGCCGCCGCAGTTCGAGTGGCCGACGACGATGATGTGCCTGACCTGGAGCACGTCGGTCGCGAACTGCATCACCGACAGGCAGTTGAGGTCGGAGTGCACCACGACGTTGGCGACGTTGCGATGCACGAACAGCTCGCCGGGCGCGAGATCGACCAGCTCGTTGGCGGGCACGCGGCTGTCGGCGCAGCCGACCCACAGGTAGCGCGGCGCCTGTTGGTTCAGGAGGCCGGTGAAGAAGCCCGGTCGCTCGGCCTCGATCCGCTTCGCCCAGCGGCGGTTGTTGTCGAGCAGGTCCTGGAGTCGGCTCATGATGCTGCGGGAGTGGTCGGTACGGTGGTGCGCGCGGGCAGCGTCGCGAGGAGCTGCACGACGTTGGCGAAGTCGATCGGCTTGACGAGATGGTGGTCGAAACCGGCCGCGCGCGCCCGCTCCTTGTCGCTGCTCTGGCCCCAGCCGGTGACGGCGACGAGGTGCACGCCGCGGGTCGCCTCGCCCGCGCGCAGCTGGGCGGCCACATCGTAGCCGCTGAGCCCGGGCATGCCGATGTCGAGGAAGGCGACGTCGGGGACGAAGTCGGCGACGGCGGCGACCGCGGCCTGGCCGTCGTGGGCGACCCGCACGGCGTGGCCTTCGAGCCGGAACAGGTTGGCCAGGCTGTTCGCGAAGTCGACGTTGTCGTCGGCGACCAGCACCCGCCGCGGCGCCCCGGTCGCGGCGGGTCGGGCGCCCGGCGTCGCGGCTGCCTCGGCGGGCGACGCGATCGTCGGCAGCACGACCTGGAACGTCGATCCGCGGCCGCGACCGGCACTCTCGACGGCGATCGTTCCGCCGTGCATCTGGACCAGCTGGCGCGCGATCGTCAAGCCGACGCCGAGACCGGCCATGCCGCGGCCGAGCGAGGTGTCGAGCTGCACGAACATGCCGAAGATCGACTCCTGCTCGGACGGATCGATGCCCATGCCGTCGTCGCGCACGCGGACGACCACGTTCGCGCCTTCCTGATGCACGCCGACTTCGACGCGACCGCCGGCCGGCGTGTACTTGGCGGCGTTGTGGAGCAGGTTGACGAACACCTGCGTCAGTCGCGCCGAGTCGGCATGAACCCAGATCGGCGTGCTCGGAAGGATGGCGTCGAGACGATGCTGCTTCGCCTGCAGCGCCGGCTCGGCCGCCTCGAGGGCCGCCTGCACGGCGGCAACGACTTCCACGGGCTCGCGGCGAAGCTCGAGCTTGCCGCGGGTGATGCGCGAGACCTCGAGGAGATCGTCGATCAGGCGCACCATCTGGGCCAGCTGGCGCTCCATCATCGCTCGCGTCGATTCGCGGACCTTGGGGTTGTCGTCGGCGCGCTTCAGGATGGCCAGTGCGGTGGCCAGCGGCGCGAGCGGATTGCGCAGCTCGTGCGCCAGGGTGGCGAGGAACTCGTCCTTGCGCTTGTCGGCGGCCCGAAGCGCCTCCTCGGCGCTGTGCCGCTCCCGCATCTCGGCGGAGAGGTCGCGCAGCATGTTGTTGAATGCGTCGACGAGAACGCCCACCTCGTCGTCGCTGCGCTCGGTGACCCGCAGCTCGTAGTCGCGGTTCTCGATGACCCGCCGCGACACGTCGGCCATGGCCAGGATCGGCCGGGTGATGGCCGGATGCAGCTGCCGGAAGATCAGCGCCGCGACCAGCAGGCCGGCGCCGCCGGCGAGCGCGAGGATCCACAGGTAGTCGACGATGCGCGCGCCGATGTCGTGCCGCGCGCGCAGGAAGACGGTGCCGAGGAACTCGCCGTTCTTCTCGATCCGCTGCATCAGCTCGAGACGGTCGCCCTCGAAACGAGCCGAGCCCGCCGTCAGCTCCGGCAGCGGCTGCAGCGCCGGCCCCGGCTCGCTCTGGTAGCTCGCGAAAAGCCGCCCCTGCGGCGTGAAGACGGCGGCGCCGAGGATCTGCGCCCGGCTGCGCAAGGCGGCCAGCGCCTCGTTGGCCGCCTTCGGATCGTCGAAGGTGAGGGTCGGCGCCACCGACTGGGCGATCAGGTCGGCCTGCGAGGACAGGTCGCTGATCCAGGCCTCGCGGTAGCTGCGGATCTCGTACAGCAGCAGGGCGGTGGCGCTGAGCAGCAGGGCCGCGGCGGTCGACGCCATGACGACCCGCATGAGCTTGCGGCGCAGGGACCCGCGCGTGGCTGCCGCGGGACCACCGGCGCCGGCGGCGATCATGGCGCGACGACGCGCTCGGCCACCGCGAGGAGCCGCGCGCCGAGCTTGAGCCCCGAGCGCTCGGCGGCGCCGGGCGACGCCTCGAAGCGGATCCGGCCCTGCACCGGCACGAAGTTCAGCATGCTGCCGGCCTCGGGGGCCTGGGCGTCGGTGATGACGAGGATCGGACGGCCGCGCAGCCGCTCGAGCAGCCGAGGCTGATTCGCATCGCGGCCGATGAAGATGGCGTGCAGCCCCGCCAGCGGATCGTTGTCGGCGATCGCACGCAGGGTGACCGGACGCCCGTGCACATGGCGTCCGACGAGGATCGTCTGGAGCTCGGCACGGACCGCCTCGGCGCCGGCGATGCCGATGACCAGCGGCGCGTCGAAGGGCGGCAGCGACGATGCCGGCCAGTCGACGTACGGCAGGAAGTGGTAGAGATAGGCCGCCTTCACGCTCGCGTCGGAGGCCTGCTGCCCTGCCGCGTGAAGGGGCACGAGCAGGCCGACGCAGAGCGCCACGCGCAGCAGCCAGTCGAGGACGGGACGGGGCGAACGCGCGGGGCCGGACATGGACCGGCGCGCTACAGGCGCCACCGCAGCTGGATCAGGAAGGCACGCTCGAGCTCGATGCGGTTGCCGGCGACGCCCCACTCCGCATGTCGGGCATCGAGCAGGTTCTGGACGATCAAGGCCAGCTCGGCGTTGGGCGCGAACGCCCACGCGAGACGCGTGTCGACGGCGGTGTACGCAGGCACGGCCGGCATCGGGCGCGCGCCCACGCGCCGGACCGAGAGCTCCCAGGCGTGGCGTGGCGTCAGGTCGAGCGACGATCGCAAGGTGCCCCAGTAGCGCGGATCGTTGCCGAGGTTCTGCACGCCGGCGACGTCGACGGCGCCGGGCCGCAGGCCGATCTTCTGCCGGAGGAGCGTCATGCCCGCGTCGATGCGCCAATGCGGGACGGCGCGCAGGCGACCCCACGCCTCCAGGCCGCGGGTGCGCCCTTCGAACCCGTTCTCGACCTGCAGGCCGCTCGGCCTCGGCGCCAGGCTGCGCAGGCGCTTGTAGTCGTGCTGGAACAGCGTCAGCGAGTACGACAGCGTCTGCAGCGCCTGCGATCGCAGGCCGAGCTCGAACACGTTGGCGACCTCGGACTCGAAGTTCGGGCCGCCATTGATGACGTGCGGCGGCTGCGACGGCTGCACGAACTCGCGATCGATGCGCGAGGGCGCGCGCACGGCGCGCGACGCAGAGCCCCAGACCAGGGTGCGCGGCGTCACGTCCCAGGCCACGCGCAGGCTGGGCAGGACCTCGGTGCCGGTCCACGGATTGCGCTCCACGCTCGTGGCCAGCGTCGCGGTGACGCCGTCGGTCACCGTCCAGCGGTCCTGCACGAAGACGCGCTTCCAGGCCATGGTGCGCGAGGCCGGTAGGAAGCCGAAGGGGGCGAAGTTGGTCACCTCGTCCCGGGAGTGGCGCCAGCCGGCGCCGAGGAGCAGGCGATGGCGCGTTCCGAGCGGCAGACCGTACTGGCCGACCACGTCGACGGTGTCGAGCGTCTCGGCGAAGGCCTGCGGGTGATCGCGCTTCGTGCGCTCCGCGAAGGCCTGCACGCTCGCGGCGCCGCCGTGCTCGAAGCTGCGCTCCCAGCGCGCGAGGACGTTGCCGCCGGAGAAGGTTCTCGCACCGCTCGCCTGGTCGATCGTGCCGCGGTAGCCGTCGCCCTGCAGCGTCAGGCTCTGCCGCGTCCCCTCCCAGTCGGCGCGAAAGCCGATCTGCAGGCCGTGCGCCGCGTCCTGCGCGGAGCTGCCGTCGGCACGATGCGTGTCGCTGCGGTCGTACGACTTGGCATAGGTGCGGACGTGGCCGGCATCGCCCAGCCGCGCGCCGTAGCGCACAGCGGCACCGCGCTCGCGGTTGCCGGCATTGAGCCGGCCCGACAGGCCCTGGGCCGCCGCGGCCGTGCGGGTGATGACGTGGATCAGGCCGTTGACGGCGTTCGTGCCCCAGAGCGCCGTGCTCGGCCCCGTGATCACCTCGATCCGGTCGATGTCGCCGAGCGTCAGGTCCTGGGCTTCCCAGAACACGCCGGAGAACAGCGGCGTGTACACCGGACGCCCGTCGATCAGGACGAGCATCTTGTTGGCGAGGACGTTGTTGAAGCCGCGCGCGCTGATCGCGTACTGGTTGGCGTCGGCGCGGGCGACGTCGAGCATCGGCGCCAGGCGCAGCGCCTCGGGCAGGGTGATCGCGCCGGAGCGGCGGATGTCCTCGGCGCTGATCACGTAGACCGCCGCGGCGGCGCGGTCGAGCCGCTCTTCGGAGCGCGACACGGTGGAGACCACGACCTCGCGAAGCTGCTCGAGGGAGAGGTCGGCGAGCGTCGTTGCCGTGACCGGTGCTGCCGACGCCCACGACGGAGCGAGGAGAACGGCGGCCGCGAGCGTGCCGGCCCAGCGCGACAGGATGGCCTGGCGTCGGCGCGGGGCCAGCATGGCGGCCTGGGGAGGGTGGCTCAGTTCTTCTCCGCCAGCTGCTCGAGGATCGCCGGGTTCTCCAGCGTCGAGGTGTCCTGCGTGATCTTCTCGTCGTTGGCGACCGAGCGGAGCAGGCGGCGCATGATCTTGCCGCTGCGCGTCTTCGGCAGGTTGTCGCCGAAGCGGATGTCCTTCGGCTTGGCGATCGGGCCGATCTCCTTGGCGACCCAGTTGCGCAGCTCGTTGGCGATCCTCTTCGCCTCCTCGCCCGTCGGCCGCGGCCGCTTGAGGACGACGAAGGCGCAGATCGCCTCGCCGGTGGTCTCGTCCGGCCGGCCGACGACCGCCGCCTCGGCGACCAGCGCCGTGTGGGCGACCAGCGCCGACTCGATCTCCATCGTGCCCATGCGATGGCCGCTGACGTTGAGCACGTCGTCGATGCGGCCGGTGATGGTGAAGTAGCCGGTCTTCTCGTCGCGGATCGCGCCGTCGCCGGCGAGGTAGTAGCGGCCCTGGAAGTCGGCCGGGAAGTAGCTCTTGACGAAGCGCTCGTCGTCGCCCCAGATCGTGCGGATCATGCTCGGCCAGGGCTTCTTGATGACCAGCAGGCCGCCCTTGCCGTTCGGGACGTCGTTCCCCTGCTCGTCGACCACCGCCGCGGCGATGCCGGGGAACGGCAGCGTGCACGAGCCCGGCACCAGCGGCGTCACGCCGGGCAAGGGCGTGATCACGTGCCCGCCGGTCTCGGTCTGCCAGAAGGTGTCGACCACCGGGCAGCGGCCGCCGCCCACGTTCTTGTGGTACCACTCCCAGGCCGCCGGGTTGATCGGCTCGCCGACGGTGCCGAGGATGCGCAGGCTCGACAGGTCGAACTTCTTCGGGTGCACCGCCTCGCTGCCCTCGGCGGTCTTGATGAGGGCGCGGATCGCCGTCGGCGCGGTGTAGAAGATCGTCACCTTGTGCTTGGCGATGGTGCGCCAGAAGCGGCTTGCATCCGGGTAGGTCGGGATCCCCTCGAACACGACCTCGGTGCCGCCGAGCGCGAGCGGCCCGTACGTGATGTAGGTGTGGCCGGTGACCCAGCCGATGTCGGCGGTGCACCAGAAGACGTCGTCCGGCTTCAGGTCGAAGGTCCACCTGGTCGTCAGCGCGGCGTGCAGCAGGTAGCCGCCGGTCGAGTGCTGCACGCCCTTGGGCTTGCCGGTCGAGCCCGAGGTGTAGAGCAGGAACAGCGGGTGCTCGGCCATCACCCACTCCGGCTCGCAGCTCGCCGGCTCCTTGTCGACGAGCTCGTGCAGCCACTTGTCGCGCGGCGCGACGAAGCTGACCGGGCCCCCCGTGCGGCGATAGACGATGACGTCGCGCACCGCCATGTTGGGCGCGCTCAGGGCCTCGTCGACGATGGCCTTCAGCGGCAGCGCCTTGCCGCCGCGCATCTGCTCGTCGGCGGTGATGACGAGCACCGCGCCGGTGTCGGCGATGCGGTCGCGCAGGCTCTGCGCCGAGAAGCCGCCGAAGACCACCGAGTGGGTCGCGCCGATGCGCGCGCAGGCGAGCATCGCCACCACGCCCTCGATCGACATCGGCATGTAGATGACGACCCGGTCGCCCTTGACGAGGCCGCGCGCCTTCAGCGCGTTGGCGAGGCGACAGGTGCGCTCGAGCAGCTCGGCGTAGGTCACCTTCGTCACGGCGCCGTCGTCGGCCTCGAAGATGAGCGCCGTCTTGTCGCCGAGCCCGGCCTCGACGTGGCGGTCGAGGCAGTTGTACGACGCGTTCAGCGTGCCGTCCTCGAACCACTTGAAGAACGGCGGCTTGTCGGCATTCAGCACCGTGCGGAACGGCGTCCGCCAGGAGAGGAGCTCTCGCGCGAGGCGCGCCCAGTAGCCCTCGTGGTCGCGCTCGGCCTCGTCGCAGAGTGCCCGGTAGGCGGCCATGCCCGAGACATGGGCCTTCTCGACCAGGCTGCGAGGCGGCTCATAGACGGGGGCGGGAGCGGTGCTCATGAAGGTCTCCGGATCGTGATGAACGCCTTTTTACCTCAGATGCCACCCCTACAATCCGCCGCCTTTCCAGCTCCCCCTCCCATGCCCAAGCTTCCTCGCGCTCCCGGGTCGCCGCTGCGACCGATCCCCAATTTCATCTTCATGAGCCGGTGGCTGCAGCTGCCGCTCTACCTCGGCCTCATCCTGGCCCAGTGCGTCTACGTCTTCCACTTCTGGGTCGAGCTGGTGCACCTGGTCGAGGCGGCGTTCGGCAGCAAGACGGCGCTCGACGCGCTGATCAGCGGCATCGGCTACAAGTTTCCCGACGGTGCCGCGCCGGCGCTGAGCGAGACGGTGATCATGCTGGCGGTGCTGGCGCTGATCGACGTGGTGATGATCTCGAACCTCCTGATCATGGTCATCGTCGGTGGCTACGAGACCTTCGTCAGCCGCATGCGCCTCGAAGGTCATCCGGACGAGCCGGAGTGGCTGTCGCACGTGAACGCGTCGGTGCTGAAGGTGAAGCTCGGCACGGCGATCATCGGCATCAGCTCGATCCACCTGCTGAAGACCTTCATCAACGCCGACAACTACTCCGAGAAGGTCCTGATGTGGCAGACGATCATCCACATGTCCTTCCTGTTCTCGGCGCTCGCCATCGCCTACACCGACAGGATCCTCAACGCGTCCGAAGCGCAGGCGGCCCACTGACGAAGGTTTTCCCGGCGACGGCGAGCCGGGCGGCGGCGCTCTTGGCATCATCGGTGCTGCTTTCCTCCCGCCCGCCGATGAACCGCTGGATCCCGAGCCGCGACGGACTGCGGCACAACCGCTGGCTGCGGCCCCTGGCCCGACACCTCGACGACGATCGCCTGTGGCACGCCACCCGCGCCAGCGTCGCGCGCGCCGTGGCGATCGGCCTCTTCTTCGGCCTGATGATCCCGGTGCTGCAGTTCCTGTTCGCGATCGTCACGGCGATCTTCCTGCGCGCGCACGTCGCCATCGCCGCCGCCGCGACGCTCATCAGCAATCCGTTCACGTTCGCGCCGATCTACTGGTTCGCCTGGTGGGTCGGCAGCCGCCTGCTCGGCGTGTCGGGCGAGCGGCCGCCGAACCTGGCGCCGCCCGAGAACGCCGGCCTGGGGCCGCGCGACGCGTTGGGCTTGCTGGAGAGCACCTGGCAGTCCATCACGTCCGTCGGGGCGCCGCTGCTGCTCGGCCTGTTCGTGCTCGCCGTGGTGGCGAGCGCCCTCGGCTACGCGCTGGTCTGGCTGCTGTGGCGCGAGCGCGGCGACGATCTCGGCGCCGCCTCCTGATCGGCTCGCTCAGCCCGTCGGCAGGTCCGGCGGAGCAGGTATGCCCGGGGCGTGTCGGTGGGCTGCCTAGAATTGCTGATTCCCTTCTCGGCAGGTCTTCGTGTTCAGAACGGTCAGTCTCTTCGTCGCGCTGTACCTCTTCTGGCTGCTGCTGTCCGGCTACTTCACGGCCTTCCTGATGTCTGCCGGGGTGGGTTGCTCGCTCGCAGTGATCTGGTTCGCTCGCCGGATGGATCTCGTCGATCGCGAGGGGCACCCGATCCACTTGGGTCCACGGCTGCTGCTCTACTGGCCGTGGCTGCTGAAGGAGATCATCAAGTCAGCTTGGGACGTGAGCAAGATCATCGTCCACCCCCGGCTCCCGATCAGCCCGACCCTCGTGCGTTTCAAGCCGAGCCAGCGCACACAGGTGGGCCTCGTGATCCACGCCAATTCCATCACCCTCACGCCCGGGACCATCGCTGTCGAAGTGCAGCCCGGCGAGTTCCTGGTGCACGGCCTGACCCGCGCCGGTGCGGAGGGTACCGTCTCCAGCGAGATGGACCGCCGCGTCACAGCCTGCGAGGAAAGGGCCTAGTGTTTGCCGCCGCGGCGATAGCTCTGCTGGTCACGCTCGTCCTGGCCATGCTGCGGGGCGCGCGGGGCCCCACGGTGTTTGACCGCGCGCTGGTGGCGAACAGCGTGGGAACCATTTCGATGCTGTTGCTCGCCGTCATGGGGTTCCTGGACGACCGGCCCGAGTTCCTGGACATCGCCATCGTGTACGGGCTGCTGAACGTGGTCGGCACCATCGCCGTTCTGAAGTTCTTCCGCTACGGTGATCTGTCCGGTCCCGGCGAAGCCCCGGAGGCGCCGCCATGAGCCTCGTGATCGATGGCCTCAGCTGGGTGTGCCTTGTGGCCGGAGGCGTGTTCTGCGTGGTCGGCGCCGTCGGACTGCTGAGGATGCCGGAGTTCTATACCCGCATGCATGCGGCGAGCGTCATCGAGACGCTGGGCGCGGGCCTGATTCTGCTCGGCCTGCTCCTGCAGGCGGGCTTCACGCTGGTCGCCGTCAAGCTCGTGATGGTCGGCTTGCTGATATTTTTCGCCAGCCCGACCGCGACGCATGCCCTCGCACGCGCCGCCCTGATCCGCGGACTGCGGCCGCTGCTCGCCACCGACGAGGCACGATCATCGAAGCCCTGATCATCAACGTGCTGCTGGTCCTGATGGTGCTGGCCGTGTGGGTCATCGTGCGCAGCCGAAGCCTCTTCGGCGTGGTCATTCTCAGCGGCGCCTACAGCTTCCTGATGGCGACCGTCCTGGTCGCGATGGACGCCGTCGACGTCGCCATGACCGAGGCCTCCGTGGGCGCCGGCATCTCGACGGTCCTGCTGCTCAGCGCCCTGTTCCTGTGCGATACGGAGGAGTCCAAGCCCGTGCGCAAGCCGTGGCTGCCGGTCGGGCTGGCCGCGTCCGTCGGCGCGCTTCTGGTCTACGGCACGCTCGGCCTGCCGGAATTCTCGGACCCGAAGGCGCCGATCCATGGCCACGTCGTGCCGCGCTATCTCAACGAGTCGAAGCAGGAGGTGGCGGTACCCAACGTCGTCACGGCGGTCCTGGCCAGCTACCGCGGCTACGACACCCTGGGCGAGACGACGGTCGTGTTCACCGCCGGCGCAGGCGTCGTTGCCCTGCTGCGGCGCCGGCGCAAGGAGGTCGCGCCATGAGGTACGACCTGGTCCTGCGGGTGATGGCCAAGATGACCATCCCGTTCATCCTGCTGTTTGCCCTCTACGTCCAGTTCCACGGCGACTTCGGCCCGGGCGGCGGGTTCCAGGCGGGCGTCATCCTCGCCGCGTCCGTGATCTTCTACGCCCTCATCTTCGGCCTGGCCGATGCGGCGAAGGTGGTCCCCGAGCGCCTCGTGGAGTCGATGATGGCCTTCGGCGTTCTCCTGTACGCGGGCGTCGGCGTGGCAGGGCTCCTGCTCGGCGGCAACTATCTCGACTACTTCGTGCTCGACGCCGACTCGGTGACAGGCCAGCACCGGGGCATCTTCTGGGTCGAGGTCGGGGTCGCGGTCACCGTGGCCGGCGTGATGCTCAAGGTCTTCTACATGTTCGCGGGCCGCGGCAAGGCGGATGAATGATGGGCGAAGGCTCGTCGTTGACTCTGGGGGGGCACTTCACCTACTTCGTCACCATCCTCCTGATGATGATGGGCCTGTTCATCGTCATCGCCCGGGGCAATCTCATCAAGAAGCTGGTGGGGCTCGGCATCTTCCAGACTTCCGTCTATCTGCTCTATATCGCACCCGGCAAGCTGGTCGGCGGCACGGCGCCCATCCTGAGCGACGCGTTCAGCGTCTACTCCAATCCCCTGCCGCACGTCCTGATCCTCACGGCCATCGTCGTCGGGGTCGCCACGCTCGCGCTGGGCCTTGCCATCGTGGTGCGGATCCGCGAGGCCTACGGCACGATTGAGGAAGACGACATCCTGAGCCTGGACGCGCCTGCGCCACGCTCCCCGGAAGACTGATGACCTGGCGCCAGCATCTGCCTGCGCTGCAGGTGGTTGTGCCGTTGATGGCTGCGCCCCTAGCGGTCCTGCTGCGGCACCGGAACGCGGCCTTCGTGGCGGTGCTGTCCGCGAGCTGGCTGGCCCTGGCGATGTCGTTGCTGCTCTGGCTCCAGGTGGAGCGCGGCGGCACGATTTCCTACGCGATCGGCAGCTGGCCGCCGCCATGGGGCATCGAATACCGGATCGATCGGCTCAACGCGTTCGTGCTGGTGCTCGTCTCGGGCATCGCGGCTGTGGTGCTGCCGTACAGCCGCGCCAGCATCGAGGCGGAAATTCCGCGCGAGCAGCACTATCTGTTTTACGCGATGCTGGCGCTGTGCCTGGCCGGCCTCCTCGGCATCGCGATCACCGGCGACGCGTTCAACATCTTCGTCTTCCTCGAGGTGTCGTCGCTCTCCTCGTACGTGCTCATCGCCCTCGGCAGGCAGCGGCGGGCGCTCTTTGCGTCGTACCAGTACCTCATCATGGGCACGATTGGGGCGACCTTCATCGTGATCGGCATCGGCTTGCTGTACCTGATGACCGGCACGCTGAACCTGGCGGACATGGGCCAGCGCATCGGCACCGCGCGCGGTACGCGGCCAGTGCTTGCGGCGCTGGCCTTCCTCACGGTCGGGATCTCGCTCAAGCTGGCCCTGTTCCCGCTCCACCAGTGGTTGCCCAACGCGTACGCCTATGCGCCGTCGGCGGTGGCGGCCCTGCTCGCCGCCACCGCCACCAAGGTCGCGGTCTACGTGCTCGTGCGCTTCTACTACTCGGTCTTCGGCCTGTCCCAGGTGTTCGAGCAGTTGCCGATGCGCGAGATGATGCTGCTGCTGGCACTGGCCGGCATCGTCGCCGGCTCGGCAGTGGCCGTCTACCAGGGCAATCTCAAGCGCCTGTTCGCGTATTCCAGCGTCGCCCAGATCGGCTACATCATCCTCGGCCTGTCGTTCGGCTCGGCCACGGGCCTGACAGCCACGATCGTGCACCTCTTCAACCACGGCATCACGAAGGGCGCGATCTTCATGCTGCTCGGTGGAGTCGCATTGTCGATGGGCGGCGTCACGCTGCAGCAGGTGCAGGGCATGGGCCGTCGCATGCCGCTGACAAGCCTGGGCCTGACGCTCTGCGGCCTGTCCCTGATCGGGATCCCGGGCACGGCCGGGTTCATCAGCAAGTGGTACCTGATCCTCGCGGCGCTGGAGAAGGGTCAGTGGGGCCTGGTGGCACTGATCGTGCTGTCTTCGCTGCTTGCGGTGGCCTATGTCTGGCGCTTCATCGAGGCCGCGTACTTCCATGAGCCCGTGGACAACCTGCGGCGACGTCGAGAGGCGCCGCTGTCGATGCTCGTGCCCTCATGGCTCCTGGTCGGGGCGACGATCTACTTCGGGCTCGACACGTCGTTCACGGTCGGCTCCGCAGCCAGGGCCGCAGCGATGCTGATGTCCGGCCTGCGCTGATGGATCCCCAGGCGTTGATCGTCGCGACGTTGCTGGTGCCTGTCGGTGGCGCCGTGCTCATGGTTCTTGCAGGACGCTGGCCCAACGTGCGTGAGGCCGTCACACTCGTCACCGCGGGGATCCTGCTGCTCTGCACCCTCGCCGTGCTGCCCGGCGTCCTCGCCGGAGCACGACCCGGCATTCGCCTGACGCAAGTGGTTCCAGGCCTCGAGCTCGCCTTCGAGGTCGAGCCGCTGGGCATGCTGTTCGCGCTGATCGCCGCCGGCCTGTGGATCGTCAACTCGCTCTACTCCATCGGCTACATGCGGGCCAACGAAGAGGCTCACCAGACGCGGTTCTACGTCTGCTTCGCACTCGCGCTGGCCGCGACCATGGGCATCGCCTTCGCGGCCAACATGTTCACGCTGTTCGTCTTCTACGAGCTGCTGACCCTGATCACCTACCCGCTGGTGACCCATCACGGCACCGACGAGTCGCGGCGCGGCGGCCGCCTGTACCTCGGGCTGCTGCTGGGCACGTCGCTTCTGTTCCTGCTGCCGGCCATCGCGATCACGTGGTTCGTCGCCGGCACCACCGACTTCGAGCCCGGCGGCATCCTCGCCGGCAAGCTCGCCCCGCTCGGCCTGGGTGGCCTGCTCGCGCTTTACATGTTCGGCATCGGCAAGGCCGCCCTGATGCCGTTTCACCGCTGGCTGCCCGCGGCGATGGTCGCACCGACGCCGGTGTCGGCATTGCTCCATGCGGTGGCGGTGGTCAAGGCCGGCGTGTTCAGCATCGTCAAGGTCGTCACCTATCTGTTCGGAATCGACGCCCTGCGTGGCCACGACGCGACTGGCTGGCTCGTCGCGGTCGCCGGATTCACCATCGTCGCGGCATCGATCGTCGCCTTGAAGTCGGACAACCTGAAGCGTCGGCTCGCCTACTCGACGGTGAGTCAGCTGTCGTACGTCGTGCTGGCGACGGCGCTGCTGGCCCCGTTGTCCATCATCGGCGCGGTCCTGCACATCGCCGCGCATGCCGTCGGCAAGATCACCCTCTTCTTCGCCGCCGGCGCCATCTACACCGCCGCGCACAAGACCGAGGTCAGCCAGCTCGACGGCATCGGCCGGCGGATGCCCTGGACGATGGCTGCCTTCGCCGTCGGCGCGCTGTCGATGATCGGGCTGCCACCGACGGCCGGGTTCATCTCCAAGTGGTACATGCTGTCGGGGGCGTTCGCCGGCTCGCACTGGTTGGCGTTGACCGTCATCGTTGGCAGCACGCTGCTGAACGCCGGCTACTTCCTGCCCGTGGTCTATCGCGCGTTCTTCCGGGCGCCGGCCGACGCCGGAGCCTCGCACGGCGAGGCCCCCTGGCCCATGCTGCTGGGGCTGCTCGCGACGGCCGCAGCGACCGTGCTGCTGTTCTTCCTCCCCGACGTGCCGCTGGCGCTCGCCCGACAAATGCTGGCCAGGGAATGACCATGCACAAGAAGCACTGGCTCGACGATCCCCACAACGTGAAGCTGCTCTGGCGCGTGTTTCTGGCTGTGCTCGCCGCGACCGTGCTGGCCGAGTTCGCGGTCCGCATGCATCCGCATTTCGCCATTGAATCGGTCTTCGCCTTCAATGCCTGGTTCGGCTTCCTGGCTTGCGCGGCAATGATCGCCTTGGCGAAGGCCGTCGGGCTCCTGCTCAAGCGGCCGGACACGCACTACGAGCCCCACGATGAGTGACGTGATCGTGCATCCGGGTCTGGTGCTCATCGGCGGAGCGCTGGTCATCCCGTGCCTGCGAGGCCCGCTTCGCATGGCGCTGATCCTGGGCCTGCCCCTGCTGGCGCTGGCGCTGGTCTGGCAGGTGCCGGACGGGCCCGCTTGGCAGACGCGATTCCTCGACCACACGCTGACGCCGGTGCAAGGCGACAAGCTGTCGCGCCTCTTCGCCACCATCTTCTCGCTCATGGCCTTTGCCGGCGGCATGTTCGCCTTGGGTCAGAAGAGCCGGCTGGAAATACCGTCGGCGTTCGTCTACGCGGGCTCCGCCATCGGCGTGGCGTTCGCCGGCGACCTGGTCACCGTGTTCGCGTTCTGGGAACTCATGGCCGTCGGCTCGACCCTGGTGCTCTGGAGCGCCGGCACGCGCGAGTCGTATCGGGCCAGCCTGCGCTACCTGATGATCCACCTGCTGGGCGGCATGGTTCTGTTCGCCGGAGTGACGGGGCACATCGTCCAGACAGGCAGTGTCGAGTTCGCCCGCATGGCGCTGGACTCGCCGGCTCAGTGGCTGATCCTCATCGGGTTCCTCGTGAATGCAGGAGCGCCGCCGCTGTCGGCGTGGCTTCCGGACGCCTACCCGGAAGCATCATGGAGCGGGACCGTGTTCCTCTCGGCGTTCACGACCAAGACGGCGGTATACGTGCTGATCCGCGGCTTTCCGGGCACCGAGCTCCTGGTCTGGGTGGGCCTGTTCATGGTCTTCTACGGCATCGTGTACGCGCTGCTCGAAAACGACATGCGGCGCATCCTCGCCTATTCGATCGTCAACCAGGTCGGCTTCATGGTGGTGGGGGTCGGCATCGGCACAGAGATGGCGCTCAACGGCGCCGCCGCGCATGCCTTCACTCACATCATCTACAAGGCCTTGCTGCTGATGTCGGCCGGCTCCGTTCTCCTGATGACGCAACGGCGCAAGTGCAGCGAGCTCGGCGGGCTCTTCCACAGCATGCCGGTCTCGACCGTCTGCGGCATCATCGGCGCGCTCGCCATCTCGTCGTTCCCGCTCACCTCGGGGTTCATCTCCAAGTCGATGGTGTCGCAGTCGGCCGCCGACGGCGACCTGCTGGTCGTCTGGCTGCTGCTCACCGCCGCTTCGGCCGGCGTCTTCCTGCATGCCGGCATCAAGTTCCCCTGGTTCGTCTTCTTCCAGTCCGACTCCGGCCTTCGTCCGAGCGACCCGCCGCGCAGCATGCGCTGGGCGATGATCTTTCTCGCCTTCCTGTGCATCGCTCTGGGCGTTTGGGCCGAACCCTTGTATCGGCTGTTGCCTTACGAGGTGAAGTACGAGGCTTACACGGCGCCGCATGTCCTCACCCAGTTGCAGCTTCTGCTCTTCTCCGGGCTGGCGTTCTTCGTGCTGCTGCCGTATCTGAAGCGAACCTTGACGCTCACCCTGGATGTCGACTGGTTCTGGCGAAGACTGTTTCCAGGGCTCGTGACCGCAGCCGAACGGGTGATCGGCGCACTCGGCGCGACACTTGCGCACGGCGCACGCAGTGCAGGCCTTGCAGCGCTCGAATTCACCCGCCGCCACTCCGATCCGGACAGCCGACTGGCGCGGACGTGGTCGACGAGAGGAATGGCAGTCTGGGTCCTCGTCCTCATGCTCGGGTACCTCCTTCTGTACTACGTCTGAGCACCGCGAGACCACGGACCTTGCCGGCCCGCCGGTCCATGAAGGCGCGCATCTACACTGCTTGCGGAACGTGGCCGGAAGGCCACGCACACCCTCCTGAAGCTCCTACCCCATGCCGACCACGATCCGCCATGGCGACCTCGTCGAGAGCGTCGCCGCCGCCCTGCAGTACATCAGCTACTACCACCCCGCCGACTACATCGCGCACCTGGCGCGTGCCTACGAGCTCGAGCAGGGCGCCGCCGCCAAGGACGCGATCGCCCAGATCCTCACCAACTCGAGGATGTGCGCCGAGGGCCGGCGCCCGATCTGCCAGGACACCGGGATCGTCAACGTGTTCCTGAAGGTCGGCATGGACGTGCGCTTCGAGGGCTTCCCGGCCGGCATCCAGGAGGCCGTCGACGAAGGCGTGCGCCAGGGCTACGCGCATCCCGACAACACGCTGCGCGCATCGATCGTCGCCGACCCGCAGTTCGAGCGCCGGAACACGCGCGACAACACGCCCGCGGTGGTCGACGTCTCCCTGGTGCCGGGGAGCACCGTCGACGTGATCGTCGCCGCCAAGGGCGGCGGCAGCGAGAACAAGAGCAAGCTCGTGATGATGAATCCGAGCGACGACCTCGTGGAGTGGGTGCTGAAGACCGTGCCGACGATGGGCGCCGGCTGGTGCCCGCCGGGCATGCTCGGCATCGGCATCGGCGGCACCGCGGAGCGCGCCATGCTGCTCGCCAAGCGGAGCCTGATGGACGACCTCGACATGCACGAGCTGAAGGCGCGCGGGCCGCGCGACCGGACCGAGGCGCTGCGCATCGAGCTTTGCGACAAGGTCAACGCGCTCGGCATCGGCGCCCAGGGCCTGGGTGGCCTGACCACCGTCCTCGACGTCAAGATCGCCATGGCGCCGACGCATGCGGCGTCGAAGCCGGTGGCGATGATCCCGAACTGCGCGGCGACGCGGCACGCCCACTTCGTGCTCGACGGATCGGGCCCGGCCTACCTGGAGCCGCCCAGCCTCGACCTCTGGCCCGACGTTCGCTGGGCGCCCGACGACAACCGCTCGAAGAAGGTCGACCTCGACCGCCTGACCCGCGAGCAGGTCGCGGCGTGGAAGCCGGGCGACACGCTGCTCCTCTCCGGGAAGATGCTGACCGGCCGCGACGCCGCGCACCAGCGCGTGCGCGACATGCTGGCGCGCGGCGAGCGCCTGCCGGTCGACTTCACCGACCGCGTCATCTACTACGTCGGCCCCGTCGACCCGGTGCGCGACGAGGCGGTCGGCCCGGCCGGGCCGACGACCTCGACGCGCATGGACAAGTTCACCGAGATGATGCTGGCGCAGACCGGCCTGGCCGCCATGATCGGCAAGGCCGAGCGCGGACCGGTGGCGATCGAGGCCATCCGCAGGCACCGCAGCGCCTACCTCATGGCCGTCGGGGGCGCCGCCTACCTGGTGTCCAAGGCGATCCGCAAGGCCGAGGTGGTCGCCTTCGCCGACCTCGGCATGGAAGCGATCTACGAGTTCACCGTCACCGACATGCCGGTGACCGTGGCGGTCGACGCGAACGGCACGTCGGTGCACGAGACCGGGCCGGCGCAGTGGAAGTCGCGCATCGCCGGCATCCCGGTGGCGATCGCCTGAGCGGCGGCGCGCGGACACAGTTCGCGCTCGGCCGGCCACAGGGACGCGGCTCGCGCCCGGCCGGGCGCCCGAGCGGCGGCCGGACTAGGGCGACCGCGGCCGGCGGGTCAGCGCCGGGCTCAGCGCCAGGTCGGCGCACAGCAGCTGCGAAGCGAGCTCCGGATCGTCGGCGTCGGTCACCGCCAGGAGGTGCAGCCGGCCGTCCGCTCCGACGCCGCCGGTCAGGCCCTCGACCTTCGGCGCGCCCTCGAGCAGGTGCATGCGGCCGAGCAGGCCGTCGGGGCCGACGAAGCCGATCACCGACCCGGCACACGGGCCGTCGAGGTAGCTGTCGTCGGTGGCCTCGGCGACCGCGCTGAACATCCAGCCGCCGTCCGGCAGCGCGGCGCCGTCGGTGAAGCCGAGCGGCACGCCGGCGACCGCGCCGAGGGCATAGGGGACGATCGCGCGTGGCGCCGGCGGCAAGCGAGGCAGCGCCGCTGCTGCGCCAGCCAGCGCGGCTAGCCAGTCGAGAAGCGAGGCCGCGTCGTAGCGGACGGCGGCGTTGACGCCGCCCGCGTCGTTGCCGCGCTGCAGGAGCAGCAGCTCGCTGCCGGCGACGAAGCCGCCCTCGACGTTGACGCTGCCGAACGCATCGAGGAGCGGTGCGTACAGGGCATCGAACTCGAGCACCTGCGGCGGCCCGACCGGCGATCCGTCCTGGGCCAAGGGCAGCAGCACGCCGCGGCGGCGGTTCGGACAGCCGCCGGAGCCGAGGGCGAGCAGCGCGCCGGCCGGCCACGCGGCGTGCGGCGGCAGCAGCAGGAGCGTCTCCAGGTCGGGCTTCAGCTTCTTGCGCGCCTTCTTGGCCAGCGGCAGATCCCCGGTCACGACGCGCAGCAGCGCCAGCGGCTCGCCGTCGTCGCTGCCGAAGCTGCCGAGGTGATGCTCGTCGTCGGCGACGACCCAGCAGCGGGCGCCGGCGCGCACCAGCCCGCTGGCCGCGCTCAGGTGCGGCTGCCGGCGCGGGTGCGTGCGCGGATCGACGTCGAGGGCGCGGCGGCGGCGCAGCCTCAGCACGGAGGGGTGCCGTCTACCGGCCAACCGGCGCGACCGTCGCGCAGCAGGGCAAGCAGGCTGGCATCGTCGAGATCGGCGAAGCCGAGACCGCAGGCGCGCGCGAACGCAGTCGCCGCCTGCGTGCCCAGCGGCGCCGAAAACTCGTGCGCCGACGCCATCTCCAGCGCGAGGCGGCTGTCCTTCGCGAGCAGGGTCGTGTGCGCACGCGGCGCCAGGTCGCCGGCGATGGCCCGGCGCATGCGATCGCTGCCGATCCAGCTCTGCCCGCTCGAGCGCTCGATGACGTCGAGCGTGCGAGCGAGGTCGAGGCCGACCCGTTCGGCGAGCGCCAGCGCCTCCGCGGCGCCGGCGAGGTTGATGGCTGCGAGCAGGTTGTTGACGAGCTTGGTGCGCGCACCGTCGCCGGGCCGCATGCCGATGCGGAAGAGCTGACTCGAGAGCGAGCCCAGCACGGCCTCGTGCCGCGCGTAGACGGCGTCGGCACAGGCCACCATCAGGCTCATGCTGCCGTCACGGGCGCGAGCGGGACCGCCCGACATCGGCGCGTCGATCCAGTCGATGCCGCGCTCCGCGAGCCGGGCGGCGATCGATTCCGTGCTTGCCGGCGCGATGGTCGGGCAGAGCATCACGCAGGCGCCGCGCGGCAGGGCCGACGCGGCACCGCAGCCACCGAACAGCACCTGCTCGGTCTGCGCGGCATCGACGACGGCGACGATCACCAGCACGCAGCGCGCCGCCAGCGCCGCCGGTGCCGGGCTCACCACGGCACCGTGCCGCGCCAGGGCCGCCTCGCGCTCGGGCTCGATGTCGCGGACATCGACCGGGTGTCCGCGCTCGAGCAGGCGCAGGGCCATCGCGCCGCCCATGTTGCCGACGCCGATGATGCCGATGCGCTGCGCGTCCATCGGCGCATTCTGCGGGCCGCGGCAGGCCGCACGCTGCGGGTGATCCCGGCCGCCCGTCCGCAGGGGTTCAGCCGCGCGGGTGGTGCGCGGCGTGCAGCTGCTTCAGCCGCTCGCGGGCGACGTGGGTGTAGATGGTCGTCGTCGAGATGTCGGCGTGGCCGAGCAGCATCTGCACCGCGCGCAGGTCGGCGCCGTGGTTCAGCAGGTGGGTCGCGAACGCGTGCCGCAGCGTGTGCGGCGACAGCGGCGCGACGATGCCGGCGCGCAGCGCGTGCGCCTTGATCAGCTTCCAGAACATCTGCCGGGTCATCGGCCCGCCGCGTCCGGTGACGAAGAGCGCGTCGCTGGACCGGCCGGCGAGGATCGCGGCGCGTGCCTCGGCCAGGTAGCGCTGCAGCCACGCCAGCGCCTCCTCGCCGAACGGCACGAGCCGCTCCTTGGCGCCCTTGCCGGTGACGCGGAGCGCGCACTCCACGAAGCTGACGTTGACCGTCTTCAGTCCCACGAGCTCGCTCACGCGCAGGCCGCTCGCGTAGAGCAGCTCGAGCATGGCGCGGTCGCGCAGGCCGAGCGGCTGCTCCGGATCAGGGGCCGCGAGCAGCGACTCGACCTGGGCCTCGCTGAGCGTCTTCGGCACGCGCAGCGGCTGGCGCGCCGCGTCGAGCTTCAGCGTCGGATCGGCCTCGAGCAGGCGCTCGCGCAGGGCCCAGCGGAAGAAGCGCTTGAAGACGGTGAGCCGCCGGTTCGTGCTCGTCGGCGCGCTCCCGGCGTGACGCGCCATCGCGTACTCGCGCAGGTCGGTTTCGCTCGTCGCCAGGAGCGGCCGGCCGTGCCGGCCGCCCAGCCACTGCGAGAAGAGCGTCAGGTCCCGGCGGTAGGCGGCCAGCGAGTTGGCTGCCAGCCCCTCCTCGATCCAGAGCGCATCGATGAAGCGGTCGATGGCGTCGGCGCTCGCCGCCGGCAGGAGGGATGCGTCGGCTGCCAACAGCGTCGCCGGGACTAGTCGAGCTTCAGCTTCTGCGCCGCCACGACTTTCTTGTAGACCTCGAATTCCGCGGCCACCTGGGTCGCGAACTGCTCCGGCGTGTTGCCGACGACGATCGAGCCGGTCTCCTCGATGCGCTTGCGCACGACCGGGTCCTCGAGGGTCTTCCTGACCGCCGCGTGCACCTTGTCGATCACGTCCTTCGGCAGCCCCTTGGGCCCGTGGATGCCGTAGTACGCCATGCGGTTGACCGGCTCGAGCCCGACCTCCTTGAAGGTCGGGACGTTCGGCAGGGCGGCGAGCCGCTCGGGGGCGGCGACGACGATGGCGATCAGGCGGCCGTCCTTGATGAAGGGCAGGGCCGACGGGATGTTGTCGAAGATCATCGGCACCTGGCCGGCGACGGTGTCGTTCAGTGCCGGTCCGGCGCCGCGGTAGGGGATGTGCGTGACGAAGGTGCCGGAGAGGTTCTTGAAGAGCTCCATCTGCAGGTGGCCGATGCCGCCCGTTCCCGAGCTCGAGTACGAGTACTTGCCGGGGTTCTTCTTGAGCTCGGCCAGGAAGCCCTTGTAGTCGCGCGCCGGAAAGCTCGGATGCACGGCGATGACGTTGGGCGTCGCGGCGACGTTGATGATCGGCGTGAAGTCGGTGATCGGGTTGTAGGCGATCTTCGGGTTGATCGCCGGGTTGGCGGCGGTCGTCGAAACGGTCGCCATGCCGAGCGTGTAGCCGTCGGGCGCCGCGCGCACGATCTCGACGGCGCCGATCGAGCCGCCGCCGCCGCCCTTGTTCTCGACGACCAGCGTCTGCCCCAGCGGCGCGTTGATCTTCTCGGCGATGACGCGGGCGATGATGTCGGTCGTGCCGCCCGGCGCGAACGGCACGATCAGTCGGACCGGCTTGCTCGGGTAGGCCTGGGCCCAGGCGGGGCCCTGCGCTGCGGCGAGCAGCGCCGTGGCGCCGGCGACGAGGGCGGTGCGGCGATTCAGCATGTGTCGATGTTCTCCAGGGAAGTCTCGGGCGTCCGAAGGGTCGACGCCGACGGAGGCGAACTCTAGCGAAAGGGGACCGCCTGCACCGTGGCAGGGACTCGCGGCCCGGCGCGTTCGGCAGCGGCAGCGGACCGCAGAAGTGGCGCTGGCACACTCGACCGGTGTCCGTCTCGCTGGCCCTGCTTCCCGACTTCCTGCTGATCCTGCTGGGCTGGCTGATCTGCCGGCACACCGCGCTCGACCGGCCGCTCTGGGAGGGGGTCGAGCGGCTCGTCTACTACCTGCTGTTCCCGGTCCTCCTCTTCAACTCCATCCTGCGAACGCCTCTGCAGCCGGCGCAGACCGCGGGACTGGCCCTCGCCGGCGTCGGCACGGTGGCCCTCGGCATCGTCCTCGCCCTCGCCATCGGCCGCTGGCCCCGCGTCGACTCGCGGCTGCACGCCTCCGGCGCGCAGGTCGCTTACCGCTTCAACTCCTACGTCGCCCTGGCGCTCTCGGAGCGGCTGTTCGGCGCCCAGGGGCTCGCCTGGATGGCCTTGCTGATCGCCCTCAGCGTGCCGCTCTGCAACGTCGCCGCGGTCTGGCCGCTCGCCCGCCACGGCGGCCACTCGTACCTGCGCGAAATCGTCCGCAACCCGCTGATCGTGAGCACCGCCGCCGGCCTGGCGGCCAACGGGCTGGGCCTGGTGCTGCCGGACGCGGTCTCGACGACGCTGCAGCGCATCGGCCTCGCCGCCCTGCCGCTCGGCCTGATGGCGGTCGGCGCCGGTCTGACCTTCGGGGCGCTGAAGGCGTCGCCGGCACTCGCCGCCGCGCTGCTCGCGATCCGCCACGCGGTGCTGCCGGCGGCCGCCCTGGCGATCGTCGCCGTCCTCGTGCTGTCGCCGGCGCAGGCGAGCGTCGTCGTCCTCTTCGCCGCCTTGCCGACCGCCTCGAGCGCCTACGTGCTCGCCACCCGCATGGGCGGCGACGGCGTCTTCGTGGCCGGGCTGGTGACGGTCTCGACGCTGCTCGGCATGGTCAGCGTGCCGCTCTGGCTCAGCCTTCAGCAGGCGCTGCGCTGATCGCGCCGGCGCGCGCCGGCGCGGTCGACGGTGCCTGCGCCAGGGCCCAGTCGATGTGCTCGCGGACCAGCGGGCTCGCCGCCTCGCGCCGGTCGCGCAGCGCCTGCGCGATCGCCGGGTCGCCGCTGGCACGCAAGGCGTTGCCGAGCGCGACCGCGAGGTTGCGCTGCCAGCGCTCGTGGCCGATGCGGCGGATCGCGCTGCCCTCCGTCTCGCGCAGGAACGCCGCCTCGTCCCAGGTCCACAGCTCGAGCAGCCTCGGCTCCGCAAGCGCGGCCCGGCCATCGAAGTCCGGCAGGGAGCTCGTCCTGGCGTACTTGTTCCAGGGGCAGACGAGCTGGCAGTCGTCGCAGCCGTAGATGCGGTTGCCGACGGCGGCGCGGAACTCGAGCGGGATCGGGCCTTTGGCCTCGATCGTGAGGTAGGAGATGCAGCGCCGCGCGTCGAGCTCGTAGGGCGCGACGATGGCCTGCGTCGGGCAGATGTCGATGCAGGCGCGGCAGCTGCCGCAATGCGCCTCGACCGGCTCGGTCTCGGGCAGGGAGACGTCGACGTAGATCTCGCCGAGGAAGAACATCGAGCCCGCCTCGCGATCGAGGACGAGCGTGTGCTTGCCGCGCCAGCCGAGGCCGCTGCGCGCGGCGAGCTCGACCTCCAGGACCGGCGCCGAGTCGGTGAACACGCGGTGGCCGAACGGGCCGATCGCCTCGCCGAGCCGCTCCGCGAGCGCGCGCAGGCGCTGGCGCAGGACCTTGTGGTAATCGCGGCCGCGCGCATAGAGCGCCACCGTCGCCTGCGCCGGGTCGGCCAGACGCTGCCACTCGATCGTCTTCCACTCCGGCGAGGTCGACCGCGGCAGGTAGTCCAGGCGTGCCGTGATGACGCTCGCCGTGCCGGGGACCAGCTCGGCGGGACGGGAACGCTTGCTGCCGTGCGCAGCCAGGTAGTCCATCTCGCCGTGGAAGCCGTTATCCAGCCAGGCGGCGAAGCGCGGCTCGGCCTGGGACAGGTCGATGCCGGCGACACCGATCTGGGAAAATCCGAGCGCGCGACCCCACTCGCGCAATCGGTCGATGACGGCATGGCCGTCTAAAGGCGGCGCCATGACGGTCCCGGCGTCGAAGTGAAAGGGCGGGTCCATCGGTGTCGACGATTCTAGAAACGCGGCTCATGCCCTGGCCCACCGAGGCCGAATGCGCTGCCAGCGCCGAGGCGATGGCGCGGCAGCAGGCCCTCGGCGATGCCTTCGTGGAGCTGCACGGTCCGCTCGGCGCCGGCAAGACGACCTTCGCGCGCCATCTGCTGCACGGCCTCGGCGTCACCGGGCCGATCAAGAGCCCCACCTACACGCTCATGGAGCCGTACCGGGCCGCGCCCGCGAACGGCGGCTTCGACATCGCCCATTTCGACTTCTACCGCTTCGACGATGCGCAGGAGTGGGAGGACGCCGGCTTTCGCGACGTGTTCGCGCGGCCCGGCCTCAAGCTGGTGGAGTGGCCGGAGAAGGCGGCCGGGCTGCTGCCGGCCTGCGACCTGCGCATCACCATCGCGCCACGCACGGGCCTCGACGACGACGGCGACGGCGACGAAGGCCGCGACGCCCGCTTCGAGGCGCTCAGCGCGCGCGGCCGGGAGCTCCTCGCATGAGCGCGCGCCGCACCGCCCTGCGCCGCATGGGCGCCCTCGTGCTTCTGCTCGGCGCGCGCGACATCGCCTGGGGCGCGTCGATCGTCGCGGTGCGGGTCTGGCCCGCCGACGAGTACACGCGGGTCACCATCGAGTCCGA
>DATAGP010000029.1:0-25101 GCA_036263655.1 Caldimonas sp. | reverse complement strand
TCGGACTCGCATACGCATGCCTCCTAAGCGGTGATTTCGAAACGGGGACCGTTTCAGCGGAGACGGCGCTGCGGCTCAGCCCGAATGATTTCCTGATGCCGCTCATGTTGGGGGTCTTGTCGGCAAGCCACTACCTTTCTCAGGACTACGAGGCTGCGCGGCAAGTGGGGGAAGTGGCGGTGGATCGCGCGCCCCGATTTCCGATGTCGCATGCCGTACTTGCAAGGGCGCTAGCGCAGCTCGGCAGAAAGCGAGAGGCCCTTGCGAGCTTGGACCAGATGCTGGCGCTCGCGCCGGGGTACACCACGCAAACGGCTCACCGCGCACTGCCGTTCAAGAACCCGACCCACTTTGAGCATTGGATGGAGGGACTCCGATTGTTAGGGTGGAACGGCTAACTCACGCGCACGTCCTGCGACACCTAGATGAGTTGGCGAGCTGCGATCGGGCCGGACTGCGACACGAGGCATGTCGGCCTATGGCCGAACGCAGACTGAGACAGCATGGTCGGCCGTGACGCGAGGACTAAGGCGAACGAACCGCGGCAAGTTCGTTGCTTGAGGAGGCGTAGCATGCGCCTGACCACAGGACAGCGCGAGATTGCTGGTATGAGGGAGTCATGCTCACGCGCCGCGAAGTCCTGAGCGTTGCGGCTTCCATCGGGGTTACTGGTTCTGCTGCGCAGTCGCAACGAAAGCCCACGCTCATCGGCTTGCTCAACCCGTACACGACGGCAAAGAATCGCCCCTTCCAAGACACTTTCGTGCGGGCAATGAGCCAACACGGGCATGTTCCCGGCAGAGATTTTTTGCTGCTCGAGCGATACGCCGAAGGCGACAACGAGCGCCTCCCGCATCTCGCTCACGAGTTGGTCGCTGCGAGGGTCAATTTGATCGTCGTGTCCTCCACCAACGCCGCACGAGCCGCCCAGCAAGCGACATCTACGATCCCCATCGTGTTTGATGCGGTCGGTGATCCAGTTCGCGCGGGGTTCGCCGAGTCGGTCCATCGACCAGGCAGGAACATGACCGGTCTGTCCAATTTCTCAGGAGATTTGACGCCCAAGCGGCTTGAGCTGCTTAAGCAGGCGGTGCCCCGTTGCCGGACGGTCGCCGTCCTAGCCAATCCGAGCAATCCTTTCTACGCCAGCACCTTGCAGCGACTGCAGCCGTTCGCGGACAAGCTTGAGCTGAAAGTGTTCCTGGTGAGCGCTCGTAGCAACGACGATTTCGAAGATGCGTTTCACGCCATGAAGCTCGCTCGCGCAGATGCTTTGTTAGAGACGGCGGACGCTTATCTCTGGATGCACGGAGAACAGATCGCCAGCCTTGCGTTGCGACACGGGCTTCCGTCCATCTCCGCTTTCCACGACCTCGTCGAGGCGGGGTGGGTTGATGAGCTACGGAGTAGACATGCATGCCTCCGTCCAGCAGGCTGCGGCGTTCGTCGACAAGATCCTCAAAGGTGGTAGGCCCGAAGAGTTGCGATAGAGCAACCGAGCAGGCTCACGCTGGCGGTCAACGTCAGAAGCGCAACAGCGCTGGGGCTGTCGATACCGCAATCTATTCTGTTGCAGGCCGATAAATTGATCCGATGAGTCCCAACTCCTTTGTTGCTGCCTGGATCTCCGTGTGAATCGGCGGCGAGTTCTTTGACTGCGGCGTGTGTGGGTTCGCCCTGCCACGCTCGCACGCGAACGGCCGCAGGTCGCTTGGGTCAGATTCGACCCACTTACACCTGATGATGTGCCTGTGATGGGGTGCTTCGGTAGCACTCGCCGGATGGCTTGCCAGTCGGACCTCTTGACCGGGAGCGATCGGGCCCGAAAGCAGCCGTTCCTCAACAGCGGCTTGTGGCCGATGGCAGTCATCTAGAAGCGCGCCATCTCAGTCGGTCTTTCGCAGCCGCTCGCCGCGCACCTTCTTTCGAATTCCGGATCGGGTTGTGACGGCCCCGCCTGCCGCCTTGTTCCCTCGAAAACCGAGACCGGCCTACATCAAGCCTGCACCGACAGCCGCACGATCTGCCGATGCGCGCCTCACAACCACATGATGGGCGGCGCAGTGCCCGCTAAGCAGCACCACGCTTCGCGGCGCCGGTCTTAAAGTTTTCGCCATTCGAACGCCACTGAACCGAACATCGATGACCACCCATCGCCCTCCCTCCCAAACCCTCACCGCGCTCGATCGCGCGCATCTCGTCCACCCCGTGTCGGCCTGGCGCCAGCAGGAAGAGCGCGGGCCGCTGGTGCTCGCGTCGGGGCGCGGCTCATGGCTCATCGACCAGCATGGGCACGAGCTGCTCGACGCCTTCGCCGGCCTGTGGTGCGTCAACGTCGGCTACGGGCAGGACAGCGTGGTGGAAGCCGCCACCGCCCAGATGCGGAAGCTCCCCTATGCCACCGGCTACTTCGGCTTCGCCAGCGAACCTGCGATCCGCCTGGCAGCCAAGCTGGCCGAGATCACGCCGCACTCGCTGACGCGCGCCTACCTGACGCTCGGCGGCTCCGAGGCCGTCGACGCCGCCGTCCGCTTCATCGTCCAGTACTGGAACGCGCGCGGGCGGCCGACGAAGAAGCAGTTCATCTCGCTCGAGCGCGGCTACCACGGCTCGTCGTCCACCGGTGCGGGCCTCACGGCGCTGCCGGTGTTCCACCGCGGCTTCGACCTGCCGCTGCCGACGCAGCACTACATCGCCTCGCCGAATCCCTATCGTCATCCGCAGGGCGGTGATGCCGCCGCGCTGATCACGAGCTCGGTCGCCGCGCTGCGCGCGAAGGTGGCCGAGCTCGGCGCCGACAACGTGGCCGCGTTCTTCTGCGAGCCGATCCAGGGCTCCGGCGGCGTGATCGTGCCGCCGGCCGGCTGGCTGAAGGCGATGCGCGACGCGGCGCGCGAGCTCGACATCCTGTTCGTCGTCGACGAGGTCATCACCGGCTTCGGGCGCACCGGTCCGATGTTCGCCTGCGATGCCGAAGGCGTCAAACCCGACCTGATGACGCTGGCCAAGGGCCTGACCGCCGGCTATGTGCCGATGGGCGCAACGATGCTGTCCGAGCCCGTCTATGCCGCCATCGCCGACGCCGCACCGCGCGGCGCGCCGATCGGCCACGGCGCAACCTATTCGGCGCACCCCGTGGGCGCTGCGGTCGCGCTCGAGGTGCTGCGCCTGTACCAGGAAGGTGGCGTCCTGGCCAACGGCCAGCGGGTCGCGGCCCGCTTCGCGGCGGGGCTCGACGCCCTGCGCGAGCATCCGCTCGTCGGCGACGCGCGCCACCGCGGCCTGCTCGGCGCGCTCGAACTGGTGAGCGACAAGGCGAGCAAGCGCGGCTTCGACGCTGCGCTCGCCCTGCCCGACCGGCTGTTCGCCGCCGCCTGGCGCAACGGCGTCACCTTCCGGTGCTTCGGCGATGCGGTCCTCGGCTTCGCTCCGGCCCTGACATTCAGCGACGAAGAGATGGAGCAGCTGTTCGTGCGCCTGCGCCGGACGCTGGACGACGTCCTGGCGCTGCCGGAGGTGCGGGCGGTCGTGGATTGAAACCGAAAGATCCGGGGACTACCATCGCCAGCGGACCATCCCCATGGCCGAAGCCCTCAAGCTGGATCGACTCGACTTGCGCATCCTCGCGCAGCTGCAGCGCCATGGCCGCGTCACCAACGTCGATCTGGCCGATGCCGTCGGACTGTCGCCCAGCCCCTGCCTGATTCGTGTCAAGCGGCTCGAGCAGGCCGGCTACATCGGGGGCTACGGGGCCCACCTGCGGCTTGAGAAGCTCGGCGACACGCTGACCGTCTTCACCGAAGTCACGCTCGCCGACCATCATCGCGAGGACTTCGTACGCTTCGAGGCGGCCATCCGCGAGGTCGACGAGATCCTCGAATGCCATCTCGTCAGCGGCGGCTACGACTACCTGCTGCGCTTCCTGACCCGCGGCGTCAACCACTACCAGCAGGTGATCGAAGGCCTGCTCGAACGCAACATCGGGATCGAGAAGTACTTCAGCTACATCGTCATCAAGTCACCGTTCATCAAGACGCACTGCGCGATTGAACGGCTGTTCCCGGAGCGCCTGGAGTGATGGTCGCAATGCACTGATGCTCAGGGTGGCGTCGTTCGCGGCGCAACGGGTGCCAGCGCTCTTTCGACGACGGCGCAGAACCAGCGCACGCCGAACGGCAGCGCGTCGTCGTTGAAGTCGTAGCAGGGGTGGTGCAGCGATCGCTCGCCGCCCTCCCCCGGCTCTTCACGGCCCTGGCCGAGCCAGAGGTAGGCACCCGGGCGCTCGCGCAGCAGAAACGCGAAGTCCTCGGACGTGAATGCCGGGCGCGGCGCGACGCTCGCAAGCAGCCCCGCTGCCGCTGCTGCTTCAAGCGCCAGCCGGGCCTCGGGCTCGCTGTTGACGGTGGCCGGGTAGTAGCGGTCGTAGGTCACCTCGGCCTGCACGCCATGGGCCAGGGCAACGCCGGCCGCGGCATCGCGCAGCGCGGCTTCGATCCGGTCCTGCACCACGGCCTCGAAGCTGCGCGCCGTACCGGTGATGGTGGCCTCGGCCGGCAGGACGTTGTGGCTGCTGCCGCCGACCATGCGCGTCACCGACAGCAGCGCCGACGCCGCCGGGTCGATGCGGCGCGCGACGATGGTGTTCAGCTGCACCACGAGCTGGCTCGCCGCCAGCAGCACATCCGGCGTGAGGTGCGGCTGCGCGGCGTGGCCCCCGCGGCCGCGCAGCACGATGTCGAATCGGTCGGCCGCCGCCATGATCGAGCCCGGCCGTGTCTGCGCCTGGCCGAGCGGCAGCTCGGGCCAGTTGTGCAGCGCGTAGACCGCATCGCACGGGAAGCGCTCGAACAGCCCCTGCTCGACCATCACGCGCGCGCCACCGCGGCCCTCTTCGGCAGGCTGGAAGATGAAGTGCACGGTGCCGTCGAACCGCCGCGTGCGGGCGAGCTGCTGGGCGGCGCCGAGCAGCATCGCGGTGTGGCCGTCGTGGCCGCAGCCGTGGTGCACGCCGGCATGGCGGCTGGCATGCGCCAGCCGCGACTGCTCGGCGATCGGCAGCGCGTCCATGTCGGCACGCAGGCCGACGGCGCGGCGGCTGCTGCCGTGGCGCAAGGTGCCGATCACGCCGGTGCCGGCCAAGCCCTCCGACACCTCGAGCCCCAGCAGGCGCAGCGCCGCGGACACGATGCCGGCCGTACGCCGCTCCTCGAATGCCAGTTCGGGGTGCGCGTGCAGGTCGCGACGCAGTGCGACCAAGGGCGGCAGGAGGTCTTCGATCGACTCGTCGGGCTGCAGCGCCATGGCGGACCCGTGGTTGGTAGCGATGGCGCAGCTTAGGTGCGGTCGCGCAGCGCTTGGTGCCGTTGTGTGGCCACAAATCGACAGGCTCGTGCGCCGGCGGGGCACAGACCGGCAGATGCCGCGGCGGACCGGCGCACAGAATTGCATCGACTCGCTCACACCTCCGGCGGACCGCATGAACGCATCGTCTCTTCGTCAGGAAACCGACTTCCTCGGCAGCCGCAGCATCCCCGCCACGGCCTATTGGGGCGTGCACACGGCTCGCGCGGTCGAGAACTTTCCGATTTCGGGCCAGCCGCTGTCGTGCATGCCGGAGCTGGTGCGTTCGCTGGCCTGGGTCAAGAAGGCGGCGGCGCAGGCGAACGCCGCACTCGGCGTGATCGACGCCGAGCGTGCCGGCTTCATCGCCGCGGCTTGTGACGACCTGCTCGCCGGGCGGCTGCACGAGGAGTTCGTCGTCGATGTGATCCAGGGCGGCGCCGGCACGTCCACCAACATGAACGCCAACGAGGTCATCGCCAACCGCGCACTCGAACTGATGGGGCACGGGCGAGGACGCTACGACGCGCTGCACCCGAACGACCACGTCAATGCGTCGCAGAGCACGAACGACGTCTATCCGACGGCGCTGCGCCTGGCGACCTGGATCGGCATCGGCGAACTGGTGCGCGAGCTGGCCGCCCTGCGCGAGGCCTTCGAGGCCAAGGCGGCGGAGTTCGCCGACGTGCTGAAGATCGGACGCACGCAGCTGCAGGACGCGGTGCCGATGACGCTCGGCCAGGAGTTCCTGACGTACGCGGTGATGATCGGCGAAGACGAATTGCGGCTCGACGAGGCGCGCGCCCTGCTGGCCGAAGTGAACCTGGGCGCGACGGCCATCGGCACCGGCATCAACGCACCGGCGGGCTACGCCGACGTGGTCGTGCCGCTGCTGGCCCGCATCAGCGGCGTGCCGGTCGTCAAGGCGCCGAACCTCGTCGAGGCGACGCAGGACACCGGCGCGTTCGTGCAGGTGTCGGGCGTGCTCAAGCGGGTGGCGTGCAAGCTGTCCAAGACCTGTCACGACCTGCGGCTGCTGTCCTCGGGGCCGCAGGCGGGCTTTGCCGACATCGCGCTGCCGCCGCGGCAGGCCGGCTCGTCGATCATGCCCGGCAAGGTGAACCCGGTGATCCCGGAAGTGATGAACCAGGTCGCGTTCGAAGTGATCGGCAACGACATCACCATCACCATGGCGGCCGAAGCCGGGCAGCTGCAGCTCAATGCCTTCGAGCCGATCATCGGCTGGTCGATGCACAAGAGCGTGCGCCACCTGCGCCAGGCGTGCGCCACGCTGCGGCTGCATTGCGTGGCCGGGATCCAGGCCAATCGCAAGCTGCTCGAGCGTCGTGTGGCCGAATCCGCGACGCTGGCGACAGCCCTGAACCCGCTGATCGGCTATGAGCGGGCCGCGCTGGTCGTGAAGACGGCTCTTGCCGCAGGCGCGACGATCGCCGACACCGCGCACGCTCTGGGCCTGATGCGCGCCGACGAGCTGCAGGCACTGCTCGTCGTGCAGCGCTTGACCGAACCGATCCGCCCTGCCGCTGCCTTGGTGCAACGGTGATGCCGCAACGTCACCGCGTGGTCATCGTCGGCGGCGGCGCCGGCGGGCTCGAGCTCGCCACGCGGCTGGGCGACAGGATCGGTGGCAGCACCGACGTGACGCTGATCGAACGCAACCGCACCCACGTCTGGAAGCCCAAGCTCCATGCCATCGCCGCCGGCAGCATGGACGTTTCGTCGCACGAGGTGGACTACCTGGCGCAGGCGCACCGGCATGGGTTCCGGTACCGCATCGGCGAAATGACCGGCCTGGACCGCCAGCGCCGCGAAGTGCACGTCGCCGCCTACCATGACGCCGACGGCCGCGAGGTGACGCCGCACCGGGCGTTCGGCTATGACACGCTGGTCCTCGCGATCGGCAGCCAGAGCAACGACTTCGGCACGCCGGGTGTGTGCGAGCACGCGATGAAGCTGGAATCGCAAGCCGACGCCAGGCGGTTTCATGCGGCGATGGTCAACGCCTGCATCCGCGCCCATGCGCAGGCCACCCCGCTGCGCCCGGAGCAGTTGAAGGTCGCGATCATCGGCGCCGGCGCCACCGGCGTGGAGCTCGCCGCCGAGCTGCACCGCACGACGCGCGAGGTGGTGGCCCAGGGGCTCGACCGCGTCGACGCAGACAAGGACATCACCGTCAACGTGATCGAAGCCGCCGATCGGGTGCTGCCGGCACTGCCGCCGCGACTGTCGCAGGCCACGCTCGACCTGCTGACCCGGCTGGGCGTGCAGGTCCACACCAACGCACGCGTGGCGGAAGTGCTGCGCGACGGTGTCCGGCTCGCCGATGGCCGCTTGCTGCCGGCGGAGCTGGTGGTCTGGGCGGCAGGCGTCAAGGCCCCCGACTTTCTCCAGGGCCTGGCCGGGCTGGAGAGCAACCGCATCAACCAGCTCCTGGTGCGGCCGAGCTTGCAGACGACGCGCGACGACGACGTGTTCGCGATGGGCGACTGTGCGGCATGCGTCTGGGCCGACCGCGGAACGGTGCCCCCGCGTGCCCAGGCAGCGCATCAGCAAGCGACGCATCTGTACCGGCAGATCCGCAGGCGCCTCGCGGGCAAGCCGCTGCAGGCGTACAGCTACCGCGACTTCGGATCGCTGGTGTCGCTCGGCAAGTTCGGCACGGTCGGCAACATGACCGGCGGCCTGGTCGGCGGCAACCTGATGATCGAAGGCTCGATCGCACGACTGATGTACCTGTGGCTCTACAAGATGCACGAGCTGGCCCTGCACAGCCCGGCGAAGGTGACACTCGACTCCCTGGCCAGGCTGATCGCGAGCCGCACGGTGCCGCCGGTGAAGCTGCATTGAGCTTCCCACGTGTGCTCGTGCGACCGTTCTCAGGGTGTTCGCAGTGCCCGTACTCCGACGACGACACGGTCGAACTGCCACACAGAAGGGGGGTGGCGCGATGAAGCTCGCCTCGGTGCGGCGCAGGGCATCCCGTCGGTGTGCTGTTCGCGCTTTCCGTCTACTGGTTGCGGCAGGCGGCGTCGGCCGGTTGGGGGCCCTGCGCGGCCGCTAACGCAGGGCCGCGAGCTTCTTCCGGTCGACGCCGGCGGCCAGCGCCTTGAGATCGGCGACCGTGGCCGCCGCCGACGCCGCGGCGACGACGAAACCGTCCTTCGTCGTCACCGTCACCTCGCTGCCCTTGCCGCCGGCGCGAACGAGTTCGCGCACCGTCGCGGCGCCGTCGGGGTAGACCGTTTCCTTGCCGTCGGGTCCGTCGTTCGTGCTGCGCTCGGTCGCATGGCCGGCGGCCGCGAGCCCGGCCTGGGCGGCGAGATCGGTCAGCGTCAGCGTCGCCTCGGTCGTGCCGGCGAGGTAGTGGCCGGTGACGACGCGGCCGCCGCCGCTGCCGCCGCGCTGCTTCGGCTGCACGGTCGAGTCGTCGAGCTTCCACTTGCCGGCGCGCTTCGGCAGCAGGGCGAGCAGCGTGGCGGCGTCAGGGCGGGATTCGGCGTTCACGGCGGTGTTCCTCCCCGAGGCGGATTGCGCGACCGCCGGCGTACCGAAGCCGGCGATGCCGGCTGCGGCGCTGGTGGCGACGATTGCCAGGATCGATCGACGGTCGAGGCGGGTCATGACTTCATCGTAGCCGAGCGGCACGGTGCAGCGGCGCTTTCGGCGCTGGCCGCCGATCGTACGATCGGGTCCTCGACAGCGGGCGATCCTCGCCTAGACTGTCGCCCTTCGCCCGCCGACCTGACGGGCAGGAGGAGACGACCATGGGATTGCTGGACGTCCTGGGCCTGAAGAAGCCGGGCGGCGGGGGAACCGGCGGCGCCACCGGCGCGGCCGCGAAGAGCGCGCCGGCCGCCGCGCCCGACCCGAAGCGCTTCGCTTACGAGACGGCGCGGGTCGACGTCGATCGTCTGGCGCGCGCCCTCGGCACGCATCCGCAGCGGGCCAAGGTGCAGTCACAGATCACGACCGCCCAGGCGTCGTTCGCCGCCGCCGATAGCCACGCCGCGGCGTCGCGCTGGCCGCAGGCGACGCAGGCCCTGTCCGACGCGAAGCAGCGTTTCGAGCGGGCCCGTGCCGCCGCCGACCTGTGGATCGAGTACCTGGCCAAGCGGGCGGCCATGCGCGCCGCGGCGATGTCGCTCGACGGCTTCTGGAGCGATGCGGCCGTCAAGGCGATCAACGACGCGTTGAAGGGCGCCGAGCAGAACGCCAACGCCAACCCGCCGACGCTGGCCGCGGCGATCAAGAAGCTGACCGATGCCGAAAAGGTGGTTCAGAACAGCCTGAAGGCCGACATCGACAGGGCGAAGACCCAGCTCGCCACGGTCACCGGCGGCGCCGCCACGGTCCACGCCTTCGCCAGCGCCGAGATCGCCACCGCGCAGACGACGATCGCCACCGCCGACGCGGCGCTCGCAGCCGGCAACTGGAGCCAGGTGGCGCAGTCGGTGATGGTCGTGACTTTCAGCATTCCGGCCTTGCAGCGTTTCGCCGGGCGGCGCGGCACCTACGAGACCGAACGCACGCCGATCGCGGCGCAGCTCGACGCGCTTAAGGCGCAACCGGCACTGGCACCGCGCGTCGCCCCGCTCGAGGCGCTGCTCGTCCAGGCCGACGCTCAGGCGAACCACGACACGATGCAGTTCGAGCGCGGCAGCGCGTTGCTGAAGGCCCTGGCGGCACGCTGCACGTCCTGGCAGGCGGTCTCGGCGATCGTCGGCGACTTCGATGCGCAGAAGCGCCTCGCCGAGCAGGAAGCGGCCGTGCTCGATTCGCACGCCGCCGCGGCGGCGGTGGCGAATGAGCGAGCCGCCGTGCGCAACCTGCTGCAGCAGGCCGATACCACGGCCCGCGCCGGCGCCGCCGCCGTCGACCCGGGCCCGGACTTTCGCCAGGCGCTGGCGCTGATCGTGCGCGCCCGCGCCGACCTGCAGACGGCCAAGGCTCGCGCCGACGGCCTGGGTCCGGTGAACGATGCGAAGAAGGCCGCCGACAAGGGCGACCCCGCTGGGCTGAAGAAGGCGATGACCGATCTCGGCAAGGCCTTCGACGCGACCGCCGCCACGCCGCAGGCCGCCGCCTCGGCCGCACTGGTGGCGCAGGGGAAGGCGCAGCTCGCCGAGGCGAGCAAGGCGCTCGCCGCGAAGAACACGCCGAGCACGGCCCGGGCGCTGAAGCAGGCGGCCGACACGCTCGACGCAGCGCGCACGGCACAGGCGAAGCAGACGCAGGCCGAGTCGCAGGTGCCGGCGGTCAAGGCGCGCCTCACGGCCCTGCAGGCGAGCCCGCGAGCGGCGGCGATCAAGGTGCCGATCGACGCGCTGGTGGCGGCGATCGGCACGGTCGACACCTCCATCGCGGCGCACGACGCGCCGGCTGCGCTGACCGCGATCGTCGAGAGCCAGAAGGGGGCGACGGCGGCGGAGGCGGCCGAGGCCGCGCGCGACGCCTGGGACAAGGCCGTCGCGCCGATCCGCGTCAAGGTCGCCGCCGTCGCGAACAAGGACGACAAGAAGAAGCTCGAAGGCCTGCTGAAAGACGCCGACGCGCACGCCGACGCGCTGCGCTTCCCCGAGGCGGAGACGGCGCGCAAGCGCATCGCCGTCGCGATTGACAAGGCGGCGCTCGATCGGGCGGCGAAGAAGAAGCCGCCGGTCCCGGCCGACTGCAGGGCGCTGGCCTCGAGCATGGCCGCCAACGGCGGCGGCGCCGACGTCGACGCGATGATCCAGGATCCGGCGCTCACCAACCCCGACGTCGTCGCCGCGATGGCCGGCGGCCGCTTCAACATCGAGCTGCGCGCCCATTCCAACCTGCAGAAGCCGCGCACCCATCGCACGGAGAACCTGAAGGCGCTCGCCGCCACCTTCGCCAAGGTGCCGGAGCACGTCGCCGCGCACGGCAGCATCACCGCCGTCGACCACTTCGATTCGAAGAAGGGATCGGGCGGCGCCTGGAGCGCCGACGGCACGGTCGAGCTCACGGGTCGGCCGAACGTGAACGACCAGACGTACGGCAGCGGCATGACCGTGAAGGACGCAAGCGGCAAGGTCGTGTCGCAGCTGCCCGGCACGATAGACCCCGATTGCCAGACGGCGGCCGGCGCGAAGAGCGACCTGCTCAGCTTCACCGCGCTGCACGAGGTCGGCCACGGGGTCGACGATTCACTGACCTACATGGCACGCAACGGCATGAAGCCCGACCACGGCGGCTGGAAGGAATACGGCACTGGCCTGCAGGAGGTGGCCGACGCCGTCGGCCCGCACATCGCGACCCAGGTCCCGGGGTCGAACTTCTACAGCACGCCGGAGCAGAAGGCCTACGTTCTCGCCCGCCTGATGACGCAGCCGGCCGACCAGCCGGCGGGCCTCGTCGCCGGCACGCCGGAAGCGCTGGCCTACAAGGCCTTCGACGACTGGCTCGCGCTCGCCACCTCCGATGGCATCTGGGAACGCGACGGTGATGCGCAGTCGATCGCCGTCGGCGGCCGCATCTACCACGAGGCCTACAAGCGCAACTGGGTGAGCTACCTGCAGGACGCGCGGAGCAAGGGCTTCACCGGCTATCAGTTCCGCTCGCCGGCCGAGTGGTTCGCCGAGATCTACGCCGGCTTCCACTCCGGCGTGCTCGGGCCAAACCATCCGGCGCGGGCCTGGCTCGCGACGCTTTGACCCGCCGAGCCGACAAGGAGACACGTCCATGTCCGTCTTCCGCAGCGTCGACGTCGAGTGCCCCGGCTGCGGCACCGTCGCCCACGTCAATCTCGTGCTGAGCGTCAACGCCGACCGCCGACCCGACCTGCGCGACGCCATCATCGACGGCAGCTTTCAGCGCTTCGCCTGCGCCTCGTGCGGCACGTCGCAGCGCATCGATCCGGCGTTCACCTACGTCAACCTGGCGCGCAAGCAGTACGTCGGCGTCTGGCCGACGGCGCGGCGCAGCGACTGGCAGGCTGCGGCCGCCGAGACGCAGGCCGCGTTCGAGAAGGCCTATGGCAAGGCGGCGACCGGCAAGGCGAAGGACCTCGGCGCGGGGGTGCAGGTGCGCGCCGTGTTCGGCTGGGCGGCGCTGGTGGAGAAGATCCTCGCCGCCGGCGCCGGCATCGACGACCGCACCCTCGAGCTGCTGAAGATCCTCGTCATGCGGCGCAGCCCCTCGACGCCGGTCCCCGGCGACATCGAGCTGCGCCTGGTGGCCGTCGATGGCGGCGACCCGGTGATCGGCTGGGTCGACCCCGTCGACGGCAGCGTCGGCGAAGCGCGCAAGGTCGGCGGCGGGGCGGTGGCCGCGATCGAGGCCGAGCCCGAGGCCTGGGCGGCGCTGCGCACCGACCTGGGCAAGGGCCCGGTGGTGGACTTCCAGCGCGACATGCTGCCGGCCTGAGGCCGCGCTGCCGCGTCGTGATCCGCGGGGTCGATGGGCGAGATCCTGCCGGCCGCGGCCGGCATCGGCGCGGGTGCGCCACGGCGCAGGCTCACGGCGCCGCGGCGCTTGTGCCAGCCTCAGCACATTCGGTCTCCTCGCCAGATGAGCAGGAGCGCCAGCGTCGTCTTCGAGATCGTCGTCGGATCGGGGATCGCGCTCGTCGTCGTCGTGGTCGCGATCTGTTTGCGCAGCAGCAGGGTCGGCGGCGTGTACTCCCGCGAGCGCACGGTGCTGTTCGCCGGCATGCCTCGGAAAGGGATCGACCGCATTGACGCCGACCTTGTGCTGTGTACGACGATGAGGCGCTCATGCCGCGGCTGAAGCGGGGCCGGCCGGCGCGTGTCGGTCTACATCGCGATGTCCCGCCATGAAAAAAGCCCCTTCCGGGGCTTGGTTCAGAGGCTAGCTTGGCGGAGCCGGAGGGATTCGAACCCTCGATGCAGGTTTTGCCCACATACTCCCTTAGCAGGGGAGCACCTTCGGCCACTCGGTCACAGCTCCGTGCGGCGAATTCTAACGGCTGCCCTCGCCTTCGCGAGCCGCGGCCGGCTACGCCGGTCCAGCCCCGACGTCGAGATCGAAGGCCTTGTGCAGGGCCCGGACGGCGAGCTCCATGTACTTCTCGTCGATCACGACGCTGGTCTTGATCTCGCTGGTGGTGATCATCTGGATGTTGATGCCCTCTTCGCTCAGCGCGCTGAACATGCGGCTGGCGACCCCCACGTGCGAGCGCATGCCGATGCCGACGATGCTCACCTTGCAGATCCTGTCGTCGCCGGTCAGGCCGGCGGCGCCGGTCCTGGGAATGACGACACTTCGCATCAGCTCCATCGTGCGCGCGTAGTCGTTCCGGTGGACGGTGAACGAGAAGTCGGTGCGTCCGTCGTGCGAGACGTTCTGGATGATCACGTCCACGTCGATGTTGGCCTCGGCGACGGGGCCCAGGATCATGTGCGCGACCCCGGGCTTGTCGGTCACGCCCATCAGGCTGACCTTGGCTTCGTCCCGGTTGAAGGCGATGCCGGACACGACGGCTTGTTCCATCTTGAGAGCTTCCTCGAAGGTGATGAGGGTGCCCGACCGGGCCTCCTCCGCGATGTCGATGTCCCAGGGCGTGAAGCTCGATAGCACGCGCAGCGGCACCCGGTACTTGCCGGCGAACTCGACCGAGCGGATCTGCAGCACCTTGGAGCCGAGGCTGGCCATCTCGAGCATTTCCTCGAAGCTGATGGTCTTCAGCCGCCTCGCGTCGGCGACGATCCGCGGGTCGGTGGTGTAGACGCCGTCGACGTCGGTGTAGATGAGGCACTCGTCGGCCTTCAGCGCCGCGGCGACGGCCACCGCTGATGTGTCCGAGCCGCCCCGGCCCAGCGTGGTGATGTTGCCGTGCGGGTCGACGCCCTGGAAGCCGGTGATGACGACGATCCTGCCGGCGTCGAGGTCGGCGCGAATGCGCGCGTCCTCGATGTGGCTGATGCGCGCCTTCGTGTAGGCCACGTCGGTGGCGATCGGCACCTGCCAGCCGGCGTAGCTCACGGCGTCCAGGCCCTCAGCCTGCAAGGCGATGGCGAGCAGGCCGACCGAGACCTGCTCGCCGGTCGAGGCGATCATGTCGAGCTCGCGCAGCAGCTCCGGCGTCGTGCGTTCCGGCGACAGCTGCTTGGCGAGCGCCAGCAGGCGATTGGTCTCGCCGCTCATCGCCGAGGGCACGACGACCATCCGGTGCCCCGCCCTCGCCCACTTGGCGACCCGGCGGGCAACGCTCTGGATCCGCTCCGGCGAGCCCATGGAGGTGCCGCCGTACTTGTGAACGATCAATGACATGGAGGAGCGCCGCTGCAGCGCACCGGGGCGCGGTGCCTGCGCCGTGGGCGCGCGAGGGACGAGGGCGGTGATTCTAGCGACGCGTCGGCGGCGCCCGCCCTGCGCTGTCCCGCTCAGGCCGGGAGCCAGGCGATCGCGACCTGTGCGTCGCCTGCCTCGGCGAGGACGCGTGCGTCGATGCCGAGGCCGGGCACGAAGACGAGGACCTCGCCGCTGCAGAGCACCGGGCCCGTACGCTGCCGCGGCGGCACGCCGGCGGCCTGGAACTGCAGCTTGAGGCTGCGCGGCGGCCGGCCCGGACCCGCCTGGAAGCGGTCGCCCGGCCGGCGCATGCGCACCTGCAGCTGTGCCGCGCGCTGCAGCGTCATCCCGCCGGCGTCGACGGGCTCCACGTGGAACGCGCCACGCCACGACGGCAGCTCGTGGCGGCCCGGCTGGCTCAGGTCGATCGGCAGCGCAGGGCCTGGTGCGGGCGCCACAGGCGCGGCGACGAAGGAGAGCCGTCCGCGGTAGGCGTGCAGCTCGCCCTCGGGTGCCGGCCAGCGTCGGGACGCCGTCGCGTCGAGCTCGACGAGGAGGCGCTCGACGAGGCTGGACGGCGCCGGCTCGCCCATGCGGCCATGCAGCCATGCGCGTAATGCGTGCGCACGGCGGTCCGGCGGCAGCAGGGCCCACGGTCCGATCGCCAGGGCGTCGCCGTCGCGGACCTCCAGGAGATCGTGCGCCGCGACCTCGTCGACCACCGTCATCGCCTGCTGCGCCCACGCGGCCGCGCGTGCCAGCGCATGCTCGGCATCGGGGAAGGCGGCGCTCAGCGCCGGCCATACCTGCGCCCGCAGGCGATTGCGGGCGAAGCGCTCGTCGGCGTTGCTGTCGTCTTCGACCCAGCGCAGCCGGTGCGCGCGTGCGTACGCGGCGACGACGGCATCGGGCACCGCCAGCCATGGCCGAGCCCACGTGACCCCCTCGCGAGTCGCCGACGCCGGCATGGCCGAGAGCGCCGCGACGCCGCCCCCGCGCAACGCCTGGAGCAGGAAGGTCTCGGCCTGGTCGCGACGATGGTGGGCGATGAGCACCAGGTCGGCGCCGCCTGCCCGCGCCATCTGCGTCAGCGCCCGGTAGCGCTCGCGCCGGGCCCAGCCTTCGACGCTTTCGCCAGGCGCGGGCCGCCCGGTCAGGCGCTGCGCGACGAAGGCGAGCGGCCAGCCTCGTGCCGCCCAGTGCCGGCAACGCTCCTCGCAGGCGGAGAGCCAGGCGTCGGCATGGCTGCTGAGGCCGTGGTGCACGTGCAGCGCCAGCACGCGCAGGCCGAGCCGCTGGGCGGCGACGCATGTCGCGTGCAGGAGAGCGGTGGAATCCCGGCCGCCGCTGTAGGCGACGCCGACGACGCTGCCGGAGCGGCGCCGGACCCGGCTGTCAGCGCTCGGTGGTGTCGGTGAAGCGGCCGTACGACTGCAGCCGCTCGTAGCGGCGCTGCACCAGCTCGCGCTTCGGCAGGTCGCTCACCTGCCGGAAGGCGTCGTTCAGGGCGCGCTTCAGGAAGGCCGCCATCTGCTTCATGTCCCGATGGGCGCCGCCGACCGGCTCGTTCACGATCTTGTCGATCAGCCCGAGCGCCTTCAGCCGGTGCGCCGTGATGCCGAGCTGCTCGGCCGCGTCGGCGGCACGCTCGGCCGTCTTCCAGAGGATGGAGGCGCAGCCCTCGGGCGAGATCACCGAGTAGATCGAGTACTGCAGCATCAGGAGCTGGTCGCCGACGCTGATCGCGAGCGCTCCGCCCGAGCCGCCCTCGCCGATGATGGTGACGATGATCGGCACCTCGAGCTGGGCCATCTCGAGGATGTTGCGGCCGATCGCCTCCGACTGGCCGCGCTCCTCGGCGCCGATGCCGGGGTACGCGCCCGGCGTGTCCACGAAGCTGAAGACCGGCAGGTTGAACTTCTCGGCGAGCTTCATCAGGCGCAGGGCCTTGCGGTAGCCCTCCGGCCGCGACATGCCGAAGTTGCGGGCGGCCCGCTCCTTCGTGTCGCGCCCTTTCTGGTGGCCGAGCACCATGCAGGACTGGCCGTTGAAGCGGGCCAGGCCGCCGATGATGGACTGGTCGTCGGCGAACGCACGGTCGCCGTGCAGCTCCTGGAAGTCGGTGAAGACCTCGCTCACGTAGTCGAGCGTGTACGGCCGCTGCGGGTGGCGCGCGATCTGCGTCACCTGCCACGGCGTCAGGCCCGAGTAGATGTCCTTGGTGAGGAGCAGGCTCTTCTTGCTGAGCCGGTCGATCTCTTCCGAGATGTCGACGGCGGACTCGTTCTGCACGTAGCGCAGCTCTTCGATCTTCGTCTCGAGCTCGGCGACCGGCTGCTCGAAGTCGAGGAAGTGGCGTTTGCTCATCTAGTAGGTCACCGGCACCGGATCGAGGCTGCGCCAAATGTACCAAGTGGCGACCGACCTGAACGGCGCCCAGGCATCGCCCACTTCGCGCACCTCGGCTCTCGACACCGGCTCGCCGCTGAAGTAGTTGACGCTGATGCCCTTGACGAGGCCGATGTCGTCGAGCGGCAGCACGTTCGGGCGCAGCAGGTGGAAGATGAGGAACATCTCGGCCGTCCACCGGCCGATGCCGCGGATGGCGACCAGCTCCTCGATGATCGCCTCGTCGTCCATGTCGCGCCACCGGGCTGGGTGCACGGCGCCGGACTCGAAGTGCTGGGCCAGGTCGCAAAGGTATTCGACCTTGCGCGCCGACAGGCCGGCGGCGCGGATCTGCGGTGCCTCGAGCGCGAGCACGTCGGCCGGCACGAGGCGCTTGCCCGATCCGCTGGTGAGCGCCACGAAGCGGTCCCACACGGACTGCGCCGCCTTGACCGAGATCTGCTGCCCGACGATCGACCGCGCCAGCGTGGTGAAGGCGTCGCCGCGGCTCTCGAGCCGGCCGTCGCCGAAGCTCGGGATCAGCTTGCGCATGACGCGATCGCGCTTGGTCAGATGCTTGCAGGCATCGTCCCAGAAATCGGGCGTGGCGAGGCGTGTCGAGGCCGCAGGCACTCAGCCCCTCACCCAGGTCGTGCCCTGCGCCGAGTCCTTGAGGACGATGCCCTCGGCGGCCAGCTCGGCGCGGATGGCGTCGGCACGGGCGAAGTCGCGGTCGCGCTTGGCTCGCGCGCGGGCCTCGATGCGCGCCGCGATGCTCGTCTCGTCGACGGTGCCTCCGGACTGCAGGAAGGCGCGCGGCGCCTGCTGCAGGAAGCCGAGCGTCCCCGCCAGGGCTCGCAGCAAGGACGCATCCTCGGCCTTGCGGGTGCGGTTGATCTCGCCCGCGAGCTCGAACAGCACCGACACCGCGATCGGCGTGTTGAAGTCATCGTTCATCGCCGCCCGGAACGCGGCCGCTCGCGCATCGCTCCAGTCGACCTCCGTCGCCGCGCCGGGATCCGTGCCGTCGAGCGCCGTGTACAGGCGGCGCAGGGCGGCCCTGGCGTCGTCGAGGTTCACGTCGCTGAAGTTGAACGGGCTGCGATAGTGGGTGCGCAGCATGAAGAAGCGCAGCGTCTCGCCGTCGTAGCGCTGGAGCACGTCTCGGATGGTGAAGAAGTTGCCGAGCGACTTCGACATCTTCTCGTTGTCGACGTTGAGGAAGCCGTTGTGCATCCAGACGTTGACGAAGGGACCGTCGTTCGCGCCTTCGCTCTGCGCGATCTCGTTCTCGTGGTGCGGGAAGGTGAGGTCCTGGCCGCCGCCGTGGATGTCGAAATGCGAGCCGAGGAGCGCCTTGCACATCGCCGAGCACTCGATGTGCCAGCCCGGCCGGCCGGGCCCGTACGGGCTCGGCCATTTGGCCTCCTCGGGCTCGCTCTCCTTGGCCGCCTTCCACATCACGAAGTCGAGAGGATCCTGCTTGCCGTCGAGCACCGCGACACGCTCGCCGGCGCGCAGCTGGTCGATGGATTTTCCCGACAGCTTGCCGTAGCCGGGGAACTTGCGCACGGCAAAGTTGACATCGCCGTTGGGGCTCCGATAGCCGAGCCCCTTCTGCTCGAGGACGCCGATCATGTCGAGCATTTGCGGCACGAACTCGGTGGCACGCGGCTCGTGCGTCGGCGGCTCGATGCCGAGCGCGGCGACGTCCCGGTGCATCGCCGCGATCATCTCGTCGGTCAGCGAACGGATGGTGATGTTCCGCTCGAGCGCGCGCTTGATGATCTTGTCGTCGATGTCGGTCACGTTGCGCACGTAGGTCACGCGGTAGCCGAGCGTCTTCAGCCAGCGCTGGACGACATCGAAGGCCATCATGAAGCGTGCGTGGCCCATGTGGCAGAGGTCGTAGATCGTCATTCCGCACACGTACATGCGCACGTGGTTCGGCTCGATCGGCTGGAAGGTTTCGGTCGCCCGCGTGAGCGTGTTATGGATGCGAAGTGTCATGCGGCGCGGGCCGGCTCCGCGCCGCGCACCGGCCTCTGGCGCTGCGGCGTGAAGGGCTTCGGCATCGTGTGCGTACCCTACAATCGAATCAGTATAGCGGCCACTGTCTACGCGTCTGCGGGGCATTTTCGACTCGCCGCCATGCATTCCGCGACGATGCAATCCAGGTTCAAAGTCCTCGCCCTGCTGCTTCTCCTCGCGGTCCCGCTGCCCTCCTTCGCGGCCTTGGCCGAAGAGCTGTCCGAGGTCACTCGGCTGCATCGCGCCGGGCAGTCGGCAGCGGCTCTGGAGCGCGCCGACCGCTATCTCGCGACGGCACCCCGGGACGCGCAGATGCGCTTCCTGAAGTCGGTGCTGCTCGCCGACACCGGCCGAAGCAGCGAGGCGCTCGCGCTGCTCACGCAGCTGGTCCAGGACTATCCTGAGCTGGCCGAGCCGCACAACAACCTCGCCGCGTTGCACGCCGCCGCGGGCGACTACGCCAAGGCGCGCGCCGCGCTCGAGGAAGCGATCCGCCTGAATCCCGGCTATGCCCCGGCGCACGAGAACCTCGGTGACGTGCACGTCATGCTGGCGACGCAGGCGTATGCCCGGGCATTGCGTCTCGAGCCCGCCAGCCCGTCGCTGCCCCGCAAGCTCGCGCTGGCGCGGCAGCTCCCCGCCCCGGCGCCTGCACGGCAGCCGGATGTCTCGAATCCGCGGGGGACGGCCGCAGCGTCGGCCCCGCGCTAGCCCCTTTCACCTTTCAGGAGAACCCGATGCCAGGAATCCTCTCGAAGCTCTTCGTCTCGGCTGCGGCCGCTGCCGCCCTCTGCGTCGCCGCGCCGGCCCTGGCGCAGAAGGTCAAGCTCGCCACCAGCGCCGGCGACATCGTCGTCGAGCTCGATGCTTCCAAGGCGCCGAAGTCGGTCGAGAACTTCCTGCAGTACGTGAAGGATGGTCACTACACCAACACCGTCTTCCATCGGGTGATCGAGAACTTCATGATCCAGGGCGGCGGCATGACGGCCGACCTGAAGCAGAAGCCGACCCGGGCGCCGATCGCTCTCGAGAGCCGCAACGGCCTGACGAACCAGCGCGGCACCATCGCGATGGCCCGGACCAGCGACCCCAACTCGGCCACGGCGCAGTTCTTCATCAATGTCAAGGACAACGACTTCCTGAACCAGGCACAGTCGCGAGACGGCCAGGGGTATGCCGTGTTCGGCAAGGTGGTCCAGGGCATGGACGTCGTGGACAAGATCCGCGCCGCGCCCACGGGCCCCGGCGACGTGCCGCTCCAGCCGATCACCATCAAGCAAGCCACCGTGGAGAAATGACGTGACCAAGCAAGTCGATCTGGAAACCAGCCAAGGGACCATCCGCCTCGAGCTCGACGAGGCGAAGGCGCCGGAGACGGTGAAGAACTTCCTCACCAACGTCGAGAACGGGCATTACGACGGCACCGTGTTCCACCGCGTCATCAAGGGCTTCATGGTGCAGGGCGGCGGCTTCGAGCCGGGCATGGTGCAGAAGCCCACGGGGCCGACGATCCAGAACGAGGCGTCGAACGGCCTGCGCAACGACCGCTACACCGTGGCCATGGCGCGCACGTCCGCTCCGCATTCGGCCACGGCACAGTTCTTCATCAACGTCGCCGATAACGAGTTCCTCAACTTCAAGTCGGAGACGGCGCAAGGTTGGGGCTACGCCGTCTTCGGGCGCGTCGTGTCGGGCCAGGAGATCGTCGACGCGATCGAGCAGGTTCGCACCGGCAGCCGCGGCGGCCATGCCGACGTGCCGCTGGACGACGTCACGATCACGCGCGCGACCGTCGTCTCGTAGCCGGCGCGCGGTTGCACGAGACCTTCGCCGCGCCCGCGCACTGGCGGGCGATCGATTTCATCTCCGACCTGCACCTGGCCGAGAACACGCCGCGCGTGTTCGAGGCGTGGGCCGCGCATCTGCGCCACACCTGTGCCGATGCGGTGTTCATCCTCGGCGACCTGTTCGACGTCTGGATCGGCGACGACATGGCCGAGCGCGGCTTCGAAGCGCGCTGCGTGGAGGTCCTGAGCGAGGCCGCCAAGGCGAGGACCATCGCCTTCATGCCTGGCAACCGCGACTTCCTGGTCGGTGACGCGATGCTCGAGGCGAGCGGCGTCATGCGGCTCGCCGATCCCACGCTCGTCATCGCCTTCGGGCAGCGTGTGCTCGTCTCGCACGGCGACGCCCTCTGCCTCGACGACGTCGCGTATCAGCGCTACCGGGCCGTGGTCCGGCGACCCGGGCTGCAGCGTGCCTTCGCCGCCCTGCCCTTTGCGGTGCGGCGCTCGATCGGCAGCGCCATGAGGTCGCGGGGTGCCCGCCAGCGCACACCGGCGCGCAGCGTGTCCGTCGACGTCGATGCTGACGCCGCCCTCCGGTGGACGCACGAAGCCGATGCCGCCACGCTCGTCCACGGGCACACGCACGCGCCCGCCAGCCACGCGCTCGGTCCGGGCGTGGTCCGCCACGTCCTCAGCGACTGGGACATCGATGACGAAGGCGTCCCGCCGCGAGCCGAGATCCTGCGCTGGCAGGCGAGCGGGTTCGCCCGCATCGCGCCGGAAACCGGCACGTCGGCGGCGTGAACGCCTGGTGGCAGCGCTGGCGCCGCGCCCGCGCTCTGGAGCGCCGGCCCATTCCCGACGCCGTCTGGCAGCTGACGCTGGCCCGTTTTCCGTTCCTCGCCGCAAGAAGCGACGCCGACCTGCGTGACCTGCGCGAGATGGCGACGCTCTTCCTCGCCGAGAAGGAATTCAGCGGCACGCGGGGACTCGAGATCACCGACGAGATGGCAGTCGCCATCGCGGCCCAGGCCTGCCTGCCGGCGCTGAAACTCGGCCTGCACTGGTTCGACGGCTTCGTCGGCATCGTCGTGCACGCCGAAGCCGTCGTGGCGCGACGCGAGATCGAGGACGAGACCGGCGTGGTCCACGCCTACGACGAGGAGCTCGCCGGCGAGGCCATGAGCGGCGGCCCGGTGATGCTCGCCTGGCGCGAGGTCGACGACGCCGGGCGGTCGGCGTTCGAAGGCTACAACGTCGTGGTGCACGAGTTCGCGCACGTCATCGACATGCGCGGCGGCGTCACGGCGGGCGCGGAGCAGGCCGACGAGGGCACCGAGCGGGGACGCTGGCAGCGCGCGCTGGCCGCCGCGCACGAGGATTTCGCGAGGCGGGTCGAGGACGGTGAGGAGACGTTCCTCGACCCCTACGCCGCCGAATCGCTCGAGGAGTTCTTCGCCGTCGGCGCCGAGGGATTCTTCGTGGCCCCCGGCGAGCTCGAGGCCGAGCTGCCGGAAACCTACGGGCTGCTGCGCGACTTCTTCCGGCAGGACCCGGCACGCGGCCGCACTGCTGCCGGCGCGCCCTCGCCCGTCGACTAGGCCGTCGCCGGCTCGGCCTTCGGCTTGTCGCTCTTCTTCGTCGGCTGGATATCGAGCACCGGCTTGCCGTCCGCGTCGATGTCGACGCTCAGGCGCCCGCCATCGACGAGCCGGCCGAACAGAAGCTCGTCGGCCAAGGCCCGGCGGATCGTGTCCTGGATGAGCCGCTGCATGGGCCGCGCCCCCATCAGCGGATCGAACCCCTTCTTCGCCAGCAGCTGACGCAGCGCGTCGGTGAAGGTGACCTCGACCTTCTTCTCGGCCAGCTGGGCCTCGAGCTGGAGCAGGAACTTGTCGACCACCCGGAGGATGATCTCCTCGTCGAGCGCCTTGAAGCTGACCGTGGCGTCGAGCCGATTGCGGAATTCCGGCGTGAACAGCCGCTTGATGTCGGCCATCTCGTCGCCCGCTTCGCGGGTGTTGAGGAAGCCGATCGTCGCCTTGTTCATCGTCTCGGCGCCGGCGTTCGTCGTCATGATGATGATGACGCTGCGGAAGTCGGCCTTGCGCCCGTTGTTGTCGGTCAGCGTGCCGTGGTCCATGACCTGGAGCAGGACGTTGAAGACGTCCGGGTGCGCCTTCTCAATCTCGTCGAGCAGGAGCACGGCGTGCGGCTTCTTCGAGATCGCCTCGGTCAGCAGGCCGCCCTGGTCGAAGCCCACGTAGCCCGGCGGCGCGCCGATCAGGCGGCTGACCGCGTGGCGCTCCATGTACTCGCTCATGTCGAAGCGGATCAGGTCCACCCCGAGCACGAACGCGAGCTGCTTGGCGACTTCGGTTTTGCCGACGCCGGTGGGCCCGCTGAACAGGAACGAGCCGATCGGCTTGTCGGGCCGGCCGAGGCCGGAGCGCGCCATCTTGATCGCAGCCGCGAGCGCGTCGATCGCCGGCTCCTGGCCGAAGACGACGCTCTTCAGGTCGCGGTCGAGCGTCTTCAGCTTCGACCGGTCGTCGGTGGACACGCTCGCCGGCGGAATGCGCGCGATCTTGGCCACGATCTCTTCGACCTCGGAGCGGTTGATCGTCTTCTTCTGCTTGCTCTTAGGCAGGATGCGCTGCGCCGCACCGGCTTCGTCGATCACGTCGATCGCCTTGTCGGGCAGGTGCCGGTCGTTGATGAACTTCGCCGACAGCTCGGCCGCCGCCTGCAGCGCGCCCGGCGCGTACTTGACGCTGTGGTGCTCCTCGAAGCGCGACTTGAGGCCCTTCAGGATCTCGACCGTTTGCTCGACGGAGGGCTCGACCACGTCGACCTTCTGGAAACGCCGCGACAGGGCCGCGTCCTTCTCGAAGATGCCGCGATATTCGGTGAAGGTGGTTGCGCCGATGCACTTCATCGCGCCCGAGCTGAGCGCCGGCTTGAGCAGATTGCTGGCGTCGAGCGTGCCGCCCGAGGCGGCGCCGGCACCGATGAGCGTGTGGATCTCGTCGATGAACAGGATGGCGTTCGGCTGCTCCTTGAGGTGCTTGAGCACGCCCTTCAGGCGCTGCTCGAAGTCGCCGCGGTACTTGGTGCCGGCCAGCAGCGCGCCCATGTCGAGCGAGTAGACAACCGACTCGGCGAGCACCTCGGGCACTTCCGACTGCGTGATCCGCCAGGCCAGGCCCTCGGCGATCGCGGTCTTGCCGACGCCGGCCTCGCCGACCAGCAGCGGGTTGTTCTTGCGCCGACGGCACAGGATCTGGATGACGCGCTCGACCTCGTGCTCGCGGCCGATCAGGGGATCGATCTTGCCGTCGCGGGCGAGCTGGTTCAGGTTTTGCGTGAACTGGTCGAGCGGAGAGCCCTTGCCATCGCCCTCTTCCTTCTCGCTTTCGGTGCTCGAGCTCGTGCCCTCGCCCGGCTTGGCCGGCTCCGGCGGATCGGTCTTCTTGATGCCGTGGGCGATGAAGTTGACGACGTCGAGCCGGGTGACCCCCTGCTGGTGCAGGTAGTAGACGGCGTGCGAGTCCTTCTCGCCGAAGATCGCGACGAGCACGTTCGCGCCGGTCACTTCCTTCTTGCCGCTGCCGGTGGACTGCACATGCATGATGGCCCGCTGGATGACGCGCTGGAAGCCGAGCGTCGGCTGCGTGTCCACCTCGTCGGCCCCGCCCACGGTCGGCGTGTTCTCCTTGATGAAGCCGATCAGGCTCTTCCTCAGGTCGTCGAGGCTGGCCGAGCAGGCGCGCAGCACTTCGGCGGCGGAGGGGTTGTCGAGCAGCGCCATGAGGAGGTGCTCGACGGTGATGAATTCGTGTCGCTGCTGCCGGGCCTCGACGAAGGCCATGTGCAGGCTGACTTCCAACTCTTGCGCAATCATGCGGACTCCATAATGCATTGCAACGGGTGGCCCCCGCGCCTGGCGGCGGCCAGCACCAGTTCGACCTTCGTCGCGGCGACGTCCTTCGAGAAGACGCCGCAAACCCCGCGCCCGTCGTGGTGGATCTTCAGCATGATCTGCGTCGCGGTTTCGAGATCCCGGTTGAAGTATTCCTGCAGCACCATCACGACGAACTCCATGGGGGTGTAGTCGTCGTTGAGCAGGATGACCTGATACATCCGCGGCGGCTCGGTTTTCTGGGTCTTTCGCTCGACGACCACGGCACCCTGACCGTCGTCGGGCTGCGGCCGAATGACAGGTAGAAGTGGCTTGTCGTCAGGCATGAATTCATTCTAT
>DATAGP010000028.1:0-19458 GCA_036263655.1 Caldimonas sp. | reverse complement strand
CCGTTTCCCGTCAGCGCTCCTTCCGCCTCGCTCCTGCTTCCCTCGCTCTGGCTCTCGCCCTCTTCGCCGGCTCCGCTCTCGCCGTCGAGCCTTTCGTCCTCAAGGACATCCGCGTCGAGGGATTGCAGCGCACCGACGCCGGCACCGTGTTCGCGGCGCTGCCGTTCCGGATCGGCGACACCTACACCGACGAGAAGGGCGCCGCTGCCCTGCGGGCGCTGTTCGCGACCGGCCTCTTCAAGGACGTGCGCATCGACATCGACAACGGCGTCGCCGTCGTCATCGTCGACGAGCGCGCCGTGATCGCCAGCATCGACTTCGTCGGCATGAAGGAGTTCGACAAGGACGTGCTCATCAAGTCGCTGAAGGACTTCGGCATCGGCGAGGGGCTGCCTTTCGACAAGGCGCTGGCCGATCGCGCCGAGCAGGAGCTGAAGCGCCAGTACCTGACGCGCAGCCTCTACGGTGCCGAGGTCGTGACGACGGTGACGCCGCAGGAGCGCAATCGCGTCAACGTGACGTTCACGATCACCGAGGGCAGCGCCGCGAAGATCAGCGAGATCCGCATCGTCGGCAACAGGGCGTTCTCCGAGCGCACGCTGAAGGGCCAGTTCGAGCTGAACGACGGCGGATGGCTGAACTGGTACCTCAAGGGCGACCGTTATTCCAGGGCCAAGCTCAACGCCGACCTCGAGACGCTGCGCGCCTTCTACCAGAACCGCGGCTACCTCGAGTTCGAGATCGAGTCGACGCAGGTGACGATCTCTCCCGACAAGCAGGACATCACCGTCACGATCAACGTGAAGGAAGGCCAGCCGTACACGGTCACGGGCGTCAAGCTCGAGGGCGAGTACCTCGGCAAGGAGGACGACTTCCGCACGCTGGTGACCGTCCGCCCGGGGCAGCCGTATCGCGCCGAGGCCGTCGCCGAGACGACGCGCGCCTTCGTCGAGCGTTTCGGGACCTTCGGCTACGCGTTCGCCAGGGTCGACGCGCGCACCGACATCGACCGCGAGAACGGCCGCGTGGCCCTGACGCTGGTCGCGGAGCCGCAACGCCGGGTGTACGTTCGCCGCGTCAACGTCGCCGGCAACACGAAGACCCGCGACGAGGTGATCCGGCGCGAGTTTCGCCAGTTCGAGTCGTCGTGGTACGACGGCCGCAAGATCAAGCTGTCGCGCGACCGCGTCGATCGTCTCGGCTATTTCAGCGACGTGAACATCGACAGCGCCGAGGTCCCCGGGTCCGCCGACCAGGTCGACCTGACGATCACGATCAAGGAGAAGCCCACCGGCAACCTCTCGCTCGGTGCGGGCTTCTCGTCGGCCGACAAGCTCTCCCTGAGCGGCTCGATCAAGCAGGAGAACATCTTCGGCTCGGGCAACTACCTCGGCCTCGAGGTCAACACCAGCAAGTTCAACCGCACCCTCGTCGTCAGCACGGTCGACCCGTACTTCACGATCGACGGCATCTCGCGCGCCGTCGACGTGTACTACCGGACCTCCAAGCCGATCAACAGCCAGGGCGAGGAGTACGAGCTGATCACGCCCGGCGTGTCGCTGAGGTTCGGCGTTCCGTTCAGCGAATACGACACGGTCTTCTTCGGCATCGGCGCCGAGCGCACGAAGATCAAGGGCGGGACGCAGCTGCCGAACAGCTACTTCCTCTACCGCGAGCAGTTCGGCGAGAGCAGCACGTCGATCCCGCTCACCGTCGGCTGGGCGCGCGACAGCCGCGACAGCGCCCTCGTTCCCACGGCCGGGCGCTACACGCGGGTGAACCTCGACGTGGCGCCGCTGGGCGACGCCCGCTTCCTGCGCCTGAACCTGCAGGGGCAGCAGTACATCCCCATCAGCCGCGCCTTCACCTTCGGCGTCAACGCGGAGATCGGCTACGGCAGGGGCTTCGGCGGCCGCCCCTATCCGATCTTCAAGAACTTCTACGGCGGCGGCCTGGGCACCGTGCGCGGCTTCGATCAGGGCACGCTGGGCCCGGTCGACGTGACCGGTGCCTACATCGGCGGCAACCGGCGCTTCAACCTCAACAACGAGCTGTACCTGCCCGTGCCCGGCGCGAACGCCGATCGAACCCTGCGGATCTTCCTCTACGCGGACGCCGGCAACGTGTGGGGCGAGAACGAGAAGATCAGCTTCGGCAGCCTGCGCGCGTCGGCAGGTCTTGGCGTCAGCTGGATCTCCCCGGTCGGGCCGCTGAAGCTCAGCTACGGAACGCCGATCAAGAAGCGCCCGGAAGATAGAATCCAGCGCCTTCAGTTTCAGATCGGGACCGCCTTCTGATGAACAGCCTCACCCTGAAATCGCTGCTCGCCGCGGGGCTGCTCGCGGCAGCGGCGACGGGCGCATCGGCGCAGGAGCTGAAGATCGGCTACGTCAACAGCGACCGCGTGCTGCGCGATGCCGTGCCGGCCAAGGCGGCCCAGGCCAAGCTCGAGGCGGAGTTCTCGAAGCGCGAGAAGGACCTCACCGATCTCGGCAATCGCCTCAAGGCCGCCAGCGATCGGCTCGACAAGGACGCGCCGACGCTGGCCGAGGCCGAGCGCACGCGACGCCAGCGCGAGCTGGTCGACCAGGACCGCGAGCTGCAGAGGAAGCGCCGCGAGTTCCAGGAAGACCTCAGCCAGCGCAAGAACGAAGAGCTCGCCAGCGTCGTCGAGCGTACGAACCGGGTCATCAAGCAGATCTTCGAGACCGAGAAGTACGACCTGATCCTCCAGGAAGCCGTGTTCTGGAGCCCGAAGGTGGACATCACCGACAAGGTCATCAAGGCACTGAACGCGCAAGGCGGCAAGTGAGCGCTCGTCGTGGCGGCTGCTGAGCACGGCGATGTCTCGCTGGCAGAGATCACGGCGACACTGGGTGGAGAGCTGATCGGAGACGCCGACACCCGCATCGTCGCCATCGCTCCACTGGAGTCGGCCGGTCCCGGGACGATCGCCTTCCTCGCCAATCCGCGCTATCGCAGCCAGCTCGCCAGCAGCGCGGCGGCCTGCGTCATCGTCGCCCCGGAGTACCGCGAGCTCGCGCAGTCGCGCGGTGCCGCGATCGTCACCCCCGACCCGTATCTCTACTTCGCCCGGCTCACGCGCTGGTGGGCGGCGCGTCAGCGACCGGCGCAGCCCGTCGGCATTCATCCCACCGCCTCCGTCGACGCGACGGCCGAGGTGGGCGAGCGGGTGTCGATCGGGCCCTACGCGGTGGTCGAGGCCGATGTCGTCCTGGCCGACGGCGTCGGGCTCGGGGCCGGTTCGTTCGTGGGCCGCGGCTGCCGCATCGGCGCCGACACGCGCCTGGGGCCGCGCGTCACGCTGCTCTGCGAGACGCAGGTCGGCGCGCGCTGCATCATCCACCCCGGCGCCGTCCTCGGCGCCGACGGATTCGGCTTCGCCCCCGACCGCGGACGCTGGGAGAAGATCGAGCAGCTCGGCGACGTGATCGTCGGCGACGACGTCGAGATCGGCGCCAACACCTGCATCGACCGCGGCGCGATCGGCGACACGGTCGTCGGCGACGGGGTCAAGATCGACAACCTGGTCCAGATCGCGCACAACGTGCGCATTGGCGCGCACACGGCAATCGCCGGCTGCGTCGGCATCGCGGGCAGCTCGGTGATCGGCGCGCATTGCATGATCGGCGGCCATGCCGGCGTGTCCGGCCACGTCACCATCGCCGACGGCGTCGTCATTTCCGGAGCGACCCAGGTCACGCGCTCGATCTCCAGGCCGGGCATGTACAGCGGCGTCTTTCCTTTCGAAGAGAATGCCGCCTGGGAGAAGAACGCCGCGACGCTCCGTCAGTTGCACGCCCTGCGGGCGCGCGTACGGGCGCTGGAGCAGAAGGCGCCCTGAGCATGGACATCCACGAGATCCTCAAGAAGCTGCCGCACCGCTACCCGTTCCTGATGGTGGACCGGGTGCTCGAGCTGGAGCACGGCAAGAGAATCCGGGCGCTCAAGAACGTCAGCGTCAACGAGCCGTATTTCCAGGGCCACTTTCCGCATCGGCCGGTGATGCCCGGGGTGCTGATGCTGGAGTCGCTGGCGCAGGCGGCGGCGCTGCTCTCGTTCGACGCCATGGGCGCATTGCCCGACGACAACTCGATCTACTACTTCGCCGGGATCGACTCGGCGCGCTTCAAGCGGCCGGTGGAACCGGGCGACCAGATGATGCTTGACGTCCTGCTCGACCGCATGAAGTCGGGCATCTTCAAGTTCACCGCGAAGGCCAGCGTCGACGGCGAGCTCGCGGTTGAAGCATCGCTCATCTGCGCGGTTCGCAACATCGAATAGAGCGGTGGCCGAGGTTCACCCGACCGCGATCGTGGAAGCCGGTGCCGAGCTCGGCGCGGGCGTCACGATCGGCGCCTACAGCATCGTCCGCGCCGGCGTGCGCCTGGGCGAGAACACGACCGTCGGGCCGCACTGCGTGATCGAGGGGCGGACGACGATCGGTCGCGACAACCGCATCTTCCAGTTCTGTTCGATCGGCGCTGCGCCGCAGGACAAGAAGTACGCGGGCGAGCCGACCGAACTCGTCATCGGCGACCGCAACACGGTCCGCGAGTACTGCAGCTTCAACATCGGCACCGTGCAGGACGCCGGCGTGACGCGGATCGGCAGCGACAACTGGATCATGGCCTACGTGCACGTGGCGCACGACTGCAATGTCGGCAACCACACCATCATCGCCAGCTTCGCGGGCCTGGCCGGGCACGTGCACCTCGGCGACTGGGCGATCGTCGGCGGGCAGAGCGGGCTGCACCAGTTCGTTCGCATGGGCGCCCACGCGATGACCGGCTTCCAGAGCCACGTCTCGCGCGACGTGCCGCCGTTCATGATGGTCGACGGCCATCCCCTGGCGGTGCGCGGCTTCAACAGCGAGGGCCTGCGCCGCCGCGGCTACTCGCCGGAGCGGATCGCCAACGTCAAGCAGATGCATCGCCTGCTGTACCGCTCCGGGCTTACGGTGGACGAGGCCGCCCGGCAGATCAAGGCGCTCACGGCCGACCTCCCCGAGGGGCGCGAGGATGTCCGCCTGATGTCGGAGTTCCTCGCCTCGGCCCAACGAGGCATCGCACGTTGACCTGTCCGCTTTGGCGATGACGACGCTTGCTCCGCGCTTGGCCATGGTGGCAGGCGAGGCCTCGGGCGACCTGCTCGGGGCGGCGCTGCTGGCCAGCCTCAAGGCGCGCTGGCCCGAGCTGGGCGCGGGCGGCATCGGCGGGCCGCAGATGGTGGAGCAGGGCTTCGACGCCTGGTGGCCGCACCACAAGCTGGCGGTGCGCGGCTACGCCGAGGTGCTCGGCCACTTCCGCGAGATCTACGCCATCCGCAGCCAGTTGACCGAGCGCCTCCTGCGCGAGAAGCCGGACGCCTTCATCGGCGTCGACGCGCCCGACTTCAACCTCGATCTCGAGCTCAAGCTGAAGTCCCAGGGCGTCAAGACGATCCACTTCGTCAGCCCGTCGATCTGGGCCTGGCGCGGCAAGCGGGTCGACAAGATCCGCCGCGCGACGGACTTGGTCCTGTGCATCTTCCCCTTCGAGCCCGAGATCTACGCCAAGGCCAAGGTGCACGCGGTCTACGTGGGCCACCCGCTGGCCAGCGCCATCCCGCTGCAGCCGCCGCGCGAGGCGAGCCGCGACGCGCTCGGCATCGGCCGCGACGAGACCGTCGTCGCGATGCTCCCCGGCAGCCGGCGCTCGGAAATCCAGTACATCGCGCCGCGCCTGTTCGGGGCGGCGGTGGAGCTCGCCCGCTCGCGCCCGCACCTCCGCTTCGTGATTCCCGTGATCCCGGGCCTGCGTCATGCGGTCGAGCCGCTGCGCCGCCAGTACGCGCCCAACCTCGCGGTGACCCTGCTCGACGGACGCGCGCACGAGGCGCTCGCCGCCTGCGACGTGACGCTCGTCGCCAGCGGCACCGCCACGCTCGAGGCGGCCCTCTTCAAGCGGCCCATGGTCGTGGTCTACGCCATGCATGCGCTCACCTGGCAGATGGGCAAGCGCATGACCTACCAGCCGTGGGTCTCGCTGCCGAACATCCTGCTCCGCGACTTCGCCGTGCCGGAGCTGCTGCAGGGCGATGCGACGCCGGAGAAGATCTCCGCCGCGGCGCTGCGCTGGCTCGACGACCCGGCCGCCGCCGAGTCGCTGCGGACGCGTTTTGAGGCGGTGCACGCGCAGTTGAAGCAGGACACCGGCGCGCTGGCCACTGCCGCGATCGAGGCCGTCCTGGAGCGCTGAGACATGCACGCCCGAACCTTCCTGCGCGCCGACAAGCTCCGCCTGCTCGTCGACGTGAGCGGCTGGATGGCCGGCGTCGACGAGGTGGGGCGCGGGCCGCTGGCCGGACCGGTCGTCGCCGCTGCCGTGATCCTCGAGGAGGGCAAGACGATCCGCGGCCTCAACGACTCGAAGCTGCTGACGCCCGAAGAGCGCGAGCGCCTGGACAAGGAGATCCGCAAGCGCGCCATCTGCTTCAGCATCGGCGAGGCCAGCGTCGCCGAGATCGATTCGCTGAACATCCTGCGCGCGGCCCTGCTGGCCATGACGCGCGCCGTGCAGGGCCTCGCGTGCCAGCCGCAGATCGTCCTCGTCGACGGCAACCAGCGGCCATCGCTGACCATGCCGGTGCGCACCGTCGTCGGCGGCGACGCCAAGGTGCGGGCGATCTCGGCGGCGTCGATCGTCGCCAAGGTGCATCGCGACGGGCTCTGCGACAGGCTGCACGAGGAGCATCCGCAGTACGGCTTCGGCAGCCACAAGGGCTACTCCACCCCCGAGCACCTCAACGCCCTGCGCGAGCACGGCGCCTGCGTGCACCACCGGCGCAGCTTCGCACCCGTCCGCAGCGTCATCGACCAGCTCTTCTAGGCGCACGGTGCCTGGACCGGTGCACATCCAGTCGCGCGGCAATCCGCTCCTGGTCCGCATCCGCAAGCTGCTCGACGACCCGGCCGCGTACCGCAAGCAGCAGCAGATCGCCATCGAAGGCGAGCACTTGTGCGCGGCCTGGCTCGAGAGCGGCCGGGGCCCGGTGCCGCAGGCCGTCGTCACCGAAGCCGGCTGGGATCGGCCCGCCCTGCGCGAGCTGGCGGGGCAGGCCGAGGCGGTCGCCGTCGTCTCGGGCGCGGCGATGGCCGGGCTGGCGTCGCTCGAGAGCCCGGCAGCGATCCTCTTCCTCGTGCCCCTGCCCGAGCGGCTGCCCTGCAGCGCCGAGACGGCGAGCGTCGTGCTCGACCGCGTGCAGGACCCGGGCAACGCCGGCAGCATCCTGCGCAGCGCCGCCGCCTTCGGCTTCGGCCAAGCGATCGCCCTGCAGGGGACGGCGGGCCTCTGGTCGCCGAAGGCCGTCCGCGCCGGCATGGGCGCCCATTTCCGCCTGCGCCTCGTCGAGGCGGCGGACCTGGCGCCCTTGCGCGAGCTGGCCATCCCGCTCCTCGGCACCAGCTCGCACGCCGTCGAGCGGGTCGACCAGGCGCTTCTGCCCTGGCCCTGTGCCTGGGTCTTCGGGCACGAAGGGCAGGGGGTCTCGAGCGAGGTACAGGCCCTGTGCACGACGGTGCTGCGCATCGCCCAGCCCGGCGGCGAGGAGTCGCTCAACGTCGCCGCGGCGGCCGCAGTGTGCCTGCACGAGTCGGCGCGCCGCCGGCTGGCGTGAGCCCGCGCGATCCCGTTGCCAGGATCGACAATCGCCGCATGCCGCCGCTTCCCACCTACTCCGACGTGACCGCCGCGGCCGAGCGGCTGCGCGGCCGCGCCCACCGCACGCCGGTGCTCACCTCGCGCACGGCCGACGAGGCGCTCGGCGCCCGGCTGTTCTTCAAGTGCGAGAACCTGCAGCGCATGGGCGCCTTCAAGTTCCGCGGCGCCTTCAATGCGCTCGCCCGCTTCGACGCGGCGCAGCGCCGCGGCGGCGTGGTCGCCTTCTCGTCCGGCAACCACGCGCAGGCGATCGCCCTGTCGGCCCGCCTGCTCGACATGCCGGCGGTCATCGTCATGCCGCACGACGCTCCGGTGGCCAAGGTCGCGGCCACCAAAGGCTACGGCGCGGAGGTCGTCGTCTACGACCGCTACCGGGACGATCGCGAGGCGATCGGGCGCCGGCTCGCTGCCGAGCGCGGCATGACGCTGATCCCGCCGTACGACCATGCCGACGTGATCGCAGGGCAGGGCACGGCGGCCAAGGAGCTGATCGAGGACGTCGGCGCGCTCGACGCCTTGTTCGTGTGCCTCGGCGGCGGCGGCCTGCTCTCGGGCTCGGCTCTCGCGGCGCGCGCGCTCGCGCCCGGGTGCCGGCTCTACGGCGTCGAGCCCGAGGTCGGCAACGACGGCCAGCGCTCGTTTCGCAGCGGCGCCATCGTTCACATCGAGACGCCCCAGACCATCGCCGACGGCGCCCAGACGCAGCATCTCGGCGAGCTCACCTTTCCGATCATCCGGCGCGACGTCGACGACATCCTCACCGCGTCGGATGCCGACCTGATCGAGTGCATGCGCTTCTTCTTCATGCGCATGAAGATGGTCGTCGAGCCGACCGGCTGCCTCGGCTTCGCAGCGGCGCGGCGGATGAAGGACGAGCTCGCCGGCCGGCGCGTCGGCATCCTCGTCAGCGGCGGCAACGTCGACCTGCCGCGCTTCACCAGCCTCTTGTCCGGTCCGGGTTCTGCCGGGGCTCAATAGGCGAGCCGGTCCGGGCGCAGGTCGCGCAGGATGGTGGTCGCGATCTCCTCGATCGACTTGTGGGTCGACGAGAGCCAGGCGATCCCCTCGCGCTTCATCATCTGCTCGCCCTCGCGGACTTCGTAGCGGCAGTTCTCGACCGACGCGTACTTGCTGTTCGGCCGGCGCTCGTTGCGGATCCGCGCCAGGCGCTCGGGGTCGATGGTCAGGCCGAAGCACTTGGCCCGGTAGGGGGCGAGGGTGGCGGGCAGCTTGTTGCGCTCGAAGTCCTCCGGGATCAGCGGATAGTTGGCGGCCTTGATGCCGTGCTGCATCGCCAGGTAGAGCGAGGTCGGCGTCTTGCCGCTGCGGCTGACGCCGACGAGGATGACGTCGGCCTCGTTCAGGTTCTTCGCCGACTGGCCGTCGTCGTGGGCGAGCGAGAAGTTGATGGCCTCGATGCGATCGGTGTATTCCTGGCTGTCGGAGACGTCGCTGAAGCGCCCGACGCGGTGGTTCGACGTGACGCCGAACTCGGCTTCCAGCGGCTCGATGAAGGTGTTGAACATGTCGAGCACGAGGCCGTGCGACTGCTGCTTGACGATCGCCAGGATCTCGGGATTGACCAGGGTGATGAAGACGACCGGCTTCTTCGCGTCCACCTGCGCCGTGTGGTTGATCTCGCGCACGACCTGATGTGCCTTGTCCGGCGTGTCAATGAACGGGCGACGCAGGTGGCGCGGCTTGATCGGAAACTGCGACAGGATCGAGTTGCCGAAGGTCTCTGCCGTGATCCCGGTGCCGTCCGAAACGAAGAACACCGTGTGGCGCAGTCCGGGCGCGGCCGGCGCCGCTCGTCCGCCAGGCACCGAATTCGGGGCAACAGGATCGCTCATGCGGCGATGATAGGGACCGACGAAGGCACGCTGCCTGCCCTCGTAGAATTCAAGCAGTTTCGACCTCTCTCCACGCCCGTGTCCGTGCCCGCCCGCCGCCCCTCGCGCACCCCTCGCCGCCTGCCGGGCGAGGTTGTCGTCGCGCCATGCGGCCGCCGTCGTCCGCACGACACCTTTTCGGGCTGCAGCGGTCGGGAAGCGCCGGTTTTTCATCCCCGCGGAGTCTTCCCATGTCATCCACCCACCTGGCGACCGCCTTCGTCGCCCCCTTCGAACAACTGAGAATGACCGATGTCGAGGCGGTCGGCGGCAAGAACGCTTCCCTCGGCGAAATGATCAGCCAGCTGAGCCAGTCGGGGGTCCGGGTGCCCGGCGGCTTCGCCACCACGGCGCACGCCTTTCGCACCTTCCTGAGCGCCGGCGACCTCGGCAAGCGCATCAACGAGCGGCTCGCGTCGCTCGACACCGACGACGTCCGCGCCCTGGCCGAGGCCGGCGCCCAGATCCGCGCCTGGATCGAGGCCCAGCCGCTCCCGGCGGCCGTCGAAGCCGCGGTGCGCGCCGAGTTCGAGCGCCTCAGCGCCGGCCATCGCGAGGCGAGCTTTGCCGTCCGGTCCTCGGCGACCGCCGAGGACATGCCGGACGCCTCGTTCGCCGGCCAGCAGGAGACCTTCCTCAACGTCACCGGCATCGACGAGGTGCTGGCGAGGATGCGGCAGGTCTTCGCCAGCCTCTACAACGACCGCGCGATCAGCTATCGCGTGCACAAGGGCTACGGCCACAACGACGTCGCCCTGTCGGCCGGGGTCCAGCGCATGGTGCGCAGCGATCTCGCCGCAGCCGGCGTGATGTTCACCATCGACACCGAGAGCGGCTTTCCGGACGTCGTCTTCATCACCTCGAGCTACGGGCTCGGCGAAACGGTGGTGCAGGGGGCCGTGAACCCCGACGAGTTCTACGTCCACAAGCCGGCGCTGCGCAACAACAAGCTGGCGATCATCCGCCGCAACCTGGGCTCGAAGCTGATCCGGATGGGCTTCGCCTCGGCCGAGGAGCATGCGGCGACGGGCAAGCTGGTCACCATGGTGGACACGGCCACCGAGCTGCGCAACCGCTATTCGCTGTCCGACGCCGACGTCACCGAGCTGGCGCGCTATGCGCTCGTCATCGAGCAGCACTACGGCCGGCCGATGGACATCGAGTGGGGCAAGGACGGCGTCGACGGCAAGCTCTACATCCTGCAGGCGCGGCCGGAGACGGTCGTGAGCCAGGCCGCGGGCAAGGCCGAGCAGCGCTACTCGCTGAAGGGCTCGGGCACGATCCTGGCGGAGGGCCGCGCCATCGGCCAGAAGATCGGCACGGGACCGGTCCGCGTCGTCGAGTCCGTCGCCGACATGGACATGGTGCAGGCCGGCGACGTCCTCGTCACCGACATGACCGATCCGAACTGGGAGCCGGTGATGAAGCGCGCCAGTGCCATCGTCACCAATCGCGGCGGTCGAACCTGCCACGCGGCCATCATCGCCCGCGAGCTCGGGATTCCGGCGGTGGTCGGCTGCGGCGACGCCACGTCGACGCTGAAGGAGGGTGCGCTCGTCACCGTCGCCTGCTCGGAGGGCGACACCGGCTATGTCTACGACGGCCTGCTCGAGACCGAGGTCACCGAGGTGCAGCGCGGCGAGCTGCCGTATTCGCCGGTCAAGATCATGATGAACATCGGCAATCCGCAGCTCGCCTTCGACTTCGCGCAGATGCCGAACTCCGGCGTCGGCCTGGCGCGGCTCGAGTTCATCATCAACAACAACATCGGCGTCCACCCGAAGGCAATCCTCGACTATCCCAACATCGACAGCGACCTCAAGAAGGCCGTCGAGAGCGTGGCCCGGGGCCACGCCTCGCCGCGCGCCTTCTACGTCGACAAGCTGGCCGAGGGCATCGGCACGATCGCGGCCGCCTTCTGGCCCAAGCCCGTCATCGTCCGGCTGTCGGACTTCAAGAGCAACGAGTACCGCAAGCTGATCGGAGGCTCCCGCTACGAGCCCGAGGAAGAAAACCCGATGCTGGGCTTCCGGGGCGCCTCGCGCTACGTCAGCGAGGCCTTCGGCGAGGCCTTCGCGATGGAGTGCGAGGCCATGGTGCGGGTGCGTCGGGAGATGGGCTTCAGCAACGTAGAGCTCATGGTCCCGTTCGTGCGCACGCTGGCCCAGGCGGAGCGCGTCGTCGGCATGCTGGCCGAGCATGGCCTGCGCCGCGCCAGTGCCGGCGGCAACGACGGCCTGAAGGTGATCATGATGTGCGAGGTACCCAGCAACGCCATCCTGGCCGACCAGTTCCTCGAACACTTCGACGGCATGTCGATCGGCTCGAACGATCTGACGCAGCTCACCCTGGGGCTCGATCGGGACTCCGGGCTCGAGCTGCTGGCGCAGGACTTCGACGAGCGCGATCCGGCGGTCAAGGCCATGATCTCGCGCGCCATCGCCGCCTGTCGCGCGCACGGCAAGTACATCGGCATCTGCGGCCAAGGCCCGAGCGACCACCCCGACTTCGCCGACTGGCTGGCCGACGAGGGCATCGTCTCGATCTCGCTGAATCCGGACTCGGTCGTCGAGACCTGGCAGCGTCTCGCCACCCGCTGAGGGCGACGCTCAACCGCCGATGTAGTGCATCTCGACCCGCCGCTCCTCGTCGGGCGCAGCCGCGCTGCCGCGGAGTTCGGAGTAGCGGTCGGCGCGGCCCTGCCAGACGAGACCGATGGCCGCCGAGATCTCCTCGTCGCTTTGGCCGCCGCGCAGCAGGGCGCGCAGGTCGTGGCCGCGGTTGGCGAAGAGGCAGAGGAAGAGCTTGCCTTCGGTCGACAGGCGGGCCCGGTTGCAGTCGCCGCAGAAGGCCTGGCTGACGCTCGAGATCGTGCCGATCTCGCCGGCCCCGCCGTCGTCGGCATAGGCCCAGCGCTCGGCAGTCTCGCCGGGCGCGGAGGGCGGCAGCCGGTGCAGCGGGAACTCGGCCCGGATGCGCCGGATGACGTCGGCCGAGGGAAGCACCTCGTCCATGCGCCAGCCGTTGCTCGTGCCCACGTCCATGTACTCGATGAAGCGCAGCGCCACCTTGCGACCACGGAAGTGGCGCGCCATCGGCACGATCTCGCCGTCGTTCGTGCCTCGCTTCACGACCATGTTGATCTTGATCGGGCCCAGCCCAGCGCGCTCCGCGGCATCGATGCCGTGCAGGACGTCGGCCACCGGGAAGTCGGCATCGTTCATGCGGCGGAAGATGGCGTCGTCGAGCGCGTCGAGGCTGATGGTGACGCGGTCGAGGCCGGCGGCCTTCAGCGCTGCCGCCTTGCGGGCCAGCAGCGAGCCGTTGGTGGTCAGCGTCAGGTCGAGCCGGCGACCCTCGACGGTGCGCAGGCCCGCGAGCATCGCCACCAGGCGCTCGAGGTCGCGTCGCAGCAGCGGCTCGCCGCCGGTCAGCCGGATCTTGGTCACGCCGTGCGCGACGAACAGCCGCGCGACGCGGGCGATCTCCTCGAAGCTCAGCAGCGACGATTGCGGCAGGAACGCGTAGTGCTTGTCGAACACCTCCTTCGGCATGCAGTAGCTGCAGCGGAAATTGCACCGGTCCGTGACCGAGATGCGCAGGTCGCGCAGCGGCCGCTGCAGGGTGTCGAGCAGCTGGCCCGTGGGCGCTTCGAGCATCGACGGAATGCTCGGCAGCTGGGCGCGGTAGCGGAGGTCGGCGACCGGGATGACTTTGGCGGCCATAGGCCGATTGTGCCTCGCGCCTCTCGGCGAGGCAGCGTGCCTAGGGCGCGGTCGCGGCCGCATCGGCCGGATCGGCCGGCGCGGCAAAGGCCGGCGACTCTGGGGGCAGGGCGGCCAGCACCCGCCGCGCGCCGGTGAATCGATCCGACCAGTAGGCGAAGTTCATGCTCTCCGTGCGGATCAGCTTGCCGCTGCGGGGCGCATGGATGAAGCGGTCGTCGCCGATGTGGATGCCGACGTGCGAGAAGGTGCGCCTGAGCGTGTTGAAGAAGACGAGGTCGCCGGGGCGGAGCTCGTCGCGGCGGACGGCGACGAGCCCGGGCGCCGTCGCCTGCTCGTCGACCTTGCGCGGCAGGATCAGGCCGAGGCTGGTCTCGAACACGTGGCGGGTGAAGCCGCTGCAGTCGAAGCCGCCGTCCGCCGACGTGCCGCCGCGCTGATAGCGCACGCCGACCAGGCCCAGGGCGGCGACCACCATGTCCGAGGCCTTGTCGTGGACCTTGCGCAGCAGCCCCGGTTCGCCCGCTGCGGCGGGCGACGGGACGGCCTCGCCCACGTGGCCCTTCTCGGCGATCAGCTGGAGGATGGGGTCGAAGGGCTCTTCGGGCCCGGCGAAGGCCGCTACTGCATGGAGCGAGAGAATGAGACCCAACGATGCGGAGCGCGCGAGCTGGCCGAAGGCAGGGGCGTCGATTCGCATCGGGGCGCAGCTTAGGCGAGCCGCGCCGCCGAAGTCAACCGCAGGAGACGACTCTCATGTTCAAGGCCTTGCTGCTCGAGAAGGATGACGCAGGCTTTCGCGCATCGGTCCGCGATGTCGACGAAGCCTCGCTGCCGGAAGGCGACGTGCTGGTCGAGGTCGAGTACTCGACGCTGAACTACAAGGATGGGTTGGCGATCACGAATCGCAGCCCCGTCGTGCGCCAGTGGCCGATGGTCGCCGGCATCGACGGCGCCGGCGTTGTTGTCGAGTCCTCGCATCCGCGCTGGAAGGCGGGGGACCGATTCGTGATGAACGGTTGGGGCATCGGCGAGACGCGCTGGGGCTGCCTGGCGAGTCGGGCGCGCCTGAAGGGAGAGTGGCTCGTCGCGCTTCCCGCGGCCTTCGATGCGCGCCAGGCCATGGCCATCGGTACGGCCGGTTACACGGCGATGCTGTGCGTCCTGGCTCTCGAGCGTCATGGATCGAAGCCGGGCGACGGCACCGTGCTCGTCACCGGCGCCACGGGCGGGGTCGGCAGCGTCGCCGTCGCCTTGCTCGCGCGGCTCGGCTTCCGTGTCGCCGCCGCCACCGGCAAGCCCGACCAGGCCGGCTACCTGGGCGAGCTCGGTGCGTCCGAGGTGATCGATCGGGCCGAGCTCGCCGCACCCGGCAAGCCCCTGCAGAAGGAGCGCTGGTCGGCGGTCGTCGACGCCGTCGGCAGCCACACGCTCGTCAACGCGCTGGCCCAGACCCGCTACGGCGGCGTCGTCGCGGCCTGCGGCCTGGCGCAGGGGCACGACCTGCCCGCCACGGTAATGCCGTTCATCCTCCGCGGCGTGACGCTCGCCGGCATCGACAGCGTCATGGCGCCGCTGCCGATGCGCGAGCAGGCCTGGTCGCGGCTGGCCGCGGAGCTCGACCCGAAGCGGCTCGAGCTCATCACCGAAGAGATCGGCCTCGACGGCGCCATCGCCAAGGCGCACGAGCTGATGGACGGCCGGGTGCGGGGCCGGGTCGTGGTCCGGATCTGAGGCTGCCGGAAGCCTCAGCGAATGAGGCCGGCGAGGCGCCGGAACTTCGGATGCTCGCTGCTGCCCAGCCACTCGAAGATGACCATCTCGGTGGTCACGATGTCGGCGCCGAGCCCGCGCGCCCGCTCGGTCGCGGCGAGCCGGTTGTGCGGGTGGCGCGAGCCGACGGCGTCGGACACCCACTTGACCGCATGACCGGCCTCGAGCAGCCCGGCCACCGTCTGCATCACGCACACGTGCGCCTCGCAGCCGGCGACGACCAGCGTGTTGCGGCCTGCGGGCAGGCGGCGCAGGAAGCCGTCCTCGCGCGGCGCCGAGAAGTGGAACTTCGCCAGCGTCGTGTCGCAGAGCGCCGCCACCTCGGGGACCAGCGGGCCCAGCCCGCCCGGGTTCTCCTCGGTGCCGATCACGTGGATGTCCAGCTCGCGCGCCGCCGTCGCCAGCTGGACGCAGCGCCGGATCACGTTCTCGCCGTCGTGGATCGACGGCATGAGCCGCGTCTGCGTGTCGATCAGGAGAAGGGTCGAGTCGTCGGGCTGGCAGAGGATGCTCATGTCGGCTCCGGGGAGGACCAGGCGCGGATTCTCCGCCAAGCCTCGGGGCTCGGCACAATGCGATCGCGCCCGGGAGACCCGCATGCTGATGAGTGCCGCCGAGTACCGTGAATCCTTGCGCCGCTACAAGCCGCGCGTCTTCGTCGACGGCAGGAGCGTGGCGAGCGTCGTCGACGAGCCGGCGCTGCAGCCGGGCATCAACGCGCTCGGCGTCACCTACGATTTCGCCCTTCGCGAGGAGCTCGCCCCGGTGATGCTCGCGGTGCAGGCCTCGAGCGGCAAGACCGTGAACCGGATGGTGCACGTCGACACCTCCAGCGCCGACCTGCTCAACAAGCTCGAGGCCGTCCGCATCCTCTGCCAGGAGACCGGCTGCGCGCAGCGCTACCTCGTGCACGACGGCATGGCCGCGATCGGCCAGACGGCGGCGCGCATCGATGCCGACAAGGGCACGCGGTACGGCGAGCGCTTCACGGCCTATCTGCACGACGTGCAGGACCGCGACCTCGCGCTCGGCATCGCCATGACCGACGCCAAGGGCGACCGCAGCAGGCGGCCGCACGAGCAGGCCAACGTCGACAGCTACGTGCACATCGTCGAGCGGAGCGCCCGGGGCATCACGATCTCGGGCACCAAGGCGATCGTCACCGGCGCGCCCTACATGCACGAGTTCCTGATCATGCCCTGCCGCAACATGGTCGAGGCCGACGCCGACTTCGCGGTCTGCTGCGCCGTGCCGGTGGATGCCGACGGCGTGACCGTCGTCGCCAGACCGGCAGGTCGGCCCGGCGAGAAGTCGGCCCTGTTCTCGAACCGCTACGGCCAGTCCACCGGCGTGGTCGTCTTCGATCGCGTCTTCGTGCCCTGGGAGCGCGTGTTCCTGGCCGGCGAGTGGGAGCATTCCGGCCATCTCACGTACAGCTACGCCACGCATCACCGGCACACCTGCATCGCGGCGCGGGCCGGCTTCGGCGACCTGCTCATCGGCGCCGGCGCCCTGATGTGCGAGGCGAACGGATTCGATCCGGGCCAGGAGTCGCATCTGCGCGAGCAGATGGTGCAGCTCATCACCATCACCGAGGGCTTCTTCGCCTGCGGGGTCGCGGCGAGCGTCTATGCCAGCGAGGACCGGGCCTCCGGGATCGTCATGCCGGACCCGGTCTTCGCCAACATCGGCAAGCTCGTCCTCGCCCACCAGATCTACGAGATGCACCGCATCGCGCACTACGTCTCCGGCGGCCTGATCGTCGCCTTGCCCGGCCCCGACGAGGACCACAACCCGGAGACCTCGGCCCGGCTCGCCGACGTGCTGCGCGCGAACCCCGACGTCCCGTACGACAAGCGCATCGAGGCGGCGCGCTTCCTGGAGGACCTGACCGCGTCGTACCAGGGCGGCTGGTACTCGGTGATCAGCCTGCACGGCGGCGGCTCGCCGGCGGCCATGAAGCAGGAGATCTGGCGCAACTACCCGGTGGGCAACAAGGTCGATCTGGTCGAGCGCCTGCTCGAGCGCGGCATCCTCGACCGGCCCGGACGCGCCATCACCGCGAACCGGCAGCCCGGCCGCTGCTGCGATGCGGGCTGCTCTCCGCCCCGGCCGACGACGATGGTCCCGCTGCCGATGCCGGGCGCACCGGCGCCGAGGAACGCGGCGTCCGACGACACGGCGGCGAACGCGCGCTCGTTTCCCCTGCGCGAGGTGGCGCGATGAGCGAACCCGCTCGCGGCGGCTTCGCCGACTTCCACGCGCGCTCCCTCCGGGACCGCGACGCGTTCTGGGCCGAGCAGGCGCGCCTCGTCGACTGGGCCGTCCCGTTTCAGTCGGTCTGCGATGCCGGCCGGCCGCCCTTCGTGCGCTGGTTCGCCGGGGGCCGGACCAACCTGTGCCACAACGCCGTCGATCGCCATCTCGGCACGCGCCCCGACCAGCCGGCGCTGATCTACGTCTCGACCGAGACCGACCGGGAACAGGTCTACACCTTCCGCGAGCTGCACGCAGAGGTGCAGCGGATGGCGGCCGTGCTCGTCGCGCTGGGCGTCGGCGTCGGCGACCGGGTCCTCATCTACATGCCCATGGTCCCCGAGGCGGCGTTCGCGATGCTCGCCTGCGCCCGGATCGGCGCGATCCACTCCGTCGTCTTCGGCGGCTTCGCCAGCCTGAGCCTCGCCAGCCGTATCGACGACGCCGAGCCGGTCGTCGTCGTGAGCGCCGACGCGGGCAGCCGTGCCGGCAAGGTCATCGCCTACAAGCCGCTGCTCGATGAAGCCATCCGCCAGTCGCGGCACAAGCCCACCAGGGTGCTGCTCGTCGACCGCGGCCTGGCGTCGATGGACATGCGAGCGGGGCGCGACGAGGCATACGCGACGCTGCGCGAGGCGCACCGCGACGACGTCGTCCCGTGCACCTGGGTCGACTCGACGCATCCGAGCTACACGCTCTACACCAGCGGCACGACGGGCCGGCCGAAGGGCGTGCAGCGCGACACCGGCGGCTACGCCGTCGCGCTCGCCGCGAGCATGAAGCACATCTTCTGCGGCCAGCCCGGAGAGACCTACTTCTCCACCAGCGACATCGGCTGGGTCGTCGGCCACAGCTACATCGTCTACGGCCCGCTGATCGCCGGCATGGCGACGATCATGTACGAGGGCCTGCCGATCCGCCCGGACGCCGGCATCTGGTGGCGGCTGGTCGAGAACTACCGCGTGACGGCGATGTTCACCGCGCCGACCGCCATCCGGGTCTTGCGCAAGCAGGATCCGAAGCACCTCCGCGAGCACGACCTCTCGTCGCTGCGGGCGCTGTACCTGGCCGGCGAGCCGCTCGACGAGCCGACGGCGAGCTGGATTGCCGGCGCCATCGGCAAGCCCGTCATCGACAACTATTGGCAGACCGAAAGCGGCTGGCCGATCCTCACCGTCGCCAACGGCGTCGAACCGATGCGCTCGAAGTTCGGCAGCCCCGGCGTACCCATGTACGGCTACGACATGCGCCTGCTCGACGAGGCCAGCGGGCAGGACATCGTCGAGCCGGGGCGCAAGGGCGTCGTCGTCATCGAGGGCCCCACGCCGCCCGGCTTCATGCAGACGATCTGGCGCAACGACGAGCGCTTCGTGGAGACCTACTGGAAGACGGTCCCCGGCCGGCTCGTCTACAACACCTTCGACTGGGGCATCCGCGACGCCGAGGGCTACTGGTTCATCCTCGGCCGCACCGACGACGTCATCAACGTCGCCGGGCACCGCCTGGGCACGCGGGAGATCGAGGAGAGCATCTCCAGCCATCCGAACGTGGCCGAAGTGGCCGTCGTCGGCGTCGCCGACGCGCTGAAGGGCCAGGTGGCGATCGCCTTCGTCATCGCCCGCGACGCGGCGGCGCTCACCGAGGCCGCGGCGCGGCTCCGCCTCGAGGGCGACATCATGAAGACGGTCGATGTGCAGCTCGGCTCGGTCGCCCGGCCGGCGCGGGTGCACTTTGTCGCCCTGCTGCCGAAGACGCGGTCCGGCAAGCTGCTGCGGCGGGCGCTGCAGGCGATCTGCGAAGGGCGCGACCCGGGCGACCTGACGACGATCGAGGACCCGGCGGCCCTGCAGCCGATCCGCGAGCTTCTCGCGGCCCCTGCCTCCGGCTGATCCGCCCGGAGCTGCGCCCGGCCGGAACGGACCTCGCTGGAGGAGCCTAGAGGACCTCGCTGGCGAAGTCCGCCAGCCGCGAGCGCTCGCCGCGGGCCAGCGTCACGTGGCCCGAGTGGGCCCAGCCCTTGAACCGGTCGACGGCGAAGGTGAGGCCGGAGCTGCCTTCGGTGAGGTAGGGCGTGTCGATCTGCGCCAGGTT
>DATAGP010000027.1:0-20464 GCA_036263655.1 Caldimonas sp. | reverse complement strand
CGCCCCGGTGCGCGGCCGCGAAGCCGAGCGCCGCGTGCGACTGCGCCGCGCGCCGCGCCGATCCGGACGTCCCGACGAGCTCGGCCGCCGTCGCCACCGCGGCCTGCATGTCGGGCACGCGGGTCGCGGCGCCGGCGGCGAGCGCCAGCTCGGCCGCCGCGGCGAAGTTGAAGGTGTGCAGTCCCATCACGACGGGGCAGCCGGAGGCCGCCGCCTCGATCAGGTTCTGGCCGCCGAGCGGCGCGAAGCTGCCGCCGAGCAGGGCGACGTCGGCGAGCGCGTAGTAGGCCGGCATCTCGCGCATCGAATCGCCGATCCACACCGCGGCGCTCCCGGCAGCCGGCGGCGGCCGATCGCCCCAGCCGCTCCGCCGCGACGCCGTGAAGCCGGCGCCGGCGACAAGCTCGGCGACGGCGTCGAAGCGCTGCGGATGGCGAGGCACGATGACGAGCAGCGGCGCCGGCGCGGCGACGGCGCGCCAGGCGGCGAGCAGCATCGCTTCCTCGCCCTCGCGCGTCGATGCGGCCAGCACGACCGGGCGGCCGGCATCGGCCTTCCAGGCGTGGCCGCGGGCGAGCAGCGCCGGGTCCGGGTCGACGTCGAACTTGACGTTGCCGGTGACGATGACCTCGCCGACGCCCGCGGCGCGCAGGCGCTCGGCATCGGCTTCGGTCTGCGCCAGGGCCGCGGCCAGGCTTTCGAAGGCCGGCCTCAGCAGCACGTCGACGCGCGCACCGCGGCGTCGGCTGCGCTCGCTGAGCCGGGCGTTGGCGAGCAGCACCGGCAGCGATTGGCGGCGCGCGGCGTCGAGCAGGTTGGGCCAGACCTCGGTCTCCATCAGGACGCCGGCGGCCGGCCGGAAGTGCGCGAGGAAGCGGCGCACGGCGCCTGGCGTGTCCACCGCCAGCCACGCCTGCGCGTCGCCGTCGGCGAGCAGCGGCGCGCCGGCGGCGCGGCCGGTGGCCGTGCCGTGCGTCAGCAGCAGGCGCAGGCCGGGACGGGCCCGGCGCAGGGCGGCGATCAGCGGCGCGGCGGCGAGCGTCTCGCCGAGCGAGACGGCGTGGATCCAGAGCGCACCGGGCCGCGCGTCGCCCGGGTAGAAGCCGAAGCGCTCGCCGATGTGCTCGGCGTACAGCGGCTCACGGCGGGCGCGCCAGTGCAGGCGCAACCAGTACAGCGGCACGAGCAGCCGGAGCAGCCAGGCGTAGCCGGCGCGGGCGACGCGACGACGCAGAGGAGACGCCGCGCTCACGTCCTGTCGCCGGCGTCGGCGTCGGCGTCGGCGTCGGTGTCCGCGTCCGCGTCTGCGTCGGCGTCGACGTCAGCGGCGGCACCGGCCGAGACCGCGCGCCAGGCGGCGAGCACCGCCTGCACCGAGGGCGTGGGCCGCGCTTCGATCGAGCGCTGATGCCTGGCGCCGTGCCGATCCTGCGGCCCGGTTCGCCACGCCGTCGGAAAGTTGTAGATCTGCACGTGCGGCAAGTCGAGCGCGACGGCGATGTGGCTCGGGCCGCTGTCGACGCCGATCGCGCCGCCGGTCGCGGCGAGCCGGTCGATGAAGGCGCCGAGGTCGAGCGCCGGCCAGACCTCGGCCGCGCTGCCGAGCGCGGCGGCGATGCGCTCGGCGCGCTCCTTCTCCTCGGCGCTCGACTGCGGCAGGGCGATGCTGCGGCGGTCGGCGAGCAGGTGGCGGCCGAGCTCGATCCAGTGCGTCTCCGGCCACAGCTTGTCGGCGCGCGAGCTGCCGTGCAGGAAGGCGACGCTGCGCGGCCGCGGCGCGGCGCGCGCCACGTCGGCCGGTGCGCCGTCGCGCCGGGCCGCATCGTTTGCCGCGAGACCGAAGTCGGGACGCCCGTCGACGCGCGTGCCGAGCGCCTTGGCGACCAGCTCGCGCGAGCGGTCGAGGGCGTGGCTGCGCGGCTCGACGGCGATTGCCGTGTGCGCCAGCGCCCGTGCCGGCCACTCGTGGCTCGAGCCTTCGGTGCGGTTGGCGAGGCCGAAGCTCCGGCCGCGCGCCAGGCAGGCGACGAGCACCGACTTGGTCAGGCCCTGCAGGTCGACAACGGCGTCGTAGCGCTCGCGGCGCAGGCGCCTGACGAAGGCCGCGATCTCGCGGCGCACGACCGGACGCCACAGCCCGGCCCGGGTCCACCGTCGCAAGGGGCACTCGATCACCTCCGCGACGTCGCGGCAGCGACGCACGACGGCCGCGAAGCCGGGCTCGACCACCCAGTCGATGGCGATCCCGGGATGCGCCGCGCGGAGATCGGCGACCACCGGCAGCGCGTGCACGACGTCGCCGAGCGACGAGAGCTTGACGATCAGGACGCGCACGACGGCAGAGCGGCGCGAACGCGCGCCGAGCGCTTCAATGCGCCGCGGCGGCGACCCGCGCGTCCGGCTTGACGGCCAGCAGCGCCGCCATGCCGTCGCGCTGGATGCGTTCGAGCGCTTCGGGCGTGCTGCCCTCGAAGCGGAGGACGAGGACCGGCGTCGTGTTCGAGGCGCGGATCAGGCCAAAGCCGTCCTCGTACTCGACCCGCACGCCGTCGATGGTGACGATCTCCTGCGCGCCGGGGAAGCGCGCCTCCTTGCGCAGGCGGGCGACGACCTCGGCGGGCTCGCCCTCGGCGCAGGCGACGTTCAGCTCCGGCGTCGAGAAGCTGTCCGGCAGCTCGTTGAGGACGGCGCTCGGGTCGGCGCTCGCGCTCAGGATCTCGAGCAGGCGCGCCGCGGTGTAGGTCGCATCGTCGAAGCCGTACCAGCGCTCGCCGAAGAAGATGTGGCCGCTCATCTCGCCGGCCAAGGGCGAGCCGATCTCGCGCATCTTCGCCTTGACCAGCGAGTGGCCCGTCTTCCACATCAGGGGCGTGCCGCCGGCTTCGCGGATCAGCGGCGCGAGCCGCTGCGAGCACTTGACGTCGAAGAGGATGGTCGAGCCGGGCCGGCGTTTCAGCACGTCGCGCGCGAACAGCATCAGCTGCCGGTCGGGATAGATGATCGCGCCGTCCTTGGTGACGACGCCGAGCCGGTCGCCGTCGCCGTCGAACGCGAGGCCGATCTCGGCGTCGCCGTGCTGCACGAGTCGGATCAGCTCGGCCAGGTTCTCGGGCTTGCTCGGATCGGGGTGGTGGTTGGGAAAGTCGCCGTCGACCTCCGAGTACAGCTCGTGCACGGTGCAGCCGAGGGCACGCAGGACGCCCGGCGCCGACGCGCCGGGGATGCCGTTGCCGGAATCGACGGCGATCGTCATCGGCCGCTCGAGCCGGCAGTCGCCGGCGATGCGCGCCGTGTACTCGGCGGCGATGTCCATGCTCGCGACGCGGCCCTCGCCCTGGGCGTAGTCCTCGCGCTCGATGCGTCGGCGCAGGCGCTGGATGTCGTCGCCGTGAATGGCGCGGCCGGCGAGGACCATCTTGAAGCCGTTGTAGTCCTTGGGGTTGTGGCTGCCGGTGACCTCGATGCCGCTCGAGCAGCCGTGCTTCGCGCGCGTCGCCGCGACGTAGTAGAGCATCGGCGTCGTCACGGCGCCCAGGTCGACGACGTCGAGTCCCGTCGACGCGAGCCCGCGGCGCAAGGCCGCGGAGAGGGCCGGCCCCGACAGCCGCCCGTCGCGCCCGACGGCCACCGCCCGCTCGCCGGCGGCGAGCGCCTCGGTGCCGAAGGCGCGGCCGAGGTGCTCGGCGAAGCTCTCGTCGACGGTCCGGCCGACGATGCCGCGGATGTCGTAGGCCTTGAAGACCGAGGCGTGAACGTGCATTGAAAGGACGCGAGATGCTGCGGAGGGAGCCGGCGGATTGTAGGTAGCCCGATCGCGCGCTCGACGGCATGGGCGTCGACTAGGATGGGCCGAACAGCGGCAGGCGCGGGCGTCGCGCCGCCGTGCACGAGGAGACACCGGTGGCCAAGGATTTCGACACCATGGAGGACAGCAACCGCTCCTCCAATCCGACCCTGCGCTCGCAGTCGAGCCCGTCGCGGCGGCAGGTGCTGCAGGCATCGATGGGAGCCGCCGCGAGCGCGCTCTTCGGCGCCCTGGCGGCGGGCTGCGCGAACGTGATCGGCGACGCCTCGTCGGCGGCGCCGCGCCTGGGCTTCAAGGCCGTGCCGGCCACCGGCGCCGACACGCTGGTCGTGCCCGAAGGCTATGTCGCCCGCGTGATCGCCGCCTGGGGCGAGCCGGTCGGCATCGCCGGCGCGATGCCGGCCTGGCGCGGCGACGGCAGCCACAGCGCCGAGGAGCAGGCGGTGCAGATGGGGATGCACCACGACGGCATCGTCTTCTACCCGCTCGGCGGCAGCAGCATGCGGGGCCTGCTCGCGATGAACCACGAGTACACCGACGACGGCCTGCTCCATGCCGACGGCTTCCGGACCTGGACCGCCGAGAAGGTGAAGAAGGCGCAGGCGGCGCACGGCCTGTCGGTGATCGAGGTCGCGCTGGTCGCGGGACAGTGGGAGATGGTGCGGCCGTCGCCCTATGCGCGCCGCTTCACCGCGACCACGCCGATGTCGCTGGGCGGTCCGGCGGCCGGCCACCCGCTCATGAGGACGGCGGCCGATCCGGCCGGCGGCACGGTGCTCGGCACATTTAACAACTGCGCCAGTGCCGAGACGCCCTGGGGCACCTACCTCAGCGGCGAGGAGAACTTCGCCAACTACTTCGCCGCCGGCGCGAAGCTCGACGAGCATCAGCGGCGCTGGGGCCTGCGCGAGCGCAGCAGCTACCGCTGGCCCGAGCACGACGCGCGCTTCGACGCGACGAAGAATCCGAACGAGCCGAACCGCTTCGGCTGGATCGTCGAGATGGATCCGCTGGATCCGACCAGCACGCCGGTGAAGCGCACCGCGCTCGGCCGCGCCGCGCACGAAGGCGCCTGGGTCGCGCTGACGAAGGACCGCCGCGCCGTCGTCTACTCCGGCGAGGACGCGCGCTTCGAGTACATCTACAAGTTCGTGAGCCGCGACCGCATGCGCCCCGGCGGCGCCAAGGCCAACGCCGAGCTGCTCGACCACGGCACGCTGCACGTCGCCCGCTTCGATGCCGAAGGGCGCGGCACCTGGATGCCGCTGGTGCAGGGGCAAGGCCCGCTCACGGCGGCGAACGGCTTCGCCGACCAGGGCGATGTGGTGGTCAAGAGCCGCCAGGCGAGCGACCTGCTCGGCGCGACCCGGATGGACCGTCCGGAGTGGTTCGCGATCGATCCGAGGACCAGCGAGGTGTACTGCACGCTGACCAACAACAGCTCGCGCGGCGCGGCCAACATGCCCGGCCCCGACGCCGCCAATCCGCACGCCAACAACACCATGGGCGAGGTGATCCGCTGGAAGGAGGACGGCGACTTCGACGCCGCCACCTTCCGCTGGAACCACTTCGTCTTCGCCGGCGACCCGGCCAACGAGCGCAAGGAAGCCAAGGGCAACGTCCAGGGCGACATCTTCGGCTGCCCCGATGGCCTGGTCTTCGACGCGCGCGGCGTGCTATGGATCCAGACCGATGCGCATGCGACGCAGATGAACAAGGGCGAGTTCAGGAACATCGGCAACAACCAGATGCTGGCCTGCGACGTCGGCACCGGCGAGATCCGCCGCTTCCTCACCGGCCCGGTGAACTGCGAGGTGACCGGCTGCACGCTCACGCCCGACGGCACGACGATGTTCATCAACATCCAGCATCCGGGCGAGACGCCGAGCGACCGCAGCGACCCAGCCGAGCCGAGCAAGTTCTCGAACTGGCCCGACTACCGGCCCGGCGGCCGGCCGCGCTCGGCGACCGTCGTGATCCGCAAGGCGGACGGCGGCGTGATCGGCACCTGAGGCGTTCGCGCCGCCGTTCGCCGGCGCTCGCTCAGCGCGAACGCAGGAGAGCCCGCCCGAGCCAGCGGCAGAGTGGGCTGCCGGGGTCGGCGAAGCCGTCGATCGCCGAGAAGTGGTTGGCGCCGGCCTGCGCCAGAAGCTCGGAGCGATTGCCGGCCGCCTGCCACGCGGCGTGCAGCGACTGCGACTGCCGCGCGAACTCGGCGCTCTCGTCGGCACCCCAGGTGATCAGGATGGGCGTGGCGCACGCGCGCACCGCGAAGAGCGGCGAGTTGCGGCGGACGATGCCGTCGTCGAGCTGGATCTGCGGCTGCAGGTAGCTGTGGCGCAGCGGCTCGATGTCGTAGATGCCGCTGACCAGCACGGCGGCGGCGAGCGGGTCGTTCGGCAGGCCGTAGTCCTCGGCCCAGCGCGCCTGCAGGCACATCGCCGTGAGATGGCCCCCCGCAGAATGGCCGCCGACCGCGACGCGCCGCGGATCGCCGCCGTGCTCGCCGATGCGGCGCAAGGTCCAGGCCACCGCCGCCCGCGCCTGGCGCGTGATCTCGTCGATGGTGACCTTCGGGCAGAGCGAGTAGTCGACGAGCACCGTCGTGATGCCGAGCGGCTGCAGCCCCGTCGCGACGAAGCTGAAGTCCTTGCTCGACAGCGCCCGCCAGTAGCCGCCGTGGATGAAGACGAAGACCGGCGCGCCGGCGTCGTCGGCCGGGAAGATGTCGAGCGTCTCGTCGAGCGTCGGGCCGAACGGAACGTCGAGGATGCAGCGCAGGCGCTCGCGCGCGAGCCGGCTCTTCTCGGCATACGCCCGCAGGCGCTCGGCGGCGTCGGGCACGGCGGCGCCGGCGTTGTACTGGGCGTCGATCTGCGCCGGGCTGGTGAAGTCGCGGTAGAGGGTCGTCATGCGGCGAGTCTATGTAAGCGGCGAGCGCACTCGGCCGCCCGCGAACGCGACGAATCCAGACGCGCGAGGATCAGCGCGGCACCGAATTGATCGAACCGGCGCACAGGGCACGGCAACGGCTGGGCTGATGGGGCAGCAGAGCTTGCGAGTCGCGCTCGACTGCCTCCGCCTGATCAGCTGTGGCGCGAGTTCTTGCTGGGGTGACCACCCGGGCGGCGTCTGGGAGCCGGCCAGAAACCGTCGGTCGCCACTGACTCCTTCAACGAGGAACGCGTTCGAAGCACGGCAGACCTGTTCGCGCGCAGAGGTGCGTTAACCGTGAGATGCACAATTGCGTGCCACAAGCCCCACGTGACCGCGGGGCTCGGGAGTTCGCACATGGCCACCTCAACACAGTGGCAGGTCGCCCGCGATGCTGCAGAGCGTTACGACCAGGTCCTCGTTCCTGCAATCCTCGGCCCCGCCGCTCGTGCTCTGGTCGAGTTGTCGGACCTGCGCGGCGGTGAGACTGTTTTGGATGTCGGATGCGGGACAGGCGCGGCGGCACGGTTCGCTGCCGTAAAGGTAGGCTCCTCCGGTCGTGTGTCGGGCGTTGACGTGAACGCTGGAATGATCGACGTCGCCAAATCACTATCTCCTCTTCGAGGCGCTGTCATTGAATGGATTGAGAACAGCGCCTATCAGCTCCCCTTCTCGGAAGGAGCATTCGACGTTGCTTTGTGTGCCCAAACGCTCCAATTTCTGGAGGACCGACCGCGCGCGTTGGCGGAGATGTACCGTGTTCTCAAGCCAGGTGGCCGCATCGCGGTGAGTCTCTGGTGCGATCTCGCAGAGAGCCCATACTTCCACGAGCTTGTGCAGGCGGTCACGGACCACATCGGCGTGGAGACAGCGTCGGGATTGCGTGCTGCCTTTAGCCTTTCCGATCCAGCGAAGATTCGTGCCCTCCTGACGAGCGCCGGGTTCAAGGATCCAAGAGCGACCGTGAAGCAGCTCGATCTTGAATTGCCGAACTTGGACGAGTTTGTGCCTCGCCATGTGAGCGCGACTCCTATGGCCGACGGCTTCCACGCTGCATCGGACGAGGCCCGGCGGGAAGTCATTCGGCAGGTTTCGGAGCAGCTGTTGTCTTACGAAGCGGACGAAGGCATCCGAGTCGCGTTTCGCACACATCTGGTGATGAGCACCAAGTAGGCCTCAGAGCAGCGTGCACGAAGGCTGCTACCGCTTGGTCAGCGTCGGTCATCGGGTCGGAAGCGGTCTTCGGACATCCCAGCACGACGGACGTTCCAGTCCTAGCAGGCGTTCGTCGATTGCGCTTGGTGCTCAGCCGGCACGACGGCGAGCGTAGTAGCCTGAGCCGCTCGCCAACACTCGCCGGGTCAGATGTCGATCAGCGACATCGACCTGACGAACGACAGCTTGCGCACCTCGCCGAGACGCGCCTTCAGCTCCGGCTCCTTGCAGCCGTAGAGCTTGGCGAGCTCGCGGGGCCAGGCCTCGATCGCGTCGTCGGCGAGGATTCTCGCCGCCTTCGTGCGGCGAGAGCCGTCGTCGGGCAGGCCGAAGGTCTTGAGCAGCTTCTGCGTCTCGGCGGCGGCCAGCGTCGCACGCGACGGCTTCTTCACCGGCACCTGGCCGAGCGCCATCGTCTCCTTGACGAGACGCCCGATGGCCACGGGGATCTCCTCCACGCGCTCGAGGTCGTCGAGCATCCACTGGACCTCGGCGCGCTGCTCGCGGCCGAGATCCGGGTGCTGCTTGGGCAACTGCCGCACCTCGGGCCGCAGCCGGAGCACGTTCCCGTCGAACGCCTTGAGCTCGATCAGCTTCGTGCGAGCCTCCGTCAGCGCCTTCTGGTCCTTCCTGTCGAAGGCCTTGCGGGCCGCCGCGGCGAGCTGGTCGGCCTGGGTCATGGCGTCGGTGAGCGTCCTCACGCATCCACGCACGCGCAGGCGCAACGCGCCGATGTCGACCTCGGCGTCGCGCCTGTTCTGGCCGATCCCCTCCAGGGCCTTGTCGGCGCGGCCGTCGAGCTCACGGGCGAGCTGGACCCGCTCGATGAACTGCCGGCGCGCCTGGCCGACGGCCTTGGCGAGCTTCTCGACCTGCTGCGCGCGAGTCGCCATCAGCACCGGGTGGGCGCGCAGGCGCGCGATGCTCTCCTGCGCATACTGGACCTCGCTCAGATTGAGGTCGAGCATCTGCCGCGCCCGATCGAGCTTCGGCCGGTACAGCTTGATCTCGGCCACGCTCGCAGCGTCGATGCCGGCGCTCAGGCCGTCGTACACGAGCTTGAACTTCTGGCCGTCCTTGCGCACGGACTTGACCAGCTCGTGCACCAGGGATGCGGCGGCAGTCAGCATTTCGGCGGAAGTGACGCTCTGGGGATCATGGGTCTTGGACATCGGGGACCTCGCGCAGGCAGTGCTTGTCGTCGTTGATGAAAGTCGAGGGGGTTTCCGGCACGCCCGGCGAACTTGCCTTCGTCTCGGCGGCGGATCGGGTCTGCATCGACCCGCTCCATCGCCGCGGCCGCACTGTGCCGGGGGCAGCGTTCCCCGCGCGTTCCGCAGTGAAGCGGGGGCGCGTGGGCGGCAGGGCCTACCAGCGCCGACGGTCAGGCACGTCGCAGGCTGGATCAGGGGCGGTGCCGACGTCCTTCACGATGCCGTTCGGGAGGATGCTGACCTGGTAGATCAGGCAGGAGCCGTAGCGCATCCGGTAGTTCCAGATCGTCGCGTTGTCCTGTCGCACGCCGAACCGGTAGTAGGGATGGCCGAGTCGCTGGATGACTTCGGAGCTCGTCATGCCGGGTTGGATGACTTCCTCGCCTTCGCTGACGACGTACGGAGCCTGGCCGCCGTGTCCGCCCAGCGGAGCGCTCACGCCGACGCCAACGCCGGCACCTCGCCCGCCGCTGAAGCCGCCGACGCCGATGGCGCCGCCCGCACAGCCGGCCAGCGCCAAAAGCAGGGCCGACGATGTGACCTTCGACATGCCAGGTGCCACCGGGCCCTCGCCCACTCGCGCGGCTATCGGCGCCGCGACCGCGTGTAGACCAGCAGGCCCACCACGCACACGCCGGCGATGGCCGCGCCCTTGATGAACCCGGCGCGGTTGTAGCGCCACTGCGCCGCCAGCCCGAGCTCCTTCACCAGGTTCGGCGGTTGCAGGCGCGCCAGGTCGTCGACGAGGCCTTCGACGACGTTGACCCGATCGGCGAGCAGCAGGGTCAGCCAGTGGGGCAGCTGGCCTTCGCTGAACCGGTAGGCGAAGTCGCGGATGGCGCCGCTCAGGCCCTGCGGCGGGCACGAGGTCCCGAACACCGGCGGCATCTGGCCGTGCTCGTTCGACTTGTGGATCTTGATCCTGGCCACCTGCGCCTCGATCGGCGGGTAGAGCGACTCGGCGCCGAGCTCGGGCGCCTTGTCGCGCGGCACGCCGGGCCGCCTTGCGTGGTCGAGGTCGGAGCCCCAGCCGTCGATCTTGCCCGCGAGGTCGACCGAGCGGCGTTGCTCGGTGCTCAGCGAATAGCCTCCGGGGATCGGCTCGGCAAGGATGTCTTCCGATGAAGAACGAACTCTCTGGTCCATGACGGGCTCCTCAGTGTGCGCTCGACGGGATCACCATCGGCTTGATGCATTCGTCGAGCTTGCTGGCGAAGACGTGGTAGGCCTCGCTGATGTCCTCGAGCGGGAAGCGGTGGGTGATCACGTCCTTGGGGTTGATGTGCCCGGCCTCGATGTGCTCGATGCAGCGCGGCAGGTTGCGCTTGACGCTCGCCTGGTTGGTGCGGATCGTCAGGCCCTTGTTCATGGCATCGCCGATCGCGACCAGGTTGAAGGGCGGCCCGTAGGCGCCGATGATCGAGACCACGCCGCCCTTCCGCACCGAGTCGATCGCCCAGTTGAGCGCGTTCGCCGCGCCGGCCTGCAGCTTGAACGGCCGGATGCCGAGGAAGCGGTGCAGCGTGTCGCCGGAGGCGTCGCAGCCGACGGCGTCGATGGCCGCATCCCAGCCGAGCCAGTCGGACTCCTTCTTGAGGGTCCACACCGGATCGCGGACGTCGCGGAAGTTGAGCGTCTCGCACTGCGCGAAGCGCTTCGCGAACTCGAGCCGATAGTCGTAGTGGTCGACGATCATGACCCGGCCGGCGCCCATGAACCAGGCGCACTTGGCGGCGAACAGCCCGATCGGCCCGGCGCCGAACACGACCACCGAGTCGCCGCGCTTGATCTCCGCCATCTCGGCCGCCTGGTAGCCGGTCGGGTACGCGTCGGTGCAGAGCGCCGCGTTGTCGTCGTCGATCGTGTCCGGGATCTTCATCGGCCCGGCATCCGCGAACGGGACGCGCACGTACTCGGCCTGGCCGCCGTCGTAGCCGCCCGTGGTGTGCGAGTACCCGTAGATCCCGCCCACGGCGGTCGCGTTCGGGTTGACGTTGTGGCAGTTGCTGAACAGCTGCTTCTGGCAGAAGTAGCACTCGCCGCAGAAGATGTTGAAGGGGACGATGACCCGGTCGCCGGCCTTCAGCGTGTGCACGTCCGGGCCGACCTCCTCGACGACGCCGACGAACTCGTGGCCGAAGGTCTGGCCGACGCGGGTGTCCGGCATCATCCCGTGGTAGAGGTGCAGGTCGGAGCCGCAGATGCAGGCACGGGTGACGCGGACGATCGCATCCCGCGGGTGCTCGATCTCGGGCTCGGGCTTGTCGATCACGCGGATCCGGTACGGTCCGCGGTAGGTCATGGCACGCATGGGGGCTCCGGTTCTGGGTGGGGTGGGGTTGATCGGCAAAGCCGGTGCCCAGGGAGCCATCGGCAGCGGGGTCTGGCCTAGACTGATGCGCCAGTGCCGGCCGCCGGCGACGTTTTCGAGACCCCGCATGGACATCACCACCCTCGTCGAACCCGACCGCGTCCACAGGACCGTCTACACCGACCAGCAGATCTTCGACCGCGAGATGGAGCGGATCTGGGAACGGATCTGGGTCTACTGCGGCCACGAATCGCAGGTGCCCCGGCCCGGCGACTACCACGCCGTCGACATCGGCCGGCAGCCGATGATCATGGTCCGCCAGCGTCCAGGCAACGAGAGCGGCAGCGTGAACGTCCTCTACAACCGCTGCCCGCACCGCGGCGTGCAGCTGGTCGGCAACCGCAGGGGCAACACCGGCAGCGCCTTCGTCTGCTCGTACCACGCCTGGAGCTTCCACCTGGACGGCAGCGTCCGCGCCATCCCGCTCGCCAAGGGCTACGAGGGCACGCGGATGACGAAGGACAACCCGGACTGCGGCATGAAGCGCGCGGCCCGCGTCGACAGCTACCGCGGCTTCGTCTTCGCCAGCCTGGTCGACCAGGGCCCGTCACTCGCCGAGTTCCTCGGCGAGGCGCGGATCGCCTTCGACGACATGTGCGACCGCTCGCCCGTGGGCGAGGTCGAGGTGGTGCCGATCTGCCACCGTGTCATGCAGCACTCGAACTGGAAGTTCTTCATGGAGAACCAGCTCGACGCCCTGCACCCGTCGGTGACGCACCAGTCGACCGGCATCTCCGCCGGGCGGGTCGAGAAGCGCCTGAAGGCCGAGCAGGGCGCCGCCCCGCTCTACTACCACTACCTGTCGACCTTCGCCTCGAGCTTCGAGCAGTGGGACGCCGTGCAGACGATCAACTTCCCGCACGGCCACGGCATCCTCAAGGCCTACATGGGCCTGCGCCCGCGCGACCCGGACACGCTGGAGTACGAGGCGCTGCTGAAGCAGGCCTACGGCGAGGAGAAGACCGAGGAGTACCTGTCGCGCAGCATCCACCACGTGCTCGTCTATCCGTACCTCTCGGTGCAGTCGCCGCTGCAGCAGCTGCGCTGCCTGCGCCCGGTCGGGCCGGACAAGACGATGTCGGAGATCTGGCACTTCCGGCTGAAGGGCGCGCCCGAGGCGATCTACCGGAGGAGCCTCTGGTACTACAACCTCGTCAACTCGCCGGCGACGATGATCAACGCCGACGACCTCGAGAACTGGACCAAGGGCCAGTGGGGCCTGCAGTCGAAGGGCGGCGACTGGGTGAGCTTCCACCGCTACTTCGGCGACGACCGCGAGGAGAACGGCGTCACCTATTCGAACCACGGCACGTCCGAGGCCGTGATGCGCAACCAGTTCAAGGCCTGGTCGGCCTACATGCAGGGCTGAGGGGCAGCAACCATGACGAACAGCAGCGACACGACGGCAGCGCCCGACCGGGCAATCCCGAGCGCCGGCCCCGACTTCGCGCGACTTCTCGCGCAGGACGTGGTCATCGAGCAGAACGAGGAGCAGGCGCGCACCGGGGCGCAGCGCATCGAGCCGGACCACTCGCCGCGCGGCTCGACGAGCCCGGCGCAGGACGTGCCGCGGCCGGGGCTCGTCGTCACGACCGGCAGCGGCACCGCCACGGACCTGCAGCGCGAGGCCGAGCAGTTCCTCTACGCGCAGGCCGAGCTCCTCGACGGCAAGCACTGGCAGGCGTGGATCGACCTCTTCGATCCGCAGGGCGTCTACTGGATGCCGGTGACGCCGGAGCAGACCGAGTGGGAAGGGTCGCCCTCGATCTTCGCCGAGGACAAGCTGATGATGGAGATCCGGAAGGGCCGCGTCTCGCACCCGAACGCCTGGTCGCAGGCGCCGCTCTGGGAGACCAACCACCTGGTCAGCCATGTCGCGCTCGAGTCGATCGGCGACGCCGAGATCCACGTGCGCTCGCGCTTCCACCTGATGGAGCTGCGCCGGGACCAGGTGCGCCACTTCGGCGGCAGCTACCGGCACACGCTGGTGCGCGACGCGGCCGGCGCGCTGAAGATCCGGCTGCAGCGCGTCGACCTCTTCAACGGCCAGGCGCCGTTCGACTATGTGCTGCAGGTCTGGGTCTGACGCTCGCCGTCATGCCGCCGACATGCATGTCCACTAGATTGCCCTCGATGTTCGTACCCAGCGGAGACCGCCCATGAAGCTCATCAAGATCGTTCTGCTCGCCGTCCTCGTGGCCTGCTGCGGCGGCAGCGAAGACGACTACGAGACGCTCGACGGCAAGGCGCCGCTCGTCATCGGCCATCGCGGCGCCTCCGGCCTGCGCCCGGAGCACACGATCGAGGCCTATCGTCTCGCGATCGAGCAGGGCGCCGACTTCATCGAGCCGGACATCGTCATGACGCAGGACGGCCAGCTGATCGCCCGGCACGAGCCGATGCTCGACGGAACGACCGACGTGGCGCAGAGGTTCCCGGCATCGAGGCGGACCACGCGCAACGTCGACGGGGTGCCCACCACGGCCTACTTCGCCAACGACTTCACCCTCGCCGAGATCCGCACCCTGCGCGCCGTGCAGGCGGGCAGCAGCCGGCCGCAGCAGTACAATGGCCAGTTCGGGATTCCGACCCTCGACGAGGTGATCGCCCTGGCGAGATCCGAGAGCACGCGGGTCGGCCGGACGATCGGCATCTATCCCGAGATCAAGCACTCGACCTTCATGGCCGGCATCTTCGGCGCCAACGCGATCGAGAACGCGCTGCTGACGAAGCTGCACGCCGCCTACGGCAACAGCGCCGACGCGCCGGTGTTCATCCAGTCGTTCGAGGTCTCGAACCTGCAGTACCTGAACACGCAGACGAACATCAAGCTGATCCAGCTCGTCGACGCCGACGACGTGAACGCCGACGGCTCGATGTCGCTGGTCGCCCCGTACCGCCAGCCCTACGACTTCGTCGTCGCCGGCGATCCCCGCCTGTTCTCCGACCTCCTCACCGAAGCCGGGATGGACTTCGTGAAGACCTACGCCGACGGCGTCGGCCCGTGGAAGCCCTACCTGGTGCGCACCGTCGCCGACAACGTCGAGCGCACCGGCGACAGCACGATCACGATCAACGACCGCCGCATCGAGGGAAGCACGGGCGTGGTCGAGCGCGCACACCGCAAGGGCCTGCGCGTGCACACCTGGACCTTCCGCAACGACGCCAGCGGCTACGGCTTCGCCGATCCGAAGGCGGAGATGCAGTACTACATGAGGCTAGGCGTCGACGGCGTGTTCACCGACTTCCCGGCGACCGGATTCGAGGCGCGCCGGGACCTGCGCTGAGCCGCGCGACAGCCGCCGAAGGGCGCGGCGGTCTCCTCGCTGCACAGCGCCTTGCCGACGGTGAGCTACTCGGCCCTGCCCGTTGCCGGCCGCGCCGGCTTGACGCCCTGAGGACGTCGGCGACGCGAGATGCAGGGCAATGCGCCGACGGGGGCGCTGCCTATGAAGGCGCGTGCATATCGCGGCGCGGGCGGAGCTTCCGGACAATGCGGCGGTTCTCGACCTCCTCGTCACTCCATGCCGTCTCGCCGTCCGCTGCCGGCCCTGCCGCTCGTCCTGGCCATCGTCCTGGCCACCGTCCTCGCGTCGGTCGCGGCCGGCGCGCAGGCGCAGGAGCGCTGGATCGTCATGGCCTCGACGACCTCGACCGAGCAGTCGGGCCTGTTCGGCCACCTGCTGCCCGCGTTCAGGCAGGCGCGGGGCATCGAGGTGCGGGTCGTCGCAGTCGGCACCGGCCAGGCGCTCGACCTCGGGCGGCGCGGCGACGCCGACGTGGTCTTCGTGCACGACCCGGCCGCCGAGGAGAAGTTCGTGACCGACGGCTTCGCGGCGGCGCGCCTCCCCGTCATGTACAACGACTTCGTCCTCGTCGGGCCGCGCGACGATCCGCTCGCCGTCAAGGGCCGCGACATCGCCGCGGCGCTGCGCAGGCTGGCGGCGTCGCCGGCGGCGCCCTTCGTCTCGCGCGGCGACAAGAGCGGCACGCATGCCGCGGAGCTTCGCTACTGGACGGCCGCCGGCGTCGACATCGCCACGGCGAAGCCGGCCGGCTACCGCGAATGCGGCTGCGGCATGGGGCCGGCGCTGAACATCGCCGCCTCGACTGGCGCCTATGTCCTCGCCGACCGCGGCACGTGGCTGAGCTTCAGGAATCGCGCCGACCTGGCCGTGCTCGTCGAAGGCGACCGGCGCCTCTTCAATCCCTACGGCGTGATGGTCGTCAGCGCGGCGAAGCATCCGCACGTGAAGGCCGCGCTCGCCCAGGCGTTCGTGGACTGGCTCGTGTCCGCGCCGGGGCAGCAGGCGATCGCGAGCTACCGCATCGGCGGCGAGCAGCTGTTCTTCCCGAACGCCGAGCGCTGAGCGAAGGCCGGGCGCGTGCGCTCAGGCTGGCGGAGCGACGGACGCGCCGTCGATGCCGTGCCGGGCCAATGCGGCGGCGACGAAGCCGTCGGCCTTCATCGCCTCGACGAAGTCGGCGAGGACGCGGCGGGCTGCCTCGCCCCGCCTCTTCGGCAGCCCCATGGCCTGCCGGATCACCATGAAGCGGCCGGGCAGCAGCCGGTGGCCCGGGTACCGTGCGGCGTCGGCCTCGAGCTGCTGCTTGACGCCGGCGGCGACGTCGAGGCCCTGCGCGACGAAGGTGTCGACGACGGCCGGCGACGACGGCGCGCGCACGATCTCGGCGTGCTTCAGCTCGCGCGTGAGATGCAGGTCGTAAGCGCTGCCCGCGCCGACGGCGACGCGGCAGCCCGGCCGGTCGACCTCGTCATTGGCGCCGAGCGGCGAGTCGTCGCGGACCAGGTAGCAGCCCTCGATCAGCACGTACGGCGCCGTGAAGCCGATGCCGGCGCCGCGCACCGGATCGATCGCGAAGAAGCCGATGTCCGCCTGCTCGCTCGTCACCGCCTCGACCGAGCGGCGCGCCGTGTCGAAGACGGCGAGCTGCACCGGCACGCCGAGGCGCCCGGCGAACGCGGCGGCGAGGTCGACGGAGACGCCGCGCGGCGCACCCGAGGCCGGATCGATGCCGGCGAGGATCGGGTTGCCCACGTTGATCGCGGCGCGCAGGACACCGCCCGGCGCGAAGGCGGCGACGAGGTCGGCGCCGATCGTGCTCACGCGCGCTCCGACGTCGACGTCGGCACGGAAGGCAGCCGCCCGGCGAGCGCCATCGTCGCTTCTGCTCAGCGACGCGTCATGCGCAGCGAGCCGGCCGTGCCGACGCGCTTGGCGGCCGCGACGGCGCTCGCGGCCGACCAGGCGCCGGGGAACGCAGGCGCCGACTGGGCGGCGAGGACCTCGGGCCGTTCCGAGCCATCCGAGCCCAGGTCCGCCGTGCCTTCGACAGCCTTCTCGCCGGTCGGCCTGGCGACGATGGTGAGGGTCGGACACGCAGGCGAGCCGGTTTCGCCCCACACCGTGAACGCCAGCAAGGTCCGGGTGCTGCTCTGGACCGTGAGCGGCAGCTTCTTGCCGGCGCAGGCGCTCTTCGCGCCGCGGCCGGCGCCCGTGCGGTACTGCCAGGTGCCGTCGTAGCCCTCGAGCACCACCGTCGCATCGCGCGCCACGCCGTCGACGCCTTGCAGCCGTACCGCCCAGCGGCCGTCGTAGGTCTTCTCGTCGCGCTCCTGAGCGGTCGCGTGGAGCGCCGTCAGGCCGCAGAGGATGGCGACGAGAAGGGATCGCGAGGCGGGAGGCAAACGCATGTCGTTCAGGGGCGGAAAGTGGCGACGCATCCGATCATCCACGCTTCGCGGCGGCCGTGCCCGGCACGGGCATTGGCCGCTGCCCGGCAAATTGACGCCGGGCCGGGTCGCCCCGAGACTCGCCGCATGAACGCGACGACGAGCGAAGCGAACGCGAACGCCGCTGCCGGGCCGGCGGCCCTGGCCGGCCTGAAGGTCCTCGAGCTCGGCCAGCTGATCGCCGGCCCCTTCGCGGCGAAGACGCTCGGCGACTTCGGTGCCGAGGTGATCAAGGTCGAGGCCCCGGGCGCCGGTGACCCGCTGCGCAAGTGGCGCCTCCTCAAGGACGGCACCTCCGTGTGGTGGCAGGTGCAGTCGGCCAACAAGCGCTCGCTGGCGCTCGACCTGCGCGACCCGGAGGGCCAGGCCATCGTGCGCCGGCTCGCCGCCGAAGCCGACGTGCTGGTCGAGAACTTCCGTCCGGGCGCGCTCGAGGGCTGGGGCCTCGCGCCGGCGGACCTCCTCGCCGCCAACCCGCGCCTCGTCGTCCTGCGTCTGAGCGGCTATGGGCAGACCGGTCCCTACCGCGACCGCCCCGGCTTCGGCGTCGTCGCCGAGGCGATGGGCGGGCTGCGCCACCTGACCGGCGAGCCCGGGCGCGTGCCGGTGCGGGTCGGCGTCAGCATCGGCGACACGCTCGCCGCGCTGCACGGCGTGATCGGCATCCTCCTCGCCCTGCAGCACCGCCACGCGACCGGCCGCGGCCAGATCATCGACGTCGCCCTGTACGAGGCGGTGTTCAACTGCATGGAGAGCCTTCTGCCCGAGTACAGCGCGTTCGGCGCGGTGCGCGGGCCGGCGGGCAGCGCCCTGCCGGGCATCGCGCCGACGAACGCCTACCGGTGCCGGGACGGCGGCTACGCGCTCATCGCCGGCAACGGCGACAGCATCTTCCGCCGCCTGATGACGCTCATCGGCCGCGACGATCTCGGCAGCGATCCGGCGCTGGCCGACAACGCGGGCCGCGTCGCCCGCGTCGCCGAGCTCGATGCGGCGATCGGTGCCTGGACGGCCGGGCGGACGGTCGACGCCGTCGTCGCGGCGCTGGTCGAGGCGTCGGTGCCGGCGAGCCGCATCTACACGATCGCCGACATCGCCGCCGACCCGCACTACGCCGCGCGCGGCATGCTGCAGGAGCGCCGCCTGGACGACGGCAGCGTGCTGGCGGTGCCGGGGATCGTGCCGAAGCTGTCGCTGACGCCGGGCCGCCATCGCCGCAACGCGCCGACGCTGGGCCAGGACAGCGAGGCGGTCTTGCGCGAGATCGGCCTCAGCGCGCAGCAGATCGAGGCGCTGAGGGAGCGCGGGATCGTGGAAGGCTAGACGGCAGCGAGCCGCAGTCGCCTGCGACATGGGAGCTCAACCTGCGTGCGCGGCTACGACGATGCTCTTCTATAGGTCGTCACGGAAGGCGGTCGACTCCTGCAGAGTGGACTCCGCGCTCCCCGTCATCTTCCTTGCGGAAAACCTGGTGCGCCAGTAGCGGCGCGCCAATCCGGCCACCAGGCCGGGATCGGTCCAGGGGAGGTCGTTGCAGGATGCGCCAGGGAGCCAGCGCAGCATGCCGAGCACGTCCCTCTTCCTCCACGCCAGCGTCATCCCCTTCGGGAAGAAGTGGCAGAGCTTCTCGAGTCCGTCCAGCTGGGACGCGATGGCATCGGTGCCGCCCTGAACTAGGTGGTGTGCAGCCGCCGCGAAGTCGACCCCGGCGACCGCGGCCATGTGGAAGCCGAGCGTTGGACGGGCATGGAAGTCAATGGCATGAAGACGTCGCTCCCCGCTCTCTTCCTGGACCCAGTCGAAGCCGCAGAACCCGTGAAAGCCCGTCAGTTTGGCGAGTCGAACGGCGACGGCTTCAGCCGCGACGTTCTTGCGATAGAGACGTGAACTCGCCGGACCGAAAGGCTCCGGATCGATGCCGCGCATGAGGCTCGAAACGATCGCGAGCGGCGTTCCCCGCGCGCAGAGCATCTCGGTGACTCCCGCCGCGCCGCGCACGATCGCTTGCAACACGAACGGCCGCCCCGCGGCCCGAGGCATGGTCTCAAGAAGATCGGACGTGCTCTGGAGACGCCAGACGGTGCTTCCCGAAGCACCGAAGTCGGCCTTCATCAGCAGCGGGAATCCGAGCTCGTCCGCGGCGGTCAACGCCGCCTTCGCATCGCCGCAGACGCGCGACTCGGGAACGGCGATCCCGTGGGTGCGGCAGGCCGAGATGAACTCGGTCTTGTGACACATCATCGATTGGGCGACGCCCATGGGCGGCACCGGGAAGCAGTTCGCAGCCCACGGCTTGTCGGTGAACTCGGCGACTTCGAGGACGATGTCCTCGTCGCCGAGAATCACCCAGTCGAACTTCTCCGAGGGATCGAGCAGAAGCGATCGGAGGCGCCGCCTCACGGAGCGCACGCCCCCATCGACCAGCAGGCGTCTCATGGCGAATCGCGACGCGATCGCTGGGCTCCTGGCAAGGGCGACGACTGTGACCCGCATCCCCGCGCGCGCAAGCAAACGCGGGATGTGGGCGCAACACATCGACTCGCTGGCACTGACCAGAAGCACCGAAGGGCTGGCGGTCGCGGTCCGTAAGCGTGAAATCACCGACCGCCTTTCCAAAGAGGTTCACGCAACATATCGGCCGCATGCGCGAAACCTTGAGTCGGCAGGCGCAGGCAGACAGTGCCTGCGCCTCCCCTCTTGGCAACGCGGTGGCCGTCCGTTGCGAAGCTGCGCGCCCCGTGCGCTCCAGGGGGCGCGGGGCTCGCAAGAGCCCTCGCCCGCTCAGGCGCGCGTGACGACGATCTCCAGGTACTCCGCCGGCACCACCAGCGAGCTTGCGCCGGCGACGTTCAGCTCCCGCAGCAGTGCCGAGATGTCGCGCTCGAGCGCCTCGCCGGCCGCACCGGGCAGCGCCGCGAAGGTCTTGTGCGTCGGGCCGTAGTAGTCGCGGAACACCTGCACGAAGTGCGCCACCGAGTGGTAGCGGAAGTTGAAGAAGCGCTTCTCGCAGCGGACCGCGGCCGCGGCGCTGCCGAAGAGCTCGCGGATGCGCGCCTCGGTGCCCCACAGCGCGGGCGACTTCAGGCCCGCCGGCGGCGGCAGGTGCGCGCCGATGACCCGAAAGAGGCGCCCGATCAGGCCTTCGGGCGTCCAGTTCGCCATGCCGATGC
>DATAGP010000026.1:0-76045 GCA_036263655.1 Caldimonas sp. | reverse complement strand
CAACGTGTCCGTGGACGTCGACGCGTCCAGCAAGAAGCGGGTCTTCGAGCAGGCCGGCCTGTTGTTCGAGAACCAGCACTCGATCGCCCGCGCCACCGTCACCGACAACCTGTTCGCCCGCGAGCGCCTCGGCTCAACCGGGCTGGGGCACGGCGTGGCCATCCCGCACGGTCGCATCAAGGGGTTGAAGAATCCGCTTGCCGCCGTCCTCCGGGTGCGCCAGCCCATCGCGTTCGACGCGCCCGACGACGAGCCGGTCGGCCTCCTCATCTTCCTGCTCGTTCCCGAGGCGGCGACGCAGCGGCACCTGGAGATCCTCTCGGAGATCGCCGAGATGCTGTCCGACCGCACGCTGCGCGAGCGCCTGAAGACGGAAGCCGATGCGGCCGCGGTGCACGAGATCATCGCCGCGTGGGAACCGCTGAAATCGGTCGCCTAAGGAAGAGCGCGGCGCGGCGAGCGCCGACGCGGCCGGGGCGTGGTCGATGAAGCCGACGGTCATCAGCGCCGAGGCGCTGTTCGAGGAATTCCGGACCACCCTGCACTGGCAGTGGATCGCCGGCCATGCCCACCCCGAGCGCCACTTCGACGAGGCGGCGGTGCGCGACGCCAGGTCGGCGGCCGACCTGGTCGGCTACCTGAATTACATCCATCCGAACCGGGTCCAGATCGTCGGCCGACGCGAGGTCGCCTACCTGAACGCCGGGCCGGCGGACGTCACCGAGCGGCGCATCGCGCGCATCGTCACGCTCGAGCCGCCGGTGCTGATCTGCGCCGACGGGCAGGTGCCGCCGGATCGCCTCGTCGCCCTCTGCGATCGCGCCGACATCCCGCTCTTCGTCACCGAGGAATCGGCCGGGCACGTGATCGACGTCGTGCGCGGCTACCTGTCGCAGCACTTCGCCGAGCGCACGACGCGGCACGGCGTCTTCATGGACATCCTCGGCCTCGGCGTGCTGCTCACCGGCGAATCCGGCCTCGGCAAGAGCGAGCTCGGCCTCGAGCTCATCTCGCGCGGCCACGGCCTCGTCGCCGACGATGCGGTGGACCTGTACCGGGTGTCGCAGACGGCGCTCGAGGGCCGCTGTCCCGAGCTGCTCGCCAACCTGCTCGAGGTGCGCGGCATCGGCCTGCTCGACATCAAGGCGATCTTCGGCGAGACCGCGGTGCGGCGGAAGATGCGCCTGAAGCTGATCGTCCACCTGGTCCGCAAGGAGACCATGGACCGCGACTTCGAGCGGCTGCCCTACGAGCCGCTCAACGAAGACATCCTCGGCGTGCCGGTGCGCATGACGGTGATCGCCGTCGATGCCGGCCGCAACCTGGCGGTGCTGGTCGAGGCGGCGGTCCGCAACACCATCCTCCAGCTGCGCGGCATCGACACCTACGCGGAATTCATCGAGCGCCACCACAAGGCGCTCGGCAAGGCCGAGTAGCCGCTACTTGTTCCGGTAGGGACAGTTCTTCTTGGTGCAGGCGGCGTAGAGCGCCAGGGCGTGGTCCTGCAGCTCGTAGCCGCGGGTCGCGGCGATGCTCTTCTGCCGCCGCTCGATCTCGGCATCGAAGAATTCCTCGACACGGCCGCAGTCGACGCAGACCAGGTGGTCGTGGTGCTTGCCCTCGTTCAGCTCGAACACGGCCTTGCCGCTCTCGAAGTGATTGCGCGACAGAAGGCCGGCCTGCTCGAACTGCATCAGCACGCGGTAGACGGTGGCCAGGCCGATGTCGGCGTGCTCGGCGAGAAGGACGCGGAACACGTCCTCGGCGCTCATGTGCCGCTGGCGGGTGTTCTGGAACACCTCCAGGACCTTGATGCGCGGCAGCGTCGCCTTGAGGCCGCTGTTCTTCAGTTCTTCGGCGTGGGTCATGGCAGTGCGGATCGCTCGCGACGCCTGCGGGGCGCCGGTAGAATCGCTTTCATCATACGAGCTTGGGACGCCTTCGCGCGCTCGCTGTCGCTGTCCATGGTGTCTTCCGTGTCATCGCTTCCCGCCCGGCGGGCAAGCCTCCTTCTGTGCCTGTCGACCATCGTGCTCGGGGGCTGCCAGTCCTTGCAGTCCGCCGACAGTTTCCTCGGCGTGATCACCCCCTATCGCATCGAGGTCGTGCAGGGCAACGTCATCACCAGCGAGCAGGCGGCGCTGATCAGGCCCGGCCTGACGCGTGCGCAGGTCCGCGACGTGCTCGGCTCGCCGCTGCTCACCGACCTGTTCCACGCCGACCGCTGGGACTACGTCTTCACGATCCGCCGGCAAGGCGCCGCGCCCCAGCTGCGCCGCGTCGTCGTGCGGTTCAAGGGCGACCTGCTGGAAAGTGTCGATACCGGCGGCGAGCTGCCGAGCGAGCGGGAGTTCGTGGCCTCGATCGACACCTTCAAGACCTCGCGCAACGCGCCGCCCCTCGTGCTGACGGACGAGCAGGTCAAGAACCTGCCGACGCCGGCCCGCCCGCCCGCGCCCGATCCCGTGCCGCCCGCTCCCGTCCGCACCTATCCGCCGCTCGAGCCGAGCTCATGACGGCCGGTGCCCGCTCGCCCGGTGAGCGTCGGCGCATCGCCGTGGCGGGCGCGTCGGGGCGGATGGGCCGAACGATCATCGAGGCGGTGGTCGCCAGCCCGGACCTGGTGCTCTCGGGCGCCTTCGACGTGCCGGGCAGCGCCGAAATCGGCAGCGATGCGGGCGCCTTCCTCGGGCGTCCGAGCGGTGTCCGGGTGGTGGGCGATCCGCGCGTCGCGCTCGCCGGCGCCGACGTCCTGATCGACTTCACCCGGCCCGAGGGCACCCTGGCGCACCTGGCGCTCTGCCGCGAGCTCGGCGTCGCGGCGGTGATCGGCACCACCGGCTTCGACGCGGCGCAGAAGGCACAGATCGCCGCCCACGCCGAGCACACGGCGATCGTCATGGCGCCGAACATGAGCGTCGGCGTCAACGTCGTGCTGAAGCTGCTCGAGGTCGCGGGCCGGGCCCTGGCCGAGGGCTTCGACATCGAGATCGTCGAGGCGCACCATCGGCACAAGGTCGATGCGCCGAGCGGCACGGCCCTGAAGATGGGCGAGGTGATCGCGGCCGCGCAAGGGCGCTCGCTCGAGTCCGCCGCGGCGTACGACCGCAACGGCCTGCGCCGGCCGGGCTCGATCGGCTTCGCCTCGCTGCGCGGCGGCGACATCGTCGGCGACCACACCGTGCTGTTCGCGGGCAGCGGCGAGCGCATCGAGATCACGCACCGCTCGAGCAGCCGCGCGACGTATGCCGACGGCAGCTTGCGCGCGGCGCGCTTCCTCGCCGGTCGCCGCTCGGGGCTGTTCGGCATGGACCAGGTTCTCGGCCTCGAGGCGGCCGGCGCGGAGGCTTGCCACCCATGACCGGCTTTTCCACCTTCTGGTCGCAGGGCGACGCCATCACGCGCAGCGTTGCCGTCCTGCTCCTGCTCATGTCGGTGAGCGCCTGGGTGGTGATCTTCTGGAAGGGCTGGCTGCTCCGCCGCGTCCACGTCGACCTGCAGCGCGCCGTCGCCGCCTTCTGGGCCGCCCCCTCGTTCGACGTCGGTCGCGAGCAGCTGTCGGCGTTCGACCGGGAGGGCGTGCTGCGGCCGCTCGTCGATGCGGCGGTGACGGTGCCGCCGAGCGGCACCCTGGAGTCGCGCGGCCACGCCGACTCGCAGCTGACCCGGCGCCTGCGCGATGCCCTGCACGGGGTGCTGGGGCAGCTGCAGTTCGGTCAGGTGCTGCTCGCCTCGATCGGCAGCACGGCGCCCTTCATCGGGCTGTTCGGCACCGTCTGGGGCATCTATCACGCGCTGCTCAGCATCTCGGCGGCCGGCTCGATCACGATCGAGCGGGTGTCCGGGCCGGTGGGCGAAGCCCTGGTCATGACCGCGGCCGGACTCGCCGTCGCCATCCCGGCCGTGCTCGCCTACAACATCTTCGGCAAGCGCGTCGCGGCGAGCGAGGCCGAGCTCGAGGGCTTCGCGCACGACCTGCGCGAGATGATCGTCGACACCAAGTGATGCAGCGCGCTCGCCCCCGCACGCGCCGGAACCGCTAGCGATGGCCTTCGGTCGACTCGAGCGCAATCCCGGTGCGCAGCCGATGAGCGACATCAACATGACGCCGCTGATCGACGTCATGCTGGTGCTGCTGGTGATCTTCATGATCACCGCGCCGCTGATGACCTCGAGCCTGAAGCTGGAGCTGCCGCGCACCGATGCCGCGCAGCCGAGCGACACCCCCCAGTTCATCACCGTCGCCCTCGACAAGGAGGGCAGCTACTTCTACGGCGACGAGCGGCTCGATGCGGCCGCTTTCGCCACCCGCGTCGCCGACGCGGCCCGGCGCAACCCGCAGACCGAGGTGCAGTTGCGCGCCGACCGCAGCGTTCCCTACGGGCGCGTCGCCGAGCTCATCGGCATCGTCCAGAAAGCCGGGCTGACGCGCATCGGCTTCATCGCCGAGCCGGTGCCGGAGAAGACCGGCTCGTAGCGGCGAGGCGGGCTGAGGCGCGCGTTCTCAGAATGCCTCGTGCATTCGGAGGTAGCTGGCGAAACGCGGCACGCCCGCCGGTGTGCGGTCGCGGTAGCGGAAGGTGACGACGCTGCCGACGGGCGGCGGCGCTCGCCGGAGTTCGTCGCTGAGCCCGGTGCCGAGAAGGAAGCGGACCCCGTCCGCCGTCTGCACGGCGAGCGCCCCGACGAGCCCGGCGTACTTGCCGCGTCCGGGGCGGTGGCCGATCACGGTCGCTTCGGTGTCGAGCTGCGGCTTCAGCTTCAGCAGCACCTGCTGGCGGCCGCTGGCCTCCGCCGCCGACGCCAGGTGCAGCATGAGTCCCTCGCCGCCGGCGGCGACGACCTCGGCGAGGCGGCGCTGCAGGGCCGCGCGGTCCGCGACCCGTCCCTGGTCCACCGCATGCACGGGCGCTCCGGCGCGGCGCGCGAGCTCCGCCAGCGCCAGGGCGCGCTCGGCGAACGTGCCGCCGGCGCCTGGGAGCTCGAAGACCCTGTACTGCACGCCGGCCCATGGCTCCGGGCCCGCGGGCGCCCTGCGGACGATCGACGAGAGCGCGTCGAAGCGGCCGCGCCCGAGCCACAGCTCGCCGTCCAGCGCGCAGGACGGCAGCGCCGCGCGAAACGCCTCCGGCGCATCGACGACGCGGCCGCTGCGATGGCGCAGCACGCGCCCGTCCCACAAGGCACGCACGCCGTCGTACTTCTCGCTGACCAGGTAGGGCGCCGGATCGAGACCGTCGGGGCAGGTCGCCGCCAGCAGGGGCGCGGCGGATGCGGCGGTCGGCCACGCGGATGCCGCGATGGCGACGAGGGCGGCGCGACGCGTGCAGTGTCGGTGGGCGAGCGGCATGGGATGTCCTTGGGGGTGACGGGGCATCGATGCTCGTCGTCGACGAGGCCACCGTCGATCGCCTCCGCGGGGGCCGGCAGCACCTGAACGGGCGAGCGCCTGTGCCCTGCGAACAACGAGTCGCGAGGGCCGCTTTCTATAATTCGTCGATGCCACACCGAGCGCCCGCATGAGAGCCGATTTCGACCCCCGCGAGATCGAGCAGAGCGCCCAGGCGGCGTGGGCTGCCGGTGCGGTCTACCGCGTCACCGAAGACGCCGAGCGCCCGAAGTTCTATGCCTGCTCCATGCTGCCGTACCCGAGCGGGCGGCTGCACATGGGCCACGTGCGCAACTACACCATCAACGACATGCTGGCCCGCCACCTGCGCATGACCGGCATGAACGTGCTCATGCCGATGGGCTGGGATGCCTTCGGCCTGCCGGCCGAGAACGCGGCGATGAAGAACGGCGTGCCGCCCGCGAAGTGGACGCGCGACAACATCGCCGCGATGAAGGCGCAGATGCAGGCGATGGGACTGGCCATCGACTGGAGCCGCGAGATCGCCACCTGCGATCCGGGCTACTACAAGTGGAACCAGTGGATGTTCCTGAAGATGCTCGAGGCCGGCATCGCCGAGCGGCGCACGCAGACCGTCAACTGGGATCCGGTCGACCAGACGGTCCTCGCCAACGAGCAGGTCATCGAGGGCCGCGGCTGGCGCTCCAACGCCATCGTCGAGAAGCGCGAGATCCCGGGCTACTACCTGAAGATCACGCAGTACGCCGAAGAGCTGCTGGAGCACGTGAGGACGGGCCTGCCGGGCTGGCCGGAGCGCGTCAAGACGATGCAGGAGAACTGGATCGGCCGCAGCGAGGGCGTGCGCTTCGCCTTTCCGCATCGCATCCGCGGCGCCGACGGCAAGCTCATCGGCGACGGCCGCCTCTACGTCTTCACCACCCGCGCCGACACCATCATGGGCGTGACCTTCTGCGCCGTCGCGCCGGAGCACCCCCTGGCGCTCCATGCCGCCGCGTCGAACCCCGAAGTGGCCGCCTTCCTGGCGTCGTGCAAGGCGGGCGGCACCACCGAAGCCGAGCTGGCGACGCAGGCCAAGCGCGGCATCGCGACCGGGCTCGTCGTCGAGCACCCGCTGAGTCACGAGCCGATTCCGCTCTGGATCGGCAACTACGTGCTCATCAGCTACGGTGACGGCGCGGTGATGGGCGTGCCGGCGCACGACGAGCGCGACTTCGAGTTCGCCAGGACCTACGGGATCGATCTGCTCCAGGTCATCCACATCGACGGCGAGCACTTCTCGTACGACCGGTGGCAGGAGTGGTATGCACGGACGGACGGCGCCGTGACGATCAACTCCGACGTGTACAGCGGCCTCGACCACGAAATGGCCGTCGACGCGGTCGCAGCGGCCCTCGAGCACCGGGGCCTGGGCGGCAAGCAGACGACCTGGCGCCTGCGCGACTGGGGCATCAGTCGCCAGCGCTACTGGGGCACGCCGATCCCGATCATCCACTGCGAGGCTTGCGGCGTCGTGCCGGTTCCCGAGAAGGATCTGCCGGTGGTCCTGCCCGAGAACCTGATTCCCGATGGCTCGGGCAACCCGCTGGCCAGGGACGCGGCGTTCCTGAACGTGCCGTGCCCGTCCTGCGGCCGGCCGGCCCGGCGCGAGACCGACACGATGGACACCTTCGTGGACAGCTCGTGGTACTTCATGCGCTACTGCGACCCGCAGCTCGAGACGGCGATGGTCGGGCCAGGCACGAAGTACTGGATGCCCATGGACCAGTACATCGGCGGCATCGAGCACGCGATCCTGCACCTGCTCTACGCGCGCTTCTGGACCAAGGTGATGCGCGACCTGAAGCTGGTCGAGATCGACGAGCCGTTCACGCGCCTGCTCACCCAGGGCATGGTCCTCAACCACGTCTGGGCGCGGCCGACGCCGCAGGGCGGCATCGAGTACTTCCCGCCCGACGAAGTGACGCCCGAAGGCGGCAGCGAGGGCCGTCCCTCGGCCGGCCGGCTCCGCGACGGCAGCACGGTCGAGTACCGCGGCATGCTGAAGATGGGCAAGACCGAGCGCAACGGCGTCGACCCGCAGGACCTGATCGACCGCTACGGCGCCGACACGGCGCGGCTGTTCGTGATGTTCGCGTCGCCGCCGGAGCAGACGCTCGACTGGAACAACGCCGGCGTGGCCGGCGCCAACCGGTTCCTCAAGCGCCTGTGGAGCTTCGCCGGGCGGCACGTCGAGCGCATCGTCGCGCCGGCGGCGCAGCAGAGCCCGCGCGGCCGGGCCGGACCGCTGCGCCACGAGATGCACTCGCTGCTGCGCCAGGTCAGCTACGACTACGAACGAATGCAATACAACACGGTCGTCTCCGGCGCGCAGAAGATGCTGAACGCGCTGGAAGCGCATGCGGCGGGGGCGGCCGGTTCAGTGGCCGACGCGAGCGTCGTGCGCGAAGGTCTCGGCATCCTCCTGCGCGTGCTGTACCCGGTCTGCCCGCACACGACCTGGCGGCTCTGGAACGAGCTCGGCTTCGACGCCGAGCTGGGTCCGCTGCTCGATGCACCCTGGCCGCTGGTCGACGAAGCGGCGCTGGTGCAGGACGAGATCGAGCTGATGCTGCAGATCAACGGCAAGCTGCGCGGCAAGATCAAGGTCGCTGCCGCCGCCGACGAGCGCAGCATCGAGGACGCCGCCCTCGCCAGCCCGGAGTTCGCGAAGTTCGCCGAAGGCCAGCCGGTGAAGCGCGTCAAGGTCGTGCCGGGGCGCCTGGTCAACGTCGTGGTCTGATGGGGCGGCGCCGGCTGCTCGCCCTCGCCGCTGCGGCGCTCGCCGGCTGCGGCTTCGAGCTGAAGCGGGCGCCCGAGCTGCGCTTCCGCACCATCCAGCTGCGCGGCTTCGCGGCGCGCTCGCCGCTCGCCGCCGAGCTCCGGATGCAGATCGACGCCAGCCCGAACACGCGCGTGGTCGAAGCCGGGCAGGACGCGCAGGTCGTCCTCCAGGCACTGGCCGAGTCGCGCGAGAAGAGCGTCGTGGCGCAGACCGCCGCCAACCAGATCCGCGAGTTCGAGCTGCGCCTGCGCTTCCGCTTCGCGCTGCGCTCGGCGGTCGGCCGCGAGCTGATCCCGGAAAGCGAGATCGTGCTCGCCCGCTCGCTCACCTACACCGAGGCGGCGGCGCTGGCGAAGGAGCAGGAAGAGGCCTTCCTGTATCGGGCCATGCAGGCCGACATCGTCTCCCAGGTGCTGCGGCGGCTCGCCTCCGTGCAGCAGGTCTGATGCTGCTGCGCCCCGAGCAACTGCAGGCGCACCTGAAGCGCGAGCTTCGCGCCGTCTACACCGTCTGGGGCGACGAGCCGCTGCTGGCGCAGGAAGCCGCCGATGCGATTCGCGCCGCCGCCCGCGCCGGCGGCTGCAGCGAACGCCAGGTCCACACCGTCGCCGGGGCGCACTTCGACTGGAGCAGCCTGCTCGGCGCGGCGCAGGCGCTGAGCCTGTTCTCCGACCGGCAGCTGGTCGAGATCCGCATCCCGTCCGGCAAGCCCGGCAAGGACGGGTCCGAGGCGCTGCAGCGCTACTGCGAGAGTGCCGAAGCCGGCGCCGGCCGCGACGTCATCACCCTGGTGCAGCTGCCTCGCCTCGATCGCTCGCAGCAGTCGAGCGCCTGGTTCGGCGCGCTCGACCGCGTCGGCGTCAGCGTCCGCGTCGACCCGGTCGAGCGCAAGGCGCTGCCGCAATGGATCGCCGGGCGCCTCGCCGCGCAGGGCCAGCACGTCGCCGCCGGCAGCGCCGGGCAGCAGGCGCTCGCCTTCTTCGCCGACCGCGTCGAAGGCAACCTGCTCGCGGCCCACCAGGAAATCCAGAAGCTGGCCTTGCTGTATCCGGCCGGCGAGCTGGGCTTCGAGCAGATCGAGTCGGCGGTGCTCAACGTGGCGCGCTACGACGTGTTCAAGCTCGGCGAGGCCGTCCTCGCCGGCCAGACGGCTCGCGCACTGCGGATGCTCGACGGACTGCAGGCCGAAGGCGAAGCGCCGGTGCTCGTGCACTGGACGCTGACCGAAGACATCCGCGGCCTGAAGCGGGTCAAGGATGCGCTGGCTGCCGGCAAGCCGCTGCCGCTGGCGCTGCGCGAGGCCCGCGTCTGGGGCGCCAAGGAGCGCATCTTCGAGCGCGCCGTGACCCTGCTCGGCGAGACGACGCTCGCGCAGCTGCTCGACGCCGCGCAGGTCTGCGATGGTCTCGTCAAGGGCCTGCCCCATCCGCAATGGCCGCTCGATCCGTGGCAGGCGCTCCGTCGTCTGGTGCTGATGCTGGTCGAGGAGACGTCGCGGACCGGGTCGCGGCCGACGGTTCGCCTGGCCCTCGTGGCCTGACGAGGCTCAGGCCGGGGCGAGCCGGGCCAGGAGCAGGTCGAATGCGGCGAGCACGCTCTCGGCGCGGATCGCGGATCGCTCGCCGCTGGCCTCGAGCAAGGTGGTCGTCGTCGCGCCGCCGCGCTCGCCGATGGCGATCCACACGGTGCCGACCGGCTTGCCCGGGGTCGCCCCGCCGGGGCCGGCGATGCCGGTGACGGCGATGGAGAACGCGGCGGGCGAACGGGCCAGCGCGCCCTCGGCCATCGCCGCCGCGACCTCGCGGCTGACGGCGCCGTGCCCGCCGATCAGCTGGCCGGCGACGCCGAGCATCTCGGTCTTGGCAGCGTTGGAGTAGGTCACGAAGCCGCGCTCGAACCAGCTGCTCGAGCCCGGCTTGTCGGTGCACGCCGCGGCGATCAGCCCGCCGGTGCACGACTCCGCGGTGGCCAGCGTCGCCGACCGTGCGACGAGGGCCGTCGCCAGTCGGTCGACTCGATCGCCGACGGCGCTCAGAACGACCTCCACACGGCGATCAGGAACAGCGTGCAGAAGGCGGCGACGAGGTCGTCGAAGAGGATGCCGAATCCCTGCGACCAGCCGATGGGCCCGCCCCGGCGCCCCTTGAAGAGCTGGTCGGCCCACGCGATCGGTCCGGGCTTGACGCCGTCGAGCAGGCGGAAGAGAACGAAGGCGATCGCTTGCGCAGCGAAGCTTGCCGGCGTGAGCAGCCACAGGATGAGCCAGAAGGAGACGATCTCGTCGCAGACGATCGGCGCCGGGTCGGCCAAGGCGAGGTGGCGCGCGGTGACCGTGCCGGCCCACCAGCTGAGCAGCAGCGCTGCCGCGAGCACGCCCGCCCGGCCGGCGTCGTCGAGACCGGAGGCCCAGCCGGCATAGGTCAGCCACGCCAGCAGCGTCGCCAGCGTCCCCGGGGCGAAACGCGACAGGCCGCTGCCCGCACCGAGGGCGATGAAGTGGGCCGGGTGCGCGAACAGGAATCGCCAGCCGGGCCGGCGCCCGGGGCCCTGCAGAGGTCGGTTGAGAGCCGTCGGCGGCGTGCTCACCCGGGCCTCGTCCTAGGACTTGAAATGGTCGAACGACACCACGTCGGCGGGGAGCGGCCGCCCCTCGCCGTCGACCAGGCGCAGCCCGCTGCCGGCCTCCACCTGGCCGATGCGGGTGACCTGCACGCCGGCCGCGAGCCCGGCGCCGAGCACGGCCCCGCGTCGCTCGGGTGCGGCGGTGAAGACCAGCTCGTAGTCGTCGCCGCCGGCGAGCAGGCATTCGCGTCGGATCGCCGGCGATTGGGCCGCCAGCACGGCGCTGCGCGGCAGTGCGTCGAGGTCGAGGACGGCGCCGACGCCCGAGCGGCGCAGGATGTGGGCCAAATCGCCGGCGAGCCCGTCGGAGACGTCGATGGCGCTGTTCGCGACGCCTTGCAGCGCCAGGCCGAGATCGACCCGCGGCTCCGGCAACTCCATGGCGCGGCGGGCCTGTGCGAAGGCCTCTTCCGAAAGCGAGAGGGCGCCGCGGAACGCCTCGAGGGCGAGGCGCGCGTCGCCTAGCGTGCCGCTCACCCACACGTCGTCGCCGGCGCGCGCGCCGGAGCGCAGCAAGGCCGCTTCGCGGGCGACCTCGCCGAAGACGGTGATGCAGATCGCCAGCGGCCCGCGCGTGGTGTCGCCGCCGACCAGCTCGCAGCCGTGCCGTTCGGCCAGCGCGTGCAGGCCGCGGGCGAAGCCCTCGAGGAAGTCTTCCTCGGCACGCGGCAGCGCCAGCGCCAGCGTGAACGCCAGGGGACGGGCGCCGCAGGCGGCCAGGTCGCTCAGGTTGACCGCCAGCGCCTTGTGGCCGAGCCGCTCGGGCGCCACCGTCGACAGGAAATGACGACCTTCGATGAGCATGTCGCACGAGATCGCCAGCGTGAGCCCGGGCCCGGGCACGACCAACGCACAGTCGTCGCCGATGCCGAGGGCGGCACGGCCCGTGGGCCGCGTGAAGAAGCGTTCGATCAGCTCGAACTCGCCGAGATTGGCCATGCTGGCGGACGATTATCGGCGCCGCCCGCGCAAGCTCCGTCGACTCGGGGAACCCGGGGGGTGCGCGCGCCGGCAACTCTGCAATGATCAGGCGGGCGCCTTGCCTCCCATGCCGAACGAACCAGGGGCCGCTCTGCACTGAACATGTCGAACTCCGAACAGAAGGCGGCCGAGCTGCGCCGCGCCGCGCTCGACTACCACGAGTTCCCGACGCCGGGCAAGGTGTCGATCGCGGCGACCAAGCAGCTCGTCAACCAGCACGACCTGTCCCTCGCCTACTCGCCCGGAGTGGCCGCGGCCTGCGAGGAGATCGTCGCCGACCCGGCGAACGCCTTTCGCTACACGGCGCGCGGCAACCTCGTCGCGGTCATCACCAACGGCACGGCGGTCCTGGGTCTCGGCGACATCGGCCCGCTGGCGGCCAAGCCGGTGATGGAGGGCAAGGGCGTTCTCTTCAAGAAGTTCGCCGGCATCGACGTCTTCGACATCGAGGTCAAGGAGAAGAACCTCGACAAGCTGATCGACCTCATCGCCGCCCTCGAGCCGACGTTCGGCGGCATCAACCTCGAGGACATCAAGGCGCCGGACTGCTTCTACGTCGAGCGGGCGCTGCGCTCGCGGATGAACATCCCGGTCTTCCACGACGACCAGCACGGCACGGCGATCGTCGTCGGCGCCGGCGTGCTCAACGCGCTCAAGGTCAGCGGCAAGAACATCGAGGACGTCAAGCTCGTCACCTCGGGCGCCGGCGCGGCGGCGATCGCCTGCCTCGGCCTGCTCGTCAAGCTCGGCATCCGGCGCGAGAACATCTGGGTCACCGACCTCGCCGGCGTCGTCTACCAGGGCCGGACCGAGCTGATGGACGAGGACAAGATCGTCTTCGCCCAGGACACGCCGCACCGCACGCTCGCCGACGTCATCGTCGGCGCCGACATCTTCCTGGGCTTGTCGGCGGCCGGGGTGCTCAAGCCGGCCATGGTCGCGACCATGCGTCCCAACCCGGTGATCTTCGCCCTCGCCAACCCGACGCCCGAGATCCTGCCGGAAGAGGTGCAGTCGGTGCGCAGCGACGCGATCATCGCCACCGGCCGGACCGACTATCCCAACCAGGTCAACAACGTCCTCTGCTTCCCGTACATCTTCCGTGGCGCGCTCGACTGCGGCGCAACCACGATCACGGCGGAGATGGAGATCGCCGCCGTGCACGCCATCGCCGGGCTGGCCCAGGCGGAGCAGAGCGAGGTGGTGAGCGCGGCCTACGCCGGCGTGACGCTCAGCTTCGGCCCCGAGTACCTGATCCCCAAGCCGTTCGATCCGCGTCTGATGATGCGCATCGCCCCGGCCGTGGCGCAGGCCGCAGCGGACTCCGGTGTCGCCACGCGTCCGATCGCCGACATGGAGGCGTACCGGGACAAGCTGCAGGCCTTCGTCTACGCCTCGGGCACGACGATGCGGCCCATCTTCAACCTCGCCAAGCTGGCGGTGAAGAAGCGCATCGCGTACGCCGAGGGCGAGGAAGAGCGCGTCCTGCGGGCCGTCCAGGTCGTCGTCGATGAGCACCTGGCCCGGCCGACGCTGATCGGCCGGCCGGCCGTGATCGCCCAGCGGATCGCCAAGTTCGGCCTGCGCCTGGCCGCCGATCGCGACTACGACCTGGTCAACACCGAGGACGACCACCGCTTTCGCGACTATTGGCAGCAGTACCACGCGCTGACCATGCGCAAGGGGGTGACCGCGCAGCTGGCGAAGATCGAGATGCGGCGGCGGCTGACGCTGATCGGCTCGATGCTGCTGCGCACCGGCGAGGTCGACGGCATGCTCTGCGGCACCTGGGGCACGACGAACATGCACCTGCACTACATCGACCAGGTGATCGGCCTGCGCGAGGGCGCCAAGACCTACGCCTGCATGAACGGGCTCATCCTGCCCGGACGCCAGGTGATGCTCGTGGACACGCACGTGAACTACGACCCGAGCGCCGAGCAGCTGGCCGAGATCACCGTCATGGCGGCGGAGGAAATGATGCGCTTCGGCCTGCATCCCAAGGCGGCCCTGCTGTCGCACAGCAACTTCGGCTCGAGCAACCAGCCGTCGGCGGTGAAGATGCGCGAGGCGCTGGCGCTGCTGCAGGCGCGCGCCGCCTGGCTCGAGGTGGACGGCGAGATGCACGGCGACGCCGCCCTCGATTCGCGCTACCGCAAGGAGTTGATGCCCTCCAGCCCGCTCACCGGCGAGGCCAACCTGCTGGTGCTGCCGAACATCGACGCTGCCAACATCGCCTACAACCTGCTGAAGACGGCGGCCGGCGGAGGCATCGCCATCGGCCCGGTCCTGCTCGGAGCCGCCAAGCCGGTGCACATCCTCACGCCGTCGGCGACCGTGCGTCGCATCATCAACATGACGGCGCTCGCGGTGACGGACGCCAATGCCTCACGGTGATTGAGCCTGCCGAAGAGTAGGCGCTCACGAAATCAGGGCCGTGCGTGCCCAAATATATAGCAAAGGCTTGAGGTTTCCGCCCTGTTTCGGTAACATCAACCGATTGTTCGTTCAGGGATTTCCCGTGGTTTTCTTGGGTCGGCTGCAGCCGTGGCGGCCACTGCTCCGGTGGGGAGCGGGGATCGGCGTCGCAGGGTTGCTGTCGATCGGTGCAGTCCAGGCACGCGATCAGGCATCGCTGCAGCGCACTGTTCCGCTCTCGAGCCTCCCCGCTGAAGCGCAAGCCGTCCACCGCCAGATCCACTCCGGCGGGCCGTTCGCCTATTCGAAGGACGGCATGGTGTTCGGCAACCGCGAGCGGCTGCTGCCGAGGGAGCCACGGGGGTACTACCGTGAATACACCGTCTCGACCCCAGGTTCACGGGACCGGGGCGCGCGCCGCATCGTCTGCGGCGGCCGCGAGCCCAAGGCCCCGAGCGCCTGCTACTACACGGCCGACCACTACAACAGTTTCAACCGGATCACACCATGAGCGCAGCCCAGCTTTTCTTTGAACAGGAGGAACGAGACATGCTCTTGCAGACAGTCCGTCCAAACATCGTGCAGTCGATCCGGGCCTACCGGGTCGACGACCTGCAGAAAGCGGCGCGCCATGCCGAGCAGCACTTCCTCTACGCGAACCTGACCGACGCCCAGTCCAAGCAGGAGGTCCTCGAGACGATCGCCGAGGCGTTCCTGTTCCCGGCCCATTTCGGCAAGAACCTCGACGCGCTGTTCGACTGCATGACGGACCTCGTCCACAAGGCGGGCCAGCAGCCGGGCTTCGTCGTCGTCCTCGAACAGCTTCCCGACAACCCGCGCTTCGACCGCGAGGCACGCGAGCAGCTGCTCGACGTGTTTCGCGACGCGGCCGACTTCTGGGCCGAGCGCAAGGTCCCGTTCAGGTGCTTCTATTCTTTTCAGTAGCCCGCTCCCAAGAAACAGGGTCATGGGAGCGGGCGACGGAAGTGGCCCCCGGCGTCAGCAGCAACAACCCCGGCAACGAAAAGCCGGTCAAGACCGCCGCCAAGGCGGCGGCGAACAGCAGTTTCGGAGCGAACATGCCTCTCATGAGCAGCGCCTTCGACACCGCCATGTGGCTGACGGCAGCCTAGCCTGAGCGCGGCGCGGCCGGGACACGCTCCCGGCCGACGGCCGCGGCGAGCCGCAGGTACTCCTGCACCGGAACCTCCTCGGCGCGGCGCTGCACGTCGAACGGCACGCCGCCGCCGCGCGTCTCGAGCCAGCGGCCGAGCGTGTGGCGCAGGAGCTTGCGCCGCTGCGAGAACGCGACCGTGACGATCTCGCCCAGAAGCGCGCGGTCGATGTCGCCGGTGCCCGCAAGAGGCGTCATCCGCACCACCGCGGACCAGACCCGCGGCGGCGGCACGAACGCCTCGGGGCCGACGTCGAAGAGCGCCTCGATCGCGTAGCGCCACTGCAGCATGACGCTGAGCCGGCCGTAGTCCTTGCCGCCAGGCGCCGCCGCCATCCGCTCGACCACTTCCCGCTGCAGCATGAAGTGCTGGTCGGCGATGCGCTCGGCGGCCTCGAGCAGATGGAAAAGAATGGGCGTGGAGATGTTGTAGGGCAGGTTGCCGAACACTCGCAGCGGTCGGCCCGCCACGCCGCCCGGCGCGAGGGCCGTGAAGTCGACCTCGAGCGCATCGGCCTCGATCACCTCCAGCCCCGGCGTGCGCCGCAGCCGGCCGACGAGGTCGCGGTCGAGCTCGATCACCGTGAGCTGCCGGCAGCGATCGAGGATCGGCAGGGTGATGGCGCCGCGTCCCGGCCCGATCTCGACCAGGGCCTGACCCGGGCGCGGATCGATGCTGGCGACGATCCGCTCGACGGCCGAGGCGTCGGCCAGGAAGTGCTGTCCGAAGCGCTTGCGGGCGAACGGCGGCAAGGGCGCGGCCCCGCCGCTACTGCGGAGGTTCCCGGAGCTCGACGTAGGCGCGGCCGCGCAGGTCGCGCAGCCACTCGTTGTAGGCCGCCTCGAACTTCTCCTCGCGCAGGGCGTTGCGGGCCTGCTCGCGCTGCTGGCGCGCGTCGAGCGTGACGACACGGCGGTCGACGACCTGGATCAGGTGCACGCCGAAGCGCGTCGCGACCGGATCCGAGATGCCGCCGATGGGGAGCGTCGCCATGACCTCATCGAACTCCGGCACGAACGAGCCGGGCGACGACCAGCCGAGGTCGCCGCCCTGCGGCGCGCTGGCGTCCTGCGAGTTCTCGATGGCCAGCGCTTCGAAGGTGCGTGTGCCGGCGAGGATGTCACGCTTGAACTGGGCGAGGCGGCGCGCCGCCGTCTCTGCGGTCAGCTCGGCCGAAGGACGCAGGAGGATGTGCCGGGCCCGCGTCTGCGAGACGTTGAACGCCGATGCCGCCTTGCGCTCGATGAGCTTGAGGACGTGGAACCCGGCACCGGTGCGCAGCAGCTCTGGCGCCACCTCGCCCGGCTTGAGCGGCCCGACGGCGCGAAGGAACACGTCGGGGAGGCGGCCGGCGGCGCGCATGCCGATCTCGCCGCCCTGGGCGCGGTTGCCGTCCTCGGAGAGCTCCCGGGCGACGGCGGCGAAATCCTCGCCGCCGCGCACGCGCCGCAGCGCGCCGAGCGCACGTTCCCGGCGCTCGGCCACCACCGACTCGCCGGCGCCTTCCGGCACGGTGACGAGCACCTGCGCGATGTTCAGCTCCGAATCGGCCCCCACCTGGGATCGGCGGGCTTCGATCCAGGCGTCGATCTCGGCGTCGGTGACGCGGATCCGGTTCACGACTTCGCGCTCGCGCATCCGTTCGACCAGCATCTGGTCGCGGATGTTGTCCCGAAAGCGCGTGTAGGGGATGCCCTCGCGACGCAGGCGCTCGCGCAGCTGCGTCACCGTGACCTGGTTCTGTGCCGCGACGGTGGCGACGGCGCGGTCGATCTCGGGCTCGTCGATCTTCATGCCGGAGTCGCGCGCGTTGGTGACCAGCACCCGCTCGTCGATCAGGGTGTCGAGCACCTGCTGGCGCAGCGCGGTGGGCGGCGGCAGCGGCGCCCGGTTGCGGGCCGCCTCTTCGCGGATGCTGGCGAGCCGCTGTTGCAGCTCGCTGTGGGTGACGAGCTCCTGGTTGACGACGGCGATGATGTAGTCGCCGGTCTGCGCCCAGGCGGAGGCGCCGGCCGCGGCGAGGACCAGCGCGGCGAGGGCGCGCCGGAAGAGGAGGTGCGGGTCAGTCATAGGGAGTGAACGGAGTGGTCGTCGTGCGCTCGTCGCGGAGCAGCCGGTAGCCGGGCACATTGTCCTTCAAGACCTTGAGCGGATTCGATCCGAGCCGCGACAGCCCGACGAGTTCCAGCTGCACCAAGAGGCGCGTCGTCGCCTCGTCGCGGCCGGTCGACAGACGCTCGGCGACGATCCGCCCGATCCAGCATCCGGCGTCGTACTCGAAGCCGGCGATCGAGTCGGTGACGCGGCGGTCGCGGGTGCTGTAGTTGACGCGGCCGACCGTGTAGAGCGTGCCGCGGCACTTCCCCGTCCCGCTCCGGGCAGCCGCGTCGGGTCCCGGCGTGGGGCCGATGACGGGCCACTGCCAGCCGAGCTCGAACTGCTCGCTGAGGCCCCTCGACACCCGATAGGCCAGGCCCACCGTGCGATACGGTCCCGGCGAATAGCGGAAGCCCGCGAACGAGCGGCCGATCCGCCGCAGGTCGGGGTTGTACTGGGCGGCAGCGTCGAAGGTCCAGCTCGGAACCAGGGTCGTCGAGCCGAGAACGAGGACGTCGGAAAAGCGACGCTCCAGAGGCGTGCCGTCCGGCGTGATGCGCTGGTCGCGGAACAGGTAGCGTTGCGCGATGCCGACGCGCAGCGCCTCGACGCCCGTGTTCGGATCAAGGACCCTCGAGATGACCCCAGCCGTCAGCTGGTGCGAGTCGGACACGCGATCCACCCCGGAGAAGGTGTTCTCGGTGAAGATCGAGTCGAAGTTGAAGTCCTTCGGCGCGGCATCGAAGTTGGGCAGGTCGAGCTGCCTTCGATACGGCGTGTTGACGTAGAAGAGGCGCGGCTCGAGCGTCTGCAGCACGTCGCGGCCGAAGAAGCTCGCCGGCCTCTCGAGCGTCCAGGCACTGTCGACGCTGATCGTCGGCACGACGCGGCTCACCGTCCTGCGCCCGCTCGTCGAGGTGCGGTCGAGCGAGTAGGAGGCGGCATTGAACGACACCTTCGGCGTCAGTGCCCAGCCCGGGCGCAGGAAGGGACGGCTGATGCTGCCGAGCGCGTGCAGGCGGAGCCCGGTCGGCCGGTCGCCGGCATAGATGTCGTCCGGGTCGGTGAAGCGGTTGAACTCGGTCTCGAACGCCACCTGCAGCCCGCTTCGCCAGGGCATGTCGTAGCGGGCGCCGATCTGCGGCGCGCGCTCGTAGGGCGACTCGATCCGCGTCGTCGGGTCGTCGGTCTGCAGCACCTGCCAGCGCATCACCCGCGCATAGCCCGTCCAGTCGCGCAACGGCCGCGTGACGAGGAGGTCGGTCGGCAGCAGGCGCGGCGTCGGCGTGCGCAGCTCGCGCGGGAAGTCCTTCCAGTAGTCGTCGTCGGAGACGCGCAGCAGCCGGACCTGGGCGAAGGCGTCGTAGGGCAGCAGGCCTTCGTGGTCGACGCGGAGCGAGTAGCGCGAGCGGTCCGCTTCCGAGTCGTGCGGCATGATCTTGTAGCCGACCTCGCCGGCGAAGCGCGGCTCGAGATAGCGGAACTCGGTCTCCAGGGCGGGCCCCCGCCGCGTGCTCTGCGACAGCGTGAAGGTGGCGTCGCGGTTCGGGGCGATGTTCCAGTAGTAGGGGATCGCGGCCTGGAAGCCGCTCCGGCTGTCGAGCCCGAAGCTCGGCGGCAGGAAGCCCGACTTGCGCGCGTCGGTGAGCGGGAAGCTGAGCACCGGGGAGGCGAGGATCGGCACGCCGTAGAAGCGCAGCACCGCATCGCGTGCCACGCCTTCGTTGGTCTCGTTGTCGATGCGCAGCTCGCGCGTCTTGATGATCCAGACCGGCTCCTCGTCGCCGTCCTCGATCGTGCAGCTCGAGTAGGTGGCGTCGCTGGCGATGGCGCGGTGATCGTCGACGAGCTCGACCCGCGCCGCCTTGCCGCCGGCGCCGGTCCGCGCGAAGCGATAGGTGGGCTGGGTGAAGAAGCCCTTGAAGCGCTCGACCTGCAGCTGCAGCTCGGGGCCGCTGAACACGTTGCCGTCGCGACTGACGACGACGTTCCCGGTCGCCCAGGCGAGGTCCTCGGCGTGGTCGTAGTTGAGCTGGTCGGCCCGGATCACGACCGAGCCGCGGCGGAACTCGACGTCGCCCGATGCCTGCGCGTCGAGATCGGGGCGGGCGCGCAGCTCGCGCGCGCGCAGGATGATCGGCAGCCGGCGCCCGGCGTCGCCGCGCGGCGGCGCCTGCAGCGACTCCGCGGGGCGCAGGGCGATGCCCGAAGCCGCCGGAACGGGCTGCGCGAGCGCCGACAGCGCCGTGGTTCCCAGTACGGCCGCGAGGAGACTGTGCCGCAGGCGTCCGTCGAGCCGGACGCAGACAAGGCAGAGGTGGGCGGGGGCTTGACGCAAGGGCGAGGCGGGCGGGGCGCTGGGCGCGCGAGGCCGGCAAAGGCAATGCCGGGCCCTCGCGGGCACCGGCATCGATTTGTAGAATCGATTATCCATGAGCCCTGTCGACGACGGCACGGCCCGCCGCTCCCCGACGTGACTCCCCCGACCGCACCGCCCGCCCGAATCGAGTGGGCCGATCCGTCCCGCGCGCTGACGTTCGCAGCCTGGCTCGACGGCGTCGCCGGGCGCTACGGCATCGATCCCGGCAGCCTGCGACCGGCATCGAGCGATGCCAGCTTCCGGCGGTACCTGCGCGCCGACCGGGCCAGCGGCGGCAGCGTCATCGTCATGGACGCGCCGCCCGCGCACGAGGACGTGCGCCCCTTCGTGCACGTCGCCGGCCTCATCGCCGCCGCCGGCCTGCACGCACCGCGCGTCCTCGAGGCCGATGTCGAGAACGGGTTCCTCCTGCTCGACGACCTCGGCGACCAGCCCTACCTGCGCACCCTGCAGCAGGCCGTCGCCGGCGCCGACTCGCGCCGCGTGCAGACGCTCATGCGCGACGCGCTCGGTGCCCTGCTGACCTGGCAGCTGCGCGTGCCCGCCGAAGGCCTGCCCCCGTACGATGACGCCTTGCTGCGCCGCGAGCTCGCCCTCTTCCCCGAGTGGTGCGTGGCGACGCATTGCGGCGTCGCCTGGTCCGAGGAGGAGCGGGCCGTCTGGAACGCGGCCGCCGACCTGCTCGTCGCCAGCGCGCTGGCCCAGCCGCGCGTCGCCGTGCACCGCGACTGGATGCCGCGCAACCTCATGGTGGCCGACCCCAACCCCGGCATCCTCGACTTTCAGGATGCCGTCGCCGGACCGATCTCGTACGACGTCGCCTCGCTGCTGCGCGACGCCTTCATCTCCTGGAGCGAGGAGGAGGAGCTCGACTGGGCCGTCCGCTACTGGGACGCGGCCCGGCGTGCCGGCCTGCCGGTCGGCAGCGACTTCGGCGAGTTCTGGCGCGCCCTCGAGTGGATGGGCCTGCAACGCCACCTCAAGGTGCTCGGCATCTTCTCGCGCCTGCGCCATCGCGACGGCAAGCCGGCCTACAGCGAGGACCTGCCGCGCTTCTTCGCCTACGCCCACAAGACGGCCACGCGCTACGCGCCCTTGCGGCCCCTGGCCCGCCTGCTCGAGCCGCTGATGGGCGCGACGCGGATCGAGGCGTTTCACTGAGTTCGGTGAGCGCGCCGCGAGCCTTCCGGCGGCGTCCGCAGAGCCGGCGCGGCTGAACCGCCAGCGGCCATGCTGCGCCTGACCGAGATCCGCCTGCCGCTGGAGCATGCCGAAGCGGCACTGCGCCAAGCGGTGCTGGCGAAGCTCGGCATCCCTGCCGACGCGCTGCGCAGCCTCACGGTCTTCAAGCGCGGCTACGACGCGCGCAAGCGCTCGGCGATCGTCTTCGTCTACACCGTCGATTGCGAGGTCGACGGCGAGGCGGCGGTCCTCGCCGCCTGCGCCGCCGATCCGCACGTGCGCCCGGCGCCCGACACCCGCTACCGCGTCGTCGCCCATGCGGCCGCCGCGGCAGGGCCGGCGCGCCGTCCGGTGGTCGTCGGCTTCGGACCGTGCGGACTCTTCAGCGCGCTCGTGCTCGCGCAGATGGGCTTTCGTCCCATCGTCCTCGAGCGCGGCAAGCCGGTGCGCGAGCGGACGCGCGACACCTGGGGGCTGTGGCGGCGCGGCGTGCTCGACCCGGAATCGAACGTGCAGTTCGGCGAAGGCGGCGCCGGCACCTTCTCCGACGGCAAGCTGTGGAGCCAGATCAGCGACCCGCGCCACCTGACGCGCAAGGTGCTCGACGAGTTCGTGCGCGCCGGTGCGCCCGAGGAGATCCTGTTCGTCGCCAAGCCGCACATCGGCACCTTCCGCCTCGTCGGCGTGGTCGAGAAGATGCGCGCGGAGATCGAGCGGCTGGGCGGCGAAGTCCGCTTCGGCACCCGCGTCGTCGACGTGGCGATCGACGCCGGCGCGGTGCGCGGCCTCGTCGTCGAGACCGCGCAGGGGCGCAGCGAGATCGACGCCGCGCAGGTGGTGCTCGCGCTCGGGCACAGCGCCCGCGACAGCTTCGCCATGCTGCACGAGCGCGGCGTGGCCATGGAAGCCAAGCCGTTCTCGATCGGGTTTCGCATCGAGCACCCGCAGGGCCTGATCGACCGGGCCCGCTTCGGCGCGCACGCCGGGCACCCGCTGCTCGGCGCCGCCGACTACCGCCTCGTCCACCACGCGAAGAACGGTCGCTCGGTGTACAGCTTCTGCATGTGTCCGGGCGGGACCGTCGTCGCCGCGACCTCCGAGCCCGGCCGCGTCGTCACCAACGGCATGAGCCAGTACTCGCGCAACGAGCGCAACGCCAACGCCGGCATCGTCGTCGGCCTGGCGCCGCAGGACTATCGTGCCGACGCCTCCGGACCCGGCGCGGTGCCTCCGCTCGACGGCATCGCGTTCCAGCGCTTCTGGGAGTCGCGCGCCTTCGTGCTCGGCGGCGGCGACTACGCGGCGCCCGGGCAGCGCGTCGGCGACTTCCTCGCCGGCCGTGCATCGACGAACTTCGGCGCCGTGCTGCCGTCGTACACGCCCTCCGTGCGGCCGACCGATCTGGCCGCGCCCGGCAACGAAAGCCTGCCGGCCTACGCCATCGCGGCGATCCGCGAGGCGCTGCCGGCATTCGAGCGCCAGATCGCCGGCTTCGCCATGGCCGACGCGGTGCTCACGGGCGTCGAGACACGGACCTCATCGCCGCTGCGCATCCCGCGCGGCCGCGATCGGCAAAGCCTGAACGTGCGCGGCCTCTATCCGGCCGGCGAGGGCGCGGGCTATGCCGGCGGGATCATGTCGGCGGCGGTCGACGGCATCGAGACCGCCGAGGCCGTTGCGCTGGCGCTCGTCGGCCGGCCTCAGGGGCAGGCCGCCATCACCTGAGCGACGGCGGCGGTGAGCTTCTTGCCGTAGGGAACGTGCAGGAACTCGTTCGGCCCGTGCGCGTTGCTCTTCGGCCCGAGCACGCCGCAGACCATCATCTGCGCCGCCGGGAAGCTCTGCTGCAGCATCGACATCAGCGGGATCGTGCCGCCCTGGCCGATGTAGCCGCAGGGCGCGCCGTAATGCGCCTGCGATGCTGCGTTGAGCGCGTCCTCGAGCCAGGGCGCGAGCTGCGGCGCGTTCCAGCCCGAGGCGCCGCCCGCGCGCGCCGCGTCGTCGCTCTGCGCGCCGGTGTGGAAGGTGACCTTGGCGTTGTAGGGCGCGTTGTCCTCGAGCAGCGTCTTCAGCTCCTGCGCGGCGACGTTGCCGTCGACCAGCGGCGGCGTGCGCAGGCTGAGCTTGAAGGCGGTGTACGGGCGCAGCACGTTGCCTGCGTCGGTCAGCGCCGGGAAGCCGTCGACGCCGGTGACGCTGAGCGTCGGCCGCCACGTGCGGTTGATGAGCGCCTCGACCGGATCGGTCGTCGTCGGGAGGGTAGGCCCGCCGTCGGCGCCGCAGGCCCAGGGGAAGCGCTTCCAGACCTCGTCGCCGAGGATCCGCGCCGTCGCCTTCGCCTGCTCGAGGCGGTCGGCCGGGATGGCGCAATGGAAGCTCTCGGGCAGCAGGCGGCCGGTCTTCGAATCCTCGAGACGATCGAGCACCTGACGCAGGATGCGGAAGCTCGACGGGACCAGGCCGCTCGCGTCCCCGGAGTGCACGCCTTCGGTCAGGATCTCGACCTTCAGGGTGCCGGTGATGTTGCCGCGCAGGCTCGTCGTGAGCCAGAGCTGGTCGTAGTTGCCGGCGCCGCTGTCGAGGCAGACGACGAGGCCGATGCGGCCGAGCCGCTCGCGCAGCGCATCCACGTAGACCGGCAGGTCGGGCGAGCCGCTTTCCTCGCAGGTCTCGACCAGCCCGACGCAGCGCGGCCGGCCAATGCCCTGCCGGTCGAGCGACTGGATCGCGGTGACCGCGGCGTAGATCGCATAGCCGTCGTCGGCGCCGCCGCGGCCGTAGAGCAGGCCGTCCTCGTAGCGCGGCGTCCACGGACCGAAGCCGTTCTTCCAGCCGTTGAACTCCGGCTGCTTGTCGAGGTGGCCGTAGAGGCAGATCGTCTCCGCCCCCGGATCGTTGCCGCCGGGCCGCGTCGCCGGGACCTCGAAGAAGATCAGCGGCGTGCGGCCCTCGAGCCGGATGACCTCGAGCTTCAGGCCGGCGACCTTCTGCCGCTCGACCCACGCCGCGGCATCGCGGACGACGCGCTCGATGTGGCCGTGCGCGCGCCAGTCGGCGTCGAACATCGGGCTCTTCGCCGGAATGGCGATGTAGTCCGTGATGCGCGGGACGATCTCTTCGTCCCAGACGCGGTCGGCGTGGCGACCGAGCGCCTCGGCTTCGTCGGACTGGATCGGCTGCAGCGGGTCGCGGGCATTCATCGCGGGCTCCTCTCGGGGGAAGCGGGCAGTGTATCGAGCCACTCGTTCAGGACCGATAGCACCTCGGCCTTCTCGGGTTCGTTGAAGATCTCGTGGAACAGCGCCGGGAACACGTGCGCCCGCACGACGCCGGGCGGCGCGGCCGCGGCGAAGGCGGCGCTTCCGGACGGCGCGACGATGCGGTCGCTGCCGGCATAGAGCAGCAGCGTGGGCACGGTCCAGCGCGGCGCGACCGTCCGCACGACGTCGCCGGCATCGACGATGAAGCGGGCCAGCCGCGGCGCGATCCGGTCGTGCACCAGCGGGTCGGCCACGTAGGCGGCGACGACCGCCGGGTCGCGCGAGATGCCCTCCGGCTTCAGGCCGTTGCCGACGGCGAGATTCGGCGTCACCGGCCCGAGCGTCGCGAGCATGGCCTTCTGCGCCATCGACATGCCGGTCTCGAGCGCCGGCGAGGAGAGGACGAGCGCGTCGACCGGCCGGTACCAGCCCGGCCGTGGCGACTCGAGGCCCGCAGCGACGAAGCGCGCCGCGACCGTGCCGCCCATGCTGTGGCCGAGCAGGACCAGCGGCCGGGGCGCCTCGGCATGGGCGGCGTCGAGCACCGGCGCCAGATCGACGAGCAGGTCGTCGGCGGCGCCGAGCCGCCCGCGCTCGCCTTCGCTCGCGCCGTGGCCGCGCTGGTCGAAGGCGACGACGCGCCAGCCGTGCTCGTTGAGGCTCGCCGCCACGTGCTCGTAGCGGCCGATGTGCTCGCCCAGCCCGTGGACGAGGACAATCGTGCCGCGGCCGCCGCTGGCGGGCCAGTCGCGGCCGCGCAGCGTCAGCCCGTCGTGCGTTCGAATCGTCCGTTCCATCTTCGACACCCCGCCATGAACAGCAGCAACGAATTCTTCCAGCTTGCGCAGGAGGACGACGGCGTCGCCCACCTGCAGCTGAGCCGGCCCGAGCGATTGAACACCATGACGCCGGCGTTCTTCCCGGCCGTGCGCGACGCCGTCCGCGCGCTCGACGACGCCGGCGCCACGCGCGCGCTCGTGATCTCGTCGACCGGCAAGCACTTCTCGGCCGGCATGGCCCTGGACGTCTTCGCCGGCGACGAGCTGATGCTCGATGTGGGCACGGCGCGCGAGCGTCTCGCCTTCCAGCGCTCGTTGGCCCGCCTGATCGACTGCTTCAGCGCCCTCGACGAAGCGCGCTTCCCCGTCGTCTGCGCGATCCAGGGCGGCTGCATCGGCGGTGCCCTCGACCTCGCCACCGCCTGCGACATCCGCCTGTGCAGCGCCGACGCCTTCTTCACCGTGCAGGAGATCTCCATCGGCATGACCGCCGACCTCGGCGTGCTGCAGCGCCTGCCGAAGCTCGTGCCGCAGGGCGTCGCGCGCGAGATGGCCTACACCGGCGAGCGGCTCGGCGCCGAGCGCGCGCTGCAGGTCGGCCTCGTCAATGCCGTCCTGCCCGACGCGGCGGCGCTGCACGAGCGGGCGCTGGCGCTGGCGCGGTCGATCGCCGCCAAGTCGCCGCTGGCGATCGCCGGCAGCAAGCTGGCCCTGAACCACGCGCGCGACCATTCGACCGCGGCCGCGCTCGAGCAGATGACGCTGCTGCAGAGCGCCATCTTCGACACGGACGAGATGGCGACGGCGATCGCGGCCTGGAAGGCCAAGGGCAGGGCGGAGTTCGAGGCGCTGGGCAGCTCGGCCCAGGTCTGAGCGATGTTCGCGCTCGTCCGCCGCCGGCAGGTGTGGCTGCCGACCTGGCAGGGCTGGCTGCTCATCGCCGCGGCGCTCGCCGCCGCGCTGGTGATCGGCGCGCAGCGCATCGTCGGCTTCCTCGCCGTCAGCGAGCCGGCACCCGGTGCGCGCATCCTGGTCGTCGAGGGTTGGCTGGAGCAGGCCGACCTCCGCCAGGCGATCGCCGCCTACAAGCGCGGCGGCTACGAGCGCGTCCTGACGACCGGCGGCCCGGTCGAATCGTGGAGCGATCCGCCCGGCCTGGTGAGCTCGGCGGTGCGTGCCGCCGGGTTCATCGCCAGCAAAGCGCCGCCCGGGCTCACGGTGACGCCGGTGCCCGCCCCGGCCGCGGACCGGGACCGGACCTTCCTCAGCGCCGTCGCGTTGCGCGACTGGGCGCGCCGCGAGGGCGTGACGCTCGGCGCCATCGATCTGTTCACGGCCGGCGTGCACGCCCGCCGCTCGCGGATGATGTTCGCCGAGGCGCTGGGGCCGTCGGCAACCGTCGGCGTGCTGGCCGCCCCGGTGCGCGACTGGGACCCGGCCCGCTGGTGGGCCAGCAGCAACGGCGCCAAGACGGTGGTCGGCGAGAGCCTCGGCCTTGCCTGGACCGTCTGCTGCTTCCGTGCGCCGGCTTCAGCGTCGCCGGCGGAGCAGTACGGCACGCGGGCAGCGCCGCCTTAGCCGAGCTTCGGCGCAGGCGGCGCGCTCCGGATCCGAGTCGCCGCCTGCTGCCCGAGGTGTCGCGGGTCGCCACGCCTCACTGTGCGGCGACGGCGTTTCGTGCCAGCGCCCACTCGCCGACCCGCTGGCCCAGCGCGAGACCCGCTTCGGTCGAGAAGCGGTAGTGCACGCCACCGACGATCCGGGCCAGCGCCACCTCCTGCATGAACGCGTCGGCGCTCGACCAGCGGCGCACGGCGCCCTGCGCCGTCGCGCTCGTCGTGCTCAGCAGCGGCAGCGGCCGCTCGCGCGCCTCGGCCTTCAGCACCGCGGCGACCGCGCCGGCGAGGGTGCAGTGCGCGCACGGGTACTCCGGGTGCATCGGCGTGTCGATCAGCGGCGCCCAGGCCGGATCCCGCTCGGTGCCGTCGTGGCCGTCGATGTCGCCGTTGCGGATGGCCGTCACCGGACGCCACAGGTGGTAGGCGTACTTGGCGTCGAGGACGGCGATCAGCCCATCGTCCATCGCCTGCGCCACGGTCGCGAACAGGCGCGCATTGGCGAGCACGTCGCGCCCGGGCTGCAGCGCGACCGAGCGCACCACGCCGTGGTAGACGGCGGGCAGCGAGTAGTCCCAGAAGCGGCCGATCTCGGTCTGCTCCGCGCTGCGCGCCTTGCTGTCGCGCGCGCCGAGCGCCTTGATCTCGTTGTAGTCGCGGGCCCAGCGCTCGCTCGTCAGGGCCGGCGGCGGACCCGGCCGGAACTGGTCGGCGCGCTCGAGCAGCCAGGGCTTGCGCGACGGCCACTGCGGCACGGCGGGCGTCGTCGTCGGCACGTACGCGCCGGGGGTCGTGTGCGGCCGGTAGCTGTCGCCGCCGCGCGGCATCTCGCCGGCCCGATCGGCGAGCACGCGCTCGGCAGCGCGCTCGCCGAGGGCCACGTGCGCGGCCCGCGACGTCTCGTCGCCGTTGCTGGCGACCGCGGCCTGGAAGGCGGCGTCGATGGCGGCGCGCTGCGTCGGCAGCAGCTGTCCGAGGGCGACGCGGTGCGCGGCGGCGATCGCCGTGTCGACGGCCTGCGCCTGCGCCGGGCCGAGGCGGCTGGCGTCGAGGGCGGCCTGGTAGGCGGCGGTCTGCACCAGCGCCATCACGCGCACCGCCGGGGGCGTGCCGATGCGGGCGTCGGCGACGAATTGCGCCGAGCGCTGGTTCCAGTCGGTGATGGCATCCGCTGCGGCGGGCAGGGAGAGGGCGGTGAGCAAGGTCCCGGCGATGGCGGCCAGGACACGGGAGTCGGTGCGGGGTGTCTTCATGGTGGATCCTTGATGGCAGTCGGCCTCGAACAATCGAGGAGGGCGACTGTGCAAGGGGCGACGTTCCACCGGCGTTCCTCGCCCGCGAAGCGTCGGACGGTCGGACGACGGGCCGGCTTCGCCCGCCCTGGCGCCGATCAGCGCGGCGGCGGGATCGCGGGGTTGGACCGCGCCTCGAGCTCCGAGGCCCCGCGCCAGCCGCCGCCGAGGACGCGGTAGAGCGTCACCAGGTTCTGCAGGCGCAGCGCCTGCGTCTGCACCAGCGCCTGCTGGGCCGCGAAGAGCGAGCGCTGCGCGTCGAGGATGTCGAGGAAGCTGGCCGCACCGGCCCGATACCGCAGGTCGGCGAGACGGAAGGTGATCGCCAGCGCGTTCACCTGCGCCGCCTGCGCGCGCAGTTGCTCGCCGAGCGTGGCGCGGCCGGCCAGGGCGTCCGAGACCTCGCGGAAGGCGGTCTGGATCGAGCGCTCGTACTGCGCGACAGCGATGTCGCGGTTGACCTGCGCGACCTCCAGGCCGGCCCGGTTGCGGCCGTAGTCGAAGATCGGCTGCAGCAGCTGCGCCGTGCCGGTGAAGGCGAAGCTGCCGCCCTTGAACAGGCCGTCGAGCTCGTTGCTCGCGGTGCCCAGGTTGGCGGTCAGCGAGATGCGCGGGAAGAAGGCGGCGCGTGCCGCGCCGATGTTCGCCTGCGCGCCCAGTAGCTGCTGCTCGGCGGCGCGCACGTCGGGGCGCCGCACGAGCAGGTCCGACGGCAGCCCGGCCGGCAGGTCGGCGGGAATCTGCTGGGCGTCGAGCGGCAGCGGCGGCGGCAGGTCGGTCGGCAGCGCCTGGCCGATCAGCAGCTGCAGCGCGTTCTCGTCGAGGGCGCGCTGGCGCAGCGCCTGGGCGAGCGCGATGCGGGCGGTCTCCAGCAGCGACTCGGCCTGGCGCAGGTCGATCTCCGACGAGGCGCCGGCTTCGAAGCGCAGCCGGATGAGGCGCAGCCCCTCTTCGCGCGTGGCGAGCGTCTGCCGCGTCACGGCGAGCAGCTCGTCGTCGGCGAGGAGGGCAAGGTAAGCCGTGGCGACGTTGCCGACGAGGCTGATCTGCACCGCCTGCCGCGTCTCCGCGGTGGCGAGGTACTGGTTCAGCGCCGCCTCGCTCAGCGCTCGCACGCGGCCGAACAGATCGAGCTCGTAGCCGGTGACGGCGATGCCGACGGCGTACGAGCTGGCGATGCCGCCGAGCCCCGGCTGCCGCGCTGCCGTGGCGCCGGCGCCGACCGTCGGCAACTCGTCGGCGCGCCGCACCTGGTAGAGCGCACGCGTCTGCTCGATGTTGAGCACGGCGATGCGCAGGTCGCGGTTGTTCTCCAGCGCGATCGCGATCAGGCGGCGCAGGCGCGGGTCGGCGAAGAAGCGCTGCCAGTCGATGTCGGCGGCGGCCTCGTTGCCGGCGCCAGTGGCCGGCGTCGTCTCCGGCGCGTAGGTGGACGGCACCGGTGCGGCCGGCCGCTCGTAGGCCGGGATCAGGCTGCGGCACCCGCCGAGCGCGAGCAGCGCGACGGCGGCGACGAGACGGGTGCTGCGCCCGGTGCCGCGGCGGCTACTCATCGCCGCCCTCCGCCAGCGGCCGCGGCCGGAGGGGACCCGAGACGGGCGCGGGTGCGGCCGCCGACGTCGCCGTCGCCGGGAGCGGCTTGCGCCCCTTGAAGATGCGGCGGACGACGACGAAGAACACCGGCACGAAGAAGATCGCCAGGAAGGTCGCCGTGAACATCCCGCCCATGACCCCGGTGCCGATCGCGCGCTGGCTGGCGGAGCCCGCGCCGGTGGACACGACGAGCGGCAGCACGCCGAGGATGAAGGCGATCGACGTCATCAGGATCGGGCGGAAGCGCAGGTGCACCGCCTCGAGCGTCGCCTCGATGAGCCCCTTGCCTTGCGCGACCAGGTCCTTGGCGAACTCGATGATCAGGATCGCGTTCTTCGCCGACAGGCCGATGACGGTGATCAGGCCGACCTTGAAGAAGACGTCGTTGGGCATGCCGCGCAGCGTCGCGCCGAGCACGGCTCCGAGGACGCCGAGCGGCACCGCCAGAAGCACGGCGAACGGGATCGACCAGCTCTCGTACAGCGCCGACAGGCAGAGGAAGACCGCGAGCATCGAGAAGGCGAGCAGGATCATCGCCGTCGCCCCGGAGAGCCGCTCCTCGCGCGACTGGCCGGTCCACTCGTAGCCGAAGCCCTGCGGCAGCTGCTGCGCGAGCCGCTCCATCTCCAGCATCGCGTCGCCGGTCGAGTAGCCCGGCGCGGCGTCGCCGGAAATGCGCATCGTCGGGTAGCCGTTGAAGCGGATCGTCTGGATCGGCCCGGTGATCCAGCGCGTCGTCGCCAGCGCCGCCATCGGCACCGGCCGGCCCTGGTTGTTGATCACGTTCAGCTGGAGCAGGTCGTCGGGCTGCATGCGGTCGGGCGCGTCGGCCTGGACCACGACCCGCTGCAGCCGGCCGGCGTTCGGGAAGTCGTTGACGTAGGCCGAGCCGAGCGAGGTCGAGAGCACGGCGTTGATGCTCTCGAAGGACACGCCGAGGGCGCTGGCGCGGTCGCGGTCGATGTCGATCTGCAGCTGCGGCGCGTCCTCGAGGCCGTCGGGGCGGACGCCGGCGAGCACCTTGCTCTGCGCCGCCATGCCGAGCAGCTGGTTGCGCGCCGCGAGCAGGGCGGCGTGGCCGTTGCCGCCGCGGTCCTGCAGGCGGAACGCGAAGCCGGTGGCGGTGCCGAGTTCGGGAATCGCCGGCGGCACCAGGGCGAAGATGAACGCATCGCGGACCCGCGACAAGGCGCCGAAGGCCCGGCCGGCGATCGCCGTCGCCGAGTGCTCGGCGCCCTCGCGCTGGTCCCACGGCTTCAGGGTCACGAAGGCCAGGGCGGCGTTCTGGCCGCTGCCGGAGAACGAGAAGCCGAGCACGCTCACCATCTTGTCGACTTCCGGCTGGCTGAGGAAGAAGCCTTCCGCCTGCTGCATGACCTGGAGCGTCCGCGCCTGGGTCGCGCCGGGCGGCAGCTGCACGTTGGCGATCAGGTAGCCCTGGTCCTCGGTCGGAAGGAACGACGCCGGCATGCGCGAGAACATGTAGACCACCAGCGCGGTGATCAGCCCGAAGAGCAGCATGAAGCGGCCGGTGCGCCGCAGGATGTAGGCGACCGACGCCTCGTAGCGGTGCGTCGACGCCTTGAAGCCGCGGTTGAACCAGCCGAAGAAGCCGCGCTTCTCGTGCTTGTGGCCGGCGGCGACGGGCTTCAGGAAGGTGGCGCACAAGGCCGGCGTGAGCGACAGCGCCAGGAACACCGAGAACAGCATCGCGCTCACCATCACCAGCGAGAACTGGCGGTAGATGTTGCCCACCGAGCCGGCGAAGAAGGCCATCGGCAGGAACACCGAGACGAGCGTCACGCTGATGCCGACCAAGGCCGCCGTGATCTGTCCCATCGCCTTCTTCGTCGCCTCGCGCGGCGACAGGCCCTCCTCGCTCATGATGCGCTCGACGTTCTCGATCACGACGATGGCGTCGTCGACGAGGATGCCCACCGCCAGCACCATCGCGAACATCGTCAGCACGTTGATCGAGTAGCCGAACGCGTACATCACGGCGAAGGCGCCGAGCAGCGAGACCGGCACGACGATCGTCGGGATCAGCGTGTAGCGCAGGTTCTGCAGGAAGAGGTACATCACGAGGAAGACGAGGATCACCGCCTCGATCAGCGTCTCGACCACCTGGCTGATGGAGATCCGGATGAAGCGCGAGCTGTCGTACGGGATGTCGTAGCGCATGCCCTGGGGGAAGAACTTCGACAGCTCGGCCATCCGCGCATGCACCAGCTGGGCCGTCGCCAGGGCGTTGCCGGTCGGCGAGAGCTGCACGCCGATGCCGGTCGACGGCTTGCCGTTGAGGCGCGCCGAGGTGCCGTAGTTCTGGCCGCCGAGCTCGACCCGGGCGACGTCGCGCAGGCGAACGGTGGAGCCGTCGGTGTTGGCGCGCAGGACGATCTCGCGGAACTGCTCGACCGAGGTCAGCTGGCCCTGGACCACAACCGTGGCGCTGATCGGCTGCCCGGCGGCAATCGGCAGGTCGCCGATCGTTCCCGACGAGACCTGCGCGTTCTGCGCCCGGATCGCGCTGTTGACGTCGCTGGTCGAGAGGTTGAAGCCGACCAGCTTGGCCGGGTCGATCCAGATCCGCATCGCCCGCTCGGTGCCGAACAGCTGCGCCTGGCCGACGCCGGGCAGGCGCTGGATCTCTGGCAGCACGGTGCGAGACGCGTAGTCGCCGAGCGCGATCGGATCGTGCGCCGGGTTGTCCGAGGAGAGGATGGTGAAGAGCAGGAAGTTGGAGCGCGCCTTGTCGACGCGCACGCCCTGCTGCGTCACCGCCGCCGGCAGCCGCGGCGCGGCGCGGGCGAGGCGGTTCTGCACGTCGACCTGGGCGAAGTTCGGATCGGTCCCCGACTCGAAGGTCAGCGTGATCTGGCCCGTGCCGTTGGCCTGGCTGTTCGACTCCAGGTAGATGAGCCCGGGCGAGCCGTTCATCTCCTGCTCGATGACGCTGATGACGCTGTTCTCGAGCGTCTGCGCCGACGCGCCGGGGTACACGGCGGTCAGCACGATGGCCGGCGGCGCGACCGTGGGGTACTGGGCGATCGGCAGCTGCTTGATCGCCACCCCGCCCATGACGATGATGAAGAGCGCGATCACCCACGCGAAGATGGGCCGGTCGATGAAGAACTGCGCCATGGCGGAACGACTCCTTCAGCGCGACGCCGGACCCGAGGCGATGCCGTTCGCCGGCGTGACGGCGGACGCGCCCGATGCGGCGGCTGCCGATGGGCTGGAAGCTGCCGACGCGGGCGGCTGCCACGGCACCGGCTTGACGGGCGCGTTGCCGCGCAGCTTCTGGAAGCCGTCGACCATCACCATCTCGCCGGCCTGCAGGCCTTCGAGGATTACCCAGCTCCCGCCCTGCGCCGTGCCGACGCGCACCGGCCGGGGCGAGACCTTGCCGTCGGTGCTCACGACCATCACGCTGTCGCCGGTCGAGCCGCGTTGCACCGCCTGCTGCGGGACGATGATGCCGCTCGGCGTCTCGGCCTGCTCGACGCGCACGCGCACGTACATGCCGGGCAGGAGGATGCCGCGGGGGTTCGGCACCTCGGCGCGCAGCGTGATCTGGCCGGAGGTCGGGTCGACGCTGAGGTCGGAGAAGAGCAGCCTGCCGGCCTGCCCGTAGACGGTGCCGTCCTCGAGCACGATCTGCACCGGCGACTTGTCGCCACCGTCCGGCCGCTTGAACTTGCCGCTCTCGACGGCGCGGCGCAGGGCGAGCAGGTCGGTCGTCGACTGCGTGAAGTTGACGTACATCGGGTTGATCTGCTGCACCACCGCGAGCGGCGTCGCCTCCCCCTGGCCGACGAGCGCGCCCTCGGTGACCAGGGCGCGGCCGATGCGCCCGGAGATCGGCGCCGTGACGGCGGCGTAGCCGAGCGTGATCTGGCCGCTGCGCAGCGCCGCACGTGCGGCGGCGACGTCGGCCTCGGCGGCCTTCTGCGCCGCCACGGCGTTGACGTACTCCTGCTTGCTGATCGCGTTCGCCTCGACCAGCGGCCTGTAGCGCTCGGCCTGCGCGGTCGCCTGCGTGAGCCCGGCCTGGGCCCGCGCCAGCGTCGCCTGCGCGCTGGCGACGGCCGCCTGGTAGGACGCCGGATCGATCTGGAACAAGGGCTGGCCGGCCTTGACGTCGCTGCCTTCGGTGAACAGGCGCTTCTGCACGATGCCCGCGGCGCGCGCTCGCACCTGCGCCACCCGGGACGCCTCGAGGCGCCCCGGCAGCTCGGTGATCAGGCCGACCGGGCGCGTCTGCACGGTGATGACGCCGACCTCGGCCGGCGGCGGCCCGGCGGCGCCCGGCGCGGCGCCTGCGCCGGCGGGAGCGGCGTCGTTCTTCTGCCCGCAGCCGGCGACGAGCGCGGCCAGCACGAGCAAGAGCCCTGCCAGCGCGCGGCCATGCACGGCGAAGCGCGCGCTCGGGCGCATCAACCCAGCCATCGGGAACCCTTCACGTGGTGCCGGCCCGCGCGGCCGGCGCTGCCGCCGGCGGGCACGAGGCCGCACGGGCCTCGTCGGCGCAAAGCGAAAGAGGATAGCGGAGGCCCGGCGCCGGCGCTCGGTGTGGACGGGCTGCCGCGCTCGGCTCAGCCGCGCTGGAACTTGAACACGGCGACGCTGGCCAGCAGGTTCGGGAAGCGCCGCACGATGCGCCCGTTCTGGATCCCGAAGGCATCGAGGACGGTGAGGCCGTCCTTGCGGGCGAGGATCTCGAAATCGGCGTACGTGCCGACGCGGATGTTGGGCGTGTCGTACCACTGGTACGGCAGGACCCGCGTCACCGGCATGCGGCCGGACGCGACGTGCAGGCGGTTCGGCCAGTGCGCGAAATTGGGGAAGCTGACGATGCCGATCCGGCCGACTCGCGCCGTCTCGCGCAGCATCTTCTCGGTGTTGCGCAGGTGCTGCAGCGTGTCGAGCTGGAGGACGACGTCGAAGCTGCGGTCCTCGAACAGCGCCAGCCCCTCCTCGAGGTTGAGCTGGATGACGTTGACGCCGCGCCGGTGGCAGGCGAGCACGTTGGCATCGGCGATCTCGATGCCGTAGCCGCTGCACTGGCGCCGGTCGCGCAGGTGGGCGAGCAGCTCGCCGTCGCCGCAGCCGAGGTCGAGGACGCGCGAGCCGGGCGGCACGAGCTCGGCGATCAGCTCCATGTCTTTCCTGTCGCTCATGCCAGCTCGTGGGCGAGGTTGTCGAAGCAGGCGCGCAGGACGCCGTGGTAGCGCGGGTCGTCGAGCAGGAAGGCGTCGTGGCCGTGCGGCGCGTCGATCTCGGCATAGCTGACGTCGCGCCGGTTGTCGACGAGGGCCTTGACGATCTCGCGCGAGCGCGCCGGGGCGAAGCGCCAGTCGGTCGTGAAGCTGACCAGCTGGAAGCGGCAGCGCGCGGCGCGGAAGGTCGCGGTCAGGTTGCCGCCGTGCGCCCGCGCCGGGTCGAAGTAGTCGAGGGCGCGGGTGATGAGCAGGTAGGTGTTGGCGTCGAAGTACTCGCTGAACTTGTCGCCCTGGTGGCGCAGGTAGGCCTCGATCTGGAACTCGATCTCCCGCGTCGAGTAGCCGAGCGCCGCGTTCTGCATGTCGCGCCCGAACTTGCTCTCCATCGCGTCGTCGGAGAGGTAGGTGATGTGGCCGATCATCCGCGCCACGCGCAGGCCGCGCCGGGGCACCGTCCGGTGCTCGGCGTAGTGGCCGTTGTGGAACTCGGGGTCGGTGACGATGGCGCGCCGCGCCACCTCGTTGAAGGCGATGTTCTGCGCCGACAGGTTGGGCGCCGAGGCGATGGCCACGCAGAGGCGCAGCCGCTCCGGATAGCGCAGCGACCACGCGAGCGCCTGCATCCCGCCGAGGCTGCCGCCGATCACCGCGGCGAGCCGGGCGATGCCGAGCGAGTCCATCAGGCGCGCCTGCGCGTCGACCCAGTCCTCGACCGTGACGACGGGGAAGTCGCTGCCGTAGGGGCGCCCCTTGGCGGCGGGGTCCGGGTTGGGGCTCATCGGTCCGGTCGAGCCGAAGCACGAGCCCGGGTTGTTGACGCCGATGACGAAGAAGCGGTCGGTGTCGAGCGGCTTGCCCGGGCCGACGAGGTTGTCCCACCAGCCTTCGCTCTTCGCCTGGCCCTCGTAGAACCCGGCGACGTGGTGCGAGGCGTTGAGCGCATGGCAGACGAGCACGGCGTTGCTGCGCGCGGCGTTCAGCTGTCCGTATGTCTCGTAGACCAGCGTGTAGTCGGCCAGCCGTGCGCCGCTGGCGAGCGGCAGCGCTTCTGCAAAATGCATGGATTGCGGTGCGACGGCGCCGACGGAAGTCATCGAGAGGGTGGCTGAGCGAGAACGGACCGCATTGTGACCAGCCCCACTGCCTTGACCTACCAGCCGCTGCTCGAGGACATCGTCGCGGCGCTGCGGCCCGAGCTGGGCCGCGAGGGCCACGTGGCAAGCTACATCCCGGCCCTGGCGCGCGTGCCGCCCGGCCAGTTCGGGATCGCCCTGCGCACGCGCGAGGGCGCTGAAGCCGCGGCGGGCGATGCGGCCGTGCCGTTCTCGATCCAGAGCGTCTCCAAGCTCTTCTCGCTGACGCTGGCGATGCGCCTGCTCGGCGACTCGCTGTGGGAGCGCATCCACCGCGAGCCCTCCGGCAACCCGTTCAACTCCCTGGTCCAGCTCGAGAGCGAGCAGGGGGTGCCGCGCAATCCGTTCATCAACGCCGGCGCGATCGCCGTCGGCGACCGGCTGTGCAGCGTCGGCCGTCCCAAGGAGCGGCTGCTCGAGATGTTGTCCGGGCTCTGCGGCGAGCCGATCGGCCTCGACGAGGAGGTCGCGGCCTCGGAGGCCGAGACGGGGTTCCGCAACGTCGCGCTGGCCAACTTCATGAAGAGCTTCGGCAAGATCGACAACGAGGTCACCGCCGTGCTCGACCTGTACTTCCACCAGTGCGCCATCGGCATGAGCTGCGTGCAGCTGGCCCGCGCCGCCGGCTACCTGTGCCGCGACGGCGCCCACCCGCTCGGCGGCGACGCGGTGGTCAGCGAGCGCCAGGCGCGCCGCCTCAACGCCCTCATGCTGACCTGCGGCACCTACGATGCCGCCGGCGAGTTCGCCTACCGCATCGGCCTGCCGTGCAAGAGCGGCGTCGGCGGCGGCATCGTCGCCGTCGTTCCCGACACCCTGACGCTGTGCGTGTGGTCGCCGTGCGTCGACACCAGCGGCAACTCGGTGCTCGGCACGCAGGCGCTCGAGCTGTTCGCGAGCCGCACCGGCTTGTCCATCTTCTGAAGGCGAGGACACCATGGCCTGGTACGACGGATTCGAGGCTTCGCATCACCGTGTCGGGGAGGTCGAGGTGTTCGCGCGCACCGGCGGCAAGCCGGGCGGCCCGCCGCTGCTGCTCCTGCACGGCTTTCCGCAGACGCACGCGATGTGGCAGCGCGTCGCGCAGCGGCTGGCCGCCCGCTTCGCGCTGGTCATCCCGGATCTGCGCGGCTACGGCGACTCGTCCAAGCCGGCCGCGCCGGCCGGCCCGCCCGAGCTCGATCACGCCCGGCACAGCAAGCGCGCGATGGCCGCCGACATGGCGGCCCTGATGCGCTCGCTGGGCCACGAGCGCTTCGCCGTCGTCGGGCACGACCGCGGCGGCCGGGTCGCGCATCGCCTGGCGCTCGACCACGCTGAGCGCGTCGAGCGACTGGTGCTCATCGACATCGCGCCGACCCTCGACGTGTACGAGGCGACCGACATGCGCTTCGCGACTTGGTACTACCACTGGTTCTTCCTGATCCAGCCGGCGCCCTTGCCGGAGCGGCTGATCGGCGCCGACCCGGCCTTCTTCCTGCACTGGTCGCTGGGCGGCTGGGGCTCGAAGGGCCTCGGCCACATCGAGCCGGAGGCGCTCGCCGAGTACGAGCGCTGCTTCTGCCGCGCCGAGGCGATCCACGCCGCCTGCGAGGACTACCGCGCCGCCGCGACCATCGACCTCGACCACGACCGCGCCTCGCGCGCCGCCGGCGAGAGGATCCGCTGCGACCTGCTCGTGCTCTGGGGCGAGCGCGGCGTCGTCGCCCGGATGGGCGACCCGCTCGTGCTCTGGCGGGCGCAGTGCGCGGGTGCGGTTAGCGGCCAGGCCGTCGCGGCCGGCCACTTCATCCCCGAGGAGCTCCCCGAGGACACCGCGGCCCGGGTCGAGGCCTTCATGTCCGGCCGCTGAACGGCGACGGCCGACGACGCGCCCGTCGCCCGCGGAGGCGGGTCTTACCATCGCGCACCTCGAGGAGGAGCCGAGCATGTTCGCCTGGATCAACCGCATCGACCAGCACGTCCCCATCCGCTATTCGGCGTGGGCGCTGTGCGGGGTCGGCTTCGTCGTGACGGCGCTCGCCTGGCACCGGATGGACATGAGCCCCTGGCCGGCGCTGGTCTTCCTCGGCCTGGTCCTGCTGGGGTTGCGCGACGTGACCCAGGACCGGCACTCGGTGCTGCGCAACTACCCGGTGCTCGGCCACCTGCGCTTCCTGTTCGAGTTCATCCGGCCGGAGATGCGGCAGTACTTCATCGAGAGCGACAACGAGGCGGCGCCCTTCTCGCGCCAGCAACGCTCCCTCGTCTACCAGCGCGCCAAGGGCGACTCCGACAAGCGGCCCTTCGGCACGCAGATGAACGTCGGCGCGGTCGGCTACGAATGGATCAACCACTCGATGCAGCCGACGGTGCTGAAGACGCACGACTTCCGCGTCCTCATCGGCGCCGGGCGGGCCCAGCCGTACCAGGCGAGCATCTTCAACATCTCGGCGATGAGCTTCGGGTCGCTCTCGGCGAACGCGATCCTGGCCCTCAACGCCGGCGCGCGGAAGGGCAACTTCGCGCATGACACCGGCGAAGGCTCGATCAGCCGGCACCACCGGGTGCACGGCGGCGACCTGATCTGGGAGATCGGCTCGGGCTACTTCGGCTGCTGCAACCCGGACGGCAGCTTCTCGGAGGAGCGCTTCGCCGCCAACGCCCGCGAGGCGCAGGTGAAGATGATCGAGGTCAAGCTGTCGCAGGGCGCCAAGCCGGGCCACGGCGGCGTGCTGCCGGGACCCAAGGTGACGCTCGAGATCGCCGAGGCACGGGCCGTGCAGCCCTGGGTCGACTGCGTCTCGCCGGCGACGCACGCCGCGTTCTCGACGCCCGTCGAGATGATGCGGTTCATCGATCGCCTGCGCGAGCTTTCCGGCGGCAAGCCGACTGGCTTCAAGCTCTGCATCGGCCATCCGTGGGAATGGTTCGGCATCGCCAAGGCGATGCAGGTCACGGGCATCCTGCCCGACTTCATCGTCGTCGATGGCGCCGAGGGCGGCACCGGCGCGGCGCCGCTCGAGTTCACCGACCACGTCGGCGCGCCCTTGCAGGAAGGCCTGCTCCTGGTCCACAACACGCTCGTCGGCCTGAATCTGCGCAGCCAGATCAAGCTCGGCTGCGCCGGCAAGGTGGTGAGCGCCTTCGACATCGCCCGCATGCTCGCCCTCGGGGCGGACTGGTGCAACGCCGCGCGCGGCTTCATGTTCGCGCTCGGCTGCATCCAGGCCCAGACCTGCCACACCGGCGCCTGCCCGACGGGCGTGACCACGCAGGATCCGCAGCGAATGAAGGCGCTCGACGTGCCGAGCAAGGCCGACCGCGTCTACCACTTCCACCAGAACACGCTGCTGGCGCTGAAGGAGCTGGTCCAGGCCGCCGGCCTGCACGACCCGGCGCAGATCACCGCCTCGCACATCGTCCGCCGCCACTCCGAGCACGGCGTCAAGCTGCTGGCGAACCTGCTGCCGTTCCTGAAGCCCGGCGAGCTGCTCGACGGCGAGGCGCCGCAGCAGGTGTTCAGGACCTACTGGCCGATGGCCAGCGCCACCACCTTCACGGCGACGCCGCTCTGACGAGGCGCTGCGTCGCTCCGGTCAGGCGGGCGGTCGGGTGTCGACGAAGCTCTGCCGCGCGTGCAGCTTGGCGATGAGCCTGGCGACGTTCGGATGCTGGCTGCGCCAGGCGACCTGGGGAAAGCGGTAGTCGAGGTAGCCGAAGGCGCAGCCGACGGCGATGTCGGCGAGGGTCATGTGGATGCCGGTGCAGAAGGGCTTGTCGGCCAGCCCGGTCGAGACGGCCACGATCGAGGCATCCACCTTCTTCATCTGCCGGCCGATCCAGTCCTGCGAGCGCTGCTCGTCGGTACGGCCGCCCCAGGTCGCCTCGAGGCGGGCGAGGATCAGCGCATCGACGATGCCGTCGGCGAGCGCTTCCCAGGTGCGTACCTCGGTGCGCTCGCGGTTGGTCTCGGGGATGAGGCGGGCCAGGGGCGAGCGGGCGTCGAGGTACTCGACGATGACGCGCGAATCGAACACCGCCTCGCCGCCTTCCATCACCAGGCAGGGCACCTTGCCGAGCGGGTTGGAGGCGAGGATCGCATCGCTGCCCCAGACGTCTTCCTCGACGAACTGGTAGTCGAGCTTCTTCTCCGCCATGACGATGCGGACCTTGCGCACGTACGGGCTCGTGCGCGAACCGAGAAGTTTCATGAATGGGGTGCCGGGAGTCGATTTCATTCTAGGGGCAGCGAAGATAATGTCCGCCGCACCGCCGACCGCCGGCGGCCTTTCTGCACGATGCGCGCCTCTCCCCTCACCGCCCTGTCGCCCCTCGACGGCCGCTATGCCGGCAAGCTCGACCCCTTGCGGCCGCTGCTCTCGGAGTTCGCGCTGATCCGCTGCCGCGTCCGCGTCGAGGTCGAGTGGTTCATCGCCCTGAGCGAGGCCGGCCTGCCGGACGTCGTCGCCTTGACCGACAAGCAGCGCGCCTACGTCCGCTCGCTCGCCGAAGGCTTCGGCGAGGCCGACGCGCAAGCCGTGAAGGCCATCGAGCGCCGCACCAACCACGACGTGAAGGCGGTCGAGTACTGGCTGGCCGAGCGCTTCGTCGCCGAGCCCGGGCTCGCCCGCTCGATCGGCTTCATCCACTTCGCGTGCACCAGCGAGGACATCAACAACACGAGCCACGCGCTGATGCTCGACGCCGCCCGGCGCGAGGTGCTGCTGCCGGCCATCGATGCGCTGGTCGGCTCGCTGGCCGGGCTGGCGCGCGAGCACGCGGGCTTGCCCATGCTCGCCCGCACGCACGGCCAGACGGCGACGCCGACGACGCTCGGCAAGGAAGTCGCCAACGTCGCGGCGCGGCTGACGCGGGCGCGGGCGCAGGTCGCGTCGGTCACCTTGCTGGCGAAGATGAACGGCGCGGTCGGCAACTACAACGCCCACCTCGCCGCGTATCCGTCCTTCGACTGGGAGCGATTCGCACGCGGCGTCGTCGAGGACCGGCTGGGCCTGACCTTCAACACGCACACGACGCAGATCGAGCCGCACGACGCGCTCGGCGAGCTCTTCGACGCGTTCAAGCGCTGCAACACGATCCTGATCGACTGGGCCCGCGACGCGTGGGGCTACATCAGCCTCGGCTACTTCACGCAGAAGGCCGCGCCGGGCGAGATCGGCTCGAGCACGATGCCGCACAAGGTCAACCCGATCGACTTCGAGAATGCGGAAGGCAACCTCGGCCTGGCCAACGCGGTCCTGGCGCACCTGAGCGAGAAGCTGCCGATCTCGCGCTTCCAGCGCGACCTCACCGACAGCACGGTCCTGCGCAACATGGGCGTCGCCCTCGGCCACAGCCTGCTCGGCTACGACTCGCTCGCGCGCGGCATGGCCAAGATCGGCATCGGTCGCGCCGCCATCGACGCCGATCTCGACGACGCCTGGGAAGTGCTCGCCGAGCCGGTGCAGACGGTCATGCGGCGCTACGGCATCGACAACCCGTACGAGCAGCTCAAGGCGCTGACGCGCGGCAAGTCGATCACGCGGGAAGGCCTGCATGCGTTCATCGCCGGCCTGGCGATCCCCGAGCCCGAGCGGCAGCGCCTGCTCGCCCTCACGCCGCGCAGCTACACCGGCGCCGCCGAGCGGCTGGCGCAGGCGCTGCCCGGCGCATGAGGTTCACCGAGCAGCTCGCCCACGCCGAGCGGGCGAACCGCTCGCTCCTTTGCGTCGGCCTCGACCCGGACCCGGCGCGCTTCCCGGCATCGATGCGCGACGACCGGGCGCGGATCTTCGACTTCTGCGCCGCCATCGTCGACGCGACGCGCGACCTGGTCATCGCCTTCAAGCCGCAGATCGCCTACTTCGCCGCGCACGGCGCCGAGGCGCAGCTCGAGCGCCTGATCACCCACATCCATGCCACCGCACCCGGTGTGCCGGTGATCCTCGACGCCAAGCGCGGCGACATCGGCGCCACCGGCGAGCAGTACGCGCGCGAGGTCTTCGACCGCTACCAGGCGGATGCGGTGACGCTCTCGCCCTTCATGGGCTTCGATTCGCTCGAGCCCTACCTGCGCTATCCGGGCAAGGGGCTGATCGTCCTGTGCCGCACCTCGAACCCGGGCGGCTCCGATCTGCAGGCCGAGCGCCTCGCCTCGGGGGAGCTGCTCTACGAGCGCGTCGCGCGCCTTGTCGGCGGAGCGTGGAACGAGGGCAGCGGCCAGCTCGGCCTGGTCGTCGGCGCGACTTATCCGGCCGAGATCGCGCGCGTCCGCGAGCTGGCGCCGACCGTGCCCCTGCTCATCCCCGGCATCGGCGCGCAGGGCGGCGATGCCGCGGCGACGGTGCGCGCCGGCTGGCGCGGCGGCCCCGGCGCGACCACCGGCGCGATCGTCGTCAGCTCGTCGCGGGCGATCCTCTACGCCAGCGCCGGCGCCGACTTCCAGGAAGCGGCGCGCGCCGCGGCCGACTCGACGCGGCACGAGCTCGCCTCGGCGCGCGCCTGAGCAGCGCCGTGGCTCGCTCGCCGGTCCGGTCGCCCCACAGCGTCGCCGGCGAGAGCCCCGACGGCGCCGTTCGCGCGATCGCCCGCGCCTGCTTCCTGAGCGCCGCCATCACGGCGCTGGCCACCGCGGCGGTGCTCGGCTTCGCGCGCAGCTCGCTCGGCCCGGGCACGGGGCCGCTCCTCGTCGTCAGCCTGCTCGTCTATGCGGTGGCGGTGGCCTGGACCTGGCAGCGCAGCGCCCGTCAGTCCTTTCCGGTCAACGCCGCGCTCTACACGGCGGCGGTCGGCGCGATGCTGCTTTCCGGCGCGATCGGGCTGGCGCTGCAGGACGGCGTCCACAACCCGACGCTCGGGCTGCTCGCCCTCGTGGTGTGCATCGTCTGCGCCGTCGCCAACGTTCGTGCCGGCGCGGCCCTGGCCCTGTTCGCGATCGCCGAGCTCGCCGTCCTCGGCTGGCTGCAGTGGCGGGCCGCGCCGAGGCCGGATGCGATGCAGCCGCTGCTGCTCGAGCTGCTGCTGCAGGGGCTGGTCGTCGGCGGCGGACTCGGTGCCGGCACGCTGACCGGCCGCGTCGTCCACCACTACCTGCACGCGGCCGCGGCGCGCGAGAAGCGCTCGCGCGACCTGCTCCGGCTCGCCGCAGACTGGTACTGGGAGCAGGACCGCGACTTCCGCTTCACCGTGATCGCCGATCCGCGCGGGCCGGCCGGCGCGCCGGATGGCGAGCATCGGCTCGGCCGGCGACCGTGGGAGCTCCCCGACATCGGCCTGGACGACGCGCAGCTCGATGCCCTGCGCGCCGACATGGAAGCGCACCGCGCGTTCAGCAACGTCATCTCGCGCCGCATCGACGGCAGCGGCCGGCTGCGCATGCACAGCGTCAGCGGCGAGCCGAAGTTCACCGCCGAGGGCGTGTTCGACGGCTACTGGGGCGTCGCGCGCGACGTCACGGACGAGCGGCTGGCGCAGCGCGCGTTCGCCTCGAGCGAGACGCGCTACCGCGAGCTGTTCGAGCGCTCGCCCTCGCCGCTCTTCCTGCATCGCCGCGGCGTCATCTTCGACGCCAATCCGGCCGCGGCACGCCTGTTCGGCTACCCGGACGCCGCCTCGATGGCCGGCCTCGAGGTGACGCGGCTGCATCCAGCGTCCGAGCGGCAGCGCATTGTCGATCGTGTCGACGCCCTCGAGCGGCTGCCGGTCGGGCTGGGCTTGCCGGTGCAGGACTTCCAGGCGATCTCGCGCGACGGCCGGCCGATCAGCGTGCAGGGCACCGGGGTGCGCGTCAGCGCTGCCGGCGGACCGGCGGCGCTGACGCTGCTCTTCGACATCACCGCTCGGCAGGCGGCGCAGGCGGCGCTGCGCCGCTCCGAGGCCCTGCTCTCGCACCTGTTCGCGACCAGCCCGGATTGCATCGCCCTGTCGGAGATCGAGTCCGGGCGGCACACGATGGTCAACGCGGCGTTCACCCGCCTCACCGGCTACGAGGCGCACGAGGTCGTCGGCCGGACGGCCACCGAGCTGGGGCTCTGGCAGGACCTGCGCGACCGCGAGCGGCTGCGCGCGGCGATGACGGAGAGCGGCCGCATCGACGAGATGCCGGCGATGCTGCTGAAGCGCAACGGCGGCTCGGCATCGGTGCTCATCTCGGCCGCCCGCTTCGAGATGGACGGCCGCGCCTACATGGTGGTGAATGCACGCGACGTGACGCTCACCGAGCGAACGCGGCTGGAGCACGCGGCGATGTTCGAGCGTGCCTCGATCGGCATCGCCCTCACCCGCGAGCGCGTCTTCGTCCAGGCCAATCCGCGCTTCGAGGCCATCTTCGGCTGGAGCCCGGGCTCGCTTGCCGGCGAGCCGGGATCGGCCGTCTGGCCGGACGCCGACGAGTACGCTCGCATCAGCGCCGTCGCCGGGCCGCTGCTCGCCGCCGGCGAGCCCTTCGAAACCGAGCGCGAGATGAAGCGGCGCGACGGCAGCCGCTTCTGGTGCCGCCTGCTCGGTCAGGCCGTCGACCCGATGCGGCCGAGCTTCGGGGGGACGATCTGGATCGCCGACGACGTGAGCGAGCGGCATCGGCTCGACGCCGCGCTGCAGGCGGCGCGCGATGCGGCCGAGGCGGCCAGCGGCGCGAAGAGCGCCTTCCTCGCCAACACCAGCCACGAGATCCGCACGCCGCTCAACGGCGTGCTGGGCCTCGCCCGCCTGGCCTTGCGCGACAACGTCGATCCGGCCTTGCAGCGGCAGTACCTCGAGCAGATCTTCGAGAGCGCGCGCGGCCTCGAGGGCATCCTCTCCGACATCCTCGACTTCTCGAAGATCGAGGCCGGCAAGTTCACGCTCGAGACGAGCGTCTTCGAGCCGCGCGAGACGCTGGCCGCCGTGCACGCGTCGTACCGCTCGCTGGCGGAGGCCAAGGGGCTCGCCTTCGAGCTGGCGATTGATCCGGCGCTGCCGCTCCGCGTCGAGGGCGATCCGGTCCGCGTGCGCCAGATCCTCGGCAACTTCATCACCAATGCGGTGAAGTTCACCGACCGCGGCAGCGTGCGCATCGAGGCCGGGCCGTCCGGGCGAGGCGTCCGGCTCGCCGTCGTCGACACCGGCCGCGGCGTGCCGGACGCGGTCCAGGCGCAGCTGTTCCAGCCCTTCAGCCAGGGCGACGCGACGACCACCCGGCGCGTCGGCGGCACCGGCCTGGGCCTGTCCATCTGTCGCCAGCTCGCCCGCATGATGGGCGGCGACGTCGGCATGAGCAGCGGCGTCGGCGCCGGCAGCACATTCTGGGCCGACCTGCCGTTGCCGACGGCGTTGCCGGCTTCCGAGCAGGCCGCGCACGACAGCGGCGAAGGCGAGCGCCTGCGCCATGCGCGCGTCCTGCTCGTCGAGGACAATCCCGTCAACATGATGGTCGCGGCGGCGACGCTCGCGCAGTGGGGCGTCGACGTCGAGGAGGCGCGCGACGGCCGCGCCGCGATCCAGGCCGTCGAGGCGGCGGCGCGGCGGGGCCGTCCTTTCGACCTGATCCTGATGGACGTGCAGATGCCGGTCATGAGCGGCCACGAGGCGGCCCTCGAGCTGCGCAAGGCCTGGAGCGCGAGCGCCCTGCCGATCATCGCGCTCACCGCCGCCGCGCTGGTCTCGGAGCGCGAGCAGGCGCTCGCCGCCGGCATGAACGACTTCCTCACCAAGCCCATCGACGCCTCGAAGCTGCGGCGGACGCTGGCACGGCACGTCCGTCGCTCGCCGGGCACCGAAGCGGTCGACACGCGCTGAGGCGCGGCGCCGCCGGCGCGCTCAGAGTCGGAGCGGCAGCTCGCGTAGGCGGGTCCCGGTCAGCGCGAATAGGGCGTTGGCGAGCGCCGGCGCGAGCGGCGGCGCGCCGATCTCGCCGACGCCGCCCGGGTCGCGCGTGCTGGCGACGAGGTGGGTCTCGATCGCCGGGGAGTCGGCGAGACGGACGAGCGGGTAGGCCGGGAAGTTCGTCTGCCGGACGATGCCGCCCTCGATGTCGATGCGGCCGTGCAGCGCCGCCGACAGGGCGAAGATCACCGCGCTCTCCATCTGCTGCGCGACGATGCCCGGGTTCACGACCGTGCCCACGTCCGCGGCACAGACCACCCGGTGCACGCGCGGCCGGCCGCGCTCAATCGACGCCTCGACGACCTGGGCGACGATGCTGCCGAAGCTTTCGTGCAAGGCGATGCCGAGGGCGCGGCCGCGCGGCAGCGGCTGCGCCGGCCCCTGACCGGGCCATCCGGCACGCGCTGCGGCGAGCTGCAGCACGGCGCGATGGCGCGGCGCATCGGCGAGCAGGGCGAGCCGGTAGGCGAGCGGGTCGCGACCGGCTTCGTGGGCCAGCTCGTCGATGAACGATTCGATGAAGAAGCCGTTGTGCGAATGGCCGACCGACCGCCAGTAGCCGACCGGCACGCCGGTCCGCGTCGTGACGTGCGCGATGCGCTGCCTCGGGATGGCGTAGGCCTGGTCGAACAGGCCCTCGCTGGCGGTCTTGTCCGGAAGCTCGAACCGGCCGGCGAGGTGCGGCAGGGTGCGCTCGATCCAGCGCGGTGTCACCGCGTCGCCGGCGCTGGTGATGCGCAACGAGTCCGGCAGCCCGTCGTCGCCCAGCGTGGCGGCGAGGACGGCGGCCGCGGCCGGACGGTAGAAGTCGTGGCCGAGGTCCTCTTCACGCGACCAGACGAGCTGGACCGGCCGGCCGCCGGTCTCGAGGGCAATGCGCACCGCCTGGCCGACGAAGTCGACGTCGAGACGTCGGCCGAAGCCGCCGCCGAGGTAGGTGACGTGCACGGTGACGGCGTCGGGGTCGACGCCGGCGACCTCGGCGGCGATGGCGCGCGCGAGTCCCGGCACCTGCGTCGGTGCCCACACGTCGACCTTGCCGCCGGCGACGCGCGCCGTGCAGTTGATCGGCTCCATCGCGGCGTGGGCGAGGTAGGGCGAGCGGTAGACGCGCTCGACGCGCCGCGCCGGGGCCGCCTCGGCCACGTTGCCGAGCGTCGGCCGGCCGCGTCGATGGAAGACGAAGCCGGCGCCCGATGCCGCGGCGTCTCGCGCGGTCCTCTCCAGCGTCTCGAGCACGGCGGCGCTGTCGAGCGGCCCGGCCGGGCGTTGCTGCCAGCGCACGGCGATGGCCTGGGCGCCGCGCTGGGCGTGCCACCAGGTGCGGCCGACCACCGCCAGCGCCGCGGTCGAGCCGCCGTATGGACCGAGGCGGACGACCCGCTCGACGCCGCGAAGCGCGAACGCCGGCGCGACGTCGACTGCACCGGCGCTGCCGCCGATCATCGGGCAATGGCGGACGGCGGCGTAGAGCAAGCCATCGGGGCGCACGTCGGTGCCGAAGAGGGCCGTGCCATCGGTCTTCGCCGCGACATCGATGCGCGGCGCCGCCTGGCCGATCAGCGTCCAGGCGTCGCGCGCCTTGAGGCGGACCTCGCCCGTCGGCGTGGCCACCGCCATGCGGGCGAGCTCGCCGTAGTGCGCCGCGGTCCCCGACGCGTGGCTCACGACACCGTCGGTGACGACGAGCTCGTCGGCCGGCAGCTTCCAGGCGATGGACGCCGCGCCGACCAGGCGCGCCCGGGCCGTCGCCGCGGCCCACCGAAGCACGTCCCACGCATCGGCGACCGACGACGAGCCGCCGGTCACGTTGATGCCGAGCTCGCGAACGACCTTCGACGTCATCCATTGACTGGCTCGGACGACGTCGGTCCGGCGAGCCGGGTCCTTGTCGTGCGGATGGAACGGCAGCTGGCCGACGAAGCTCGCGACGTTGCCGTACAACCGCTCGGGCCCCGCGGGCTCGAGCCGAATGCGCGCCAGCGCCAGGTCCAGCTCCTCGGCGACGAGCATCGCCAGCGCCGTGTGCACACCCTGGCCCATCTCGCTCCGGTTCATCGCGAGCACCGCGGCGCCGTCGGCAGCGATGCGGATCCAGCCGTTCAGCCCCACCGCACCGGCCACGGGCGGCAGGCTGTCGATGGCGCCGATGCGATCGCGCGCCGGCAGCACGCTCCAGCCGACGAGCAGCGCACCGGCCGTCCCCAGCCCGGACAGGAGCAGCGCGCGTCGTCTCACCCCGCGGCCAGCTCGGCGGCCGCGGCGCGGATCGCGGCGCGCAGCCGCGGATAGGTGCCGCAGCGACAGATGTGGGTGATCGCCGCGTCGATTTCGGCATCGCTCGGTCGGCGGCTCCTGGCCAGCAGCGCCGCCGCGGCCATCAGCATCCCGCTCTGGCAGTAGCCGCACTGCGGCACCTGGTGCTCGACCCAGGCGCGCTGCAAGGGGTGCGGCCGCTCCTGCGAGCCGAGCGCCTCGATGGTGACGATGCGGCGGCCCTGCAGGCCGCCGATCGGGGTCACGCAGGAGCGGACCGCGGCACCGTCGACGTGAACCGTGCAGGCGCCGCACGCCGCCACCCCGCAGCCGAACTTCGTGCCGGTGAGACCGAGCAGCTCGCGCAGGGCCCACAGCAGCGGCAGTGCCGGCTCCGCCAGATCATCGGGCAGGAGGCGTTGCGCGCCGTTGACGAAGAGCTCCAACAGTCATCCTCCGTGAGGCCGCGATTGTGGCCGTGCGCCAGAATAGGAACGGCGCTGCGGGTCATGCAGCAGCCCCCTTCCCTGGCCCCGAGGTGTTGCGAATGTCACGATCGATCCGTTCGGCTGTCTGTCTCGTGCTCTGGGCCTGCAGCGCGGGAGCCTGGGCCCAGACCTCGATGCTGTACGGCCTCGTCGACGCTTCGGGCAGCCGCGTGCGGCCGATCGGCGGCTCGAGCGCCTGGCAGCTCGACGCCGGCAACATGTCGCGCAGCTATCTGGGCTTTCGCGGCAGCGAGGACCTCGGCGGCGGTCTTCGCGCCGTGTTCAAGCTGGAGGCCTATCTCGGCAACGACAGCGGCTCGGCCGGCCGGTTCGGCGGCGATCCCTTCTTCTCGCGGGAAGCGAGCGTCGGCCTCTCGGGTGCGTTCGGAACCACCGTCCTCGGGCGCACGGCCTCCCCGCTTTACCTGTCGACGGTCACCTTCAACGCCTTCGGCGACTCGCCCGGGTTTTCGCCGAGCGTGCGCCAGTACTACGGCGGCGGCACGATGCTGGGCGACACGCGCTGGAACAACTCGGTCTGGTACACCAACAACCCGCGCGACGCCCTGCGCGTCAACTTCGCCGCGAACGCCCCGGAGCAAGGCCCCGGCTCGCTCTCGACCGGCCGCAACTTCGGGCTGAGCCTCGCCTATCTGACCGGCCCGTTCGCGGTGAGCTTCGCGGTCGAGCGGATCAAGAACAGCCAGCTGGCGCTGCCGGTCGGCTTCATCCGCCAGATCGCCATGCAGGCCGGCGCCAGCTACGACTTCCGCTTCATCCGCGTCTACGGGCAGGTCGGACGGGTCAAGACGGACGCCGGTTCGGACGAGCGCACCCGGCTCTACCAGCTCGGCGCCGCCGTGCCGCTCGGCAACAGCCTGATCCTGGTCGGCTACGGCCACTCGTACGAGAAGACGCCGGTCTCGGGCCTGACGCAGCGGACCTACTCGCTCGGCTACGACTACTTCCTGTCGAAGAACACCGACATCTACGTCGCCGCCATGCACGAGAAGCTGAGCTTCGAGTCGTCGGGGCACGCCATCGCCGCCGGCGTGCGGCTGCGCTTCTAGTCGTCAGTCCAGCACCACCTCGGCCCGCACCGCGCCGGCGCGTTCGGCGCGGGCGGTGAGCACCAGGCGCGTTCCCTGTGAGGCGCGCACGACCCACTCGCCGACGGCGCGGTCGGCCGTCACCTCGCGGTTGGGCAGGAAGGCATTGAGCGAGTTCTTCGGCGCATGGCCTTCGAGCTGCGGGCCTTCCATGCGTGGCTTGCCGCTCACCAGGGAGACCGAGGCATCGCCCGCGGGCAGGTGGATCTCGAACATGACGCCGCGCACGGTCTTTCGCGCCAGCGCCCGCTTGGTCACGTAGGCGGGGAGCCAGCCGCTGTTGGCCACGGCGATGCGGACGCGCCAGGTGTCGGGGCCGAGCGCCCGCACCTCGGTGCGCAGCAGCTCGAGCCTGGGCAGCGACAGCGCGATCGTCGTCATCCACTTCGGGAAGCGCGCCGCCTCGCGCTCGCGCAGCGCCGGCGGCGGGTTGCGCCAGAAGTTCATCTTGTCCCAGCCGCCGATCTCGACGGCGCCGAGCTGCGGGTGCATGAAGGGCTTCCAGTCGACGTGCGCCTGGCCCTCGCAGTGCTCGTCGCTCCACTTGATGAGCTTGAGGTCGTCCTCGACCAGGTGCTCGCGGTACCAGTCGATCCACTTGTAGTCGGCGATGCCGGCTTCCTTGTTCGGGGCCCAGATCTCGACCACCCAGAACAGCGCCCCGAGGTGCTCGTAGACCCAGTCCTGGGTGCCGCTGATGACGTCCTTCGGGTGGTACTTGAACTCGTGCCAGATGCTGATCGCGGGATAGCCGGTGAGCCTGGCGCCGATCTCGCTGAAGCGCTTGATCGACCACAGGTCCTCCGGGATCATGTCGTCGTCGCTCTGCGTTCCCATCGGCCGCAGGATCACGCCGCTGTGCGTGTGGTAGCTGATCGCCGCGCCGATGTTCTTGTGGCCGACGATGAAGTCGACCATCGCCTTGACCTCCGGCTCGCTGGTCGGGTAGTCGCCGGCGCCGGTCTGCTCGAACTCCTGGCGCCAGAAGGAGGGGAAGTTGCGGTTGAGGTCGAGCCCCTCGAGGTCGGCGTTGACCTTGATCGACAGCCCGTCGTAGTTGCGGATGAGGCCCTCGGGCATGAGGCGGAAGTACTCGCCGCCGTGCTCGCCCGGCTCGCGCGCGACCATCAGGCGCGGGTCCTGAGCGCACTTCTTCCAGGTGCCGTGCGGGTCGGGCATGCGCATGAAGAGGATGCGCCCGTCGCCGTCGATGTCCTCGGCGGTCAGCCCCTCGACCGGCTCCTCGTCGAAGGGGTACTTGCGCGTCGACGAGCGGATGTGGCGCGGCCGGTCGGCCAGCGCCAGTTCGGCGCCGTCCGGATTCAGGCGCGGGCAGAGGTAGACCGTGCGGGTGTCGACCAGACGCGTGATGTCCGGGTCGCTTCCGTACTTCGTGAGCAGCTCGTTGAGGAAGTACAGCACCGCGGTCGACGCCGTCAGCTCGGCGGCGTGGATGTTGCCGTCGGCCCAGAAGGCGGGCTTGTCCTCGGCCGGGCCGGTGGCCAGGTTGGTGACCGTCACCACCCAGATGTCGCGGCCCTCGTAGCTCTTGCCGATCGACTCGACGGCGGCGAGCTTCGGGTGCGCTCGCGCGAACGCGGCCAGCAGCTGGGTCAGTTCGTCGTGCTTGTAGAAGGTGTCGAAGCGGGGAATGGGCGTGGCAGAGGGTTGGGGCATTCGCGCTGGGGCCCCGCGAGAGGCTCTTGAAGTGTCTCGACGCCGGCAGGCGCGCAGGGCGCGCGCTGCGCGACGATGATAGAGCGGTGCACCTGCCGGGCCGCTCAGGCGCCTAGGACCGCATCGACGCCGTGCCGTCGACGAAGACCCGCATCTCGCCCGGCGCGAAGGGCTGCCAGGTCTCGTCCTTCGTGAGCGGCTCGGTGACGACGAGGGCGACCCGGTCGCTGGGCGAGGTGTGCTGGGCGAAGTCGACGGTGACGTCCTCGTCCTGCAGCGAGGCACGGGCGAACGGATGCTGGCGGACGATGTGGAAGAGCTGCGTCGAGCAGTGCGCCCAGAGCGCCTGGCCGTTGCTGAGCATGGCGTTGAAGCTGCCGTGCGCCGCCACCTGCGGCAGCAGCTCGGCCAGCGTCGTGCTCAGCTCGTCGACCCCGGGGACGCTGGCGTGCGCCTTGGCGAGCTCCTGCATCAGCCAGCAGAAGGCCCGCTCGCTGTCGGTGTCGCCCACCGGCCGGAAGGCGCCGTGCAGGCGCGGCGCGAAGTCCCTCAGGTCGCCGTTATGGGCGAAGACCCAGTAGCGGCCCCAGAGCTCGCGCACGAAGGGATGGGTGTTCTCCAGCGCCACCCGGCCCTGCGTCGCCTTGCGGATGTGGGCGACGATGTTGCGGCTGCGGATCGGATAGCGCTGCACCATGCCGGCCACCGGCGACTCGCGCGCGCTCTGCGAGTCCACGAACAGGCGCACGCCCTTGTCCTCGAAGAAGGCGATGCCGAAGCCGTCCTTGTGCTCGTGCGCACGCGTCGCGAAGCCGGTGAAGCTGAACATCACGTCGGTCGGCGTGTTCGCGTTCATGCCGAGGAGCTGGCACATGCACCGCCCCTCAGCGCCAGTCGAAGAGGCGGCGCAGCACGCCGCGCACGGTCACCGCGTCGGTCGGGATGTGCGTCTCCTCGAGCACGCCGGCCATGCGCTGCAGGCGGCGCGGGCTGCGCCGCGCGCTCCAGACGAGCAGGTCGATCAGCCACGGATAGGCGTTGGCGCGGTTGGCCTCCTCGTAGAGGGCGAAGCGGGGCTTGAGGGCGAGGACGCGGGCGGCGTAGTCGTCGCGCACGGCCTCATCGCGGTCGCCGTCGCCCGGGCTGCCCGGCCGCCATCCGGCGAGGATGGCCTCGGCGGCATGCATGCCCGTCTCCATCGCCTTGCCGATGCCCTCGCCGGTGAAGGCGTAGGTGCTGCCGGCGGCTTCGCCGGTGACGAGCAGGCCCGGCGCGTGCAGGCGCGCGCCTTCGAGCGAGCAGCGCAGCGGCGCGCCCTTCAGCTCGTGGCCCGGCTCGCCCTGCCAGGCGCCGCCGGCGACGAGCTCGCCCGCAGGGGCATAGAGCTGCTTGAAGGCGGCGAACACGTCCCGCAGGTTGACGTCCTGCATGGCATGCCGCCCGCCGCCGGCCTCGCGATGGCTCTGGGCGACGCCGACGCCGATGTTGAAGACGTCGCCGCCGCACGGAAAGATCCAGCCGTAGCCCGGCGACAGGCGCTTGTGCCAGACGACCTCCAGGCTCGTGATGCGCGGCGTCATCGCCGCGTTGTGGATGTAGCCCCGCAGCGCGATCCCGCTCGGCGTGCGCCGCTCGCACATGCCGGCGGCGATGAGGGCCTGCGGCTGTGCGCCGGTGGCGAGGACGACCCACGGCGCGCCGATCTCGCGCCGCGTCTGGCCGTGCTGCAGCGCCGCGCCGACGACACGCCCGGTCGACGGGTCGCCGTCGCGCAGGGGGGCGGTGAAGCGCAGCGGCGCGAACATGCGCGCCCCGGCGCTCACCGCGGCGCCGCAGATGATCTCGTCGAGGCGCTTGCGCGGCAGCACCGCAAGATGACCGGGGACGTCGATGCGGCCGCCGCGCGGCGCGATGCAGCCCAGCGTTCGCGACGAGCGGGCCTCCGCCATCACCGCGTCGAGGACGCCCAGCCGGGCCAGCGCACGGTGCGCGTCGGGGATGAGCCCGTCGCCGCAGACCTTGTCGCGCGGGAAGGCCTGGCCGTCGACGAGGACGACGTCGAGGCCGCCGCGCGCGAGCATCTGGGCGGCGGCGCTGCCGGCGGGCCCGGCGCCGACGACGAGCACGTCGCAGCGTGCGGGAAGCTGTTCGATGCCGAGGTTCATGAGGGGCGGACGTCGCCGATCAGGGCCTGGCGGCGCCCGCCGGCGCCGCGCAGCTCAGATCTCCTCGTAGAGCGGCAGGGTCAGGAACTCCGCGAACTCGTCCTGCGTGCTCATCTGCGTGAAGATCGCCGCGGCCCGGTCGAACTTGCCCTCGAAGCCGCCGGACTTGATCTTCGCCAGCTCCTCCGGCACCAGCTGCCGGACGAGCTCGGCGGTCACCTTGCGGCCGTCGTCGAGCACGCCCTTCGGGCTCCGGATCCACTGCCAGACCTGCGAGCGGCTGATCTCGGCCGTCGCCGCGTCCTCCATCAGGTTGTGGATCGGCACGCAGCCGTTGCCGCCGAGCCAGGCGCCGAGGTAGTGGATGCCGACGTTGATGTTCATGCGCAGGCCGTCTTCCGTGATCGGCTTTTCCGGCTGGAAGTCGAGCAGCTGCGACGCCGTCACGCTGACGTCTGGGCGCTGCTTGTCGAACTGGTTCGGCCGCTCGCCGAGCACGGCGACGAACTCCTTCATCGAGGCCTCGACCAGGCCCGGATGCGCGACCCAGCCGCCGTCGTAGCCATCGGTCGCGTCGCGGCGCTTGTCGGCGATGATCCCGGCCATCGCCGCCTCGTTCTTCACCGGGTCGTTCTTGATCGGGATGAGCGCGCTCATGCCGCCGATCGCCGGCGCGCCGCGCTTGTGGCAGGTCTGCAGCAGGAGCAGCGCGTAGGCGCGCATGAAGGGCGCGGTCATCGTCACCCTGGCGCGGTCGGCGAGGCAGAAGTCGCGGTCGAGCTTGAACTTCTTGATGCAGCTGAAGATGTAGTCCCAGCGGCCGGCGTTCAGCCCGGCGCTGTGCTCGCGCAGCTCGTAGAGGATCTCGTCCATCTCGAATGCGGCGAGGATGGTCTCGACCAGCACCGTGGCCTTGATCGTGCCCTGCGGCAGGCCGAGCTCCTGCTGCGTCATGAGGAAGATGTCGTTCCAGAGCCGGGCCTCCTGATGGCTCTCGAGCTTGGGCAGGTAGAAGTACGGGCCGAAGCCGCGCGCCAGCGTCTCCCTGGCGTTGTGGAACATGAAGAGCGCGAAGTCGAAGATGCCGCCGTTGACGCGCTGGCCGTCGACGAGCACGTGCTTCTCGTCGAGGTGCCAGCCGCGCGGGCGCACCTGCAGGGTCGCGATCTTCTCGTTCAGCCTGTACGACTTCGTTCCCGCCGGCGATTCCTGCGAGAACGACAGCTCGCGGCGGATCGCCCGGCCGATGTTGATCTGGCCCTGGATCTGGTTCGTCCACAGCGGCGAGTTGCTGTCCTCGAAGTCGGTCATGTACGAGTCGGCGCCCGAGTTGAAGGCGTTGATGACCATCTTGGCGTCCACCGGGCCGGTGATCTCGACCCGCCGGCACTGCAGCGCCGGCGGCACGGGCGCGATCTTCCAGTCGCCGGCGCGAATGTGCGCCGTCTCGGCGAGGAAGTCGGGGCGCTCGCCGGCGTCGAGGCGCTTGGCGCGCTCGGCGCGGACGGCGAGCAGCTCCTGGCGGCGCGGCTCGAAGGCGCGGTGCAGCCGGGCGACGAGCTCGAGCGCCGGCGTGCTCAGGACGTGTTCGAAGCCGGGCAGGATCGGGGCATTGATCTGCATGCCGGCGGGAAGGGCGGGAGTCATGGTCGAAGGTCCTCAGAGGCAAAGAATTCGAGTACGTCGGCGAGCTGCGTGCCGGTTCGCGTCGGCTCGGTGCCGAGCTCCTCGAGCGGCAGGCCGAAGCGGTTGACCCACAAGGTGGTGTAGCCGAACCAGGTGGCGCCGATGGCGTCCCAGCAGTTGCTCGACACGAACAGGATATCGGCGGCCGCCAGGCCGAGCGCGGCCGTGCCGAGCGCGTAGGTGGCCGGGTCGGTCTTGAAGCGGCCGGTGGTCTCGACGCTCAGCACCGGATTGAGCCAGCGCTCGAAGCCGGCGTGGCGGACGACGGCGCCGAGCATGTCCGGGTCGCCGTTGCTCAGCACGCCGGCGCGGACGCCTTGCCGGTGCAGCGCTTCGAGCACGGCGCGGTTCTCGGGGAAGGGCGCGAGCTGCTCGTAGGCGGCCATCAGCTCGCGCTCGCTCGCCTCGTCGAGCGGGAGGTCGAGGCGCCGCGCCGCGTAGCGCAGGCCGGCGCGGGTGCACTCGGCGAAGCTGCGCGGCCGGCCGCTCATCGAGCAGAGCCGCGTGTACTCGATCTGCTTGTCCCGCCACAGGGTGCCGAGGCGCTCGCCGGCACCGGGAAAGAGCCGTTCGGCAGCGACGCCGACGCTGTAGACGTCGAACAGGGTGCCGTAGGCATCGAAGAGCACGGCACGCGGGACAGGGCCGCTCGCGCTGCGGCTCGACGTCGATGACATCCCGCTAATCTATTCGATCGGCACGCGGCGACGGCTCGAGACAGGGCTGGCCGCCGGGACTCTCAGCGACGGCGGCGGGCGCGCAGCGCGCGGTAGAGGGGACTGCGGCCGAGGGTCGTGCGGAGGAGGCGCTTGAGGGCGAGGCGATGGCGCTTGCGGTTGATCCTGCGGATCGCGGCCCAGCCGGGCGGCTCCGTGCCGGGGGCCACCGGGTCGGCGGCCAGCGCGGTATCGGCCGCCGGCAAGTCCGGCGCCGACCGCGCCAGCGCGCGCAGCGAGGCGGGGTGGCCGGGCGGTCGGTGCGCTTCGAGGCTGACCACCTCGAAGCCGGCCGCGCGCAGCGTCGCGCGCAAGGTGCCGGCGCTGAAGTGGAAGACGTGAGCGATGTGCAGGTCGTTGAGCGAGGCGTACTCGGCGACGTCGGGGACGTCGACGTACAGGTGGCCGCCGCCGGCCAGGAAGCCGCGCAGGTGGCGCAGCGTGGCGACGGGGTCGGCGACGTGCTCGAGGACATGGATCATGGTCGCTAGGCCGATCGTGCCGCGCCAGGCCTCGGGCAGCTCGCTCTCGGTGGCGACGACCTCCGCCCCGTGCTCGGCCCTCGTGTAGTCGCGGAAGGCGTCGTTGGGCTCGACGCCGCGCAAGGGGCCGGCGAAGCCCGCCCGGCGCAAGGCGGCGAACAGCGTGCCTTCGCTGCAGCCGACGTCGAGAACGGCGCCCCCGCCGTCGAGCGCGCCCGCGGCCTGCAGCCACGCCGCGGTGGCGTCGAGCCGGGCGGCCTTGTTCATGCTGCGGACGTAGTCGGCGCTGGGCTCGACCACGCCCTGGTAGTAGGCGCGGTAGCTCTGCCGGTAGAACTCGGCGAAGCCGTCCCGGGTGAGCCGGGGCTGCGTCTGGATCAGGCCGCAGCCGCGGCAGCCAACGGTGGCCACGCCCATCCCGTAGCGGTCGATGCTGGCCAGCGGCTCGAACGACGACTGCCCGCAGAGCGGGCAGGCCACCGACTCCTTGGCCGCGGCCGCGTAGTCGAAGGTGCGCGCCGTCGCGGCGCCGGCCTCCACTATGCCGAGAGGCAGCTCTTCATGAAGGTCTTGCGCTCGTCGCCCTTCTTGCCCTTGGCGTCGGCGTTGCACTGCTTCATCCGGTTCTGCTGCGCCGTCGCCTTGGGTGCCGACAGGCAGGTCTTCATGAAGGCCTTGCGCTCGTCGCCCTTCTTGTCGCCGGCTTCGGCGTTGCACGTCGCCATCTTGGTCTGCTGCGCCGTCGGCGAGGGGCTCGAGGCGCTGGCGGCGGCCTTGGTCATGCCAGGCGCCTCCTTGTGGGCGTTGGCGAACACGGAAGTCGTGACGGCGAGCGAGAAGGCAGCGGCCAGGGTCAGCAGGGAATGACGCAAGTTCGTCTCCGGATGTTGAGTGGGGAAGCGGATGCGAGGCCCGCCTGGCCCGATTGAATCATGCTGCCGGGCCGCCCGGCAACCGCCGCCTCAGAAGATGCGGCGGGGGTGGGCGAGCGCCTCGTGCGCCGTGTGCAGCCGCCGCACGAGCACCTTGATGAAGGAGTCGTGGAACAGGTGGCGGGTGCCGGGGCTCAGCTGGGTCAGCGTCTCGGGCGTGAAGGAGATCGTCGTCGCCGGCTCGGTGACGATGACGTCGGTGCTGTGCCGCTTCAGCTCGGCGCTCGGGGCGAGGTAGGCCATCTCGCCGACGGACGTGCCGGAGCCGAGCTGCGCCACCTTCTTGCCGTCGCGGAACACCTCGACGGCACCCTGCGCGATGATGTGGAAGCTGTTGCCTTCCTCGCCCTTGCGGTACAGCGCGTGACCGAAGTGGAAGCGCTGCCACTTGGCGCGGTGCACCACCTCCCAGAGCTCGACGTCGCCGAAGTTCGAGAAGAACTCGAGCGTGCGCAGCAGCGTGAAGCGCTCGGAGTCGAGGACGCCCTGGAACTGGCCGCGCGGAACCTGCTGGGTCGTGACCAGCTCCGAGATCGCCGCCGCGAACTCGCTCCAGTCGCTGTAGCGGTCGCCGGGCGCCTTGGCGAGCGCGCGCTGGATCACGGCGTCGAGCGCGGCCGTGACGCCGGCGCGAATGCCGACCAGCGTCGCCGGCCTGACGTTGTAGATCTGATGCATCATGGCCGACTGCACCTGCGCATCGAACAGCGGCCGGCCGGCGATGAGGTGGTAGAGCACGGCGCCCAGCGAGTAGATGTCGGCCCGGCAATCGAGCGTTCCGCCGTCGAGCTGCTCTGGCGACATGTAGGCCAGCGAGCCGACGCGATGGATCTGGGTCACGTCCGAGTCGAGGTTCAGGACGCTGCCGAAGTCGGTGATCTTGACGTCGGTGATGTTGCCGTTGGTGTGCACGGCGAGCAGGTTCGCCGGCTTGACGTCGCGATGGATCAGGCCCTGGCGGTAGACGTAGCCGAGCGCCATCGCGCACTTGAAGCCGATCTCGACGATGAGCTCGAGCGACAGCAGCTGGTCGGCGCGGCAGTAGGGCCGCAGCGTGCTGCCGGCGACGTATTCCATCACCAGGTAGGGCGCGACCGCATCGGGGATGGCATCGAAGATCTGCACGACGTTCGGGTGCTGCAGCCGGCCCACCAGCGCCGCCTCGGCGGCGAAGAAGCGCTCCGAGTAGCGGCCGTCCATGGGGTCGTTGGCCATCGCCGCGCGGACCCGCTTGATGGCGACGTTGCGGCCCTGGAAGTCGTCGAAGGCGAGGAACACCTCGCTGGTCGCGCCGTCGCCGAGCCGTCCGAGGACCCGGTACTTGCCGATCATCGCCGGCATGGCCGGCACGTCCGCCTTCGTGGCGGACGGGACGGAGGCGGTGAGGGCGGCGGACATCCAGGTGCGGAAAAGTGCCATGACATTCTTGCATCGGCACCGGATACAAAGTGTGACGAAGTCGGCCCCCGGCCGGTCTTTTCGGGATTCGCGCGACGGTCAGCGCGACGAGGCTCCGCGAACGCGGCCCGTAGAATTCTGCGATGACTTCGGCCCGTGAAGAATTGCTCGACGCGCTGCGTGCGGCAATCGATGAGGTGAGCCCGGGTCATTCGATCGACGCGAGCTTCGAGACGCCGCGGCAGGCGTCGCACGGCGATCTGGCCGTCACGGCAGCGATGCCGCTCGCCCGGACGCAGCGACGCAACCCGCGCGAGCTCGCGGCCGAGCTGATCGCGGCGCTCAGGGCCAAGGCGGCGGTCGAGCGCTGGGTCGAGAAGGTCGAGATCGCCGGCCCCGGGTTCATCAACCTGCATCTGCGGGCGGCGGCGCGCCAGCGCGTCGTGGCGCAGGTGCTCGCCGCCGGTGCCGCCTACGGCACGCGCGGCGGCCCGGCCGACGCGGTGCTGGTCGAGTTCGTCTCGGCCAACCCGACCGGCCCCCTGCACGTGGGCCACGCTCGCCAGGCGGCGCTCGGCGACGCCATCTGCAACCTGCTCGAGACGCAGGGCCGGCGGGTCACGCGCGAGTTCTATTACAACGACGCCGGGGTGCAGATCGAGACCCTGACCGCGTCGGTCAAGGCCCGTCTCGACGGGCTGGCGCCGGGCGATCCGGGCTGGCCCGAGAAGGCCTACAACGGCGACTACATCGCCGACATCGCCGCCGACTTCCGCGCCGGCAAGACGGTCCGCGCCGACGACCGCGAGTTCACCGCCTCGGGGCGCGTCGACGACCTCGACGGCATCCGCCAGTTCGCCGTCGCCTACCTGCGCCACGAGCAGGACCTCGATCTCGCCGCCTTCGGGGTCCGCTTCGACAACTACTACCTCGAGTCGAGCCTGTACGCCGACGGACGCGTCCAGCGCACCGTCGAGCGCCTGGTCGCCTCGGGAAAGACCTACGAGGCCGACGGCGCGCTGTGGCTGCGCACGACCGAGTACGGCGACGACAAGGACCGCGTGATGCGCAAGTCCGACGGCAGCTTCACGTACTTCGTTCCGGACATCGCCTATCACCTCGCCAAGTTCGAGCGCGGCTTCGCCCAGGCCATCAATCTCCAGGGCACCGACCACCACGGCACCATCGCCCGCGTTCGCGCCGGGCTGCAGGCGGCGAACCCGCGCATCCCGCCGGGCTACCCGGAGTACATCCTCAACACCATGGTCCGGGTCGAGCGCGGCGGCGTCGAGGTCAAGCTCAGCAAGCGCGCCGGCAGCTACGTCACGCTGCGCGACCTCATCGACTGGACCGGTCGCGACGCGGTCCGCTTCTTCATGCTGAGCCGCAAGGCCGACACCGAGTTCACCTTCGACGTCGATCTCGCGCTCAAGCAGAACGACGAGAACCCGGTGTTCTACGTCCAGTACGCGCATGCGCGCATCTGCTCCGTCATGGAGCAGGCTGCGGCGCGGAGCGGCGGCTCCACGGAACCCTCTTCGGCCAGCGAGGCCGATCTTGCGCTCCTGGTCGCGCCGAGCGAGGTCGCGCTGCTGAAGAAGCTGGCCGACTACCCCGACGTGCTGGCGGCCGCCGCCCTGGGGCTCGCGCCGCACGAGATCGCCTTCTACCTGCGCGACCTCGCGGCCGCCTTCCACAGCTACTACGGCGCCGAGCGCTTCCTGGTCGACGACCCGGCGCTGGCGCGGGCTCGCCTCGCCCTGCTCGGAGCGACGCGCCAGGTCATCGCCAATGCGCTGGCGGTCCTCGGCGTCGGCGCCCCCGTGCGGATGGCCCGGGAATCGGAAACGGAAATCGCATGAAGAAGCATCCCTCGAGCCGGTCGCAGCGCGGCGGCTTCGTCATCGGGCTGGTCGTCGGCCTGCTGATGGGGCTCGCCATTGCGCTGGGCGTCGCCCTCTACGTCACCAAGGCGCCGAACCCCTTCGTCAACAAGGTGCCGGCGCGCTCGGCGGGGCAGGACGCGGCCGAGATCGAACGCAACCGCAACTGGGATCCGAACAGTGCCCTGGCCGGCCGCAACCCGGCGGTCGCCGCCAGCGCCCCCACCGCGACCGCGCCCGCCGTGACGGCGCCGATCGCGCCCGACCCGGGCCGGCCGGTGGCCGTCGCGCCGCCCTTGCCGACGGCGTCGGCGCCGGCCAGCGCGCCGCGCGTGGCCCGGCCGGGCACCGGCGCCAGCGCCGCCGTCGCCACCGCACCGCGCGCGTCGCAGGCCGTGTCCACCACCGGCTCGAGCCCGTTCACCTACTTCGTTCAGGCCGGCGCCTTCGCCCGCAGCGAGGACGCCGAGCAGCAGCGTGCCCGGCTGGCGATGCTCGGCGTCGAGAGCCGCCTGACCGAGCGCGAGCAGGCCGGAAGAACCGTCTACCGGGTCCGCGTCGGCCCCTTCGAGCGCCGCGAAGAGGCCGAGAGCGCCAAGGAAAAGCTTGGCGACTCCGGCGTCGACGCGACGCTCGTCGCCGTGCAGAGGTGAGCCGGCCATGCCCCTGACGCGACGCGATTTCTCGGCCGGGCTTGCCGCCGGGCTGGGCGGCACCCTGGCCAGCCCGCCGCTGGCGGCGCAGCCGGGTCCGGTGCAGGACGTCCACTATGTCCGCCTCGCCGAGCCGGCGCCCGTCACGCCGGGCAAGATCGAGGTCGTCGAGTTCTTCTGGTACGAGTGCCCGCATTGCAATGCCTTCGAGCCGGCGCTCGAGGCCTGGGCCCGGCGACAGCCGGAGGACGTGGCGTTCCGGCGCGTGCCGATCTGGTTCCGCGAGGAGCCGTTCACGGCCCAGCAGCGCCTGTTCTATGCACTCGAGAGCCTCGGCGTCCTCGAGACGCTGCACCGTCGCATCTACTACGCGATCCACGCCGAGCGCACCCGCCTGCGCAGCAGCGACGAGATGGTCGCGTTCGTGACCCGCAACGGCGTCGACGGCGACAAGTTCATGGCCGCCTTCAACTCCTTCGCGGTGCAGGCCAAGGGCCTGCAGGCCCGGCAGACCGCCGCCGCGTACAAGATCGATGCCGTGCCGGCGATGGGCGTGCAGGGCCGCTACTACACCAACGGCACCCTCGCCAACGCCGCACCGCAGCCGAAGGGCAGCGTGCCGTCGAACGACCGCATGCTCGTCGTCGTCGACGCGTTGGTGACCCGCGCCCGCAAGGGCGGAAAGGCCTGAGCCGGGCGGGATTCCCGCGAAGATCGGGAACGGCCTTGGCGCCGCGGCCGCCAATGCGTGAGATTCCTGCACTTCCGGGGCGACGCAGCGCGCTCGCTGGCATAGAATGCCTTGCAAGATTCATGCCGTGATGCGGAACGCTCCGTTCCCCGTCCCTCTTCTCCTGTGGCCCATCTCCCTTCGCGATTCGGCAGGCGCTTCCTGACCGCCCTGGTCCTGGCGCCTTTCCTGGCCCTCGGACCCGTCGCGCACGCCGAGAAGGCGGATCGCTTCAAGCCCCTCAACGTCGAGGCCGACCTTCCCGGCAGGATCGACCTGCTCAACCAGTTCGTCGTCTTCAGCGGCAACGTCGTCGTGACCAAGGGCACGATGACGATCCGGGCGGCGCGGATCGAGGTGCGCGAGCTGCCCGACGGCTACCACACCGCGGTCGCCTACGGCACGCCGCAGCAGCACGCGACCTTCCGGCAGAAGCGCGACGTTCCGGACGAGTACATCGCCGGCGACGCCGAGCGGCTCGAGTACGACGGCAAGTCCGACGTGATCCGCTTCGTCAACAACGCCTCGGTGCGACGCCTGCGCGGCGGCGAGGTCGCCGACGAGATCTCCGGAAACCTGGTGACCTACGACAGCACGACCGAGGTCTTCAACGTCAGCGGCGGCGCGCCGGCGACCGCCGCCAACCCCGGCGGGCGCGTGCGGGCGACGCTGACGCCGCGCGAGGGCAGCGCTGCGGCCGCCGAAGCGGCCCGGGCCACCGGCGCCTCGGCGCCGGCGCTGCGCACCGCCCCGGCGCTGGGGTCGCGGCCGTGACCGACGCGAGCCCGGCCGACCCGGTCCTGCACCGGCTCGAAGCGCACAACCTGCGCAAGGCGTACGGATCGCGCAAGGTGGTCGACGGCGTGCGGCTGGCCGTGCGCGGCGGCGAGGTCGTCGGCCTGCTCGGGCCGAACGGCGCGGGCAAGACGACGAGCTTCTACATGATCGTCGGCCTGGTCCGCCCCGACGGCGGCCAGATCACGATCGAGGGCCGCCGGGTCGAGCGGCTGCCGATCCACCGGCGCTCCCGCCTCGGCCTCTCGTACCTGCCGCAGGAGCCGTCGATCTTCCGCAAGCTGAACGTCGAGGAGAACATCCGCGCCATCCTCGAGCTGCAGGTCGACGCCGACGGCAAGCCGCTCAGGAAGCCGGTGATCGACTCGACGCTCGAGGGGCTGCTGCGCGATCTCTCGATCGAGAAGCTGCGCGCCTCGCCGGCGCCGGCGCTCTCCGGCGGCGAGCGGCGACGCGTCGAGATCGCGCGCGCCCTGGCGACCCAGCCGCGCTTCATCCTGCTCGACGAGCCCTTCGCGGGCATCGACCCGATCGCCGTGATCGAGATCCAGCGGATCATCGGCTTCCTGCGCGAGCGCGGCATCGGCGTGCTGATCACCGACCACAACGTCCGCGAGACGCTGGGCATCTGCGACCGCGCGTACATCATCAGCGAAGGCCGGGTGCTGGCCGAGGGAACCCCTGCAGAAATCGTCGCCAATGCCGATGTCCGCAAGGTGTACCTCGGCGAACACTTCCGCATGTGACCATGTCGATCTTGCAAAGCCGCGACCGCCCCGCCGGCGGGCCGCTCCCGAGGCGGGCCGCGCCCGCTCGGGGGGCAGCGACCGGAGGGAGCGTGGGGGCTCCATGAAGCAGACCCTCCAAGTCCGCCTCTCGCAGCACCTGGCGCTGACGCCGCAGCTGCAGCAGTCGATCCGTCTGCTGCAGCTGTCGACGATCGAGCTGCAGCAGGAAGTCGAGCAGATGCTCGAGCAGAACCCCTTCCTCGAAGCCGACGACGAGCCGGCGCCCGCGTTCGAGCCCGTCTACGAGCCGCTGGCGGAGCGCCTCTCGACGGCCGAGCATGCCGGCGAGCGCGAGGCCGAGCGGGCGGCCGACACCGTGTCCGGCGTCGACGGCGGCGACGAGCTCGGCCCGATCGACGGCGCCGCCGACTTCGGCGCGACCGAGCGCGAGGACTGGGAGAACGGCACCGAGCGCGAGGACTTCGACGGCATCCGCGAGACGCCGGGCAAGACGCGCACGCAGAACGACGGCGAAGGCCTCGAAGACAACGACCGCGACACCCCTGTCCAGAGCCTGCAGGACCACCTGCGCAGCCAGCTCACCGGCATGCGCCTGTCGCCGGCCGATGCCGCCGCCGTGCTGGTCCTGATCGACTCGCTCGACGACGAGGGCTACCTCAGCGATTCGCTGGAGGACATCGCCGCGCGCCTGCGCGAAGGCGGCCTCGAGTTCGATCCGCCGGCCGCCGCGAGCTGCGACGACGGCGACACCAGCGATCCGCTGCTCGCCCAGCTGCGCTGCGCGCTGCGCTACGTGCAGAGCATGGAGCCGACCGGCGTCGGCGCCCGCGACCTCGGCGAATGCCTGACGCTGCAGCTGCGCGCGCGCGAGCGCTCCGAGGCGCAGGCGATCGCCATCCTCGTCTGCAAGCACCATCTGCCGCTGCTCGCCAAGCGCGACCTGAAGAAGCTGATGGCCGTCACCGGCGCCGACGAGCACATGCTGCGCGAGGCGCAGTCGCTCATCCTGTCGCTGGAGCCGAAGCCGGGCCGGCCGTTCGCGCGCGCCGAGGCCAACATCGTCGTGCCCGACGTCATCGTGCAGAAGGTCGGCCGCAGCTGGAAGGTGCAGCTCAATCCCGACGTCATGCCGAAGCTGCGCATCAACGACCTCTACGCCAGCGCCATCCGCCAGCATCGCGGCACCGGGGCGCTGAACGGCGCCGGTCCCGGCCTCAACTCGCGCCTGCAGGAAGCGCGCTGGTTCGTGAAGAACATCCTGCAGCGCTTCGACACGATTCAGCGCGTGTCGCAGGCGATCGTCGAGCGGCAGAAGAGCTTCTTCACGCACGGCGCCATCGCCATGAAGCCGCTCGTGCTGCGCGAGATCGCCGACGAGCTCGGCCTGCACGAGTCGACGATCTCGCGCGTCACGACCGCCAAGTACATGTCGACGCCGTACGGCACCTTCGAGCTGAAGTACTTCTTCGGCTCGTCGCTCGGCACCGATTCCGGCGGCAATGCCTCGAGCACCGCGGTGCGGGCGCTGATCCGCCAGATCGTCGACGCGGAAAACCCGGAGAAGCCGCTCTCGGACAGCCAGATCTCGCAGATGCTGGAGGAGCAGGGCATCCACGTCGCACGACGCACGGTGGCCAAGTACCGCGAGGCGCTGAAGATCGCGCCGACGCAGATGCGCAAGGCCATGTAGGCGCTCGGCGCCCTCGGCCTCTCCCGCGTCCTGCTCCATGCCGCTCCCGCTCTTCCTGCCCTGCGCCGCGGGCGTCGAGGGTCTGCTCGACGCCGAGGTGCGGCGGCTCCTGCCCGGAGTTGCCGTCGAGGCGCGGCGCGGCGGCGTCGCCCTCGCCGGTGAGCCGGAGGACGTCATGCGGCTCAACCTCGAGAGCCGCCTCGCCCAGCGCGTGCTCGTCGAGGTGGCCGAAGGTCCGTACCGCGACGAGGGCGATCTCTACGCGCTCGCCCGCGATGTCCACTGGTCCGACTGGATCACGCCGCGGCAGACGATCCGCGTCGACACGACGGCGCAGCGAAGCCCGCTCAAGAGCCTGAACTTCGCCGCCCTGCGGGTGAAGGACGGCCTCTGCGACCGCATGCGCGACGCGCACGGCGAGCGGCCGAACGTCGACACGGCGCGGCCCGACCTGCCGCTGGTCCTGCACGTCGGCGCGGAGCGCGCCGCGCTCTACGTCGACAGCTCCGGCGAGCCGCTCTTCAAGCGCGGCTGGCGGGCCGACACCGGCGACGCGCCGCTCAAGGAGACGCTGGCCGCGGCGATGCTCGCCGCCGCCGGCTGGCAGGGCCGCGCCGACGCCGGCGGTGCGCTGCACGACCCGTGCTGCGGCTCGGGCACCATCGCCATCGAGGCGGCGCAGATCGCGGCCGGCATGGCGGCCGGCGCCTTGCGCCGCTTCGCCTTCGAGCGACTGCTGCCGTTCGCCGATGCCGCGCGGCGCGCCGAATTCCAGCGCATGAAGAGCCAGGCGCGCGAGCGGGTGCACGTGCCGCCGGTGCCCATCTTCGCCAGCGACGTCTCGTTCCGCATGGTCGACTTCGCGCGCCGCAACGCCGAGCGCGCGGGCGTCGCCGACGCCATCGTCTTCCACGGCGGCGACGCCCTCGAGCGGCCGCCGCCGCCGCTGCCGGCCGACCTGCCCGGCACGCTGATGGTGAACCCGCCCTACGGCGAGCGCATCGAGGTCGCCGGAAAGTCGGCGGGCCGGCCGATGCCGCCGCGCGGCCCGGCCGACGATCCCGGCAACCGGCAGGCGCCGGGCGACTTCTTCGCCCGGCTGGCGGCGCACTGGAAGAAGGCCTACACCGCGCACCCGGCGGGCTGGACGGCGTGGATCCTGAGCCCCGACATGCGCCTGCCGAGCGCGATGCGGCTGAAGGAATCGCGCCGCGTGCCGATGTGGAACGGCCCCATCGAGTGCCGCCTCTTCCGCTTCGATCTCGTCGCCGGGTCGGCGCGCGACCGCAGCCCGGCGCCCACCCCCGAGCGCGATCGCGGCGAGCCGGGCTAGGGCAGGACCGGCGGCAAGGCGGCCGCGGCGCGGCGGCGGTTGACGACGTACCACGCCAGGGCCGCGCCGATCAGCAGCACGGGAAGCAGCGAGCCGACGTTGAGCCAGGTCCAGCCCTGCGTCGTGACCAGTGCGCCGGAGCTGAACGAGGTGATCGTCATGGTCGTGAAGATGACCGTGTCCATCGCCGCCTGCGCGCGTGTCTTCTCCTCGGGCCGGTAGGAGGTCGTCACCAGCGACGTTCCGCCGATGAAGAGGAAGTTCCAGCCGACTCCCAGGGTGAAGAGGGCGATCAGGAAGTGCGCGAGCTCGATGCCGCTCAGCGCGACGGCGATGCAGACGACGTTCAGCAGGAGGCCGACGCTCATCACCGGGATCGCGCCGAAGCGCTTGATCAGCGAGCCGGTGAAGAAGCTCGGCACGAACATGCCGAGGACGTGCCATTCGAGGACGAGCGCGGTGTTCGCGAACGGATGCGCGCACATGGCCATCGCGATCGGCGTCGCCGCCATCAGCAGGTTCATGACGCCATAGCCGAAGGCGCAGGCGACGACGGCGACCAGGAACACCGGCTGCGCCGCGATCTCGCGCAGCGGTCGCCCGGGCGCGGCCAGGCTCGGCACGGGAAGCGGCGGGAAGCGGATGAAGGCCATCGTCGCGAGCGAACACAGGGCGAGCAGCGCCAGCGCGGCGTAGGCGCCCGCGAACTCGACCGGAAGCCAGGTCCGCGAGACCTGGGCCAGGTTCGGCCCGGCGACGGCGCCGATGATCCCGCCCGCCAGCACCCAGGAGATCGCGCGCTCCTTGAAGTGCGGCTCGACGATCTCGGTCGCCGCGAAGCGATAGAGGCCGCCGTTGGCGTTGTAGTAACCCGCGAGCAGCGTGCCCGCGACGAGAACCCAGAACTCGCGGTTGAGCACCGCCCAGGCGCAGATCGCGGTCGAGACGATCGCCACGCAGAGGCCGAACTGGAACGCACGCTGGCGGCCCCAGGCGCGCTGGTGCCGCCCGACCAGCCCGGCGAAGCAGGCGCCGCCGGCGACGTAGGCCGTCACCGGCAGCGTCGCCATCCACGCTTCGGGCGCCAGGGCCAGGCCGACCAGCCCGTTGATGGCGATGAAGGTGACGTTGTTGGTCAGGAAGAAGCCCTGGCACAGGGCGAGCAGGGCCAGGCCGCGGTTCATTCGCCGCCCTTCGCGTCCTGCAGCCCCAGCCACGCGAGCACGGCGAGCGGTGCGGTGTCGGCGCGCAGCACGCGCGGGCCGAGGCCGACCGGCATGAACCCGCGCGCGACGGCCGCGTGCTCCTCGGCCGGCGTCAGCCCGCCCTCAGGGCCGCTGAGGACCCGCACGGCGCGCGGCCCGTCGGCGAGCACGGCGGCCGGCGAACACGCCGCGGCGTCCAAGCTGAGCACGATGTCGCGCGCCGCGCCGTCGTCCGGCCGCGCCGCCTCCGCCTCGGCGTCGAGCCACGCCAGCAAGGGCCGCACCGGCAGCACGGCCGTGACTCGCGTGCGGCCGCACTGCTCGCTGGCGGCGGCCGCCACCGCGCGCCAGTGCCGCTGCTTGGCCTCGGCCCGGTCCTCCGCCACGCGCAGCACCGATCGCTCGCAGACCAGCGGCTGGATCGCCGCGGCGCCGAGCTCGCCCGCCTTCTCGATCAGGCCGTCCATGCGGTCGTTGGCGGGCACGCCGACGGCCAGCGTGACCGCGACCTTCGGTTCGCGGTCCGCCTCGAGCGCGTCGCCGAGCTCGACCTCGACCGCCTGGCGGCCGATGCGCAGGATGCGCGCCGGCCACTCGAGCGATGCCCTGCCGTTGAACACCGTCACCGTGTCGCCGGGCTGCAGGCGCAGCACCTGCACGTGTCGCGCCGGCCCGGACGGCAGGGCGAGCGTGCGTCCGGCGGCGAGCGGCGCATCGACGAAGATGCGCAGCGCCGGCCTGGCTGCGGACGCGAACGGCTTCATCGACACGATCGGGGCGTCATGGTGCGCCCCGCAGGCGGTGCGCTGGTCGGATCAGGAACCAAAGAGCATAGTGCGCGCGTCGGCCGCGGCCGCTTCGCCGTCTCGCTCGGCGATCTGCTTCAACGTCCAGCGCGCGATGTCGTGCAGCTCGTCGATCGTCGCCGCCTCTTCGAGCGCCATCGACATGCTGACGCCGCGCAGGCCGAGCTTGCTCGAGATCAGCACCGTGAGGTTGCCGCGCAGCGCGGCGAACTCGATCCCCGACGCATCGACGTCGATGTCGACGGCGCGGCTCGGCATGAAGAGCTCCGTCGGCTCGGGCACCGGGTCGGGCGCCGCCAGCTCCTCGGTCGCGAGCGGTGCCTGCGCTGGTTGCGCTGGTTGCGCTGGTTGCGGTGCCGGTTGTGGCGCGGGTTGTGGCGTTGCCGGCGCTGGTTGTGGCGCCGGGGGCTGCGGTGTGGGCGCCATCGCAGCAGTGGAGGCCGAGGGCCCCGAGGGAGCGATGAGGCCGAGCTCCTCCAGCCTCCGGAAGTCGGCCGCCGAGATGCCCGCCACGCCGGCGAGCAGCTTCTCCTCGGTGTTCCGGCCGTCGACGAGCAGCAGCAGGTTGCGCAGCGGCCGCTCCTTGACCAGCACACGCTGCTGGATCTCGGCGCGGCCCGCCTCCGTCTTCGACCAGATCACGGGTGCGTTGCCCGCCGGGGCTCAGACCTTGTCGCGAAGCTCTCGCCTCAGGATCTTGCCGACCGGCGTCTTCGGCAGGTCGGTCCTGAACTCGACGATCTTCGGCCGCTTGTAGCCGGTGAGGTTGGCCTCGCAGTAGGCGCGCACCGCCTCTTCCGTCACGCTCGCGTCCTTCTTGACGATGACCAGCTTGACCGCTTCGCCGGCCTTCGCGTCCGCCACGCCGACCGCGGCGCATTCGAGGATGCCTGGCATCTGCGTGACGACGTCCTCGACCTCGTTCGGATAGACGTTGAAGCCGCTGACCAGGATCATGTCCTTCTTGCGGTCGACGATCTTGAAGTAGCCGCGCTCGTCGACGACGCCGATGTCGCCGCTGCGGAAGTAGCCGTCGGCAGTCATCACCTTGGCGGTCTCGTCGGGCCGCTGCCAGTAGCCGTCCATCACCTGCGGCCCCTTGATCGCGATCTCGCCAGGCATGCCCATCGGCACCTCGTTGCCGTCGTCGTCGAGCAGCTTCATGTCGGTGTTCGGCATCGGCAGGCCGATGTTGCCGCTGAAGGCGGTGCTGTCGACGGGATTGCAGCTCACCGAGGGCGACGTCTCCGACAGGCCGTAGCCCTCGACGATCGGGCAGCCCGTCTTCTCGAGCCAGAGCTTGGCGGTCGCGCTCTGCACCGCCATGCCGCCGCCGACCGAGATCACCAGGCCGGTCCAGTCGACGCTCGAGAACTCCGGGTGGTTCGCCATCGCGTTGAACAGCGTGTTGACGGCCGGGAAGCTGTGGAACTTCTCGCCCTTCAGCTGCTTGAACATGCCGGGCAGGTCGCGCGGGTTGGCGATCAGGATGTTGGCGCCGCCCATGCGCATCGCCAGCATCATGTTCGTGTTGAAGCCGAAGATGTGATAGATCGGCAGGGCGCAGATGGTCACGATCTGCTCGCCGGGCGGGATCTTCTTCAGCGCCGGCTGGTACCAGGCCTCCGACTGCAGGATGTTGGCGACGAGGTTCCTGTGCAGCAGCACCGCGCCCTTGCTGACGCCCGTGGTGCCGCCGGTGTACTGCAGCACCGCGATGTCGTCCGGGCCGGCCTGAGCCGGCGTGAAGGTCTTGCCGCGGCCCTGCGCGAGCGCGTCGTTGAAGCCGATGGCGCCCGGCAGCTCGAAGGCCGGCACCATCTTCTTCACCTTGCGCACGACGTAGTTGACGATCATCGACTTCGGGAAGCCGAGCATGTCGCCGAGCGCCGTGAGCACGACCGTCTTCGTCGGCACCGCCGCCATCACCTTCTGCAGCGTCGAGGCGAAGTTCTCGACGATGAGGATCGCCTTGGCGCCGGAGTCCTTCAGCTGGTGCTCGAGCTCGCGCGGCGTGTAGAGCGGGTTGACGTTGACCACCACCAGGCCGGCGCGCAGGATCGCCGCGACCGCCACCGGGTACTGCGGCACGTTCGGCATCATGATGGCGATGCGGTCGCCCTTGGCGTAGCCCTGCGCCTGCAGCCAGGCGGCGAGCGCGCGCGACGCATCGTCGACCTGCCGGAAGGTGATCGACTTGCCCATGAACTTGTAGGCGACGCGATCGCCGAAGCGGCGGAAGCTCTCGTCGAGGAGCGCGACCAGCGACGGGTACTGGGCGACGTCGATCTCGGCCGGCACGCCCGCCGGGTACTGCTTCAGCCAGATCTTGTCCATGCGTCTCGCCCCGGCTCCCTCGTAGGTGAGCGGCGATTCTGACGGACGGTCCGCACCCGACGGCTAGGGTGTTTCGATAGCGACCGGCGCGCTCGTCGACCAGCCTCCGCCCAGCGCCTGGATCAGCGCGATGGCGCTCACCTGCCGGTCGACGGCGATGCGCACGAGCGAGCGCCGCGCCGAGAGGGCCGAGGCCTGCGCCGTCACGACCTCGGTGTAGCTGACCTGCCCGGCGCGGTAGCGGTTGAGGATCTGCTGCTCGATCAGGTCGGCGGCGTTCGATGCCTGTCGGCGTAGGCCACCCTGCTCGGCGAGCGAGCGCGTCGTCGAGAGCTGGTCCTCGACGGCCTGGAAGGCGACCAGCACGGTCTGCCGGTAGCGCGCGATCGCGGCGTCGCGCGCCGCCTCCGCGCCGGCCACGCGCGCCCGCGTCGCTCCCGCATCGAAGATCGTCTGCGCCACCGACGCGCCCAGCGACCACAGCGCGCCGGACGCGCTGAACAGGTCGCCGATGCGCGAGCCGCCCGAGCCGATCGAGGCACCGAGCGTGAGGCTCGGATAGAACGCCGAGCGCTCGATGCCGATCTGCGCGTTGGCGGCGGCCACGTCGCGCTCGGCGGCGGCGATGTCGGGCCGGCGCTCGAGCAGCGTCGACGGCAGCCCGAGCGGCACCGCGGGCACGGTCTGCGTCCACGGCGCTTCCGGCAGCGCGAATTCGGCCGGCGCCTTGCCGACCAGCACCGCGATCGCATGCTCGAAGCGGGCGCGGTCGGCGCGCAGCGCGGCGATCTCCGCGCGCGTGTTGGCGAGCTGCGTCTCGGCCTGCAGCACGTCGGTGCGCGGCACGACGCCGGCGTCGTAGCGGTTCCGCGCGATCTGCAGCGTGCGCTCGTAGCCTTCGAGCGTCTGCTGCAGCAGCGCCGCCTCGGCGTCGGCCTCGCGCAGCAGGAAGTAGTCGATTGCCAGCTCGCCTTGCGCCGAGAGCCGCGCGGCGGCGAGGTCGGCGGCGCTCGCCTGCTGGCCCGCGACCGCGCGCTCGACGCCGCGGCCGAGCCGGCCCCACACGTCGGGGGCCCAGTCGGCGTCGAGCGACGCATCGAGCGAGCGCTGCTCCGACGTGCTGCGGCCGCCGCTGCGGCGAGCCGAGACACCGACACCGAGGACCGGGAAGCGCGCCGCGCGCGCCTCGCGAACGACGGCCTGCGCCTGCCGATAGCCGGCGACGGCGGCGGCCACGTTCTGGTTGGCGGGCTCGACCTGGGCCATGAGGCGGTCGAGCTCCGCGTCGCCGAACAGCCGCCACCATTCGCCGCGGTCGAGCGTGTCGGCCGGCGCGGCGGGGAACCAGGTCGCGCCGGCTTCGGTCGGCGCTTCCTTGTAGGCCGACGGGGCCGCCGTGCTCGGCCGCTGGTAGTCGGGCCCGACCGCGCATCCGCCCAGCGCGAGGGCGCATGCGATCACCAGCGCGTGCCGGGCCGCCGGCATGCAGCGCTTCATGGCCGCGCCTCCACCAGCGTCGGCGCGCGGCCCCCGGGCGGTAGCCGGCGGGCGGCGCGCCGGCTGCGCAGCTTGTCGAGCAGCACGTAGACGACCGGCGTCGTCAGCAGCGTGAGCAACTGGCTGGCGATCAGCCCGCCGACGATGGACACGCCGAGCGGCCGGCGCAGCTCGGCGCCTTCGCCGAAGCCGATGGCGAGCGGCAGGGCGCCGAGGGCGGCCGCCAGCGTCGTCATCAGGATCGGGCGGAAGCGCAGCAGGCAGGCCTCGCGCACCGCTTCGACTGCCGACAGGCCCCGCGACCGCTCCGCCTCGAGCGCGAAGTCGATGATGAGGATGGCGTTCTTCTTGACGATGCCGATGAGCAGGAAGACACCGATGAGGGCGATGATCGAGAACTCCATGCGGAAGGCGAGCAGCGCGAGCACCGCGCCGACGCCGGCCGACGGCAGCGTCGACAGCACCGTGACCGGATGGACCAGGCTCTCGTAGAGCATGCCAAGCACCAGGTAGATGACGGCGATCGCGGCGAGGATGAGGATCGTCTGCTGCCCCTGCGACTGCCGCGCGGCGAGCGCCGTGCCCTGGAACGAGCCGCGCACGTTGGTCGGCATGGCGATGTCGGCCTCGGCCCGGCGGATCGCCTCGCCGGCGTCGTCGAGCGTCCTGCCTTCGGGCAGGTTGAACGAGATCGTCGTCGCGAGCTCGGCGTCCTGGTGGCTGATCGAGGTCGGCGTCGCCGCCTCGCGGAAACGCGCGACGGCGGTGAGCGGCACCAGCTGCGTCGGCGTGTTGCTGAGGGCATTGCCGCTCGACGAGTCGCGCGCGCCGGGGTTGGCGGCGACGGGCGTCGGGGCCGTGCCCGAGGACGGGGCGGCGCTCGTCGCGCCGCGTGCAGGCACGTACACGTCGTTCAGCGCGAGCGGCCCCTGCGAATGCTCCGGCGCCCACTCCATGACCACCTTGTACTGGTTCAGCTCGTCGTAGATGGTCGCGACCTGGCGCTGGCCGAAGGCGTTGTAGAGCGCCGAGTTGATGGCCGTCGACGTGAGCCCGAGTCGCGCGGCGCTGTCGCGGTCGACCTCGACGCGTGTCTCGACGCCGTTGTCCTGCTGGTCGGTGTCGACGTCGACGAACGCCTCGTCCTGCTTCATCCGCTCGGCCAGCCGGGTCGCCCAGCGGCGCAGGTCGACGAGGCTGTCGCTCTTCAGCGTGTACTGGTAGGTCGAGCTGCTCTGCCGGCCGCCGGCGCGCACGTCCTGCACCGGGTTGAGGAAGACGCTGAGCCCGGTCACCTGCGCCAGCTGCGGGCGCAGTCGCGCGATCACCGTCTGTCCGCTCTCGCTGCGCTCGCCGAGCGGCTTCAGGTTCACGAACATGAAGCCGCCGCCGGCACGGCCGCCGCCGGTGAAGCCGACGACCGTCGCCACGGCCGGGTCGCGGTTGATGATGCCGACGACCTGGCGCAGCTTTTCGCCCATCGCCTGCGACGAGATGCTCTGGTCGGCGCGCAGGCCGCCCTGCAGCCGGCCGGAGTCCTGGCGCGGGAAGAAGCCCTTCGGCGCCGCCGCGAACAGGTAGACGTTGAGGCCGATGACGGCGAGCAGGATGAAGAGCACCAGGCCGCGGCTCGCCAGGGCCCAGTCGAGGCTGACTGCGTAGGCGCGCAGCATGCGGTCGTAGCCGCCCTCGGCCCAGCGCGCCAGCCGGCCCGGCGGCTTCTTGGCCGCGCCGCCCGGCTTCAGCAGCCAGGCGCACATCATCGGCGTCGTCGTCAGCGAGATGACGAGGGAGATCATCACGGCGACCGACAGCGTCACCGCGAATTCCTTGAAGAGCCGCCCGACCAGCCCCTCCATGAAGAGCAGCGGGATGAACACCGCGACCAGCGAGACGCTGATCGAGAGCACCGTGAAGCCCACCTCCCTGGCGCCGAGCAGCGCCGCCTGCAGGCGGTCCATGCCCGCCTCGACATGCCGGCTGGTGTTCTCGAGGACGACGATCGCGTCGTCGACGACGAAGCCGGTGGCGACCGTCAGCGCCATCAGGCTGAGGTTGTTGAGCGAGAAGCCGAGCAGATACATCACGCCGAAGGTGCCGAGCAGCGACACCACCGTCGCCACCGCCGGGATCAGGGTCGCCCGCAGGTTGCGCAGGAAGACGCTGACGACGAGCACGACGAGCACGATCGAGATCAGCAGCGTGATCTCGATCTCGCGCAGCGAGGCGCGGATCGAGTTCGTGCTGTCGGAGGCGACCTCGAGCTCGACGCCGGCCCGCAGCTGCGCGCGCAGCTCCGGCAGCAGGGCGCGCACGCCGTCGACGGTCTCGATCACGTTGGCGCCCGGCTGCCGCGTCACCAGCACGATCACCGCCGGACGGCCGTTGAAGAGGCCGAGCGTCCGGTTGTTCTCGACGCCGTCCTCGACGCGCGCGACATCCGAGAGGCGCACGGCCGCGCCGTTGCGCCAGGCGACGACCATCGGCGCGTAGTCGGCGGCACGCCGGGCCGGCCGCTGGGTGTAGATCTGCAGCGTCCGGTCGGCGCCTTCGATCACGCCCTTGGGACGCGTCGCGTTGGAGCCCTGGATCGCGGCGCGCACGTCTTCGGCGCTGATGCCGTAGTGGTTGAGCGCGAACGGCAGCAGCTCGACCCGCACCGCCGGCAGCGTGCTGCCGCCGAGCTCGACGTCGCCGACGCCCTCGACCTGCGCCAGCCGCTGGCTGACGATGTTCGACACCGCCTCGTAGATCTGCCCCGGCGACATCGTGCGCGACGTCAGCGCCAGGATGATCACCGGCGCGTCCGACGGATTGACCTTGCGGTAGGTCGGGTTGCTGCGCAGGGTGGCCGGCAGGTCGACGCGCGAGGCGTTGATCGCCGCCTGCACCTCGCGCGCCGCGCCGTCGATGTCGCGGCTGAGCGCGAACTGCAGGTTGATCCGCGTCGAGCCGACCGAGCTCGTGGAGGTCATCTCCGTGACGCCGGCGATGGTGCCGAGCCGGCGCTCGAGCGGCGTCGCCACGCTCGTCGCCATCGTCTCCGGGCTCGCCCCGGGCAGCTGCGCGCTCACCGAGATCGCCGGGTAGTCGACCTGCGGCAGCGGCGACACCGGCAAGGCGAAGAAGCCGCCGATTCCGGCAAGCGCGATCCCGATCGTCAGCAGCACGGTGCCGATCGGGCGGGTGACGAAGGGCGATGACAGGTTCATCGCCTCGCGCCTTCCTGATCGCCCGACCGAGCGCGCAAAGGCGCGGCCGGGCGGCGGGCTCCGCTTCGACTGCGGCGGTCGCCGCTGCGCGGCGACTGCCCTGCGATGCTCGCGCCGGGAAGGCGGCTGCGGAACTCGCCCTTTTCGCGGCTGCGCCGCGAACGGAGCTCAGACAGTCCTCGCCGTCCCCGGCTGCGCCGGGGCAACCTTCCCGTCGCTGCGCTTCTCGGCGCCGCAGAGGCGCTGCGCCCGCCGCCCGGCCGCGCCTTTGCGAACACCACCGAGCTTCGCGTCGCAAACCACGCCGGCTCACGCCGAGTCGGTGGCGGGAGGCTGTCGGCGCGCCTCTGCGGCGCCGAGGAGCGGAGCGTTTCGAAGGTTGCCCTCGCGAAGCGAGGGACGGCGAGGACTGTTTGAGCTCCGTTCGCGGCGCAGCCGCGAAAAGGGCGAGTTCCGCAGCC
>DATAGP010000025.1:0-40163 GCA_036263655.1 Caldimonas sp. | reverse complement strand
TCACGAGGCTTCCCGCACCGGCGCCGCGGACCTAGAACAAGGTCACGAAAGGACGTGGTTGGTCGGGGTGAGAGGATTCGAACCTCCGGCCTCTACGTCCCGAACGTAGCGCTCTACCAGGCTAAGCTACACCCCGATTTCGACCTGCCTTCGCACCACGGGTGCGGCTGCCGCCGGCTCCTCGGGAGGCCGGCCTTCCTGCTTCCGCTCTCGCGGTTGTCAGGAAGATCGCTCGACAGAACGAACCGACAAGTCTAGCAGAGCGTCGCGGTACGGCGACTCGGGCAGCGCCTCCAGCGCCAGCCGCGCCTGGTCCGCCTCTTTGCGTGCAGCCTCTCTGGTGGCAGCAAGCGCGCCCGTCGAGCGAACGATGGCGACGACGTCGGCCAGCCGGGCGATCTCGCCGTGCTCGATCGCGTCGCGGACAAGGGCGCGCTCGGCCGCGGAGCCGCGCTCCATCGCGATCAGAAGCGGCAGCGTCGGCTTGCCTTCGCGCAGGTCGTCGCCCACGTTCTTGCCGAGCTGCTCGGTCGCGCCTTCGTAGTCGAGGAGGTCGTCGACGAGCTGGAAAGCCGTCCCCAGCGAGCGGCCGAAGGAGGCACAAGCTTCCTCGATCCGGGTGTCGGCCTCCGCGAGCACGGCACCCAGGCGCGCGCTGGCTTCGAAAAGCTTGGCCGTCTTGAAGCGGATGACCCGGAGGTAGTCTTCCACCGACACGTCGGGGTCGTGCATGTTCATCAGCTGCAGGACCTCGCCTTCGGCGATCACGTTCGTGGCATCGGCGAGCACGTCCAGCACGCGCATGCGGTCGACGGCGACCATCATCTGGAAGGCCCGCGAGTAGACGAAGTCGCCGACCAGGACGCTCGCGGCGTTGCCGAACAAGGCATTGGCGGTGCGACGTCCCCGGCGCAGCCCGGATTCGTCGACCACGTCATCGTGGAGGAGCGTCGCGGTGTGGATGAACTCCACGGTGGCGGCCAGTTCGAAGCGCTCGCGCCCCGCGAAGCCGAGCGCCTTTGAGAAGAGGAGGACCAGCATCGGGCGGATGCGCTTGCCGCCGGCACTGATGATGTAGTGGGAGATCTGGTCGATGAGCGCCACATCCGACGCGAGCCGGCGCTGGATGACGCCATCCACCTGACGCATGTCCTCGGCCATCAATGCCGCGGCTGCGGCAAAAGGCTGCGGCAGCGATTCGACGGGGTGGGAAGCCTGGGTCGGCACGGGTGTTGCGGTCAACGTGCCGATTATAGAAACCGCACCTCGCCGGGCCGCACGCTCGTGCCCGGGCGGATCCGTCGTGCTGCGGCCAGCAGCGGGTGCCCTGGCGGATCGACCGCTGCGTGGTATAGTCGCGGGCTCACCTCAGGGCAGAGGCCAAGCGCGGGATGTCCGCCTGGCGGCCAGGGCAATCGATTGGAGCATGTGGCGGCAGCGGCCAGGCTCGTCGACAGGTGACGCCACAAAGGAATGGGACTATGTACGCGGTCATCAAAACCGGCGGCAAGCAATACAAGGTCGCTGCCGGGGAAACGATCCGGGTGGAGCGCCTTGCCGCCGACGTCGGCCACGACGTGACGCTTGATCAGGTGCTGGCGATCGGCAGCGGATCCGACCTCGTCACCGGCGCACCGCTCGTCGCCGGAGCGACGGTTGTTGCCAGCGTCGTTTCTCATGGTCGGCACGACAAGGTGCGCATTTTCAAGATGCGCCGGCGCAAGCACTACCAGAAGCGCCAGGGCCATCGTCAGTCGTTCACCGAGATCCGCATCAGTGCGGTCAATGCCGCCTGAGCGGGCTCAGCGGCAGGGGAGTTAGTCATGGCACAGAAAAAAGGCGGCGGCTCGACGCGAAACGGCCGCGACTCGCAGCCGAAGATGCTCGGCGTCAAGGTGTTCGGGGGGCAGGTCGTTCCTGCCGGCTCCATCATCGTGCGGCAGCGGGGCACGCAGTTCCATGCCGGCACCAACGTCGGCATCGGCCGGGATCACACGCTGTTCGCCCTCGTCGACGGCGAGGTGAGCTATGCGGTCAAGGGGCCGCGCAACCAGCGAACCGTGGCCGTCCGCGCCGTCTGACGCTCGCCGGCTTCGACGGCTCGAAAGCCCCGGTCAGCGGGGCTTTTTTCATGGGCGCTGAACTACCATCCGCGACGATCGTGCGCGCGGGACGAAGGCGCTGGAGCAAGCCATGAAATTCGTGGACGAAGCAACCATCGAGGTCGTGGCCGGAAACGGCGGCAGCGGCTGCATGAGCTTTCGACGCGAGAAGTTCATTCCCTTCGGTGGGCCCAACGGCGGCGACGGGGGTCGGGGCGGCAGCGTCTACGCCGTCGCCGACGCGAGCCTCAACACGCTCATCGACTACCGCTACGCGCGCAGGCACGAGGCCCGCAACGGCGAGAACGGCCGCGGCTCCGACCAGTACGGCGCCGCCGCCGACGATATCGTCATGCGCATGCCCGTGGGCACGATCATCAGCGACCTCGAGACGGGCGAGCGCATCGCCGAGCTCCTGGTTCCCGGCGAGCCGGTGCTGATCGCCAAGGGCGGCGACGGCGGCTTCGGCAACCTTCATTTCAAGAGCAGCACCAACCGTGCGCCGCGCCAGAAGACGCCCGGCTGGCCCGGCGAGCAGAAGAAGCTCAAGCTCGAGCTTCGCGTGCTGGCCGACGTCGGCCTGCTCGGCATGCCGAACGCCGGCAAGTCGACCCTCATCGCTGCCATCTCCAACGCCAGGCCGAAGATCGCCGACTACCCGTTCACCACGCTGCACCCCAACCTGGGCGTCGTCCGGGTCGCGGCGGAGCAGAGCTTCGTGGTGGCCGACATCCCTGGGCTCATCGAAGGCGCCTCCGAAGGCGCAGGGCTCGGCCATCTGTTCCTGCGTCACCTCCAGCGAACCAGCCTTCTCCTTCACCTCGTGGATTTCGCGCCCTTCGACGAGGGAGCAGATCCTGTCGCCCAGGTGCGCGCGATCGTCAGGGAGCTCGAAAAGTACGACCCCGAGCTCGCGGCCAAGCCACGCTGGCTGGTGCTGAACAAGCTGGACATGGTCCCCGCCGAGGCGCGCGTGGAGCGAGTACGCGAGTTCAAGAAGCGTTTGCGCTGGAAGGGACCCATGTTCGAGATCTCGGCGCTCACCCGCGAAGGTTGCGAGCAGCTGGTGCGGGCTGCCTACGAGCACATCGCAGCCACGCGTCACCCCACTCCGCCGGCGGCGGACCCGCGCTTCGACGCCGACCCTGCAGGCAGTCGCCCATGACCGAAGCCTTGCGGGCAGCCCGGCGGATCGTCGTCAAGGTCGGCTCCAGCCTGGTCACCAACGAAGGCCGCGGCGTCGATGCGGCGGCCGTCGGTGCGTGGTGCCGCCAGATGGCCGAGCTCGTGCGGCAGAAGCGGGAGCTGGTGATGGTTTCCAGCGGCGCTATCGCCGAAGGGATGAAGCGGCTGGGCTGGTCGGCTCGGCCACGCGCCGTGAACGAGCTGCAAGCCGCGGCGGCGGTCGGCCAGATGGGGCTGGCGCAGATCTACGAGTCGGCCCTGCGCGAGCACGGCATCGGCAGCGCGCAGGTTCTCCTGACCCACGCCGACCTGGCCGATCGCGAGCGCTACCTGAACGCCCGTTCGACGCTTCTGACGCTGCTCGGCCTCGGCGTGGTGCCGGTCATCAACGAGAACGACACCGTCGTCAACGACGAGATCAAGTTCGGCGACAACGACACGCTCGGCGCGCTGGTCGCTAACCTTCTCGACGCCGATGCTCTGGTGATCCTCACCGACCAGGCCGGCCTCTACTCCGCCGACCCGCGCAAGCAGAGGGACGCGCGCCTGATCGAAAGCGCCTCCGCCGGTGACCCCGAGCTGGAGCGCATGGCAGGCGGGGCCGGCTCGGCCATCGGCCGCGGCGGCATGCTGACCAAGGTGCTAGCGGCACGGCGCGCGGCGCGCAGCGGCGCCAGCACCGTCATCGCTTCGGGTCGCGAGCCCGACGTGCTGCTGCGACTTGCCGGCGGCGAGAACATCGGCACGGCGCTGCTGGCGACCACCGCGAAGGTCGCGGCCCGCAAGCAGTGGATGAGCGATCACCTGCAGCTGCGCGGCTCCGTGAGCGTCGATGACGGCGCCGCGGAGAAGGTGCGTGGGGCGGGCAAGAGCCTGCTCGCCGTCGGCGTGCTCGCCGTCGACGGCGACTTCCATCGTGGCGACGTCATTGCCGTCCGTCGGCGGGGCGGCGACGAGATCGGCCGCGGCCTCAGCAACTACAGCAGCGCCGAAGCGCGCCTCATCGCCGGCAAGAGCTCGTCGGAATTCCAGCGCCTGCTGGGCTTCACGGGCGAGCCCGAGCTCATCCACCGCGACAACTTCGTGCTGTCCTGACCACCGGTCACGAAATCGGGTCGTTGGTCAGCGTGCTGGACAAGGTGGAAGCGACGGCAGGCGCTGCGTTCAACGCCAGCTTTGGCTGCAGCGCGGGTACCCCGTCGATGGCGGCCGGCTGGCTCGGCTCGTCGTGACGCCGAGCCCGCTCGCCGAAGTCGTCCCGGTGGTGCGGCCGCATGCCCGAGCGCAGATAACGGTTGTGCTGCGTGCCGCGCGGCAGGAAGCGTGCGAGCTCGGTGAGCGCCATCTGGTACACGTCGCGCTTGAACTCGATGACGACGTCGAGCGGTATCCAGTAGTCGTTCCAGCGCCAGGCGTCGAACTCCGGGTGGTCGGTGGCGCGCAGGTTCATGTCGCTGTCGCGGCCGGTCAGCTGGAGCAGGAACCAGATCTGCTTCTGTCCGCGGTAATGGCCGCGTGCATCCCGACGGATGAAGTGCGTGGGCACCTCGTAGCGCAGCCAATCGCGAGTTCGCGCCACCACGCGCACATGGTCCGGCAACAGCCCCACTTCCTCGTGGAGTTCCCGGAACATCGCCTGCTCGGGCGTCTCGCCGAAATTGATGCCCCCTTGCGGGAACTGCCAGGAGTGGGTTCTTATTCGTTTACCCCAGAAAACCTGGTTTCTCTGGTTGAGCAGGACGATGCCGACGTTGGGTCTGAACCCATCACGGTCGAGCATAATCACCTCGATTTCTTGCGTTGACCGATTATTGCACCGGCATGGCGCGAGTCAAACCCTCGGGCAGCGCGCCCGCCGCATCGACGACCTCGCGCCGATGAAAGCCAGCCAGTTCTTCGTCTCCACCCTCAAGGAAGCCCCGGCGGACGCCGAGGTCAAGAGCCACCAGCTCATGCTGAGGGCGGGTTTCATCAAGCGGCTCTCGGCGGGCATCTACACCTACATGCCGATGGGCCTGCGCGTGATCCGCAAGGTGGAGGCGATCGTGCGCGAGGAGATGGATCGGGCGGGTGCCGTCGAGCTGCTGATGCCCGTCGTGCAACCGGCCGAGCTGTGGCAGGAGTCGGGGCGCTTCCAGAAGTACGGCCCCGAGCTCATGCGGGTCAAGGATCGCCACGACCGCGACTTCGTGATTCAGCCGACGAGCGAGGAAGTCATCACCGACATCGCCCGGCAGGAGCTGCGCAGCTATCGAGCCTTGCCGCGGAATTTCTATCACATCCAGACCAAGTTCCGCGACGAGCGAAGGCCGCGCTTCGGCGTGATGCGCGGACGCGAGTTCACGATGAAGGACGCCTACTCCTTCGACCGCGACCTCGACGGCGCCCGCGCCAGCTACGACAGGATGTATGCCGCCTACGTGCGCATCTTCGAGCGCATGGGGCTGGTCTTCCGTCCGGTGGCGGCCGACAACGGCACGATCGGCGGCATCCGCTCGCACGAGTTCCAGGTCATCGCGGAAACCGGCGAAGACGCCATCGTCTACTGTCCCGGGTCGGACTACGCGGCCAACATGGAAATGGCCGAGGCAGTCGCTCCGGCCGCCCCGCGCGGCGACCCCTCCGAGCCGCTGACGAAGACGCCGACCCCTGGCAAGAGCACTTGCGAAGATGTTGCGGCCCTGCTCGGCGTGCCGCTCACGCGCACCGTGAAGTCGCTGGTGCTCGCCACCGATGCGGTCGCTGCGGATGGGGCGGCGGCAACCACCACCCTCTGGCTTCTGCTCGTGCGCGGCGATCACGAAATGAACGAGGTGAAGGCGGGCAAGCTGCCCGGGTTCGGCGGCGGCTTCCGCTTCGCGACGGCAGCCGAAATCGAGGCTCACTTCGGCTCGCCCCCAGGCTACCTCGGTCCGATCGGCATGAACGATGGCGTGAAGCTGGTCGTGGATCGAACCGTGGCGGCGATGAGCGACTTCATCTGCGGCGCGAACGAGGTCGACTACCACTACACCGGCGTGAACTGGGGCCGCGACCTGCCGCAGCCGGGCGTGGTCGCCGACATCCGCAACGTGGTCGAAGGCGATCCGTCTCCCGACGGGCAGGGACCGCTCGCCATCCAGCGAGGCATCGAGGTCGGCCACGTCTTCCTGCTCGGCTCGTACTACAGCCAGAGCATGGACGCGACCTACCTCGACGAGGCCGGCAAGGCGCAGCTGCTGCAGATGGGCTGCTATGGCATCGGCATCACGCGGATCGTCGGTGCCGCCGTGGAGCAGAACCACGATGCGCGCGGCATGATCTGGCCGCAGTCCATCGCGCCTTTTTCGATCGTGCTCTGCCCCATCGGCTACGACCGATCGGCTGCGGTCAAGGAAGCCGCCGACGGATTGCACGCAGCGCTCTGCGAGATGGGCGTCGACGTGCTGCTGGACGATCGGGGCGAGCGCCCCGGCGCGATGTTCGCCGACTGGGAACTCGTCGGGCTTCCGCACCGGGTCGTGCTTTCCGACCGCGGGCTCAAGGCGGGCGAGGTCGAGTACCAGGGTCGGCGCGATGCCGCGCCCACGACGCTTCCGCGCGCCGATGCGTTGCCCTTCCTGAAGGGCAAGCTCGCGGCATGACGGAGCGACTCTCCCGCGCAGGGAGAGGCCGGCGCGCGCTCGTCGCGGCCACGCTCGCCGGGCCGACGGCGCTCGCCTGGCCTCGGCTCGTCCGCGCCGGCGCGCAGGTCGAGGAGCCGCTCGCCGATTCGGTCCGCTCCGCCCTGTCGGCAGCGGTGGTCGAGGCGGCGCCGCCGAAGCCCTCCTTCCTCACGGTCGAGGATCGGCTCGCCTATCTGCGCTGGCTCGCCGCCATGAGCGATCGGCTCACGCGCCAGAAGACCGAACTCGTGACGCGGGTGGAGTTCCTGCAGACGCTCTGGTACGAGAGCACGCGCGCCGGCCTCGAGCCGGCGCTCCTGCTCGGCCTGGTCCAGGTCGAGAGCGGGTTCCGCAAGTACGCGATCAGCATCGCCGGCGCCCGCGGCTACATGCAGGTGATGCCGTTCTGGGCGCGCCTGATCGGTGACGGCGACGTCGGTCGCCTGTTCCACATGCAGACTAACCTGCGCTTCGGCTGCGTGATCCTGCGCCACTACCTGGAGCGCGAAAGAGGCGATCTCTACATGGCGCTCGGCCGCTACAACGGCAGCCGGGGGCGCGCGGAATACCCGAATGCGGTGTTCGCCGCGAGGCGGCGCTGGGAGCTTCTGCCGGCCTGACTCAGAGGCCCGACCAGCCCTTCGGCCGGGCTCCCTCGACCTCGAGCAGCGCGAGCACACGCTCCACGGTGTCGTCGACGAGCTCGTCGATGCTTTGTGGCCGGTGATAGAACGCCGGAAGCGGCGGGAACACGATGGCGCCCATCTCCGTCGCCGCCACCATGTTGCGGAGGTGGGCAAGGTTGAACGGCGTTTCCCGGACCATCAGGATCAGGCGGCGGCGTTCCTTCAAAGCCACGTCGGCGGCGCGCGTCAGCAGGTTGTCGGACAGCCCGTGCGCGATGGCCGCCAGCGACTTCATCGAGCACGGCGCCACGACCATGCCGGCAGCGGCGAAGGAGCCGCTGGCGATGGCCGCGCCAATGTCGGCCGGGCTGTAGGCGGCGTCGGCGAGCGCCTCCAGCGCTTTGCGGTCGAGCCCGAGCTCGTGATGGACGTTGATGAGGCCGGCCGGCGTCGCCACCAGATGGGTCTCGCGAGCGGCCTGCCGCAGCCGCTGGAGCAGCCTGACCGCGTAGACGGCACCCGTCGCGCCGGTCACGCCGACGACGACGCGCCCGGCGTCTGCGGTGTTCAGGCGGCGATGCCCAGTGTCTGCTGCAGCTCGCCGGCCTGGTACATCTCCGTCATGATGTCCGAGCCGCCGATGAACTCACCGTTGACGTAGAGCTGCGGGATCGTCGGCCAGTCCGAGTAGCCCTTGATGCCCTGACGGATCTCCTGATCCTCGAGCACGTTGACCGTCTTCAGATCGTTAACGCCGCAAGCCTTGAGGATCTGGATGGCACGACCCGAGAAGCCGCACATGGGGAACTGCGCCGTGCCCTTCATGAACAGCACGACACGGTGGGATTTGACGAGATCGTCGATGCGCTGGTGAACGTCGCTCATGTTCCGGATCGCCTGGAATGCCTTCGATCAGCCGACTTTATCGCGATTCGCCGTGGTCGGCGGTCAGAAGGAATAGGAGACGCCGAGCTGCACGTGCGGGGTCAGGCGCATGTCCCGGACCACGTCGTCGAGGCTCTGCGAGCCGCTGAAGACGCGACCGAGCCGGACCGCGCTCCCCGGGCTGCGCGAGACGACGCCCAAGTCGGCGCTGAAGCTCCAGCCGCTCTTCGCGACGAGGCTGCTGTAGCCCAGGCCGAGGTAAGGCACGGTGGCGTGGTCGCTGCCGCCGTCGACCGCACTCGGCGTGACTGCCGTGGACCCGAGCAGCGGCTGGCGCGCGCCGACGATGATGCCGCTGGTGGCGCGGAAGCCGCGCGGCGTCCGATCGCGCTCGCTGGAGCTGCCGCCGAAGTAGACGTCGCCGACCAACCCGAGCGAGGCCACGCGCAAGCCCGTCCGCTCCATGGGCGCCAGCTCGGAGCGCCAGCCGGTGGTGGCGGTGAACGGCAGGACCCGGGCCTGGAAGCGAGCCCAGGGGACGCGATCCGGGTCGGCGACGAGGCCGCCCTCGGCGGCGAAGGCGTGCGCTGTCACGAGCGTCGAAGCGACGGCGGCGCACACTGACAACACGTATCGCATGGCGGGGCTCCTGGTCGAACTCGGAGACGGCTTGCGGCACGGGTGTGCCGGAGAGGAATGCTACGACTTGGCCGCCGCTCGCGTGTTGGCTTTGCGCTGCATTCGTCGGGAATGGGCGACCCTGCGCGGCATTTGCACGGGGGCGGCGCGTGCGTGCGTCCGCACGTCAAGGTTGTGACGGCAGGTTAGGCGGTCGCGGCGCGCCGACGAGCGGCAGTCACACGCGGCTGGTCCGCCAGGTCGGTGCGGGTCTGGGCGTCGGTCAGGCCGGCCGCGGTCATCCGGTCGCGGACGGCGCCGGCCTGGTCGAAGCCGTGCTCGACCAGCAGCCAGCCCCCGGGTTCCAGGTGGGCGTCGGCGCCGTCGATGATCTCCCGCAGTGCCGCCAGTCCGTCGCCGCCCGGCGTCAGCGCGCCTCGAGGCTCGTGCGCCAGTGCCGCCAGGTGGGGGTCGTCGGCGGCCACATACGGGGGATTGGCGACGGCGAGGTGGAAGCGCCGGCCGGCCGCCGGTCGCCACCATGCGCCGGCGAGGAACTCGAGCTCCAGGTCGAGCCGTTCCGCATTGCGTGCGGCGACGCGCAACGCGGCCAGGCTGATGTCCGTCGCCGTCACCCGCGCCGCCGGGCGCCGGTGCTTGATCGCCAGGGCGACGGCCCCGCTGCCGGTGCCAAGGTCGACGACCGTCGGAGCGTCGCTTCCGCCGGCCATCAAGGACAACGCCCAGTCGACCAGCAATTCCGTCTCCGGGCGCGGCACCAGGACATCGTCGGTGATCTCGAGGCCGAGCCCGTGGAATTCCTTCTCGCCGAGCAGGTAGGCGAGCGGCTCGCCGCTCGAGCGACGCCTGACCCACTCCTGCCACTGCGCCTGCTCCGCCGGCTGCAGCACGCGCTCGCCATGGGCGATGACGGCGCTGCGGCTGGTGCGCAGAGCCCCGGCCATCAGGAGTTGCGCATCGAGCGCGTCGATGCCGCTCCGGCGGGCCTCCAGAAGGGCGTCATCGCATCGCCGTGCGCTCATGCGTGTCCGCTCTCCATCAGGGCGAGCTGCTCCGCCGCCTGGGCGGCCTGCAGGGCGGCGATGATCTCGCCGAGGTCGCCGTCGAGGATCGCCTGCAGCTTGTAGAGCGTCAGCCCGATGCGGTGGTCGGTGACGCGGCCTTGCGCGTAGTTGTAGGTGCGGATGCGGTCGCTGCGGTCGCCCGTGCCGATCAGGCCCTTGCGCGTCGCCGCTTCCTTGGCGGCGCGCTCGTTGCGCTCCTTGTCCCGAAGTCGCGCCGTCAGCACGGCCAGCGCCTTCGCCTTGTTGCGATGCTGGGACCGATCGTCCTGGCATTCGGCGACGATGCCTGTCGGCAGGTGCGTGATCCGGATCGCGCTGTCGGTCTTGTTCACGTGCTGGCCACCGGCGCCGCTGGCGCGAAAGGTGTCGATGCGCAGCTCGCTGGGGTCCAGCGTGACCTCCTCCGCTTTGTCCGGTTCCGGCAGGACGGCAACGGTGCACGCGCTGGTGTGGATGCGGCCCTGCGTCTCGGTGACGGGGACGCGCTGCACGCGGTGGCCGCCGGACTCGAACTTCAGCGAGGCGTACACCGAGTCGCCCTCGATCCGCAGCACCATCTCCTTGTAGCCGCCGAGATCGCTCGCGCTCTCCGACATGACCTCGGTGCGCCAGCGCTGCCCTTCTGCAAAGCGCAGGTACATGCGGACCAGGTCGGCTGCGAACAGCGCTGACTCGTCCCCGCCGGTACCCGCGCGCACCTCCAGGAAGACGTTGCGCGAGTCGTCGGCATCGCGAGGCAGCAGGGCCTTCTGCAGCTCCGCGTGCAGGCGCGACAGCTCGGCGGAGGCGGCCTGCGCCTCCTCCTGCGCCATGCCCGCCATGTCGGGGTCGCCTTCGGATTCGCGCAGCATTTCCTCCGCGCTGTCGCGCTCGCGCTCGCGCTCCCGGTAGCGTCGGAACAGCTCGACCAGCGAGCTCGCCTCGGCGTGCTCGCGGCCCAGCTCGCGATAGCGCTTCATGTCCGACGCGACACCCGGGTCGGCGAGCAAGGCCTCGAGCTCGTCGAGCCGCAGGGCGAGGCGCTCCAGCTGCAGGCGAAGGGACGGCTTCATGGCGACAGAGAAGGCGGAGGTGCGTGCGCGAGCGCGGGCCGATCGGGGCGGCGGCCCGGCCGCTAGCGCTTGTCGTCGCCGGGCACGCGGCCGCTCGGCCGCAGGAACAGGCGCGAGACGGTCTCGGCCAACCGGCGGCGTTCGTCGCCATCGACGGTGCGGAGCTCGGTGAGCGTGCCGTGCAGCATCTTCTGCGTCAGGCCCCGCGACAGAGCTTCGAGCACCGCCTCGACGTTCTCGCCGCTGGCCAGGAGCTTGCGGGCGCGTGCGATCTCGAGCGACCGCCAGTCGTCGGCCTGCGCGTGCAGCGCCTGGATCAGCGGCGTCGAGCTGCGCCGGTCCATCCACTGCACGAAGCTCTGCACCCCGCTTTCGATGATGACCTCCGCCTGCGCGACGGCGGCTTCGCGCTTCTCGCCCGCGGTCTGCACGAGCGCCGAGAGGTCGTCGAGGGTGTAGAGGTAGACATCCGACAGGCGCGCGACTTCCGGCTCGATGTCGCGCGGCACGGCCAGGTCGACCATGAGCATCGGCCGGTGCCGGCGCACCTTCAAGGCGCGCTCGACCGCGCCCAGGCCGATGATCGGCAGCGAGCTCGCCGTGCAGGAGACCACGATGTCAAACTCGGCGAGTCGCCCCGGCAGATCGGCCAGCGGGATCGTCGTGGCGGCGAAGCGCGCCGCAAGCGCCTCGGCGCGCTCGAGGCTTCGGTTGGCGATCGCCACCAGCCGCGGCTGGCGTGCCGCGAAGTGCGTCGCCGCGAGGTCGATCATCTCGCCGCTGCCGACGAACAGGACGCTGGCTTCGCGCAGGTCTTCGAACAGCTGCGCCGCGAGTCGCACCGCGGCCGCGGCCATGCTGATGGAGTGGTTGCCGATCTCGGTCGACGAGCGGACTTCCTTGGCGACGGCGAACGAGCGCTGGAACATCTGCTGCAGGGTGCTGCCCAGCGTGCCGGCGCTGTCTGCCTCGCGGACGGCGAGCTTGAGCTGGCCCAGGATCTGCGGCTCGCCGAGGACCATCGAATCGAGCCCACTGGCGACGCGGAACGCGTGCCGGGCCGCCGACGGACCCTGCAGCACGTACGAGTGCGAGCGAAGCGTGGTGCTGGGCACGCCGCCCATGCCCGCCAGCCAGTCGACGGCCGGATCCACCGCGTCTGCTTCCGCCCCCATGTAGACCTCGGTGCGATTGCACGTCGAGACGATGGCGACTTCCTCGACGCGCTCGAGGCGCGACCGGAACGACTTCAGGGTATCGGCGAGCTGCTGCGGGGCGAATGCGAACCGGCCGCGAAGATCGAGCGGCGCGGTCGTGTGGTTGAGCCCCAGCGCAAAGACGCTCATTCCCGAATTATAAAATTCAACGTCCGTTCACGACTCGGAGCCCCTTGCAAGCCGCCCAGGCGTTCTGGCACATCGCCGGTTTCCTCGTCACCCCGCTCGTCCTCGGTGGCCTGTCGGCGTTCGCAGCACGCCTGCTGTGGCGCCGGGACATGTCGGGCTGCAGCGTCTGGCGCTTGTGGGCCTGGGCCAGCACGGCTGCCGCGCTCGCTTCGTTTGCCGGGCTGATGGTCTCGGGGCGCGACGGCCAGATGGCCACCTATGCCGCGATGGTCCTTGCCAGTGCTGTCGCCTTGTGGTGGATGGGATTCCGGAGCGCCGGACGCTGATCGAGCGGCGACTCGCCAGGGCCTCAGGCACCGACCCGCTGGCCGCGCAACGAGTGCCCGCGAACCTCGTCGATGCGCACATCGACCATCTGCCCGACCCATGCGGCCGGTCCGGGCAGGTTCACCACCCGGTTGCACTCGGTGCGACCCATCAGCTCCTCGGCATCGCGGCGCGACGGCCCTTCAAGCAACACCCGCTGCACGGTGCCGACGCGCGAGGCACCGATTGCCGCGCCGCGACTTTCGATGGCCGCCTGCAGGCGCTGCAAGCGGGCGAGCTTCACCTCGGCCGGGGTCTCGTCGACGAGAGCGGCCGCCGGCGTGCCCGGCCGCGGGCTGAACACGAAGCTGAAGCTGTGATCGAAGCCGATGTCCTCGACCAAGGCCATCGTGCGATCGAACTCGGCATCCGTCTCGCCCGGGAAGCCGACGATGAAGTCGCTCGAGATGGAGATGCCGGGCCGCACGGCGCGGAGCTTGCGCACAATGCGGCGGAACTCGAGGCAGGTATAGCCCCGCTTCATGGCCGCGAGGATCCGGTCGCTGCCGTGCTGCACCGGCAGGTGCACATGGTCGACGAGCTTGTCGATGCGCCCGTAGGCGTCGATGAGGCGCTGCCCGAATTCCTTCGGATGGCTGGTGGTGTAGCGGATGCGCTCGATCCCGGGCAGCTCGGCGACGTACTCGAGCAGCGTCGCGAAGTCGGCGATGTCGCCCGTGTCGCCCATGGGGCCGCGATAGGCGTTGACGTTCTGGCCGAGCAGCGTGACCTCGCGCACGCCCTGTTCCGCGAGGCCGGCGACTTCCACCAGCACGTCGTCGAACGGCCGCGACACTTCCTCGCCCCGGGTATAGGGCACGACGCAGTACGAGCAGTATTTCGAGCAGCCTTCCATGATGGAGACGAAGGCCGTGGGCCCGCTGGCGCCGGCAGGCGGGAGATGGTCGAACTTCTCGATCTCGGGAAAGCTGATGTCGACCTGCGGCCTTGCCTCGGCGCGCCGGCGCGCGAGCATCTCCGGCAGCCGGTGCAGGGTCTGGGGACCGAAGACGACGTCGACGTAGGGCGCACGCGCGACGATGGCCGAGCCTTCCTGGCTGGCGACGCAGCCGCCGACGCCAATGAGTACGCCCCCCGCCTTGAGATGCTTCACGCGACCGAGGTCGCTGAAGACCTTCTCCTGCGCCTTCTCGCGCACCGAGCAGGTGTTGAAGAGGATCAGGTCGGCCTCCTCCACGTCGCTCGTTTGCTCGTAACCCGCCGCGGCATGCAGGACATCGGCCATCTTGGCGGAGTCGTACACGTTCATCTGACAACCGAAGGTCTTGATGAAGACCTTCGGCTTGCCGGGAAGCCGGGCGGTCACGGCTTGATCCAGACCTGCGCCGCAGGGTCGAAGGTCCATGCCCGGGCTTCCCCAGGCGTGGTCGGCCAGGGGCGGACGGCGGCTTCGTCCGGCCGCAGGATCCACACGTCCTTGACCAGGCCGCTCGTGTCCACTGTGTAGTGGACGAGGAACTTGCCGCCCATCAGGCCGCTCGGGACCACCGACATGTTGTTCGCATCGCGGATGCGGGCTCCGGGCGCGAGCCGCGCCGGCCGGTTGTTCAGCGCGATCTCCGGCGCCTCGCCAATGACGATGGCGCCACGGAGGGCCGTCGCCGGGAAGACCCTCTGGACCTGTGCCGCGGCAGGGCCGGCGAGCGAGCAAGCAGCGACGAAGGCGAGCACGAATCGATGCATGGATGTCTTCCGGCTGGGCCGCCAGCCGGGTGCTCGGATCGGCTCGGCGGCGCCGACGTCGGCATCTGGTGGCGCTTCAGGGACTCGAACCCCGGACCTGCGGATTATGATTCCTACGAGCAATGCTCCTCCAAGCCATGTGGAGCAAGGAGAGAAGTTTCGCCTAGTGCTGACGGTGAGCGGAACAGGCTCAACTCACTGGGCCCGCCGGGGGAGCTACCGCCGTGCAAGAAGTCACCTCCGGGGAGGTGCCGTTCCGAGCGTTGAGGCTGGGACTTCCTATAGGCGTTCGAGCAATCGGCAGGCTCAGCACCGCTGCGCACTCCGGCGGAGCACGCCGCCGGCGCGGTGCGGGTGATCGCGCCCCGTGGCGCCCCAGACAGGGCCACGCTTTCTCACATGGGCGTTGAGTGGCCTTTCGAGCTCACGAAGAGGCCAAGCTCAAACCCTATGACAATTCTGCTGACGCTCGCTGACAAAACCGAGCGTGAGGGGAGCGGAGGTGTGATGTTGCTGCGATTGCCAATGATTTTCGCCGTCACGGCTCTCTTCGCGGGAGCGGCTCTCGGCGACGGGCCCGGACCTAGAAATCTGGAGAAGCCGTTCAATCCAGCGACTGCCGTTCAGACCCATTTCGGCATTGCGGGTGACCCGAAAAAGGTGACCGTCAGCATGGGGGTGACGATGCGCGACACCATGCGCTACTACCCGGAAGTGCTTGAGGTGAAACTTGGCGACACCGTCCGCCTGATGGCGTTCAACCAGGGAAAGGTCACTCACGAGGTCGTGCTGGGAACCCTGGCCGATCTGAGAGAGCACGCCAAGATGATGCGCCTCCATCCTGGAATGCAGCATGATCAGCCCTACATGGCGCATGTGGAACCAAGGCAGACGGAATGGCTCACATGGACATTCAACCGTAAGGGCACGTTCTACTACGGTTGCTTGGTCGCGGGACACTTCGAATCGGGCATGGTCGGCAAAATCATCGTGAGGTGACCTGCCATGACACCTGCCCGGCAGGTAGGTGAGCTGCGTCGCCGGCCGGCGCACATGAGCAGCGCCCTCGAACCGCCAACCCAAGCTTCGGCTGCATCTGGTGGCGCTTCAGGGACTCGAACCCCGGACCTGCGGATTATGATTCCGTCGCTCTAACCGACTGAGCTAAAGCGCCTGAGCCCACGAGTATAACGAGCCGATTCCGGACGTTTGCCGCAGTCCCGGAGACCCTTTCGATTCCGCGCGTGCGCCGCATCTACGCTTCCTCCATCCGGCTTGTTCATGTTCAGCTTCTTCAGGAAAAAGGCGCCGGCCGAACCGGGCCCTGCGGCCCCGCCAGCGGCCCCGCCCGCGGAGGCGGAGAAACCTGCGGATCCACCTGATGGCGGCCGGCGCAAAGGGCCCCTCGGCTGGCTCAACGCGGACGTCGGCGAGCTGTTCTTCGGAAAGAAGGACAAGGCGAGGCCGGAGTCTGCGCCGCCAGCCGCCGAGCCGACCGCGCCGCAGGGCGGCTCGACCTCGCCGGTCGGCTCGACGCCGCTTCCCACCGCGGCGTCCCCAGGTGGCGACGCGACGGCAGCGGCGCCGATGGCGGCTCCCGCCGAGCCGGAGCGGGTCTTCGAGCCCGCACCGACGCCGAAGCCCGTACCCACGGTCCCACGCGCATCTGCACCCGCGCCTGCGCCCGAACTCGAGCCGGAACCTGAACTCAAGCCCGAAGCCGAGCTCGAGCTCGAACCGGAGCCACCGCCGACCGAGGCCGCCAAGGCGGAGCGTGCGAGCTGGGTTTCCAAGCTCAAGAATGGCCTTCGCCGTACCGGGTCGACGATTGCCGATGCCTTCGTCGGCGCGGAGATCGACGACGAGCTGTACGAGAACCTCGAAGCGGCGCTGCTCCAGGCGGACACGGGCGCGCCGGCCACCCGCTATCTGCTCGACGATCTGGAGAAGCGCGTCACGCGGGCCGACGTCCGCGACCCCGCGGCCGCACGCCGCCTGCTCGCGCGCTGCGTGGAAGACCTGCTCGCGCCGCTCGAGAAGCCGCTCTTCATCGGCCGGTACTCGCCGACCGTCATCATGGTCGTGGGCGTCAACGGCGCCGGCAAGACGACCAGCGTCGGCAAGCTGGCCAGACACCTCATCGATGCCGACCGCAAGGTCCTGCTCGCGGCTGCCGATACCTTCCGCGCGGCCGCGCGCGAGCAGCTGCTCGCCTGGGCCGAGCGCGCCGGCTCGGTGGCGGCCGGCGCCGCCCGCACCGGCGGCAGCATCGAGATCGTCAGCCAGCAAGGCGGCGACCCCGCGGGCGTGACGTTCGATGCCGTCGTCGCGGGCAAGGCGCGCGGCTGCGATGTCGTCATCGCCGACACGGCCGGGCGTCTCGCCACGCAGGCGCACCTGATGGAGGAGCTGAAGAAGATCCACCGCACGATCGGCAAGGCGCAGGCCGGTGCACCGCACGAAGTGCTGCTCGTGATCGACGGCAACACCGGTCAGAACGGCCTGGCGCAGGTCCAGGCGTTCGACGCCGCACTGCGCCTCACGGGGCTCATCATCACCAAGCTCGACGGCACCGCCAAGGGCGGCGTGCTGGCGGCGATCGCCCTTTGGGCGCGCGAGCGTAGCGAGCCGCTGCCGGTGTACTTCGTGGGCGTCGGCGAGAAGCTCGCCGATCTGCAGACCTTCCGCGCCGGCGAGTTCGCCGACGCCCTCGTCAACTAGCGGTCAGCGGGGCTGGGCCGGCGGCAGTTCGGCCGTCACGGAATCCATGTCGTCGAACCAGGTGTTGTTGCTCGGCTCGAGCACCTCGATGACTTCGTCCTGGGTCCAGTCGCGGTCGGTGTCGGCGAAGGGGTCCGCGCCCGGGCCAGGCACGACGACGGCGCCGCCTTCGGCCACCGTGGCCATGGCAGCCGCCGTGACGCCGGCGGCCGCGAGCGTGGGCTTCTTGGCGAGGTGCGCCGGCACCGCCGGTGCGTTCGGCAGGATCTTCTCGCGCGCCGCCTCGATGGTCGGGAGCTTCTCCTCGTTCCAGACATGGAGCGGGATGTGGGCTGCCTTCAGGCTGCGCGCGACGCGCTCCTGGCGGACGCGGACCCGGTCGTTGAGCGCGTCGCCCGGTGCGCGGATCTCGACGACGCCGACCACCTGCGAGGTGACGTCGCAGATCACGAAATCGACGCACTGGCTGCCGATGCGACGCATCCATTCGGCATAGGAGTTGCGCTTCGGCACGGTCAGGAAGCGGGCGATCGGCACCTGCGCCAGGATCATGTAGCCGGGCAGGGCGAGCTTCAGGGTGCTGAAGGCGAGGCGCTCGGTCGAGCGCAGGACGCGCGTCGGCTCGGGCGGCCATCCGGCGAGCGTGTCCAGACGTTCGGCGGGTTGCTCGGGACGCTCGACGGGCCCCTGGCGACGTGCCAGCCACCAGACCAGCGCCACCGCGCAGAGCACGGCGACGAGCGACATCAGGTAGTAGGGGTTCATCGATGCGCTTTCGTGGCGGACGGTGCGGAGCAGGCGGGGGTTCGGCGCTTCAGCGCATGCCGCCGAAGCCCTTCATGGCGCCCATGCGCTTCATCATCTTCATCATTCCGCCGCCCTTCATCTTCTTCATCACGTCGCGCATCTGCTCGAACTGATTCAGCAAGCGATTCACTTCCTGCACCTGCACGCCGGCACCGCTGGCGATCCGCCGCTTGCGAGCGGCCTTGAGCAGGTCGGGCTTTCTTCGCTCCAGCGGCGTCATCGAGCAGATGATGCCTTCCATGCGCCGCACGTCCCGCTCGGCGCGCTCGATCTCCGCCGGCCCCAGACTGGCGGCCTTCCCGGTCATCTGCGAGGGTAGCTTGTCCATCAGGCCGCCGAGACCGCCCATCTTCTTCATCTGTGAAATCTGTGACAGGAAATCATTCAGATCGAAGCTGTCGCCGGCCTTGACCTTGTCCGCCAGCTTCTGCGCCGCGGCCACGTCGACGCCCTTGTGCACCTCCTCGACCAGGCCGACGATGTCGCCCATGCCGAGGATGCGCCCGGCGTGGCGCTCGGCATCGAAGACCTCCAGCCCGTCGATCTTCTCGCTGGTGCCGGCGAACTTGATCGGCGCTCCCGTAATGGTGCGGACCGAGAGCGCCGCGCCGCCGCGCGAGTCGCCGTCGGTCTTGGTGAGGACGATGCCCGTCAGAGGCAGGGCTTCCTTGAAGGCCTTGGCGGTATTGACCGCGTCCTGGCCCTGCATCGCGTCGACCACGAACAGCGTCTCGACGGGCCGCAGTGCCGCATGCAGCTCGCGGATCTCGGCCATCAGCTTCTCGTCGATCGCCAGCCGGCCGGCGGTGTCGACGAGCAGCACGTCGAAGTAGTGGCGTCTCGCGTGATCGAGGGCGGCCCGCGCGATCGCCACCGGCTGGTCGGCCTGCGTCGACGGGAACCACTCCGCGCCGGCCTGCTGGGTGACCACGCGGAGCTGCTCGATGGCGGCCGGCCGGTAGACGTCGGCGGAGACGGTGAGCACCTTCTTCTTGCGCTTCTGGACGAGGTGACGGGCCAGCTTGGCGGTGGTGGTGGTCTTGCCGGCTCCCTGCAGGCCGGCCATGAGGATCACCGCCGGCGGCTGGGCGGCCAGGTCGAGGTCGGCCACTCCTTCGCCCATCGTGGCGGCGAGCTCCCGGTTGACGACGCCGACGAAAGCCTGCCCGGGAGACAACGATCCCGCTACCTCGGCGCCGAGCGCCCGGTCCTTGACGCGAGCGATGAAGTCGCGAACCACGGGGAGGGCGACGTCGGCCTCCAGCAGCGCCATCCGCACTTCGCGGAGCATCTCCTGGACGTTGTCGTCGGTGATGCGGGCCTGGCCGCGCATCGTCTTGACGAGCCGGCTGAGGCGGTCGGTGAGGGCAGAAGCCATGGGGGGCGCACGCGCTGAACCGCGCAGGTGCGAAAGTACACTTGGCCGATGATTCTATCGTTCGGCCCCGACCGGGGCGGGCTCGGACCCATGGCTCTGGCGCTCGGCCTGCCGAGCGCTCTGGCTCTCGTTTTCTACGCCGTCGCCGCCTTGCGCAGCGAGCGTTTCTCGGCCGGCCTTCGCGCGGCGCTGGTCGCCGGATGGCTCGCCCACGGCGTCTCGATCGTCGTCGACATCGCCGGCATCGGAACGGGCCTGCCCGGGGCGCGCTTCGGCTTCGCGCCGGCGCTCTCGATCACGCTGTGGCTGGTGCTCGCGGTGTACGAGCTCGAGGCGCGCGTCGTGCCGATGCCGGGCGCCCGCCGCGCGCTGGCCGCCAGCGGCATCGTCGTCGTCGTCCTCGCATGGCTCTATCCCGGCCAGGTGGTCGCGCACGCCGCCTCGATCTGGGCACCGCTGCACTGGCTCCTCGGCATCGCGTCGTACGGCCTGTTCGGCGTCGCCGTGCTGCACGCCCTCCTGCTCAACCGCGCCGAAGCACAGATGCGGCGCACCGGCGCGGCGGCGCCGCATCCGGCCGGAGGCTTGCCCCTGCTGCGCCTCGAGCGGCTGACCTTCCGGTTCGTCGCGGCCGGCTTCGTCGCCCTGACGGCGGCCATCGTCCTCGGGGCCTGGTTCGCGGATCCCTGGCGATGGGACCACAAGGCCGTCTTCTCGGTGCTGGGCTGGCTCGTCTTCGCGGGCCTCCTCGCCGGTCGCCGCGCGTTCGGCTGGCGCGGCCCGACCGCGACACGGGTCGTGCACGCGGGAGCGGCGCTGCTGCTGCTCGCGTACGTGGGCTCCCGCTTCGTGCTCGAGGTGGTCCTGCATCGCTCGCCGAGCGCCTGAACCCCGGCTCATGAAGATCGCCCTGTTCCTGATCGCCGTCGTGCTCCTGCTGTGGCTGCTGCGCGGCAGCTTCGGTCGTCGCCGAGACCCCGGCGCGGCGAGCGCGCCGCGCCGCGAGCCGCAGACCATCGTCGCCTGCAGCCAGTGCGGCGTCCATCTGCCGCGCGACGAAGCACTGCCCGGCCGCGGCGGCGTGTTCTGCGGCGAGCCGCATCGGGTCGCCTACGAGAAGGCGCACGCGAACGACCCATGAGCAGCGACGCAGCCGGCGGCGCACCGGGGCCGACGCCCCACGAGGAATCCTGGTTCGGCAGCTTCCGCAGCACCGGCGACTCGCCGTCGCTCACGGACGACTCGCGCTTCGCCGCCTCCTGGCAATCCGAGCCGGAGGTGTCCGCACGAGGCGGGGCGGCCCGCACCAAGGCGATGGCGGGAACCACGTTCGAGCGCATCTATCGGGCCTTCATCGCGGCTCGGGCGGCACTCGGGCTCGCGGTGGCCGCGACGGTGAGCCTGGCCGGCGCCTTCGGCCTGCGGCCGCCCGGCGAGGTCATCGCCATCAGCGCTGCCTATGCAGTGCTCTCGATCAGCATGTGGCTGCTGCCGCGCCTGCGGCGCGGCGCGGCGCCTCACGCTTTTGCCCGCTTGCAGAGCCCGCAGTGGATCGCGACCGTCGGTGCCGACCTGCTGCTGTTCACCGCCCTGCACCTCGCCTCGCCGGCGCAGAGCATGAACTACGTGGCGCTGCTGGTGCTCCCGGTCCTCATGGCGGGCGTGCTGACGCCGAAGGCCATGGCCCTGGCCACCGCCGCCGTCGCGACCCTGGGCTTGCTGGCCGTCGGATGGCTCAAGGCGGCGAACGGCGGCGACGCGACCGTGCTGATGACCCAGGCCGCGCTGGCCGGCAGCGGCTTCTTCGTCATCGCCCTGCTCGCCGGCGAGCTTGCCGGACGCCTGGCGCGCGAGGAGCTGAGCGCACGCGGCAGCCTCGAGCTGGCTCGCCAGCAGGCCCAGCTCAATCGCCTGGTGATCGAGGAGATGGAGGACGGCGTCCTGGTCGTCGACCGGGCGGGCAAGGTGCGGGCCGCCAATCCCGCGGCGCGTCGCCTGCTCGCGCCCGAGGGCACGAGCCGACCGGCGCCATTCCAGCTGCGCGGCGTCCCCGCCTGGGGCGCGCTCGTCGCAGCCGTCGAGCGCGCCTTCGCCGAGGCGTCCTGGCCGGAGGTGGGGCGCGACGTGCCGCTGCAGTTCAGCCCCGACGCGCATCGGACCTTGCGCGTGCGCGTCCGCTTCACGCGCAAGCGCGAGCCGGCGGCCACCGAGGAGTTCTGCGTCCTTTTTCTCGAGGACGTGCGCAACGTGCAGGCGCGCAGCCGGCAGGAGAAGCTCGCCGCCATGGGGCGCGTGTCGGCCGGCATCGCGCACGAGATCAGGAATCCCCTGGCGGCGATCTCGCAGGCCAACGCGCTGCTCTCCGAGGACGCCACCGACCCGGCACAGCGACAGCTGATGCACATGGTGACCGAGAACGTCGAGCGGCTGAAGCGCATCGTCGACGACGTTCTCGAAGTCGCTCCCGGGCGTGTCCAGGAGGTCGGGGCGATCGACGCGACGGCGCAGATCGCGGCGTTCTGCAGCGAGTGGGCAAGCGCCGCCGGGATGCCCGCGGGGGCAGCGAGCGTGCTGCGGCTGGACCTGCCCGGACGACCGCTCGGCGTGCTGTTCGACGCCGAGCACCTGCGCCGCGTGCTGGTGAACCTGCTCGACAACGCCCGTCGCCATGCCAGCGACAAGCCGGGTGCCATCGTCGTGCGCCTGCAGGCCACCCTCGAGGGCGACGCGCGCGCTGCCTTCAGCGTCCTGAGCGACGGCCCGCCGATTCCCGCCGAGGTGGAACCCTATTTGTTCGAGCCGTTTTTCTCGACTCGGAGCCGCGGCGCCGGTCTGGGTCTTTACATTTGCCGGGAGCTCTGCGAACGATACGGGGCTCGCATCGACTATCGGCTCCTGCCGCCCGGTCAGCGGCACCGGAACGACTTCTTCGTCGACATGCGTCGGGGCACCTTGCAGCCCGCCGACGCGCGACTTCACCTCACCCCATGACCACTGCATCGCACTTCAGCCTGCTCGTCGTCGACGACGAACCCGACCTCCGCACGCTGTACGAGCTGACGCTGCTGCGCGAGGGCTACGACCTCGATACCGCCGGCACCGTGCAGGAAGCGCTGCTGCACCTGAAGGACCGAACCTACAGCGCCGTGATCACCGACATGCGCCTGCCCGACGGCACCGGACTGGACGTCCTGCGCTGGCTGGAGGAAGGCGGCCGGCGCGAGAAGACGATCGTGATCACCGCCTACGGCTCGTCCGAGAACGCCGTGGAAGCGCTCAAGTCCGGCGCCTACGACTACCTCACCAAGCCGGTCGACCTGAAGCAGTTCCGCGGCGTGGTCGCGTCCGCGCTGGGCCGCGGCGGCAGCGGCGGCCCGACGGTCGATCCGTCCACCCTGCCGTCCGAGCACCGCAACGGTGTCGCCCCGCCGCGCCCCGCTCCCCGCGTCGCCGTCGCTGCCGCACCGGCGCCGACGAGCCCGGCCCTCAGCCGCATGGCCGGTCAGTCGATGGCCATGCAGCAGGTGCGCTCGCTGGTCGAGAAGGTGGCGCGCAGCATGGCGCCGGTGCTCGTCAGCGGCGAGTCGGGCACCGGCAAGGAGCTCGTGGCGCGCGCGATCCACGAGGTCAGCGTCCGCGGCGCGATGCCGTTCGTTCCCGTCAACTGCAGCGCCATCCCCGAGCAACTGCTCGAGGCCGAGTTCTTCGGCTACCGCAAGGGCGCGTTCACGGGCGCGAACGACGACCGCGAAGGCTTTTTCCAGGCGGCGAACGGCGGCACCCTGTTCCTCGACGAGATCGGCGACCTGCCGCTCTCGATGCAGTCGAAGCTGCTGCGCGCCATCCAGGAGCGATCGGTCCGGCCGGTCGGCGCCGTGACCGAGCAGCCGGTCGACGTGCGGCTGCTCAGCGCCACCCACAAGGACCTCGGCGCCGAGGTGCACGCCGGGCTGTTCCGGCAGGATCTCTATTACCGCCTCAACGTCATCCAGATCCGCGTGCCGCCGCTGCGCGAGCGGCTCGAGGACCTGATGGGAATCAGCGAGCGGGTGCTCGAGCGCCTCGCCCGCGACGCCGGCGTGTGGCCGGCGCCGCGCCTGACACGCGACGCCCTGGTGCATCTCGCCCGCTATCCGTTCCCGGGCAACGTCCGCGAGCTCGAGAACCTGCTTCATCGCGCCGTCGCCTTGTCGCCCGGCGAGGAGCTCGACGTCTACGACCTCGGCCTGCCGGAGTCGGTGTTCACCGACAGCGCCGCGCAGGAGCTCGACCAGCTGGCGGAGGCGAGCCGCGACGGGTCGGCCGATGCGGCCAAGGCCGGCGTGCGCATGGCGCCGGTCGAAGAGCCGCTGCCGACGGACCTCGCCAAGTATCTCGACGATGTCGAGCGCGACATCCTCGTGCGCGCGCTCGAGCACCATCGCTTCAACCGCACGGCGGCCGGCATCGGCCTCGGCCTGTCGCTGCGACAGATGCGCTATCGCATGGCGCGCCTGAACGTGAACGTCGGCGGCGAATCCTCCAACGCCGACCGCGAGTGAGCGTCGGCGGCTGGAGCGACGGCTGGCTGACCCGCGCCCGTCGCTCGCCCTCGCCGAACTTCGGGCCGCGCCCGCCCGGCGCCGTCGTCGATCTCGTCGTGGTGCATTCGATCAGCCTGCCGCCGGGCGTGTTCGACGGCAGTGCGGTCGAGCGGTTCTTCGCCAATCGCCTCGACTTCGACGAGCATCCGGACTTCGACGCGATCCGCGGGCTGCAGGTATCGGCCCACTTCCTGCTCCGCCGGCACGGCGAGCTGCTCCAGTTCGTCTCGTGCGACGACCGGGCGTGGCATGCCGGCGAGTCGTCGTGGCGCGGCCGCGCCGGCTGCAACGACTACTCCATCGGCATCGAGCTCGAGGGCCTCGCGGGAGGACCGTTCGAGCCCTCGCAGTACGCCGCGCTTGCCGGGCTCATGGACGACGTCCTGGCGCGCTACCCGATCCGCGATGTCGCCGGCCACGAGCACGTCGCGCCGGGTCGCAAGGACGACCCTGGCGCGGGCTTCGACTGGTCGCGGCTGCGTCGATCGCTGACCGGCCGGGGGCTGCGTTTTCCGCATTGACGCGCCCGTCGTGCAGCGCTTTTTCCGAGCGCTCGGACGGGGTTTGGAGGACAATCGGGTTCGTGACTTCTGTACGGGTTGACACGCTATAGGTAGTGCTTGTTGCGCGCGGACACCCCAGATATAGTGTCCCGATGGTAAGCTGGAATTCACGAGATCGCCGTCGAGCCGATCCGTCGAGAAGCCCGCCAGGAATGCGCCGGAAGGCCGGGCCGAAACCAACAACGTCCTGAGCGCAACGCCAGCGCTCCGGAGCTCAAACAGGGGATGACATGCAAGCAACCACCGCCCAGGCGACGCCCGCCGTCGTGGCCGCGCTGCGGCCGACCACCCGGTCCGGCGCCGCGTCTTCGGCCTACCAGGGCTACCAGATCCTTCGCCGCAACGGCGCCGTCGTCTCGTTCGAGCCGAACAAGATCGCCGTCGCCCTGATGAAGGCGTTTCTGGCCGTGCACGGCACCCAGGGCGCCGCGTCGGCCAGCGTCCGCGAGACCGTCGACGGACTCACCGAGTCGGTGGTGCGCGGCCTGCTGCGCTCGCGGCCGGGCGGCGGCACCTTCCACATCGAGGACGTGCAGGATCAGGTCGAGCTCGGCCTGATGCGCGGCGGCCACCACGAGGTCGCGCGCGCCTACGTTCTCTACCGCGAGCGGCGCGCGCAGGAGCGTGCGAAGCAGGGCGCCGCGCCGGTGATCGCCATACCGGCGCTGATGGTCACCGACCGCGGCAACCGGGTGCCGCTCGACCTGGCTCGCTTGCAGTCGGTGATCGAGTCGGCCTGCGCCGGCCTCGGTGCCGACGTGCGCCCCGAGCCGATCTTCGCCGAGACCCGTCGCAACCTCTACGACGGCGTCCCCATCGACGAGGTGCACAAGGCCGCCATCCTGGCGGCGAGGACGCTGATCGAGAAGGATCCCGGCTACACGCGGGCCACGGCCCGGCTCCTGCTGCACACGATCCGCCGCGAGATCCTCGGCGAGGAGCTGCTGCAGTCGGACATGGAGTCGCGCTATGCCGAGTTCTTCCCGCAGTTCATCAAGAAGGGCGTCGGCGCCGAGCTGCTCGACGACAAGCTGCTCCAGTACGACCTCGGCAGGCTGGGCGCGGCGCTGAAGGCGGATCGCGACCTCCAGTTCGACTACCTCGGCCTGCAGACGCTCTACGACCGCTACTTCCTGCACATCGACGACGACCGGATCGAGCTGCCGCAGGCCTTCTTCATGCGCGTCGCCATGGGTCTGGCGCTGAACGAAATCGATCGCGAGCAGCGCGCGATCGAGTTCTACGAGGTGCTCTCCACCTTCGACTTCATGAGCTCGACGCCGACCCTGTTCAATGCCGGCACGCGGCGCTCGCAGCTGTCGAGCTGCTACCTGACGACCGTCTCCGACGACCTCGACGGCATCTACGAGGCGCTGAAGGAGAACGCGCTGCTGTCGAAGTTCGCCGGCGGCCTGGGCAACGACTGGACCAACGTGCGGGCCCTGGGCAGCCACATCAAGGGCACCAACGGCAAGAGCCAGGGCGTGGTCCCGTTCCTGAAGGTGGTCAACGACACGGCGGTCGCCGTCAACCAGGGCGGCAAGAGGAAGGGCGCCGTCTGCGCCTATCTCGAGACCTGGCACCTGGACATCGAGGAGTTCCTCGAGCTGCGCAAGAACACCGGCGACGACCGCCGGCGCACGCACGACATGAACACCGCCAACTGGGTTCCCGACCTGTTCATGAAGCGGGTCATGGAAGGCGGCGACTGGACCCTCTTCTCGCCGAGCACCTGCCCCGACCTGCACGACAAGTTCGGCCGCGCCTTCGAGGAGGCCTACACCCGCTACGAGGACAAGGCGGCGCGCGGCGAGGTCAAGCTCTTCAAGAAGGTGAAGGCCGCCGACCTCTGGCGCCGCATGCTGACCATGCTGTTCGAGACCGGCCACCCCTGGATCACCTTCAAGGACGCCTGCAACGTGCGCTCGCCGCAGCAGCACGCGGGGGTCGTGCACTCCAGCAACCTGTGCACCGAGATCACGCTCAACACCGGTGACACGGAGATCGCGGTCTGCAACCTGGGCTCGGTGAACCTCGCCCAGCACGTCGGCGAGAAGGGGCTCGACCAGGCCAAGCTGAAGAAGACCGTCGCTACGGCGATGCGGATGCTCGACAACGTCATCGACATCAACTACTACGCCGTCAAGAAGGCGCGCGACTCGAACCTCCGCCACCGCCCGGTCGGCCTCGGCATCATGGGTTTCCAGGACGCCCTCTACGAGCTGAAGCTGCCCTATGCCTCCGACGCCGCGGTCGAGTTCGCCGACCGCTCGATGGAGGCGGTCTGCTACCACGCGTACTGGGCCTCGACCGAGCTGGCCGAGGAGCGGGGCCGCTACTCGAGCTACCGCGGCTCGCTCTGGGACAAGGGCGTCCTGCCGAGCGACACCCTCGACCTGCTCGCCGAGCAGCGCGGCACGCTCAAGGACGGCTCGGCCGGCCCGCTGGTCGACATCGATCGCAGCTCGAGCCTCGACTGGGATCTGCTGCGCAAGCGGATCGGCCAGCACGGCATGCGCAACTCGAACTGCGTCGCCATCGCGCCGACCGCCACCATCTCCAACATCGTCGGCGTCAGCGCCTCGATCGAGCCGTCGTTCGGCAACCTGTCGGTCAAGTCGAACCTGTCGGGCGAGTTCACCATCGTCAACGAGTACCTGGTCCGCGACCTGAAGAAAGCCGGCCTCTGGGACGAGGTGATGGTCATGGACCTCAAGCACTTCGACGGCTCGCTCCGGCGCATCGACCGGGTGCCCGAGGACCTGAAGGCGCTCTACGCCACCGCCTTCGAGATCGAGACCCAGTGGCTGGTCGAGGCCGCGGCCCGTCGGCAGAAGTGGATCGACCAGGCGCAGTCGCTCAACATCTACATGGCGGGGGCGTCCGGCAAGAAGCTCGACGAGACCTACAAGCTGGCGTGGCTGCGCGGGCTCAAGACGACGTACTACCTGCGCACCTTCAGCGCCACGAACGCCGAGAAGTCGACCGTGAAGTCGGGTCAGCTGAATGCCGTCGCGAGCGGTGCGCGCGGTGGCGCGGCAGCGGGCAGCGCAATTGCCGCAGTGCCGGCGAGGGCCAGCGTGGCGGCCGCCGAAGACGCCGCGTCGGACGTGTCGTTCTGTGCCTTGGACAACCCGGATTGCGAGGCCTGTCAGTGATGGCGGCGGTCGATGCCGTTCGTGCAATTCGTCGCGTTGGAGCGAGCGTGCGATCGCACGAAGCACGATGTCGTGGAACAACAAAAATGCGGCGCGGCCCTTGATATGTCTTGGGTTTTCGTGTTCATCGCTCGGATAATCGGGCAGCAGAGGAATTAGTCGCAATGCTGGTTTGGGAAGAAGACAAGACCACCGAGAACGCTCCCGTCGCAAGCACCGCGCCACGCACGGTTTCCGCATTGCCGTCTGCCGTCGTCGCGCCGGCGGCACCCACTCTGCAGACGCGGGACGAAGCACCGGCGAAGTCGGCCAAGCCCGCCGCCGCGCGCCGCGTCAAGGCGGCCGACAAGCGGATCATCAACGGCGCGACCGACGTCAATCAGCTCGTCCCCTTCAAGTACAAGTGGGCCTGGGAGAAGTACCTCGCCACCTGCGCCAATCACTGGATGCCGCAGGAGGTCAACATGTCGCGCGACATCGCGACCTGGAAAGACCCGAACGGCCTGTCCGACGACGAGCGGCGCATCGTCAAGCGCAACCTCGGCTTCTTCGTGACGGCCGATTCGCTGGCCGCCAACAACATCGTCCTCGGCACCTACCGGCACATCACGGCCCCCGAGTGCCGCCAGTTCCTGCTGCGCCAGGCGTTCGAGGAGGCGATCCACACCCACGCCTACCAGTACATCGTCGAGTCGCTGGGCCTGGACGAGAGCGAGATCTTCAACGCCTACAACGAGATCGAGTCGATCCGCGACAAGGACGAGTTCCTGATCCCGTTCATCGAGGCGGTGATGGACCCGCACTTCCACACCGGAACGCCCGAGAACGACCGCACCCTGCTGAAGTCGCTGATCGTCTTCGCCTGCCTGATGGAGGGGCTTTTCTTCTACGTCGGCTTCACCCAGATCCTGGCGCTCGGCCGGCAGAACAAGATGACCGGCGCGGCCGAGCAGTACCAGTACATCCTGCGCGACGAGTCGATGCACTGCAACTTCGGCATCGACCTGATCAACCAGATCAAGGCCGAGAACCCGCACCTGTGGACCGCCGAGTTCAAGGCCGAGATCCGGGCCCTGTTCGAGCGAGCGGTCGCGCTCGAGTATCGCTATGCTGAAGACACGATGCCCCGTGGCGTGCTCGGCATGAATGCCTCGATGTTCAAGGGCTACCTGCGCTACATCGCCAACCGGCGGGCGACGCAGATCGGCCTCCCCGAGCTCTTCCCCAACGAGGAAAACCCGTTTCCGTGGATGAGCGAAATGATCGACCTGAAGAAGGAGCGCAATTTTTTCGAGACGCGCGTCATCGACTACCAGACCGGTGGTGCGCTGTCTTGGGACTGAGGTCGGCGCGCAGAGCGCACCGGTCTCGCCTGGCGACGGAATGAAGTCGCCGGGCAAGTGGCAGATCAAGATCCGCGGGACGAGACGCAGAGCCAACGAAGCGCTGCCCGGCCCGCACCCCGGATTCATCGCACCGAAGCGCCCCTCCTGGGTAGCCGAGGGTGGTGAATAGCCGCTCGAATCCGACGCGTCGGATTCGAGAGGTTCCATGTCAACTTGATCAAGGAGAAACGTAATGGCAACTGCGAAGAAGGCCGCCAAGAAGGCGCCTGCGAAGAAATCCGCCGCCAAGAAGGCGCCGGCGAAGAAGTCGGCGGCCAAGAAGGCGCCTGCCCGCAAGACTGCGAAGAAGGCCGCCAAGAAGACCGCGAAGAAGGCGGCCAAGAAGGCGCCAGCGAAAAAGGCGGCCAAGAAGGCGCCTGCGAAGAAGGCGGCCAGAAGGGCTCCAGCCAAGAAGGCGGCCAAGAAGGCGCCTGCGAAGAAGGCGGCAAAGAAAGCGCCTGCCCGAAAGGCGGCTCCCGCCGCCAAGAAGGCAGCGCCTGCGCCGGCCACGCCGGCCGCTGCGCCTGCCGCACCCGCGAAGACCTCCCTCAGCCCGCAAGCCGCCTGGCCGTTCCCGACCGGCAGCAAGCCCTGAGAGACACTTGGCGTTGAGACGTCAGCCCGGCTTCGGCCGGGCTTTTTGTTGCCGCAAGAGCCGTGCAGCCTAGGGCATCACCTGCGTATCGGCGAAGCCGTGCGCGACCGGAAGCGGCATCAGGCCGGAATCGGCCGGCGCGGGGGGCTCCGCGAGCGCGACGGCCTCCTCGAGCTCGCGCATGCGTTGGCGCGAGCTCTGTGCGTCGGCGGATGCCAGCTGGACGACGGCAAGCTCCTTCTTGAGCGCTTCGATCTGGCGCTTGGCCTGCTGGGTCTGCTCCTGCGAGAAGAGGCGGCCCTTCTCGCTCTTGCTCAAGCGGTGCGACGCGGCGGCGAGCTTGCGCCCGTACCACCAGCGGCAGGCGGCCGCGCTGGCGACCGCTCCCGTCGCGACACCGATGACGACGCCGACGGCGATCCAGTGGGCAAGGTCCATGACGGCGACTTCGGACGGCGGCCGTCCGACTTGAGGATCGCGGGTCTCAGACGCCCAGAAGCGTGCGATCCAGCACATGATTCTGGCCACCCCGGCTGGCGATCTTGAGGGCGCCGAGCCGATTGCCGAGGGCCGCGCAGCGCAAGAGCGGCCAGTCGCGCTCCAGCCCGTACAGCATGGCGGCCCGGAAGGCGTCGCCGCATCCCGTCGGATCGACGACAGCCTCGGCCGCCACGCCCGGAACCGAGGTCCTGCGCCCGTCCTCCCAGACGTCGCAGCCCTGGGCGCCGAGCGTCACCACCAGGCCCCGTCGCGGCGAGCGGGAGATCGCCTCGAGCGTCAGCCCCGTCCGCTCGCAGAGCATCTCGGCCTCGTAGTCGTTGACGGCGACCCAGGCGGCGCGCTCCACGAAGGAACGCAGCTCGGCGCCGTCGAACATCGGCAGCCCCTGGCCCGGATCGAAGATGAACGGCGTGCCGGCCGCCGCGAGCTGCTCGGCGTGTCGAAGCATGGCCTCGCGCCCGTCCGGAGCGACGATGGCGATGCGCACCTGGCCGCCGCCAGGAACGGGCGTCTCGTGCGCGCTCTGCATCGCCCCCGGATGAAAGGCGGTGATCTGGTTGTTGTCCAGGTCGGTGACGATGAACGCCTGCGCCGTGTAGCTGCCCGCGTCGACGCGCACGTGCTCGACGCTCGCGCCCCACGAGCGGAGCCGCTCGATGTACTCGCCACCGTCGCTGCCGACTGCGGCGAGCACGACCGGTTCGGCGCCGAGGCCGGCCAGGTTGTAGGCGATGTTGCCGGCGCAGCCTCCGAACTCGCGCCGCATCGTCGGCACCAGGAAGGACACGTTGAGGATGTGCAGTTGATGCGGAAGGATCTGGTCGGCGAAGCGACCGGGGAAGGTGGCGATGCTGTCGAAAGCCAGCGATCCGCAGATGAGGGCGGCCATGGGTGATGCGTTCTCCGTGTGGGTCGCGATTCAGGGGTAGAAGATCTCGACGGTGTAGCCCGCCACCGGTCGTGCCGTGGCGAGCGTCAGCTGCAGCGGCACCTCGGCGCCGGCGGCGAGGCGAGGCGCGACCCGGAAGTCGGCGGCCGACAGGACCCGTCGCGAGACCAGCCGGCCGGTTGAATCGGTGAGGCTCAGGTCGACGGCCGGCAGGGTCAAGACCAAGGCGCTGCGATTGCGCAGGCTGACCGAGAGCACGTAGGCGTCGAATCCGGGCGCACGCGCCAGCGCCGTGCTCTCGACGGTCACGGCGTCGATGCGGCGCGGCGCTTCGAGGGTGCACTCCGCGAGGCGGCACCAGGCGCCGAGCGCCGGCGCGAGCGACGGCCACTCGGCAGCGAGGCTGTCGCGAAAGTGATGACCCGATTGCAGGGCGAGGGCCGCGGTCGCGACAGCGAGCGCCACGACCAGCACCGCGCGCAAGGGCCGGCTCTGCCAGCGCGCGTGCCGGTCGGCGCGACGGATGAACTCGGGGCGCGTCGCGCTCTCCAGCGGCAGATCGGCGGCGACGGTCGAGGGCTCCGCCGCTGCCGGCTCGTCGGCGATCGCCGCCTCTTCGAACAGGTCGGAGTCGAAGCGGGCGTCGGAGAAGTCGAGCCGGTCGCGCGCGCCCAGCTGCCCGGCCGGCTTCGGCGCGCTCTCGGTGCGCTTGCGCGGCCCGAACAGATGCGCATCGATGGGATCGGCGAATTCACCCCGGCTGGCCGACGCCGAGCTGTCCTCCGGCCGATGCTCGTCGCGGCGCGGGCTCGGCGGCGCTGCAGCCGAGTCGAGCCGGTCCGGGGCGACTGCTGCGGCGGCTGCACCCGAGACCTCGCCGGCAGGCTCCGACGGCGGCGGCGACGCCGGCTCGGGCACGGACAGGGGACCCTGCACGCCGGCCTCGTCCCAGCCCGTCGGCGTCTCGCGCTCCAGGTCGAGCAGGCCCTCGAGCGCGTTGAACACCGACTCGCAGCGGCCGCATCGGACCCAGCCTTCCGAGACCTTGAGCTGATCCTGGACGACGCGGAAGACGGTCCGGCATGAGGTGCAGCGGGTCGCCAGACTCATCGCGAAATCATGCCATGCGGGTGGCGCGCGAGCCGGTCATCAGCACCCAGCCGTCGTCGCTCGCCACGACGTCGAGAGCGAGCCACGGCGCGTAGGCGGCACGCAGCTCGCCGGCTTGTCGCTCGAGGATGCCCGAGAGCACCAGCTCGCCGCCCTCGTCGACAAAGGCGCAAAGCACCGGCGCCAGGAGCTTCAGCGGTGTCGCCAGGATGTTGGCCAGGACCAGGGCATAGCGGCCCTGCGCCAGGTCGGGCAGGCCGCTGCGCAGGGCGACGCGGTTCGCGAGCGCGTTGTCGCGCCCCGTCACCACTGCCGCGCGATCGATGTCGACGGCGTCGATGTCGCGCGCGCCGAGCAGCCCGGCGGCGATCGCCAGCACGCCCGAGCCCGCCCCATAGTCGAGCACCCGCGGCCAGCGCCGGCCGCGCCGCGCGCGCTCGACGATCCAGCGCAGGCACATGCGCGTGGTGGGATGCGTGCCGGTGCCGAAGGCCTGGCCGGGGTCGAGGCGGATCACGTGCTCGGCCCGCGGCGGCACGTCCGCCCACGTGGGCACGATCCAGAAGCCGTCGGCGATCTCCTGCGGACCGAACTGGGCCTGGGTGAGTCGGACCCAGTCCCGATCGTCGACGGGGGCCAGCCCGACGATCGAGGCGCCCGCCGTCCGGGCGCTGGCGGCGAGCAGCGCCGCCGCGGCCGTGGCCTCGTCCTCGCTGTCGAACAAGGCACTGATCAGGGCCCGGCGCCAGGTGCCGGTGGGGCCGGTGCCGGGCTCGTCGAACACCGGCTGCTCCGCGGCGCTGCCGGCGTCGGCGTCCTCGACGCCGACGGCGAGCGCCGGCACGGCGTCGTCGAGCAGCTCGCAGATCGCCTCGACTGCCGCCGCGGGCGCGACCAGGGTCAGCGCGTGCATGCCGACTCGCGTCAGCGCTTGTGCTGGTCGAGCCAGCCTTCGAGGTAGTGGATGCTCGTTCCGCCCTCGACGAACTTGGCGTCGACCATCAGCTCGCGGTGCAGCGGGATGTTCGTCTGGATGCCTTCGACCACGGTCTCCGACAGGGCGATGCGCATGCGCGCCAGGGCCTGATGGCGCGTGTCGCCGTGGACGATGATCTTGCCGATCATCGAGTCGTAGTTCGGCGGCACGACGTAGTTCGTGTAGGCGTGCGAATCGACCCGCACCCCGGGCCCGCCGGGCGGGTGCCACATCGTCACCCGGCCCGGCGACGGCGTGAACTTGAACGGGTCCTCGGCGTTGATGCGGCACTCGATGGCGTGTCCGCGGCACGCCACGTTGCGCTGCGCGAAGGGCAGCTTCTCGCCGGCGGCGATGCGGATCTGCATCTGCACGATGTCGATGCCGGTCACCCACTCGGTCACGGGATGCTCGACCTGCACGCGCGTGTTCATCTCGATGAAGAAGAACTCGCCGTTCTCGTACAGGAACTCGAAGGTCCCGGCACCGCGGTAGCCGATCCTCTTGCAGGCGGCGACGCAGCGCTCGCCGATCTTCTCGATCACCCGGCGCGGGATGCCTGGCGCCGGCGCCTCCTCGATGATCTTCTGGTGCCGCCGCTGCATGGAGCAGTCGCGCTCGCCCAGCCACACGCCGTTCTTGTGCTGATCGGCGAGGATCTGGATCTCGACGTGCCGCGGGTTCTGGAGGAACTTCTCCATGTAGACGGCCGGGTTGCCGAATGCCGCACCGGCCTCGGCGCGGGTCGTCTGCACCGCCGACACCAGCGCCGCCTCGGTATGGACGACGCGCATGCCGCGGCCGCCGCCGCCGCCCGCTGCCTTGATGATCACCGGGTAGCCGATGGCGCGGGCCGCCCGGATGGCCTCCTTGGGGTCCTCGGGGAGGGCACCTTCGGAGCCCGGCACGCACGGCACGCCCGACCTGATCATCGCCTGCTTGGCTGCGACCTTGTCGCCCATGATCCGGATCGCTTCCGGTGTCGGGCCGATGAAGGTGAAGCCGCTGCGCTCGACCCGCTCAGCGAAGTCGGCGTTTTCCGAGAGGAAGCCGTAGCCGGGGTGGATCGCCTCGGCGTCCGTCACCTCCGCCGTGGCGATGATGGCCGGCATGTTCAGATAGCTCTGTGCCGAGGCCGCCGGGCCGATGCACACCGCCTCGTCGGCCAGCTTCACGTACTTGGCGTCGCGATCGGCCTCCGAGTAGACGACCACCGACTTGACGTCGAGCTCGCGGCAGGCCCGCTGGATGCGCAGGGCGATCTCGCCGCGGTTGGCGATCAGGATCTTCTTGAACATCGTCAGGACCCGGAAGGCGCGCCGGCGCCCGCGGCCCGAGGAAACCGGGTGTCTTGCCCGAGGCCGCTCATTCGACGATGAAGAGCGGCTGCCCGAACTCGACAGCCTGCCCGTTCTCGCACAGGATCTCCCGCACCGTCCCGGCGAAGTCCGACTCGATCTCGTTCATGATCTTCATCGCCTCGATGATGCAGACGGGCTGGCCCTCTTTCACCACCGTCCCGACCTCGACGAACGGCTCCGAGCCGGGGCTCGCCGTGCGATAGAAGGTGCCGACCATGGGCGACTTGATGACGTGGCCGGTCGGCTCCGGAGCCGCCGGCTCGGCGGGCATCTCGCGCGGTCGCTGCTCTGCCGCAGCTTGTGCGAGCGCGCCGGCTGCTGCAGGCGTCGGCGGCAAGACGTAGGTGGCAGCCGGGGCGCCCTTGACGATTCGAACCTTGCCGTCCGCTTCGGCGATCTCGAGTTCGGAGATGTTCGACTCCGATACGAGGTCGATGAGCGTTTTAAGTTTTCGAAGGTCCATCGGGTGTGCCGTCGCTGCGGCGCGAGGGAAGGGGAGGGCGCACTGTACGCTGTCCGGGTGCCGATTCCCGACGATGGCCGAAATTTGCGCTAGTTAGCTCCGCTTGCCGCAGTGATGCGGCTCCACTCGCGAAGCATCTCCGCATCGAGCACGCCCAGGCGGCGCTGCACGAGACGGCCCCGGGAGTCGAACACCACCGTGAAGGGCAGGGCAGCCGCGGCGTTGCCGAGGCTGCGCGACAGCTCGATGCCTTCCATGCCAGCGAGCGCCAGCGGCAGCTGCAGGGCGCGCTCGGCGGCGAAGCGGCGCACCGGGTCGGGGCGGTCGACGGCGAGGCCCAGGACCTGCCAGCGCTCGGCATGCTCGCGCGAGAAGGCGTCCAGCAACGGCAGCTCGGTCACGCACGGCGCGCACCAGGTCGCCCAGAAATTGAGGAGCAGCGGCTTGCCGCGGAGCGACCGCATGGCGAGGGCCGTGCCGTCCAGGCGCTCGAAGGACAGGGACCAGAGCTCGGCCGCGGCACGGGCGTCGTTCGCGGCCGGGTCGGACCCCTGCCGAACGATGGCGACGCCGGCGCCGCCCAGCGCCCCGACGGCGGCGGCGCCGCCGAGCAGCCAGGCGCGTCGTCTCATGCCGTGGCGAGCAGGAGGCGCAGCGCGGCGAGGTCGCCGCGCTCGGAACGGCCCCGCGTGTCGCGACGGAGAGCGCCGCGCAGGTCGTCGTAGTCGAGCACGGTCATGGAGACGCCGACCACGCCGCCGAGGACCGGGCTCATCTCGAAGACGTTCAGCACATCGAGGACGCGCCCGCGCGGTCCCTCGCTGCTGCCGACCTCGTAGTCGACCCGCATGTCGATCAAGGCCATCTCGGCCGACTTGGAGTCGTCGCAGAACAGGTCGAGGCGGATGCTGTTCAGGCGCGTCGCCGTGCCGCGCCAGACGGCGCCGGTGAGATGCGGGCGGAAGGCGGACAGCCGTTCCATCCAGCGGGCAGCGATGCGGCGCAGCTCGGCCAGCTCGGCCGGCTGCGAGTCGGCATGGAAGAGCTCGAGGTAGGCGCGAACCTCGTCCTCGATCTCGTCGTTGCCCGGGAGCTCGCCCTGGCGCCCGCCCGCACGGAGGTCGCGCGCGGCGCGTCGCTTGGCGGCGCCGTACTCCAGGCCTTCCTCGACGATGAGGCGGGCTGCCGCGATGGCGATGTCGTTGCTCGAGGTGGCGGCCATCGGCCGATTCTAGGGAGCCGCTCTCCGGCGCCGCGCGGGGAACGACCTTCCGAGCTCAGGGAATATCGACCGCTCCCATCCTCCCCACGATGGTCGCCGCCCGTCCGAGCACGTACCCCGAGCCGGGGCGCTTCTCGAACCGCTTGGGGGCCGGCAGCATCACCGCGAGCTGCGCCGCCTGCTGCGCGCTGAGCGATCCGGCGCCGACGCGGAAGTAGCGGCGCGCCGCCGCGTCGACGCCGAACACGCCCTCGCCCCATTCGACGCTGTTCAGGTAGAGCTCGAGGATCCGCCGCTTGCCGAGCACCGCTTCCATCACGTAGGCCAGGAACAGCTCCTGGCCCTTGCGCACGAAGTTGCGCTCGCCGGCGAGGAAGAGGTTCTTGGCGAGCTGCTGCGTGATGGTCGAGCCGCCGACGACCTTGGGGGCACGCGCCTGCTTCGTGTCCGCGGCGGGCCGGCCGCGCCGCGGCGCCTCGCCGGTCGCACGGTCCTGCGTCCGCTCGACGGTGGCCTCGGCGCGCTGGTTGCGCTCCCAGGCCTTCTCGAGCGCATCCCACTCGATGCCGCTGTGCTCGCTGAAGCCGGCGTCCTCCGAGGCGATCACGGCACGTTTCGCATGGGCCGAGATGGCGGCGTAGTCGAGCCAGCGCTGCTGCCATGCAGGCGCGCGCGGCGCCAGGGCGAGTCGCCACGCCTCCGAGCGCTGGAAGGTCGTCGATAGCGGATCGATGGCGAGCATCGCCGCGATCTGGGCGATGAAGGCGATCTGCAGCGCCACGAAGCAGACGACGACCAGCAGCACGAAGCGGCCGACCGACCGGCCGAGCGGTCGCTTCATGGGCCCGAGAGCGTGGCGCGCAGCTCGGCGAGCACGGCCGCGGTCTGCGGCCGCACGCCGTTCCAGAACTCGAACGCCGCCGCCGCCTGCTCGACCAGCATGCCCAGGCCGTCGCGCCCGACCGCGCCGGCCGACGCCGCCCAGGCGAGGAAGGGCCGCGCCTGAGCGCCGTACATCATGTCGACGGCCAGCGTGCCGGGGCGCAGCACGCGTGCCGAGACCGGAACGGGCAGGCCCGCGACGCTGCTGGCGCTGGCGTTGACGACCACGTCGAAGGCCGCGCCGCAATCCGCGAGGCTCGCGGCACGAAGCACGGTCGTCGCGGCGGCGGCGCGAGCGTGACGCTCGACGAGCTGCTCGGCGCGGGCCACCGTTCGGTTGGCGACCACCAGCTCGGCAGGGCCGCAGGCCAGCAGCGAGCCGAGCGCGCCGGCCGCCCCGCCGCCGGCGCCGACGAGCAGGAGGCGCGTGCCGCGCAGCACGACGCCGGCGTTGATCTCGAGGTCGCGGGCGAGTCCCGGCCCGTCGGTGTTGTCGCCGACCCAGCCGTCGGGCTCGAAGCGCAGCGTGTTGCAGGCCAGGGCCAGCTCGGCGCGCGGCGTGTGCCGAGCGGCGAGCCCGTGCGCTTCGAACTTGAACGGAAGCGTGATGTTGCAGCCGCTGCCGCCGGCGTCGGCGAAGGCGCGCACCGTGCGCGCGAAGCCGTCCAGCGGACAGAGGAGCCGCTCGTACACCACGGCCAGGCCGGTCTGCCGCGCGAACGCGGCGTGGATCGCGGGAGACTGGCTGTGCGCGACGGGGTTGCCCGCCACGGCGAAGCGGCGCGGCGAAGGCGTGGCGCTCACTGCCGCGCGCTCAGGGTGGTCTCGAGGTTCTCCTCGCGGGTGAAGCGGAAGCGCGAGGTGATGACGAGCTGGTCGGCCTTCTGGCGCATCGCCGCCGAGAAGCGGCCGAAGGGCGCGGCGGCGGCGACGATCGCGACGGCCCGCCGGTCGAGGACCTTCGACCCGGAGCCGCGCACGACCTCGGTCTCGAGGACGCGGCCGTCGGCGTCGACCGTCACGTTCATGACCAGCTCGCCGTACAGCTTCTTGCCCTGGTTCTCGGGGAAGTTGCGGGTGCCCCGGTCCTCGACCTTGCGGCGCAGCTGGTCGTAGTAGATGGCGTAGACCTCTTCGCGCGTCGCCGGGCTGATGTAGCGCTTCTTCGGCCGGGCGTTCTCCTCGTTGATGCGCTTCTCGATCTCTGCGAGCACGTCCACCAGCTGGCGCCGCCGCTCCTCCTGCTCGCGCTCGTCGGGCGTGCCCTGTTCGCGCAGGGGATCGGTGGGCGGCAGCAGGGCCAGCTCGCGGCGAACGGCGGTGAGCAGCTGCTGCTGCGTTTCCTGCAGCTGCTCGATCTGCTTGCGCGTGTCTTCGGCGGCATCGCCGATCTCGGTCAGCAGCGACGGCGGCAGCGGCGAGGTGGCGCGGCCGGAGAGGGCCTCGCCGCCGCCGGACAGGTTCGCCTGGGCGATCGCCTGGGCCTTCTCGGGCGCCTCGCTGGTGCGCGAGTTGACGAGGATCACTTCGAGCGGCGACTCCTGGAACATCCGGTTGAAGCCCTCGGGATCGACGAAGCGGACGCCGAGGAGCATCGCGTGCACGCCGACGGAGAACAGCAGCGCGAGCTGCAGCGTCGTCAGCCGGCGCAGGAAACGCAGCATCAGGCGGGCGCCTTGTCGGCGACGTCCTCGGGCTCGGGACTCGCCTCGACGTCGATGGCGATGCTGAGCGGTCCGGCGACCGCCTGCGCGTCGTCGTCGCCGCCGTCGCCGGCTTCGGCATCGATCGCCTCCGCGGCCGCGGCGGACTCGGCACGGCGGGCGACGACGCTCGCCGCAAGGTCGAGCGTCAGCAGGTCGGCCGCGCCGATGCGGACGCGGACGCCGCTGCCGCGCGGCAGCGAATCGGCGCCGGCGGCGCGGAACACGAGCGGCAGCTCGTCGGCGCGGACCAGGCCTTCGTTCATCACCGTGGCATCGAGCTCGCGGATGTCGTTCTGCGCCAGGTACTGCAGGGCCCAGTAGCGCTCGACCGCGGCCTGGAAATGGTTGTAGGCGGCGTACGAGGCGTCGAAGTCCGCGATGATGGCCATCAGGCTCACGTCCTTCGGCTTGAACGGGGCGGCGAGCGCCGCCGTCCGGCCGTGCCTGGCGCAGGCCACGATCTGCCACTGGTTGACGAGGTCGACATAGCGTCGCAGCGGCGAGGTCGCCCATGCGTACTGGGCGACGCCCATGCCGGCATGCGGCGCCGGTCGCGTGCCCATGCGGACCTTGATGCCGGGCGACAGGCTCGCCTGGCTGCGGTAGATGCCCGGCACGCCGCAGCTCGCCAGCCAGCCGCCCCAGGTGCTGTTGGCCAGGATCATGGTCTCCGCGACGATCAGGTCGAGCGGCGATCCGCGCCGACGCTGGCCGATGTGGACGCGCTCGTCGCCGCGGATGGCGCTGCCGTCCTCGACGTCGATCCGGAACGTGTAGTCGGGCCGGTTGAAGTTCTCGGGCTTGCCGCGCACGGCTTCCCGGCCTGCCTTCAGGTGTCCGGCCAGGCGGTGCAGGAACGTGAGCTCGTCGCGGAAGGGCACGTCCGCGTGCAGCCCGGAGGCGAGCGTCGCCTCGTTCACCTCGGCCTCGAGGCGGTCGTGGCGCAGGTTGGCGGCGATGAAGACGCGCTCGAGCCGGGTCTCGGTGGCGAGCACCGCGAGCGTCGCCTCGTCGAAGGTGAGGTACAGCGAGACCACCGGCGACTCGCGGCCTTCGGCGAGGGTGAATGCATCGACCACCGGCCCCGGCAGCATCGTCAGCTTGTGGCCGGGGACGTAGACGGTCGACAGCCGGTCGCGCGCGATCTGGTCGACCGGCGATCCGGGGGCGACGGCGAGCGCCGGCGCCGCGATGTGGATGCCGACCATGACGCGGCCGCTGTCCAGGCCCTGGACGGAGAGCGCGTCATC
>DATAGP010000024.1:0-10280 GCA_036263655.1 Caldimonas sp. | reverse complement strand
GGGCAGCTCGCGCATGGTCGGGCTGATGCCGTTCGGCGAGGCCGCCTGGTCCGGCGAGCAGATCTTCAACACCCAGCTCGCCGAGCAGCGCCCGGCCGAGCCGCCGCTGATCGAGTTCACGCAGTGGATGCTCGCGCACCTCTCGTCGTGGATCGACGACATCGCGGCGCATCGCGACGGCGCTCGCAACGAGGGCGAAGTCAAGATCGCCGCCGACCGACTGACGCGCCGGCTGCAGGCCGGCGTCGGCGGCAGCTCCGACATCACGCTGCCGCTGGGGCTGCCCGGCGCCAGCGACCTCGAGCTTCGCACCCTCGCTCAGGAGCCGGAGGCGGCCGCCGGGGACCTCGCCTTCGAGCTGGACCTCTCGCGCTTCGATGCACCGGCCGCCCGGGCGAGCGAGCCGGCCGCCGCGGTCGCCCCGACGGTGCCGGCCGCGCCCGACGCTGCGTCGGTGATGTTCGCCCGCTTCGACGGCACGGCCGACGACGTGGCGACGGCTCCGGCCGAGCTCGATGCGACGTTCGTCGACTCGCTCGTCTCGGGTCCGGTCGACCTCGACCTCGGTGTGCCGACGGAGCCCGCGCCGCTGATCCAGAACCTTGCCCCGAGCGGCCCGCGCCTAGGCCCCCCCGAGGCCGAGCCGGGACTGCTCTTGGATCTGGCGACCGGCAGCTCGGTGCGCGCCGGTGCGGCCGCCGACCCGGGGCTGGACTCCGGCTCCGGGGTCGATTTCGAGCTCGAGTCCGCGCCCGACGCGGCGAGCGAACCGGCGGTGGCGGTCGACGAGCACGTCAAGGTCGTCGGCCCGCTGCGGATCGGCATCCCGCTCTTCAACATCTACCTGAACGAGGCCGACGAGCTGTCGCGCCGGCTGATGACCGAAGTCGCCGAATGGGCGATGGAGCTGCACCGTCCGGTCGGCGAAGCGGCGATCTCGCTCGCGCACTCGCTCGCCGGCAGCTCGGCGACGGTCGGATTCGCCGATCTGTCCCACCTCGCGCGTGCCCTCGAGCATGCGCTTGCGCGATCGGAGGTCATCGGTCACGGCACGGCGGAAGAAGCACGCCTCTTCGTCGACGCCACGGAAGAGATCCGCCGCCTCCTGCACCAGTTCGCCGCCGGGTTCCTGCGCGAGTCGGAGCCCCAGCTGCTGGCGCGCCTGGCCGAGCACGAGGTCAGCTCGGCCATCCGCCTCGAGGCGGTGACCGCCGCGTCGGAGCTGGCTGCGCAGGACGAGGAGGCACCGGCCCAGGCGGCGATCGCTTTCGAGCCGCTGCTGACGCTGGACACCGACGTCGACGCCGGCTCCCAGGCGAGGAGCGAGGCAGTCGCCGAGCGCACCGCGACCCCGTTGCCCCTGGTCCCCGTCGTCCCACCTGTGGCCGTGGCAGCGGATCCGGCGCTCGACCACGCACCGGATGCGCCGGTGCAAGAGCCGTCCGGCGGACCGGACGAGCACCTGACGGCAGCCGCTGTCCCGGGAGAGGCACCGGCCTCCGACCCGGCCGCCGCCGTCGCGCCCGTCGAGGCTCGCATCCAGGAAGGCGCGCCACGCCGCGTCGAGCCCGACGACCAGGGTGCCGCAGTCCGCGTCGACACCGCCGCCATGGCCCAGGCAGACCCCAACGCCGGGCCGGCCGAACCGATGGCCGATGCCGCGGAGGAGCCCGCCGAGTCGCAGTTCGGTGCCCTCTCGCCGTTCCCGTCGCTCGGCCTCTCCGAGCTGAAGCCGCTGGCGTCCGCGCCGCAGGAGGCGCTGCGACCTGCGGCGGGGCGTGCCTCCACGTTCGGCGACCTCGATGACGAGATCGATGCCGTCGACGCCGTCGACCTCGAGCTCTTCCCGATCTTCGAGGAAGAAGCCCAGGAACTGCTGCCGAAGCTCGACGGGCAGCTGCGCGAGTGGGCTGCCGAGCCGGCCAACCTCGGCCATGCCTCGGCCTGCATGCGCACGCTGCACACGCTGAAGGGCGGTGCCCGACTGGCCGGAGCCATGCGCCTCGGCGAGATGGCGCACCGCCTGGAGACGCGCATCGAGCGGCTCACCGCGACGGATGCGCCGAGCCCCGGCGCCGGCGACGTCGAGACCCTGCAGACGCTGTCCGATTCGATGACCCAGGCCTTCGAGGCGCTGCGCAGCCGCGACGCCCAGGCCTATGCCGATGCGGTGGCTGCGGCCGTGCTGCCGGCGGCGCAGGTGCCGGCCCCCGATGCCGCACCGGTCCCGGCGGTCGCTCCGGTGTTCGAGGTGGCGCCGATGGGGCCCGCTGCCGTCGCGGCCAACGACAGCTACGAGTCGGCGCGGGCTGCCGAGCGCGGCGCGGCCAAGGAGGCGCGGGCGCACACCCGTGTCGAGGCGGACGCCAACGCCACGGCCGAGCTGCCTGAGATCGACTGGTCGCGCTTCACCCAGCGGACGAGCGCGCCGGTGAAGGCGGTCGAGAAGACGCAGGCCACGCAGTCAGCCGTTCGCGTGCGTGCCCCGCTGCTCGACCGGCTCGTGAACCAGGCCGGCGAAGTGAGCATCACCCGCTCGCGCATCGAGTCCGGCGTCGGCCAGATCAAGGGCTCGCTGTCCGACCTGACCGACAACCTCGAGCGCCTGCGCGGGCAGCTGCGCGACATCGAGCTGCAGGGCGAGGTGCAGATGACGTCGCGGCTGGAAGCCGCGAAGGCGGCGTCGCAGTCCTTCGACCCGCTCGAGTTCGACCGCTTCACCCGCTTCCAGGAGCTGACGCGGATGATGGCCGAGTCGGTGAACGACGTGGCCACGGTGCAGCGGACCTTGCAGCGCTCGCTCGAGTCGACAGAGGACGAGCTGGCGGCGCAGGCGCGCCTGACGCGTGACCTGCAGGACGACCTGCTGCGCACCCGCATGATCGAGTTCGAAGGCCTGTCCGACCGCCTCTACCGCGTCGTCCGCCTGGCCGCCAAGGAGACGGGCAAGCAGGTGCGCCTCGACATCGTCGGCGGGTCGATCGAGGTCGACCGCGGCGTCCTCGATCGCATGACCGGCGCCTTCGAGCACCTGTTGCGCAACTGCGTCTCGCACGGCATCGAGTTGCCGGCGGCTCGCCTCGCCGCCGGCAAGGACGCCGCCGGCTCCATCGTCGTCGCCCTCTCGCACGAGGGCAACGAAGTGGGTGTCGAGTTCCGCGACGACGGCGCCGGCCTCGACCTGCCCCGCATCCGTGCCAAGGCGATCGCCCAGCGGCTGATCGACCCCGACGCCCCGCACGACGATGCGGAGCTCGCCAACCTCATCTTCACGCCCGGCTTCACGACCGCGGAGAGCGTCACCGAGCTCGCCGGCCGCGGCGTCGGCATGGACGTCGTGCGCTCCGAGGTGGTGGCGATGGGCGGCCGCATCGAGACAGCGACGGCGGCCGGGCAGGGCACCTCGTTCAAGCTCATCCTCCCGCTCACCACGGCAGTGACGCAGGTCGTGATGCTTCGTTGCGGCGACAGCACTGTCGCCGTGCCGTCGACGCTGGTCGAGATCGTGCGCCGGGCCAAGGCCGAGGAGATCGCGGCCGCCTACGAGAGCGGGTCCTTCGATCTGGGCGATGCCACGGCGCCGTTCTTCTGGCTCGGTGCCCTGCTGCAGCTCGGCTCGGTGCCTGGCGAGAACGCCGCCCGCATGCGCACGGTGGTCGTCGTTCGCAGTGCGCAGCAGCGCATCGTCGTGCACGTGGACGAAGTGCTGGGCAACCAGGAAGTCGTGGTCAAGAACCTCGGCCCGCAGCTGTCGCGGCTGCCCGGCCTGGCCGGCATGACGCTGCTCGCCTCCGGCGCCGTGACCCTGATCTACAACCCGGTCGCCCTCGCCACGCTGTACGGCGAGACGGCGCGGCAGGCGTCGCAGGGCGCGATGCGAGGCGGGCAGGCGGGGGCCCCGGCGTGGCCGCACGCGGCCGAGGCGCCGGTGCAGGTCGCGCCGCTGGTCCTCGTCGTCGACGACTCGTTGACCGTCCGCCGGGTGACGCAGCGGATGCTGGTGCGCGAGGGTTACCGCGTGAAGCTCGCCAAGGATGGCCTCGACGCGCTCGAGCGGCTGGCGGAGGAGGTGCCGAGCATCGTCCTCTCCGACATCGAGATGCCGCGCATGGACGGCTTCGACCTGGTCCGCAACATCCGCTCCGATGCGCGCTGGCGCAGCCTGCCGGTGATCATGATCACCTCTCGGATCGCCCAGAAGCACCGCGAGCACGCAGCCGAGCTCGGCGTCGATCACTACCTCGGCAAGCCCTACTCCGAGGAAGACCTGCTCGCCCTGGTCGGCCGCTACACGGTCGCGGCGTCGGCGACCGCCTGAGCCGCCGGGCGGCGGCGGCGGGCCGGGTCAAGCCCGCGCCGCCTTCACCGCCGCCTTGACCACCGAGTACCGCTGCAAGGTCTTCTCACGCGCCTCGGCGTGGTCGACGATCGGCCGCGGGTAGTGGCGGCCGAGCTCGACGCCGGCGGCCTCCAGCTCGATCGGGCTCGCCTGCCACGGCGCATGGATGTCGTCGCCCAGGCGGCCGAGCTGCGGCAGGTAGCGGCGGATGAACTTGCCTTCCGGGTCGAAGCGCCGGCTCTGCGTGACCGGGTTGAAGAGCCGGAACCAGGGCTGCGCGTCGCAGCCGGTCGAGGCGACCCACTGCCAGCCGCCGTTGTTCGACGCCAGCTCGTAGTCGATGAGGTGGAGCGCGAAGTGCGCCTCGCCGCGACGCCAGTCGATGCCGAGGTCCTTGACCAGGAAGCTCGCCGCGACCATCCGCAGGCGGTTGTGCATCCAGCCGGTCTGCTGCAGCTGCAGCATCGCCGCGTCGACCAGCGGATAGCCGGTCCGGCCCTCGCACCAGGCGGCGAAGGCCTCGTCGGCATGGCGTCCGTGCTCGAAGCGGACGCGGTCGAACTCCGGGTTGCAGCTCGCGCCGACGACGTGCGGGTGGTGGTGCAGGACCTGCTGGTAGAAGTCGCGCCAGGCCAGCTCCGACAGCCACACCGAGGCGCCGCGGCTGCCCCGGGTGCCGGCGGCGGCGATGTGCTCGCGCGCGGCGGCCGCCAGGCGACGGATGGAGATCGTGCCGAAGCGCAGGTGCACGCTCAGGTAGCTCGGGCCCCTGAGCGCCGGGAAGTCGCGCGCCGTGTCGTAGCGGTCGATGCGCTCGAGGAAGTCGGCCAGCAAGGCCTCGGCCTCCGCCGTGCCGGCGCGGACCTGCAGCTCGTGAAGGTTGGTCGGCACGAAGCCGAGCCGCGCCAGCGAGATCTCCGGCAGGTCCACGTCGGCCGGGGCCGCCGCGAGGGCACCCGCGTGCCGCTCGATGGGGTAGGCCTTGACGTAAAAGTCGTCGATCTTCCTGAGCCACGCGTTGAGGTAGGGCGTGAAGACGCCGTAGGGCTTGCCGCTCAGCGTCAGCACCTCGCCGCGCTCGAAGATCACGTGGTCCTTCGAGGTGTGCAGGGCGACGCCGCGGTCCGCGAGCAGGCCGCGCACGCGCGCGTCTCGGGCCAGGGCGTAGGGATCGTCGTCGTGGTTGGCGAAGACGGCCTGCACGTGCAGCGCCTCGGCGAGGGCGACGATCTCGTCGGCGGCCTGCCCCTGGCGGACGAGCAGGCGGACGCCCGGCGTGCCGTGCGCCCGGCCGAGCGCCGCCAGGTCGGCCTCGAGCGCCGCGACGGCATCGGCGATGAACTCGACCCGGCGGTCGGCCCGGGGCAACGGGTCGAGGATGGTGCGATCGAAGACGAACGCACACCAGACCTGCCGGGCCGAGCGCAGCGCGTGGTGCAGCGCTGCCTGGTCGACGGCCCGCAGGTCGCGGCGAAACCAGACCAGCGCCCGGTCGAGAGTCTTCTCCATGGTCCGCAGTGTGCCGAAAGGGCGTTCCCGGGGCGCGGCGTTGCCCCACAGGCGCGGTCGGCAAGCCATGCGGAATAAAATGGCGGCATGGCGTCGAGCTCGATCAACCTCACGAACCAGTTCCTGATCGCCATGCCGGGCATGGGCGACGGCACGTTCGCGGGCACCGTGGTCTACCTGTGCGAGCACACGGAGAAGGGCGCGCTCGGCCTGGTCATCAACAAGCCGATCGACATCACGCTCAAGAACCTGTTCGACAAGGTCGAGCTCTCGCTCGACCGCGAGGACATCGCCGAGCTGCCGGTCTACTTCGGCGGCCCGGTGCAGACCGAGCGCGGCTTCGTGCTGCACGAAGCCCAGGACGGTGCCGACGAGGACAGCCTCTACAACTCGTCGCTGAAGATCGAGGGCGGCCTCGAGATGACGACGAGCAAGGACGTGCTCGAGGCGATCTCGAGCGGCGCCGGCCCGAAGAAGATGCTGGTCACGCTCGGCTACAGCGGCTGGGCCGCCGGCCAGCTCGAGGACGAGATCAGCCGCAACGGCTGGATCAACGTCGAGGCCGAGCCGGGCATCATTTTCGACACGCCCGTGCACCAGCGCTACGACAAGGCCCTGTCGCTGCTCGGCATCGATGCCGGCATGCTCAGCTCCGACGCGGGGCATGCGTGAGCGTCACCCTGGCGTCCGCCTCGCAAGTCCTCTCCTTCCTCGCTTTCGATTTCGGCACCCGACGCGTCGGAGTGGCGGTCGGCAACTCGCTGACGCGCACGGCAACGCCGCTGCCTACGATCGACAGCCAGGGGGAAGCCAGGCTCGAGGCCATCGGCGCGCTCATCGGCCAATGGCAGCCGTCGGCCCTCGTGATCGGCGTTCCGTTCCACCCGAACGGCGCGGCGCATGCCAACACCGTGCGGGCACGGCGCTTCGGCCGCGAGCTGCAGGCGCGATTCCGGCTTCCGGTGCACGAGGTCGACGAGCGCTACAGCACGACCTCGGCGCGCAGCGCCGGCGCCGCCGACACCGACGCGGCGGCGGCCGCCATCATCCTCGAGCAGCACCTGGCCGGCCTGCCATGAGCATCGCCGCCGAGCCGGTCGATCCGCGCAGCCTCGACGCCGAAGCGCTGTACCGCGAGCTCATCGGCGGCGTGCGGGCACTGCTGAAGCCCGGGGCCGCCCTGGTCGGGATCTGGTCCGGCGGCGCCTGGCTGGCGGAGCGGCTGCAGAAGGACCTCGGGCTCGACGGCGCGCCCGGCGTGATCTCGAGCGCCTTGCACCGCGACGACTTCTCCCAGCGCGGCCTCAGCGCCGGCGCCGACCACACCAAGCTGCCGTTCGCGGTGCAGGACCGGCCGATCGTCCTCATCGACGACGTCCTCTACACCGGCCGGACCATTCGCGCCGCGATCAACGAGCTCTACGACTTCGGGCGGCCGGCGAGCGTTGCCCTGGCGGTGCTCGTCGACCGCGGCGGGCGCGAGCTGCCGATCGAGGCGGGCTGCGCCGTGGCGCGCGTGCGGCTCGAGGCCTCGCAGCGCCTCCGCCTCGGTCGCGACGACACCGGCCGCTTCAGCTTCGAGCTCCACTGACGGCCACCGCACCATGTTCGTCCGCCGCAATCCGCAGCTCAATCGCAACGACGAACTGATCCATCTGCTCTCGATCGAGGGCCTGCCGCAGGCGGTGCTGCTGCACATCCTGGACACCGCCGGCACCTTCCTCAGCGTCAACGAACGCGACGTCAAGAAGGTCCCGCTGCTGCGCGGCAAGAGCGTCTTCAACCTCTTCTTCGAGAACTCGACCCGGACCCGCACGACCTTCGAGATCGCCGCCAAGCGGCTCTCCGCCGACGTCATCAACCTCGACATCGCCCGCTCGAGCACGGCCAAGGGCGAGAGCCTGCTCGACACCATCGCCAACCTGTCGGCGATGCATGCCGACATGTTCGTCGTCCGCCACTCGGAAAGCGGTGCGCCCTACCTGATCGCCCAGCATTGCGCGCCGCACGTGCACGTCGTCAACGCCGGCGACGGCAGGCACTCGCATCCGACGCAGGGGCTGCTCGACATGTACACGATCCGCCACTACAAGAAGGACTTCCGCCAGCTCACGGTGGCGATCGTCGGCGACGTCGTGCACTCGCGCGTCGCCCGTTCCGACATCCACGCGCTGACGACGCTGGGCGCACCGGAGATCCGGGTCGTCGGGCCGAAGACCCTGGTGCCCAGCGACCTGCGCGAGATGGGCGTGCGGGTCTGCCACGAGCTCGACGAGGGCATCCGCGGCGCCGACGTGATCATCGCCCTGCGCCTGCAGAACGAGCGCATGAGCGGGGCGATGCTGCCGAGCGCCAGCGAGTACTACAAGACCTTCGGCCTGAACGCCGAGAAGCTGGCCCTGGCCAAGCCCGACGCCATCGTCATGCATCCGGGGCCGATCAACCGCGGCGTCGAGATCGACTCGGTGGTCGCCGACGGCAAGCAGAGCGTGATCCTGCCGCAGGTCACCTTCGGCATCGCCGTGCGCATGGCGGTGATGTCGATCATCGCCGGCAACAGCGCGTGAGCCGGCGGCGAAAGGAACGCGCGTGAAGATCCTGATCCGCAACGGCCGCCTGCTCGACCCCGGCACCGGTGGCGACGAGAGCGCCGCGCTGGCGGTGGCCGACGGGCGCATCGTCGGCACGGCCGACTTCACGCCCGATCGCACGATCGATGCCCGCGGCGGCGTCGTCGCGCCGGGCCTGGTCGACCTCGCCGCGCGCCTCGGTGAGCCGGGGCACGAGCACGCCGGGCTGCTGGAGTCGGAGCTCGCCGCGGCGGTGGCGGGCGGCGTCACCAGCCTCGTCTGCCCGCCGGACACCGAGCCGGTGCTCGACGAGCCGGGTCTCGTCGAGATGCTGAAGTTCCGCGCCCGCAACCTGAACCTGGCGCGGCTGCATCCGCTCGGCGCCCTGACACGCGGACTCGCCGGCGAGTCGCTCACCGAGATGGCCGAGCTGACGGAGGCCGGCTGCGTCGGCTTCGGCCAGGCCGACACCGCCGTGCGCGACACCCTCGTCCTGCACCGCGCCCTGCAGTACGCGGCGACCTTCGGCTATTCGGTGTGGCTGCGGCCGAACGACGCCTGGCTCGGCAACGGGGTCGCGGCCAAGGGACCGCTGGCGACCCGCATGGGCCTGTCGGGCGTGCCGGTCATCGCCGAGACCATCGCCCTGGCGACGATCTTCGAGCTGGTCCGCGACACCGGGGCCCGCGTCCACCTGTGCCGGCTGAGCAGCGCGGCCGGCGTGGAGATGGTGCGTCGGGCCAAGGCCGAGCGCCTGCCCGTGAGCTGCGACGCCAGCATCCACCAGCTGCACCTGATCGACGTCGACCTCGGCTACTTCGACGCGGCGATGCGCCTCGTGCCGCCGCTGCGCCAGCAGAGGGACCGCGACGCGATCCGCGCCGGCCTCGCGGACGGCACCATCGATGCACTGGTGAGCGACCACACGCCCGTCGCGGAGGACGCCAAGCACCTGCCCTTCGCCGAGGCGCAGCCCGGTGCGACCGGACTCGAGCTGCTCCTCGCCGCGGCGCTGAAGTGGGGCGAGGCCGACGAGCTCGGCCTGGCGGCGACGCTGGCCACCGTGACCAGCCGCCCGGCGGCATTGCTGGCCGGCCTCTCGGGCGCGTCGCGAGCCCACGACGCCGCCCCGGTCGGCCTCGCCGTCGGCGCGACGGCCGATGTGTGCGTGTTCGAGCCGCGCGAGCGCTGGACCGTCGACGCCTCGACGCTGACCAGCCGCAGCCGGCACACGCCCTTCACCGGGCAGGAGATGCCCGGCCGGGTGCGCTGCACGCTCGTCGCCGGCCGCGTCGCCTTCGAAGCGGACGCCTAGCGGCGCGATGCGCCGCGCCCGCGCCGCGCTGCGCCTCGCGCGTGCCGTCGCGCACGGCGTGCAGGGGCTCTGCGTCGTCCTCTTCGTGTTTCCGCGGCTCGACGAGCCGGCGCGCCACGAGCGCATCCGCCGCTGGTCGCTCGCCTTGCTGCAGTCGCTGGGCATCCGCCTGGAAGCGACCGGAGAGCCGGCGCGAGGCGGCAGCCTGCTCGTCGCCAACCACGTTTCGTGGCTCGACATCATGGCCATCCATGCCGTCGCGCCGCACGCGCGGTTCGTGTCGAAGGCAGACGTGAAAGGCTGGCCGCTGGTCTCGCGCCTCGTGGATTCGGCCGGCACGCTCTACCTTCAGCGCGAGAGGAAGCGCGACGCCTTGCGGGTCGTTCATGCGATGGCGTCGGCGCTGCAGGGCGGCGACACGGTGGCGATCTTTCCCGAAGGCACGACCTCGACGGGGCACACGCTGCTGCCCTTCCATGCCAATCTGCTGCAGGCGGCGATCGCCACCGCCACCCCGGTCCAGCCGGTGGCGCTGCGCTATTCCGAC
>DATAGP010000023.1:0-1781 GCA_036263655.1 Caldimonas sp. | reverse complement strand
CCTACCGACTGCAATTGCTGGCGAGCGCGTTCAGCTTCGTCGTGGCTGTCGTAGAGGGCGGTTAGAGTTCTCATTCAAGTGCCTCCTGAGGTGTTGTCTTGTTCATCCCCATCCAGGCGCTCCACGACCGCAGTTGTTCGGCGTAGCGGCACGGCCTCTTCGACACGCTCGGAGTGCGTACGTCTGCGCACTCGAAGTTCTTGCCGCAGAATGAGTCGCTTCTCGACGACGAGCACTTCCTCGATCAGCGGGATCACGATCGTCTCGCCCTCGATCCTCACCTCGGGTGCGACTTCGATCTCCCGGCCGATGTCGACGTACTCGACCTCGACGTTTTCTCGAACGAGGTCCTGCGCAACTTCGGCGAGGCGCTCTTCGACCTTTGTGCTGACGCGCACGCGGCCGGTTTCGACGCTTCGCTTGCCTACGGACAAGACCTCTTCCATCAGCGGCAGGCGCTCGCCTGCCTCTGCATCTTCCTGCGACATGGGTTTCCGCTTGAGTTGGGTGACGCGCCAACCGGCAAGCGGAATACATTGTTCCCAGTGTGTCAAAGTATGCTGCGCGGACACATCGCGCTTGCGTCTGGCATGACGGGCACCGCGCTGCGTCGCATTACCGGGGCGTTCGATCTCCCTCGGCGCGCGACGGCGAAGCGGGCTCCGCTGGGCGGGGCGTTGAGGGCGGTCGCCAAGGTGTTCGGGAGCGATCCGCTACGGCCGCGGGCTCGTCGTCTGACTAGCTCCGCCTACTGCGTCCCGGGTGGAAACAGGTGGCGCGCGAAGTCGGGGACCTGGCGGCAGAGCAGGTGCAGATTGGCGTCGACGCTTCGCAGGATGCGGAAGCCGAAGCGGGCGAACAGGACCCCGAGCGCCTGGTGCGTGAAGAGGGTCACATGGCCGTTGCGCGGGCCGATGTACCACCAGTTCATCCGCTGCTGTGCGATGTCCTGGGGCTGAAGCAGGGTCGAAACGATCAGCAGGCCGTCGGGCGCGACGAGCGAGGCGATGTCGGCGGCGCCCGTCGCGGGGTCTGGCATGTGCTCGAGCGTCTCGAAGCAGGTGACGAGCCGGAACGCGCCGTCCGGTCGGGCCGAATGCGCCGGATGGAAACGATCGTAGGTGGTCGCCAGCGGGTAGCCGGCGCCTCGCAGTTCCTCCGCGAAGCGTCCGTTGCCGCCGCCATAGTCGAGGATGCCGAGCTGGTCTTTGACCGCCTGGAAGACGGGGGCGATCATGCCCGCGTTGGCCAGCGGCCGTCCCGCTTCGAAGTCGGGGTCCACCTCGCCGTAGGACTCGTTGTAGATATGGGCTGCGAAGTCCTCGTCCGACCAGTCGTCGAAGGCGTCGGTGAACAGCAGCCCGCAGCCGGCGCAGCGGCGGTAGTAGACCGCGACCCCCGTCAGCGGCAGGTAGCGGCCGCGGACCTCCTCGCAGCATCGGGCGAAGTCCTGCACGCCGAACAGGTCGGCGTTCCCGCCGCAGATCTTGCAGGGCGTCGGCCCGGCGTCCGGCGTCCTGACACGTAGCGGTCGCTGCACAGCGCTCGGGAATGTTGAGCTCATCGGCCTAGGTTGGAGGCTTCGCCGCCGCTGTCCAGCGCCGTCGGCGGGCCCAGGTCGACTTCCCAGTGGGATCGCCCGATCTCCCCGGGCAGGCTCGGCTCGTGCGTTGCGCGGCTTAGTCTCCGGACGCCTTGCGCCGATCCCACGCGAAGCCGCCTTCGCCGTGCTTGCCGAGGCTGGACCAGCGGGCTTCTTCCGCCTTGTGCACGTACTGCTC
>DATAGP010000022.1:0-2851 GCA_036263655.1 Caldimonas sp. | reverse complement strand
GAGATCGACTACTGCCCGCAGTGCCGCGGCGTCTGGCTCGATCGCGGCGAGCTGGACAAGCTGATCGAGCGCTCGGCAGCCCCTCCGGCGGCGACCCCGAGCGTCGCGGCGCCGCGGACCCAGCCCCGCCCCGACTTCGTGGACTCGGACTATCCGAGCCCCTACGGTCATGGGCGGCGCCGCAAGAACTGGCTGAGCGACATCTTCGACTGACGCGGTAGGCGGCACCACGCTGCCGGGGCGTCCGCGCCGGGCGCGCAGGCAAGGCTTTCAGCAGGAATTCCTCGGGCTCCTGCAGGCAAGGCAGCGGCTAGATCGGTTGCGCGAGCTCAGGTGCCGCACCTCTACCATTGGCTCTGTGCGGTCTGCTGTTCCACGTTTTGGTCACCCCGTTCCGGTAAGCGGAACATTAGTTCGAGGAATGAGTGGCTTGCGGGGTGGGTACCGCAAAGCCATGTTGACAGCGCGCCCTGCTCGCTTCTATGGTGCTCGGAGACAGACCGGAAAACCACAGGAGACATCAAGTGACATCGCTTCCTTTCCGGCAGACAGCCCTTGCTCTGCTGCTTTCGGCGCCCCTCGTCGCAGCCCAGGCAGCGGTCTTCGCCGAGCAAGAACCCAACAACACCCTGGGCACTGCGCAGGTGATCACCGACCCCGGCAGCGTGCAGACGGTCATCAACGGCCAGCGCTCGTTCAACGACGCCTCCGACGATTTCTTCAGCTTCAACGTCGCCGGCAACACTTTGCTGCAGATCGTCTCCTCGAGCACGAGCACGCTGGCGGACTCGATCATGGGCCTGTACAACCCCGCAGGCACGCTGGTGGCGTCGAACGACGATGCGGCGCCGGGCAACGCGATGTCGGCGCTCAGCTTCCAGGTCGGTGCCGGCGGCCTCTTCAGGCTCGGATTCTCCGGCTTCAACGCCGGGCTCCTCGCCTGCGGCACGGGCATCACCAGCTGCTACGACACTAACAACGACTTCCTGTTCGACACCTTTGTCGCCGGCGGCGGCGAGGGCGGAAGCACGGGCTGGGCGTACAGCATCACGATCAACCAGATCGCGGCCCCGATCCCGGAGCCCGAGACCTACCTGCTCCTGGGCGCCGGGCTGGCCATGCTGCCGCTCCTGCGCAAGCGCGCGCGCCGGCAGCGGACGCGTTGAGGAAGCAGCATCCAGCAAGCGGCTTTCGCGGTGACGAAAGCGGCGCCCCCTTTTCACGATCGAGGCAGCGCGACGACTGTCGACCTACCCCTGCACAGACGTACTGGAGAAATAGATGGCACACGAGATGAGTGAATCCTTCGCGAGGGACAAGGCCCTAGAGGCCGAAGAGCGGCTGAACGAGAGCCGGCGCGGCTTCTTCAAGGCGCTCGGCGTCGGCGCGGCGGCAGCGGGCGGGCTTGGCAGCGCCATGGTCAGCACGCCGGCCATGGCCTACGGCGGACCGTTCGCCGCGGCGTTCGGGCTGGACCCGGCCCGCACCTTCATGAACGTCGGCACCACCGGCTCCACGCCGATCCCGGTCCTGAAGAACCTGGCCGCGAACAACGCCGCCATCGCGCGCGATCCGACCCTGACGTTCAACACGCAGGACATGCGCAACATCATCGCGCCTGGCTTCGGAGCCGATCCCTTCGAGATCGTGATGTCCTTCAACACGACCGACGGCATGGGCAAGATCCTCAACGGGATGGAGTTCGCACCGGGCGACGAGATCATCACGACGAACATGGAGCACGGCGGTGGCAACTCGCCGATGCAGATCACCGCGGATCGACGCGGCGTGGTGCTCAAGCGCGTGGGCCTGCCGACGAGCGACCTCTACAGTGACGCCCTGCTGCTGTCTCGCTTCCAGGCGCTGCTGACGAATCGCACTCGGGCGATCGTGTTTTCATCGCCCATTTACCTGACAGGCGTCAGGCTGCCCGAGAAGGCACTCGCGATGTGGGCAGCGTCGCAGGGCATCCAGTCGCTGTGCGATGGTGCGCACCTTCCGGGGATGATCGCCTTCAACATGCACGACTCCGGACTCGATTTCTTCGCCGGATCGGGCCACAAATGGCAGTGCGGCCCGGGTCAGACCGGCATCATGTACGTGCGGAACGGGGCGTCGGCCACGCCTTACACGAAGAGCGTGACCACGGCCGGCGTCACCTCGACGATCACCGTTCCCGGGTACGCCAACACCACACCGCTGCCCAGGTTCTGGCCGACCTTCGGTGGCTACAGCGGGACGCCCGGCACGTCGCTCGCTGGCGGCCAGCGCAACCCAGCGCACAACATCGCTGCCACGCTCATGAGCCACGGCAACCCGTCCTATCCGGCGTTGCGTGCGCTGCAGGAGTGCTGCCAGCTCTGGGATTCGTGGGGCCGCAAGACCATCGAGGACTACGACCTGGCCCTGGCGCAGTATCTGCGGAGCCGCATCGCCCAGATCTGGGGGAACCGCTCGATGGCGACGCCGTACGACCCCAATCTCCCGCACCACGCGCAGATCGCGCTCACGTCGTTCAACCCGTTTTCGGTGACGCCGGGGATGGGCTACGACTACAACGCGGATCTGACTCCGGCTCAGGCCGCGCAGCAGACGACCGACTCGGGCAATGCCGTCACGGCGCTGCGCACCGCTCGCGGCGTCGTCATCCGCAACACCGCCGTGCCGCACGCCTTGCGGAGCAACCCGAACGCGAACGCGGCGGCCGACGCGCAGTCGCATCCGCTGCGGATCTCGACGCACCTGTTCCACAACACGGGCGACGTGGACAACCTCATCGCCGCGCTGCTGGCGACGGTGCCGCACCCGTAAGCGGCAAGTCCTCCTCGCCTAGGCAGGAGGTCGGCGCCCG
>DATAGP010000021.1:0-33600 GCA_036263655.1 Caldimonas sp. | reverse complement strand
GCCACCCACGCCGTCAGCCTGGCCGCCGAGTTCATCGGAGCGACGAGCCTGCTGGAGAGTCTCTGGCGCACGGCCGGCGGCGAGGCCCTCGTCGTGCGGCTCGACTTCCTTACGCCGCTGCCGAGCGCCGGAGCGGATCGGCGCGCCCTGGCCGGCCGGCTGCGCGACGAGATCGGCGCGGCGCTCGAGGCGCTCTAGCCGGCGCGCGCCTGCCGCGCGACGGCCGCCGCTGCCGCCGCTGCCGCGGCGGGATCTCCCAGGTAGTAGCTGCGGATCGGCTTCAGCGCGCCGTCCAGCTCGTACACCAGCGGGATCCCGTTGGGGATGTTGAGGCCGACGATGTCGGCGTCGGAGATGCCATCCAGGTACTTCACGAGGGCGCGCATGCTGTTGCCGTGCGCCGAGACGAGGAGGCGCTCGCCGCCGGCGATGGCAGGGGCCAGCGTCTCATGCCAGAAGGGCAGCACGCGCGCCACCGTGTCCTTCAGGCATTCGGTGAGGGGGACATCGCCGGGGCGAAGGGCAGCGTAGCGCGGGTCGCTGCGCTCGCTGCGCGGATCGTCGGCGGCGAGCGGCGGCGGGGGCACGTCGTAGCTGCGCCGCCAGGCGAGCACCTGCGCCTCGCCGAACTCGCGCGCCGTCTCGGCCTTGTTCAGGCCCTGCAGCGCGCCGTAGTGGCGCTCGTTGAGGCGCCAGTCGTTGCTCACGGGCAGCCAGGTGCGGTCCATCTGGTCGAGCGCATGCCAGAGCGTCCAGATCGCGCGCTTCAGCACCGAGGTCCAGGCTCGATCGAATTCGTAGCCCTCGGCTTTCAGCAGGCGTCCGGCGGCCCGCGCCTGCTCGACGCCCGTCGGCGTGAGGTCCACGTCGGTCCAGCCCGTGAAGCGGTTGTCGAGATTCCAGGTCGATTCGCCGTGGCGAACGAGAACGAGCTTGTGCATGCGGCGGATGTCCGCACGCAACGGGCGGCGGGGGGCGAATTCTATAATTCGCGTTTTGCTCCGAGCGCCCGGCGCGCCCATGACCTTGGACTTCGTTCTCCAGAACTGGCATCTGTTCGCCGTGGCGCTGGTCTCCGGCGGGCTCCTCCTGTATCCCACCCTGCTCAAGGGCGGCGCCGGTGGCGGCGTCTCGACCGCCGACGCGGTGCGCCTGATCAACCGCGAGAAGGCGGTGCTGATCGACATCAGCGACCCGGCCGAGTACGCCGCTGGCCACGCCCTGGGTGCGAAGAGCGTGCCCCTGGCGACGCTCGCCACCTCGCGCGAGCTGCCGAAGAACAAGTCGCTGCCGCTGGTGGTGGTCTGCCCGACGGGATCGCGGGCGCAGCGTGCGGTGGCCGAGCTGAAGAAGCTGGGCTTCGCCAACATCAGCGTCCTCGCCGGCGGCCTCAACGCCTGGCGCGCCGCCAACCTGCCGATCGAGAAAGCCGCCTGAGCCCGACATGCAAGCCGTCAAGATGTACAGCACGTCGAGCTGCCCGTACTGCCACCGCGCCAAGGCCCTGCTGCGCCAGCGCGGCGTCGACTCGATCGACGAGATCCGCGTCGACGAGCAGCCCGGCGCGCGGGCGGCGATGATCCAGCTGACGCAGCGCTACACGGTGCCGCAGATCTTCATCGGCGACACGCACGTCGGCGGCTGCGACGACCTGATCGCCCTCGATCGCGCCGGCGGCCTCGAGCCGCTGCTCGCCGGCAGCCGATAATCCCGCCCCCGGAAACCTCGTTTCCGCCACTCGGGGCGCCGCTCGCAGGCGCCCCGCCTCCTTCTCGAGAGCTCCGCATGGCCGACGACACCGACAACACTCCCCTGTTCCAGATCCAGCGGATGTACCTCAAGGACCTGTCCCTCGAGCAGCCCAACTCGCCGCAGATCCTGCTAGAGCAAGGCCAGCCGCAGGTCGAGATCAACCTCGCGGTCGGCTCGGAGCTGGTCGCCGAGGCGATGTACGAGGTGACGCTGACGGCGACCGTCACGACCAAGATCAACGACAAGACGCTGTTCCTGGTCGAAGCGAAGCAGGGCGGCATCTTCGAGATCCGCAACATTCCCGACGAGCAGCTCCGCCAGATTCTCGGCATCGCCTGTCCGGGCATCGTCTATCCCTACCTGCGCGCCATCGTCTCGGACATCTGCACGCGGGCGGGCTTCCCGCCGGTCGTGCTGACCGAGGTGAACTTCCAGGCCATGTTCGAGGCGCAGCAGCAGCAGGCGCTGGGCCAGTCGGCGCCGGCGACCAACGGCTCGGGCGCCGCCGGCATCGTCGGCTGAGACCGCGCGGCCCGCGCCCCGCGCGTTCGCCGCATGAACCTGACCGTGCTCGGCGCCGGCGCCTGGGGCACGGCGCTGGCCATCCACGCTTCGGCGGCCAACGCCACCCGGCTCTGGGCGCGCGATCCGCAGCAGGTCAACCGGATGCGCTCGCTGCGCCGCAACGCGCGCTACCTGCCGGAGGTGGCGCTGCCGCCGGCGCTGCAGGTGAGCGGCGACCTGGAGGCCTCGCTGCGCCACGCGCAAGGCGGACTGGTCGTCATCGCCACGCCGATGGCCGGGCTCGAGCCGACGCTGCGCCGGCTGCCGCCCGGTCTCGATGCGGAGGTCGTCTGGCTGTGCAAGGGATTCCAGGACGGCACGGCCTGGCTCGGCCACGAGATCGCCGCCCATGCGTGTCCCTCGGCGCGTGTCGGCGTGCTGACTGGGCCGAGCTTCGCCCTCGAGGTCGCGCGCGGGCAGCCGACGGCGCTGGTCGCCGCGAGCGCGCACGCCAGCGTTCGCGAGGCCGCCGTCGCCGCGCTGCACGGGTCGACGCTGCGCATCTACACCTCGACCGATCCGGTCGGTGCCGAAGTCGGCGGTGCGGTCAAGAACGTGCTGGCGATCGCGACCGGCATCGCCGACGGGCTGTCGCTCGGCCTCAACGCACGTGCTGCCCTGGTCACGCGCGGGCTGGCCGAGATGCAGCGGCTCGGCATCGCCCTGGGCGGCGACGCCGCGACCTTCATGGGCCTGTCGGGGCTGGGTGATCTGGTCCTGACGACCACCGGCGAGCTGTCGCGCAACCGCCGGGTCGGCCTCCGCCTCGCGGCCGGCGAGCGGCTGGATGCGATCCTCGCCGACCTCGGCCATGTGGCCGAAGGCGTGCGCAGCGCGCCGATGGTCCTGCAGCGCGGCCACGCCCGCGGCGTCGAGATGCCGATCGTCGCCGCCGTGGTGCAGGTGCTCGAAGGGCGCCTCTCGCCGCATAGCGCGCTCGAGAGTCTGATGGGGCGGGAGGCTCGACCCGAGTCGGCCTAGGGGGCGGGATCGGCACCCGAGGCGAGCGACCCGACCGGCGCCGACTCCGCCGCACCGGCATAGCCGTTCTGCCGCCACGCTTCGAAGACCGCCACGGCGACGGCGTTGCTCAGGTTGAGGCTGCGCTGTCCTGCGCGCATCGGCAGTCGCACGGCCTGGCCGGGTCCGACTGCATCGCGGATGCGTGCCGGCAGCCCCGCCGTCTCCGAGCCGAAAACGAGCCAGTCGTTCGCGCGGAAGCTGGCCTGGCCGAGGCTGTTTTTGGCGCGCGTCGTGAAGGCGAAGAGCCGCGCCGGATCGGGCTGCGCCGCGGCGAGAAAGGCCGGCCACGAGGCATGCCGCCGCACGTCGACGTATTCGCGGTAGTCCAGGCCGGCGCGGCGGAGCAGGGCGTCGTCCATCGAAAACCCGAGCGGCTCGACGAGATGCAGGCGACAGCCGGTGTTCGCGGCGAGCCGGATGACGTTGCCGGTGTTCGGCGGGATCTCGGGCTCAACGAGGACGATGTTGAACATCCGCGTGCGGTGGGCGCTATTCGCCCGGTCGGGCCGTGCGTGCCACGACCCAGACGGCAACGTGCGCGGCACCGGCCTGCTTAAGCACGGCCGCGATCTCGGCGGCGGTGCTGCCGGTGGTCATCACGTCGTCGATCAAGGCAACCGAGCGACCGGCCAGCTCGCACCGGCGACCAGGCTCGACGGCGAACGCGCCGCGCACGTTGCCCAGCCGCTCCGCCGGCGGCAGCGACAGCTGATGCGAGGTCTCGCGCAGGCGCAGGAGCAGGCCCGCGTCCGCCCGGATGCCGAGCCGCCGTCCGACCCGCCGCGCCAGCTCCCAGGCCTGGTTGTAGCCGCGCTCGCGCAGTCGTGCGGCGGCGAGCGGCACCGGCAGCAGCAAGCTCGGCGCCGCCGCGCCTGCACTGACTGCGGCCGCGACCAGGGCCGTCGCGAAAACCGGTGCGAGGTCGAGCGCCGCATGGAACTTGAGATCGGTGACCAGGCGGTCCCATGGCGCGGCGTAGTCGGCCCAGGCGATCGCCGCGTCGAAGGCGGGCGGGGTCGCCAGGCAGGTGCCGCAGGTGGTCACGCCCAAGGGGAGGGAGAGGGCGCAGCGCACGCAGCGGCGCACCGCCGGCGCGAAGCTCGAGACGCAGGTCCTGCAGACGCGTCCGCGGCCCCAGCCGTGGCAGATCGCGCACAGCCCGGGCAGCCTGGCGCTGCCACCGGCCGCGTCGGGGGCGGCCGCCGTGCGCCTCGTCGATCCGGGTCGCCACCCTGCAAGCATCGCCTCAATATACTGCCCGCCATGGCGGCCGCGGCTCGCATCGACGACGACCGCTCAGGCCTGCGACGCCTGGATGCAGCGGCCGTCGACCATGCGCTGCGCCGGATCGTTCGGGCCAGCGAGCCGCCCTGGCTGCACGGCGAGACGGCGCGCCGGCTCGGCGAGCGCCTGGACCCCATCCGCATCGCACCGCGGCGCATCCTCGACTGGTGGGCAGGCGTCGGCGCCGGCGAGCCCGTGCTGCGCTCGATCTACCCGCGGGCCGAGATCGTGCCCATCGAGCGCGATCGGGACGCGGCGCGTGAGCGGGCCGAGCGGCGCTCACGGCCGTGGTGGACTTTCGCCAGAGCGACGTCGTTGCCGCTGAATGCGTCGGCGACCGACGCGGAGATCGGCCGAGGCCAGCTCGTCTGGGCCAACATGGTGCTGCAGTTCGTGGCCGATCCGCCGGCGCTCTTTGCACGCTGGCACCGGCTGCTCGAGGTCGACGGCATCGTCGCGTTCTCGTGCCTCGGTCCGGCCAGCCTGCGCGAGCTGCGCGAGCTCTATGGGACCGCCGGCTGGCCACCACCTGCGCCCGAGTTCGTCGACATGCACGACCTCGGCGACATGCTCGTGCATGCCGGCTTCGCCGATCCCGTTCTCGACCAGGAGACGCTGACCCTGCGCTGGCAGAGCGGCGAAGCGCTCCTTGCCGAACTGCGGCTGCTCGGCGGCAATGCCGCGGCCGATCGCTTCGCCGGCCTGCGCACGCCTGCCTGGCGGCAGCGGCTGCTCGCTGCGCTCGCCGAGCGCGCCGCTGCCGACGGAAGCATCGGCCTCAGCATCGAAGTCGCGTACGGGCACGGCTTCAAGGCGGCGCCGAAGCTGCGCCAGGGCGAGCCCGTCGCGGTTCCCCTCGACGACATGCGGGCGATGGTGCGCCGTCCCCGGTCGAGGACGTGAGCGCGTGCGCTAAAATCTTTTGCTTTGTCGAGGGTCGGCTTTCCTTCGGCACGACAGCGTGGTCGGCACCGGCCTCGCGACTCCACTCACCGCGGATCGACGGGCCCGGAAGGCAACGACGGCAGATGGCAGCTCTCAGTGTTCACGCACCGCGCGGCTTTCCGCCGTCTGCGCCGCCGCTGCGCTTCGCGAGCTCCGCCGACGGCTCCGCAGACGGTTCGGTGCAGTGGCTGCTCCGGCGCAATTGCTCGATCGCGCCATCGCAGCTGCTGGTCGTGTACGTCCTGCTGTGCATCGTCTCGCTCGCCATCGCCGGCGCGTTCTGGTGGCGCGGCGCGCCCTTCGTCCTGCCGTTCGCCAGCCTCGAGCTGCTCGGCGTGGGCGTGGCGCTGCTCGTCTACGCGCGCCATGCCGCGGACCGGGAGACGCTGTCCCTGCGTCCCGGGCTGCTGACGGTCGAGTGCACGAACGGCCGGCGGGTCGATCAGGTCGAGTTCACGCCAGCCTGGGTGCGTGTCGAGCCGGCGCACGGCGACCATTCGCTGATCGAGCTGTCCGGCGAAGGCAAGCGGATTTCCGTCGGCCGCTTCGTCCGCCCCGAGCTGCGGCGGGCGCTGGCCGAGGAGCTGCGCGCCGCCATCCGCCGCTGCGGCACGCAGCGCTCGCCGAGGAGCGAGGCTTCGGCGTCCGGCTCCGCCCCCATCGAATCCTGAAGACGTGGCAAGCACATCATGACGTTTAGAGCCCTATCGCAGGCGGCTGGCCGCCTCGTGTTCGCGGCGGCCGCGCTCCTGGCCGGCGTCGCATTCGGCGCCACCGGCGACCTCGCCGGGGGGCCGGGCGTGAACCAGTACGGGCTGCATGCTCCGGCCTCGCCGATCGCCGTCGAGCAGACCTGGCTGCACAACTTCATGCTCGTGATCTGCCTCGTGATCTTCGTGGCGGTGTTCGGCGTGATGTTCTATTCGATCATCAAGCACCGGAAGTCCAAAGGCGCCCGGGCTGCCAATTTCCACGAGAGCACCACGGTCGAGATCGCCTGGACCGTCGTGCCCTTCATCATCATCATCCTGATGGCGCTGCCGGCCACCCGCGTCATCGTGGCCATGAAGGACACCAGCGCGGCCGATGTGACGATCAAGGCCACCGGCATCCAGTGGAAGTGGGGCTACGACTACCTCAACGGCGAAGGGGAGGGCATCGGCTTCCTCTCGACGCTGGACCCCACCCACCGGGAGATGTCCGACTCCGGCAAGCCGAGCGGCGACGACTACCTGTTCCGCGTCGACAACCCGCTCGTCGTCCCCGTGAACAAGAAGATCCGAATCATCACCACTGCCAACGACGTCATCCACTCGTGGGGCGTCCAGTCCCTGGGCGCGAAGCAGGACGCCTTTCCCGGCTTCGTCCGCGACACGTGGTTCCGGGCGACCCGCGAGGGCGACTACTACGGCCAGTGCTACGAGCTGTGCGGGAAGGAGCACGCGTACATGCCGATCCACGTCAAGGTCGTGTCGCCGCAGGCCTACACCGCCTGGGTCGACGAGCGACGGAAGGAAGCGGCGGCGAAGGCCGACGACCCGAACAAGGTGTGGGACCTGGCCCCCCTGGTCGCGCGCGGCGAGCAGATCTACGTCGCCAACTGCCAGGCCTGTCACCTGCCGACCGGCAAGGGTGCCGGCGCCATCAAGGCCCTGGACGCGTCGCCGACGGTGCTGGATCCCGACAAGACCAAGCAGATCCACATTCTCTTGAACGGCCAGAACAACGGCGCCATGCCGGCCTGGAAGCAGCTGAGCGACACGGAGATCGCCGCCGTCATCACCTACATCAAGAACAGCTGGTCGAACAAAACCGGGCAACTGGTGCAGCCGACCGACGTCGCGGCCCTCCGCAAGTAGCCGCCTCGCAAAGGACACACTTCTCATGAGCGCAGTCGTCGGTCACCCCGGCATCCATCCCGAAGCAGCGGGCTCGCAGCACTCCGCCGACGAGCAGCACCACGGCGAGCCGCACGGTTGGCGGCGCTGGGTCTACGCGACCAATCACAAGGACATCGGCACGATGTACCTGCTGTTCTCGTTCACCATGTTCATGGTGGGCGGGGCGCTGGCGCTGGCGATGCGGCTCGAGCTGTTCCAGCCGGGCCTGCAGTTCATGAACCCGCACTTCTACAACCAGCTCGTCACGATGCACGGGCTGATCATGGTGTTCGGGGCCATCATGCCGGCCTTCGTCGGCTTCGCCAACTGGATGGTGCCGCTGCAGATCGGCGCCCCGGACATGGCGTTCGCGCGAATGAACAACCTGAGCTTCTGGTTGCTCATCCCCGCCGGCGTGATGCTGGTCGGCTCGTTCTTCATGCCTGGCGGCGCGCCCGCCGCAGGCTGGACGATCTACGCGCCGCTGACCCTGCAGATGCCCGCCTCCATGGACGCCGGCATCTTCGCGCTGCACATCCTGGGCGCCAGCTCGATCATGGGCTCGATCAACATCATTGTCACCATCCTCAACATGCGCGCGCCGGGGCTGACGCTGATGAAGATGCCGCTCTTCTGCTGGAGCTGGCTGATCACCGCCTACCTGCTGATCGCGGTGATGCCGGTGCTGGCCGGCGCGATCACCATGACGCTGACCGACCGCCACTTCGGGACGAGCTTCTTCAATCCGGCCGGCGGCGGCGATCCGGTGATGTTCCAGCACATCTTCTGGTTCTTCGGCCACCCCGAGGTCTACATCATGATCCTGCCGGCGTTCGGGATCATCAGCCAGGTGATCCCGGCGTTCGCGAGGAAGCGCCTGTTCGGCTACACGTCGATGGTCTACGCGCTGGCGTCGATCGCCATCCTGTCGTTCATCGTCTGGGCGCACCACATGTTCGCGACGGGCATGCCGGTGACGGGGCAGCTGTTCTTCATGTACGCGACGATGCTGATCGCGGTTCCCACCGGCGTGAAGGTCTTCAACTGGATTGCCACGATGTGGCGAGGCTCGATGACCTTCGAGACGCCGATGCTCTGGGCGGTCGGCTTCATCATCGTCTTCACGATCGGCGGCTTCAGCGGCCTGATCCTGGCCGTGGCGCCGATCGACATCCCGGTCCACGACACGTACTACGTGGTGGCGCACTTCCACTACGTGCTGGTCGCCGGGTCGCTGTTCGCGATGTTCGCCGGGGTGTACTACTGGGGGCCGAAGTGGACCGGTGTCATGTACAAGGAAGCGCGCGGCAAGTTCCACTTCTGGACGTCGCTGGTCTTCTTCAACGTCGCCTTCTTCCCGATGCACTTCCTCGGCCTGGCCGGCATGCCGCGCCGCTACGCCGACTACCCGCTGCAGTTCACCGACTTCAACATGGTGGCCACGGTCGCGGCCTACGGGTTCGGGCTGTCGCAGGTGTACTTCTTCTTCTTCGTCGTGCTGCCGATGATGCGGGGCAAGGGCGAGCCGGCGCCGCAGCAGCCGTGGGAGGGGGCCGAAGGGCTGGAGTGGGAAGTGCCGTCTCCGGCTCCTTTCCACACCTTCGAGACGCCGCCAAAGCTGAACAACGCTGGCACGAAGATCGTGGGCGCGCACGTGCCGGGACATGGCGAGCACCCGCCGGCTGCCGGCGCGCATGCCTGATCCCACGGCGTGGGCCATGGAGCCGCGACGCAAGTCCAATCGACGTCTCGCCCTGGTGCTGGCCTCGATCGCGCTCGTCTTCTTCCTCGGCTACATGCTGAATCGCGCCTGGTTCGCAGGCTGACGGGGCGCCCGGGTCGATGCCGCTTCCCTCCCTGACGCGCGCGCGCGCTCTCGTCCTCGACAACCGCCGCATGGTCGTCAAGCTGGTGGTCGTCACGGCGCTCATGTTCGCCTTCGGCTATGCGCTGGTGCCGATCTACCGCACTGTCTGCGAGGCGCTCGGCATCAACGTGCTGTCCCGCTCGGAGCTGCAGTTCGTCGAGGGCGGCGGGGCGCCGGCGAAGAACACCCAGGTCGACCGCAGCCGCACGATCACCGTCGAGTTCGATGCCAACGCGCGGGGCCCGTGGGACTTCAAGCCGGCACAGGCCTCGATCGACGTGCACCCCGGCGAGATCGCGACGGTGATGTACCGCTTCCGCAACCGGCAGAACCGCACGATGGCGGCACAGGCTTTTCCGAGCTACACGCCGGGCCCGGCCATGGCCCACTTCAAGAAGATGGAATGCTTCTGCTTCACCGAGCACGTGCTGAAGCCGGGCGAGTCCAAGGAGTGGCCGGTGGTCTTCGTCATCGACCCGAAGCTGCCCAAGGACGTGCGGACCATCACCCTGTCCTACACCTTCTTCGAGGTCGGCGGCAAGATCCCCGCCGAGCCCGCCACGTCCGTGCGCTCGACGCCCGCCGCCGGTGACGCCAGGCCGCTATGAGCACCGGCGAGGACGAGGGTTTCCGGACGGCGGTGCGGCGCAAGGGATCGTTCCTGCGGACCTTCCGTGCGATCGCCTGGTCCTTCTTCGGCGTCCGCAAGTCGAGCGACCTCGAGCGCGACGTGAGCGAGCTGAACCCGATCCACGTGGTCATCGCCGGCATCGTGGCCGCCGCAGTGTTCGTGGCCGCCCTGATCGGGCTCGTGACCTGGGTCATCCGCAGCGGCGTGGCGACCTGAATTCAACGCATCTGGAAGACACAGGAGCAAGCACATGTCGGCAGTGACGCACACGGGCACGCAGCCCTACTACTTCGTTCCGGCGCCCTCCCGCCATCCGGCGATGGCCGCCTTCGGCCTGCTGCTCGTCATCTTCGGCGCCAGCCAGTGGATCAACGGCGACGGCTGGGCCGCGTGGGTGGTGCTGGCCGGGTTCGCCTTCTGGGCCTTCGTGCTGCAGCAGTGGTTCCGGGACGCCGTGGGCGAAAGCGAGAGCGGCTTCTACGGCTCGCGCATCGACGTGTCGTACCGCTGGAGCATGAGCTGGTTCATCTTCTCGGAGGTGATGTTCTTCGGCGCCTTCTTCGGCGCGCTCTACTGGGCGCGCGTCCATTCCGTGCCGGCGCTCGGCGACATCGACAACGCCGTGCTGTGGGCCGACTTCAAGGCCGTCTGGCCGAGCTCGGCCCCGGGCTACACCGCCTCGCCAGGCGGGATCGTCGAGCCGTTCGCGACGATGGGGCCGTGGCCGATCCCGACCATCAACACGGCGATCCTGCTGACCTCCGGCGTCACCGTCACGATCGCGCACCACGCGCTCATCGCCAACAACCGGCCGCGCACGATCCTGTTCATGTGGCTGACGGTGCTGCTCGGGATCCTCTTCCTGGGCCTGCAGGCGTACGAGTACGTGCATGCCTACCAAGACCTGAACCTGAAGCTCAACTCCGGCATCTACGGCTCGACGTTCTTCATGCTGACCGGCTTCCACGGTTTTCACGTGTTCGTCGGGATGATGATGCTGCTCTTCATCACGCTGCGCATCATGCGCGGTCACTTCACGCCGGAGCGGCACTTCGGGTTCGAGGGGGCAGCCTGGTACTGGCACTTCGTGGACGTGGTCTGGCTCGGCCTGTACATCGTCGTCTACTGGCTCTGACCACCGAGCCGCGCGGCGCCCCGGGCGCCGCGGCGCTCAGCGCGACAGCGGCATGCCGGTGGGCTGGATCCAGCCCAGCGCCCAGGCGCCGATGAGGCAGGCGAAGACGAGCACCGACACCGCGATCCGCAAGGCGAGGGCGCGCATCATTCCGCCCTCCTTCGAGCTGCCGTCGCGTCCACCGCGCAGCATGAAGACGCCGGCGAAGACGAGCGCCCCCACGATGACGGCGAATGCGAGGCCGAGCAGCAGCTTCATGGATCGGGATTATCGATGTGGCGCGAGCTCATCGTGATCGTGGCGGCGGTCGCCGGCGCCGCCCTGACGGCGCGCCTCGGGTGGTGGCAGCTCGATCGCGCGGATCAGAAGCTGACCCTGCAGGCCACGCTCGACGCCCGAACGGCGCTGCCGCCGCTCGATGCGTCGATGCTGGCACGCGACGAGAGCGCCGCGCGCGAGCAGCACTTCAGGCGCGTGTCGGTGAGCGGTCGATGGATCGCCGATCGAACGGTGTTCCTCGACAACCGGCCGATGGACGGCAAAGTGGGCTTCTTCGTCGTCACGCCGCTGCGCCTCGACGACGGCGCGGCGGTGCTCGTCCAGCGCGGGTGGCTGCCGCGCAACTTCGTCGACCGGACCGCCCTGCCGCGCGTCGATACCCCCGCCGAGCGGGTCACCGTCGAAGGGACCTTGGCCCCGAGCCTGTCGCGGCTCTTCCAGTTCTCGGACGCGGCGAGTGGCCCCATCCGGCAAAATCTGGACCTCGCGTCCTTCGCCCGCGAGACCGGTCTCGATCTGCGACCGGTGGCCATCGTGCAGCGGGACGCTCCGGGAACCCGCACCGATGGCCTGCTGCGTCGCTGGCCGCCGCCTGCCACCGACGTGCAGAAGCACTACGGCTATGCATTCCAATGGTTCGCGCTGGCGGCCGTGATCGTCATCCTCTATGTCTGGCACCGACTCATCCGTCCGCGCTTCCGCCGCCTCTGAGGCGCCCGCGCTCGTCAGCTTCAGCGTCCATTCCTTGCCTTCGCCCGGCGATGCGGAGCTGAGGAGGACGGCGCGAGGCCGTCTCTGGATGCTGCTGATCCTGCTCGTGTGCGCCGCGCCGGTTGTGGCTTCGTACCTCACCTACTTCGTGATCCGGCCGGAAGGCCGCACGAACTACAGCGACCTGATCGACCCGCCGGTCCCGATCCCGAGCACGCTGCCTCTGGCCGATCTGCAGGGACGCAGCGTCGCGCCGACCACCCTGCGCGGCCAGTGGCTGCTCGTCGTCGTCGCGGCTGCGGCGTGCGACGGCCGCTGCGAGCGCCATCTGTGGCTGCAGCGGCAGCTGCACGAAAGCCTCGGGCGCGAAAAGGCGCGCGTGGACAAGCTCTGGCTCATGGACGATGCCGGCGCGCCACGGCCGGAGGTGCTGGCCGGCATCGGTGCGACCGGGCAACGCTCCGCCTTCGCGCCGGCCACCGTGCTGCGGACGCCGCGGGCCGAGCTGGCCGCGTGGCTGCGACCGCTGCCCGGCAAGACGCTGGACCACCATCTGTACCTCGTCGACCCGAGCGGCGCCTGGATGCTGCGCGCTCCCGTCGACCTCGACCCGGCGAAGCTGAAGCGCGATCTCGACAAGCTGCTGCGCGCCTCGTCCAGCTGGGACCAGCCCGGGCGATGACCTCCGACATCGTCCTGTCGCCCGTTCTCGGCGTGGTGGGCATCGGCCTCGTGATCGCGCTGCTGCCGCTGCTCTGGTTCTGGCGCCGGCACCGGCACAACGGGCCCCGACCGCGCCTGCGCGCGCTCGCCCTGCTCACCCTCTTCCTCAGCTTCGACCTGGTGCTGCTCGGCGCCTTCACGCGGCTGAGCGACTCGGGCCTCGGCTGCCCCGACTGGCCCGGTTGCTACGGCCATGCCAGCCCGATCGGGGCCAGCGAGCACATCGCACGCGCCGAGGCCGAGGTGCCCACCGGCGCGGTGACGCAGGGCAAGGCCTGGATCGAGATGGCGCATCGCTACTCGGCCACCGCCATCGGCCTGCTGATCGCCACCCTCGCCGTCATGGCCTGGCGCGCGGCGCGACGCGATCCGGGCCTCTCGGCCGGTGCGGCGATCGTGACCTTGATCTGGGTCTGCGTGCAGGGCGCGTTCGGCGCCCTCACGGTGACCATGAAGCTCTATCCCGCGATCGTCACCCTGCACCTGCTCGGCGGGCTGGCCCTGCTGGCCTTGCTCGCGCTGCAGGCCGAGGGCTACGCGCCGCGCCGCCTGGCCGTGTCGCCCGGCGTTCGTGCCGGCCTCGTCGGCGTGGCGGTGCTGACGGTGCTGCAGGTCACGCTCGGCGGCTGGGTCAGCACGAACTACGCCGTGCTCGCCTGCCAGGACTTCCCGACCTGCCAGGGCACCTGGTGGCCGGCCATGGACTTCGAGCAGGGCTTCGCATGGCGGCGTCCGCTCGGCGGTGCCGTCGACGGCGGCTACCTGCCGTTCCAGGCGCTGACCGCGATCCATGTCGCCCATCGCCTTGGCGCCGCGGTGCTGCTCCCGGCTCTGGCGCTGCTCGCCTGGAAGCTGCATGTCCGGGGCGGGTCGCACCGCGCCTGGGGCCATGTCCTTGCCGGCATCGGCGCATGGCAGGTCGCCAGCGGGCTCTCCAACGTCCTCCTCGGCTGGCCGCTGGTCGCTGCCGTGGCCCACACGGCAGGTAGCGCAGCCCTCGTCGTGACGCTCGCCATCCTGCTGGTGCGCACGCGGCCAAGCGGCGCGCCGGCCGGAGAGCCCTGGCGGGCGCCGGTGCGGCCCCTCGCTTCTTAGAATCCCACGGCCATGTCCGAGACGCTTGCTTCCGTCGCACCCCGCAGCGTCTCACTGCCGTCCAAGGCGCGCCAGTTCTATGCCTTGACGAAGCCGCGCGTCGTCCAGCTGATCGTCTTCTGCTCCGCCATCGGCATGCTGCTGGCGACGCCCGGGGTGCCGCCCTGGCGGCTCGTGCTGGCCGGCGTCGCCGGGATCTGGCTGGTCGCGGCGGCGGCGGCGGCCTTCAATTGCCTGGTCGAGCAGCGCATCGATGCGCGCATGGCGCGGACCTCGTGGCGGGCGACCGCCACCGGCGAGCTGACGAGCGGCCAGGCGCTGGCGTTCTCGGCCAGCCTGTGCGCCGTCGGCAGCGCCATCCTCTGGGTGCTCGTCAACCCGCTGACGATGTGGCTGACGCTGGCGACCTTCATCGGCTACGCGGTCATCTACACCGTGGTGCTGAAGCCGATGACGCCGCAGAACATCGTCATCGGCGGCGCGTCGGGCGCGATGCCGCCGGTTCTCGGCTGGGCGGCGATTCGCGGCGACGTCGGGCCGGAAGCGCTCATCCTCTGCCTGATCATCTTCCTGTGGACCCCGCCGCACTTCTGGGCGCTGGCGCTGTACCGCGCCGAGGACTACCGGCGTGCGGGGTTGCCGATGCTGCCGGTGACGCACGGCTCCGAGTTCACGCGCCTGCACGTCCTGCTCTACACCCTGGTGCTGTTCGCCGCCACCCTGCTGCCCTTCGTCGAAGGGATGAGCGGCCCGATCTACCTGGCCGCCGCGCTGGTGCTCGGCGCCATGTTCACCGGCTACGCCTGGCGGCTGTGGCGCCGCTACTCGGACGCCCTGGCGCGCACGACCTTCCGCTTCTCCATCGTCCACCTGGCGCTGCTGTTCGCGGCCCTGCTGGTGGACCACTACCTGTGGCCTCTCCTGTGAACCTTCCCCGCCGCCGCCTCGCCCTGGCCGCTGTCGCCGCCGCCGCCGCGGCCCTGGCCGGCTGCGACCGGCTGTCGTCGCTGAGCGGCAAGCAGACCTTCCGCTCGACCGACATCACGGGAGCGACCTTCGCGCGAAGCCTCGAGCTCCCCGACGCCGACGGACGCGTGCGCACCCTCGCCGACTTCGCCGGCAAGGTGACGGTGGTCTTCTTCGGCTACACCCAGTGCCCCGATGTCTGCCCGACGACACTCGCCGAGATGGCGCAGGTGCGCAAGGCGCTCGGCGCCCAGGGCGACCGGTTGCACACGGTGTTCGTGACCGTCGATCCGGAGCGGGACACCCCGGAAATCCTCAAGGCCTACGTGACGAACTTCGGGCCCGGCGTGACCGCCTTGCGCGGCACGCCGGAGCAGACGGCGGCGGTCGCCAAGGAGTTCAAGATCTTCTTCGCCAAGTCGGCGGGGAAGACGCCCGGAAGCTACACGGTGGACCACAGCGCCGCCTCGTTCGTCTTCGACGCCACCGGCAAGGTCCGCCTCTACGTTCCCTACGGCGGCGACCCGAAGAACCTGGCCGCCGACCTGAAGCAGCTCCTCGCCACCGCCTAGCGCCTCGAGACGAAAACGGCCCCAACGGGCCGGTCGCTCGTGGCGGCTACGCCGCGGTCAGCGCCTTTCGCATCTTCTTCATCGCCGCGACCTCGATCTGGCGGATCCGCTCGGCGCTGACGCCGTACTCGCCGGCGAGGTCGTGCAGGGTCATGCCGCCCGACGCGTCGTCGTTGACCTTCAGCCAGCGCTCCTCGACGATGCGGCGGCTGCGGGCGTCGAGCGAATCCAGCGCCAGGGCGATGCCGTCGCCGGCCAGCCAGTCGCGGTCCTTCGCTTCCAGGATCCGGGTCGGCTCGGAGGCGTCGTCGGCGAGGTAGGCGATCGGCGCGTAGCTTTCCTCGCCGTCGTCGTTCTGCGGCTCCAGGGCGACGTCGCCGCCGGACAAGCGCGTTTCCATCTCGAGCACTTCCTCGCGCTTCACGTTGAGCGACTTGGCGAGCGTGTCGACCTCGGCCTGCGTGAGGGTGGTGCGGTGCGTGTCGTGGTCGTCGGCGTCGTCCTTCAGGCTCTGCTTCATCGAGCGCAGGTTGAAGAACAGCTTGCGCTGGGCCTTGGTCGTGGCGACCTTAACCATCCGCCAGTTCTTCAGGATGTACTCGTGGATCTCGGCCTTGATCCAGTGCATGGCGTAGCTGACCAGGCGGACGCCCTGGTCCGGGTCGAAGCGCTTGACGGCCTTCATCAGGCCGACGTTGCCTTCCTGGATCAGGTCGCCGTGCGGCAGGCCGTAGCCGAGGTACTTCCTTGAAATCGAGACAACCAGGCGCAGGTGCGAGACCACCAGCCGTCCGGCGGCTTCGAGGTCGCCGTTGGCCTGCAGGCGGCGGGCGAAGTCGGTTTCCTCTTCCTGGGTCAGGAGAGGCACGCGGTTGACGGCGGTGATGTAGGCGTCGAGGTTGCCCAGCGACGGCACGACTGCCCACGGATCACGGAGGGCGAGGGCGGCAGAGGCGGTGTGCTTCATAACGACATCAGACATCCCGAGACCCCTTTCAGTTCCACGAATGTTAGCACTCAGGCTATCGGAGTGCTAAGACCTCGTCGATGAGTGCTATGGCTGGAGACTATAGGGTAAACCCGGCAAGGCGCAGGCCTGTGGTCAGTTGAACCCCGTGTCCATCGGACGGAGCAGGTCGTCCACGACCGCCAGCAGCTCCGTCACGTCGACGGGCTTGGTCAGGTAGCGGACGGCGCCCCCCCGGAGCGCCTCTTCGATCTGCTGCGAGGTCGCGTCCGCCGAGACGACGATGGTCGGGATGGCGATGGTCGCCGGGTCGGCGCGCAGGTGGCGCAGCAGCTCCAGACCGCTGATGTCCGGCAGGTGCATGTCCAGGAGGATGAGATGCGGCAGGCGCAGCCGGATCGCCGCCAGCCCGTCCAGCCCGGTCACCGACGCTTCGAGCTGCACCTGGCTGCGCAGTGCCAGGATGCCGCGCATGACCTCGACGTTGGTCTCGTTGTCCTCGATGTAATGGACGATGCGGCGGTGGTAGGCCGCCGGCGCCGGCTCGAGCCCGTCGAGCGCCGACGGCACCGTGTCCGGATCGAGTGCCCGGCCGAGCTTGAGGATGAACGACGAGCCCTTCCCGGGCACGCTCTTGACCCGGATCGAGCCGCCCATCAGCTCGGCCAGGCGCCGGCTGATCACCAGCCCGATGCCAGTCCCCTGCAGCGCGCTGCGCTCCCGGCCGAGACGATTGAAGGGCTGGAACAGACCCTGCATCTGCTCCGCGGTCATGCCGAGGCCGGTGTCGGTCACCGAGATCTCGACGCTGTCGGCCGAGCTCACCCGGCTCTGCACGTGGATCCGCCCGCCTTCCACGTTGTACTTGACAGCGTTGCTGAGCAGGTTGGTCAGGATCTGCTTGACCCGGGTGGGGTCGCCCAGGACGGCCGCCGCGCCGGCCGCGAGCTCCTCGCTGATGCGGATGTCGCGCCGGGCGGCGTCGCTCGCGACCAGCGCCGTCGTCGCGCGGACCAGCTCCGGCAGGTCGAGGGTGACGGACTGCAGGCGCAGGTTGTCGGACTCGATGCGCGACAGATCGAGCACGTCGTTGATCATGTCGAGCAGGTGCCAGCCGGCCTCCTGGATCTGCCCGACCCACGGGCGCTGCGCCGGGGCGAGCGGATGGGCCCGGTCGATCTCGAGGAGCTGGGCGAAGCCGAGCATGGCGTTGAGCGGCGTGCGCAGCTCATGGCTCATGCGCGACAGGAACTCGCTCTTGGCACGATTGGCCGCCTCGGCGGCCTCGCGCGCGTGCTCGGCTTCCTCGAGACGGAGGTGCTCGGTGATGTCCTCGACCACGCCGACGATCCGCCATGGCTCGTTCTGCGCGTTCCGCAGCAGCGACACCCTGGCCCGCACCCAGACGGTGTCGCCGCTGCGGGTCAGGATGCGCTTGTGCCGCCGGTAGCCGGGGATCTGCCCCGCCACCAGTTGCGCCGTCATGGCCTCGTCGCCCGGGATGTCGTCAGGATGGGCGAGCGCCAGCGGGCTCAGCGCGGCGAGCTCGGTCTCGCTGTAGCCGGTGAGCTCGGTGAAGCGTGGATTGACCTGGATCAGCCGGCCCGCGACGTCGGTGTAGACGACGCCGATGGGCACGTTGTCGAGGATGTTGCGGAAACGCTGCTCGCTGGCACGCAGGGCCGCCTCCGCGCGGTGTCGCTCGCCCACCTCGGCACGGAGGGCGGCCGTGCGCTCGAGCACCGCGTTCTCGATCCGACGCGTCCGCCCGGTCGTGATCAGGAGCGAGGCCCCGAGCATCGCGGCGGAGATCAGGCCCACGACGGAGAACCACCAGGCGCCGGGATCGGTCACGCCCGGGATGTCCTCGGCGCGTGACGAGACGCGCAGGGTCCACGGCCTGCCGGCGAACACCAGGGGGTGGTCGTGCGTCAGGTCGGGCTTGCCGGCGTCGCATCCGGCCGGTCCGGCGAGCCGTCGCAGCGGCAGCTCCGAGCGCGCGTCGAGGATGCATACCCGCAGGTACGGCGGCACCTTGCCGGCCAGCCCGTCGAGCTGCGCGTCGAGGCCGAGGGTGACGAAGGCGACGCCGCGCAGGGCCGCGCGCCGCTCGAGCGCGTTCGTCGCCTCGCCGTCGTAAAGCGCTTGGTAGACGGCGACGCCCATGCGTGCTGGCGCACCGCCGGGCTGGCGCAGGAGCGGGAAGCCTGCCGTCGCCGCGGGACGTCCGCTGTCGATCGCCTCGGCGACGGCAGCGCGCGCGGCCGGGACGGAGAGCGCCGTCGTTCCCGGCGCGAGGTCGCCGTCGGGCCCCGGCTCGAGGTAGCGAAGCACGACCGAGTCGGCGCCGCTCGCACGCGACCCGGCGATGCCGAAGGGCGGGCCGTCGTCGCGCCGCACCCGCTCGCCCCAGCCCATCGTCCGCACGCCCTGGTCCTTGAGCCAGCCCTGCGTCGCCAGCTTCAGGTCGGTGCGGCTCGGCGCCTGGGAAACGCTGAAGACGCCGTGCAGCGCCTCGAGGGCGCGCAGCGGCTCGCGCAGCTGCGCGGCAAGGATGAGCGACGCGCTCGCGGCCTCGTGGCCGAAGCTGGTGCGAAGCCGCTCGTCGCGCCAGCGGCTCGCCTGGACGATGCCGAGGACCAGGAACACCAGGACGAGCGTCATCGTCAGCCCGACCGGCAGCCGGCGCGGCGCCCACTGCGAGCGGGGCCACCCGATGAGCGTGAGCACGATGGGCGTGCCGATGAGCAGCCCTGCCAGCTCGCCGATCCAGCACGTGGTCCAGAGGACGGCGACGGCGTCCGGGGCCACGGCGCCGAGCCCGACCATGGCCGCCGTCGCGACGCTCGGCGCGACCAGGCTGCTCACGGTGCAGGCGACCACGAACATCGCCACCTCGGCGGGCAGCGTCAAGGTGAGCGGCTGCCGCACCAGGCGCTGCACGAGCGCGGCTCCGGCCGCCGCCTGCAGCACGGCGCCCAGGGCCGTCGCCATCGCCGAGGCCAGCGCCGCGCCGTCCGCCGCTCCGTGCAGGGTTCCGAGCGCGAAGCTCGCCAGGAGCGAGCCGAGGCCGACGCCCGGCAGCATGCGCCGGCCGTAGACGAGAACGCAGGCCAGGGCCACCCCGGCGCCGGCATGGAGCGGCGAGGCCTGGCCGGCCGGAAGGGCGACGACGAGGCCGACCAGCGCCGTCGCGGCAGCGCAGGCCAGCGTCGTCAGGGCGAGCGGCAGGCCCCACTGCAGCCAGTGCGGCAGCGGACCCGATGCGTGCGGGAGGCTGGCGGGGAGCGTGGAAGGAGGCGTGGTGGCTGCCGGCAGCATGAGGTGCGAGCAGCCGACGCGACGTCAGACGTTGAACAGGAAGTTCAGCACGTCGCCGTCCTTGACGACGTACTCCTTGCCCTCCGCCCGCATGCGGCCGGCTTCACGGGCGCCGTACTCGCCGCCGAAGGCGATGAAGTCGTCGAAGGCGATCGTCTGCGCGCGGATGAAGCCGCGCTCGAAGTCCGTGTGGATGACGCCGGCTGCCTGCGGCGCCGTGGCACCGATCGGCACCGTCCAGGCACGCACCTCCTTCGGCCCGGCAGTGAAGTAGGTCTGCAGGCCGAGCAGCGTGAACGCGGCACGGATCAGGCGCGCCAGGCCGGACTCCGTCTGGCCCATCTCGGCGAGGAACATCTGCCGGTCGGCCTCGTCCATGTCGGCCAGCTCGGCCTCGGTCTTGGCGCAGATGGCGATGACGGGAGCGCTCTGCCGGGCCGCGTAGTCGCGCAGCCGCTCGAGGTAGGGGTTGTTCTCGAAGCCGTCCTCGGCGACGTTGGCGACGAACATCGCCGGCTTGGCGGTGATCAGGCACAGGGGCTTCAGCACCGCCTGCTCCTCCTTGCTGAAGTCGATCGACCGCACCGGCCGGACCTCGTTCAGCGCCGCCTGGCACTTGTCGAGCACCTCGACCAGGCGCTTCGCCTCCTTGTCGTTGCCCGCCTTGGCGACCTTGACGTAGCGCGCCAGGCTCTTCTCGACCGTGCCGAGGTCGGCGAGGCACAGCTCGGTCTGGATGACCTCGATGTCCGAGACCGGATCGATCCGGCCGGCGACGTGGATGACGTTCTCGTCGTCGAAGCAGCGGACGACGTTGACGATGGCATCCGTCTCCCGGATGTGCGCCAGGAACTGGTTGCCGAGCCCCTCGCCCGTGGAGGCGCCGGCGACCAGCCCGGCGATGTCCACGAACTCGACGATCGCCGGCACGATCCGCTCCGGCTTGACGATCGCCGCGAGCTGTGCCAGCCGCGCATCGGGCAGCTCGACGATGCCGACGTTGGGCTCGATGGTGCAGAACGGGTAGTTCTCGGCGGCGATGCCGGCCTGGGTGAGGGCGTTGAAGAGGGTGGACTTGCCGACGTTGGGCAGGCCCACGATGCCGCATTTGAGGCTCATGGGAGGGCGCGAGGCCGGAGTGCAACGGGAGATTCTAGGCACGCCCTACACTGCGGCGCCCGACCCGGACGAACGGATCCGCCTTGACCCCACTGCAGACCCTTCCGCCGCATGAAAAGGACCTCGGCGACGGCTTCACCGTGCGCCGCCTGCTGCCCGCGGCCGACCGGCGGGCCGTGGGACCCTTCGTCTTCTTCGATCACTTCGGCCCCATCGCCCTGGAGCCCGGCGCGCAGCACGACGTGCGCCCGCACCCGCACATCGGCCTGGCGACGCTGACCTACCTGCTCGAGGGCGCCATCCTGCACCGCGATTCCACCTTGGTCGTGCAGCGCATCGAGCCCGGCGCGGTAAACTGGATGTCGGCCGGGCGCGGCATCGTCCATTCCGAGCGCACGCCGAAGGACCTGCTCGGCACCCGCCGGCGCAGCCACGGGCTGCAGCTCTGGATCGCCTTGCCGGAGGACCAGGAGGAGTCGGCGCCGTCGTTCCAGCACGTTCCTGCCGACCTCATCCCCGAGGTGCCCTTGCCGGCCGGCCGCGCGCGGGTCCTCGCCGGCACGGCCTTCGGCGTCTCATCGCCGGTGCGGACGGCGTCGCCGACGCTGGCCGTCGCCTTGGACCTCGACCTGGGCACGGAGCGCGGCGTCGCGCTCGATCCGGCCGCGGCGACCGAACGTGCGCTCTATGCCGTCGATCACCCGATCGAGGTCGACGGCCGCAAGGTCGACGAGTTCACGATGGTGATCCTCGAGCCCGGCAGCACGCCCGTCCTCGCGGCGCCGCGCGGCGGCCGCGTCTTCCTGATCGGCGGCGAACCGCTCGGGCATCGCTTCATGTCCTGGAACTTCGTGTCCAGCCGGCGCGAGCGGATCCTGGCGGCCGAGTCCGACTGGCGGGCGCAGCGCTTCCCATCCATCCCGGGGGAGACGGAGTTCATTCCGCTGCCCGAGCGTCGGGCCTGAGCTCGATGTCGGAGGTCCGGCCCGGCAGCAGCATCAGGGTGTTGCCCAGCAGCGCCAGGGCCACCCCGGCGAAGGTGACGACGGTCGGCCGGTAGCCCTCGAACAGCAGCGACATGGCGAGCGCCAGCACCGGCGTCATCACCCCCACGGTCCCGGCCCGGCCGACGCCGACGCGGTCCTGCAAGGTGAGGAAGCAGGCGAAGGTCAGCACCGATCCGGCGAGCGCGAGGTAGACGAGCGCAAGCCACCAGACGGGAGCGCTCGGCAGCGTCAGCGGGCGGCCCAGGGCCAGGGCGACGACGCCGGCGGCCAGGGCGCCGTACAGCATGCCGAAGCCGAGCGCCGGGAAGAGCGGCATGCCGCGATGGCGGTTCCGGCTCGCCACCAGGCTGCCGAGGCACGACAGCAGCACCGCTCCGACCGTGAACGCGACGCCGAGGCCGGCCCCGCGGCCGCTGCTCGGGCGCACGATCTCCGGCCAGAACATCAGCCCCACGCCGGCGATGCCGAGCATGCCGCCGGCGACGAAGCGCGGCCCGAGCGGTCCGCCGAACAGGAGGGCGGCGGCGATGCCGGTGAGCAGCGGCGCCGCCGAATAGCCCACCGCGACGAGCCCGGAGGGAATGAAGCGCTCCGCGTGGTAGACGCAGACATACGACACGCCGTACATGAAGACGCCCTGCGCGGCGAGCGCCACGTGCATGCGCCGGCCGAAGCGCAGCGGCTCGCCGCGCCAGCGGCACAGCAGCAGCACGGCCGCGCCGCCGAGCGCGAAGCGCAGCGCGACGCCGAGCTCGGCCGGGAAGTCCAGCTGGTACGTGATGGCGTGCCAGGTCGTGCCCCAGATCAGCACGCAGACGGCGAACAGCTGCCAGGTCTTGAATCGATGCAACGGCGGGACGGCCCTACCTCAGGAACTCGGGCGAGATCAGCCGCGGCAGGAACAGGATGATCTCGGGGAACATGATCGAGATCGCCAGGACGCCGAGCATCGGCATCAGCATGATCATCACGTCCTTCAGCACGTAGGTGAGCCGCACCTTGGCGATGGCGCACGAGATCATCAGGCACAGGCCGTAGGGCGGCGTGACCAGCCCGAAGGCGAGCGAGATGATGCCGACCATCGCGAAGTGGACCGGGTCCATGCCGACCGCCTTGGCCAGCGGCTCGAGGATGGTGCCGACGATGATGATGGCCGGGATGGCGTCGAGGAAGCAGCCGACGACCAGGAAGCAGAAGGCGATGAAGAAGCCGGTGGCGGTGATGCCCATGCCCCAGCTGCCGACGCCGGCGAGCAGCGCCTTGGGGATCTGGTAGTAGGCGAGCAGCCAGCCGAAGGCGCTGGCCGTGCCGACGCAGAACAGGGCCACCGCGGCGAGCCGGCCGGTGTCGATGAGGGCGCTGTAGAGCGAGCGCCCGTTCAGCTCGCGGTAGACGAAGATCGAGAGCACGGCGGCGTAGAGCACGGCGATGGCTGCCGACTCGGTGGCCGTGAACCAGCCGAAGATCTTGCCGCCGATGATGATGACGGGCGTCATCAGCGCCGGGATCGCGATCATCAGCGCGGCGCCCAGCTCGCGCAGCGTCGAGCGCGGGTACTTGGGATAGTTGCGCAGCTTGGCGTACACGTGCACCGTCGCCATCTGCACGGCGCCGAGCAGCAGTCCCGGCAGGATGCCGGCGAGGAACAGGGCGCCGATCGACACCGACAGCGTGCCGCCCCAGACGATCATCAGGATCGAGGGCGGAATGATGACCGCGAGCACCGCCGACACGGCCGTGATCGCGACCGAGAAGGAGAGGTCGTAGCCTTCCTTCACCTGGGCCTCGATGAAGATCTTGCCCTGGCTGGCGGCGTCGGCCGTCGACGACCCGGAGATGCCTGCGAAGAAGATCGACAGCACCACGTTGACCTGGGCCAGCCCGCCAGGCAGGTGTCCGACCAGGTTGCGCGACAGCCGCACCAGCCGGTCGGTGATGCCGCCGACGTTCATCAGGTTGGCGGTGAGCAGGAAGAACGGCACCGCCATCAGGATGAACGAGTTGTACGACTTGAAGGTCTCGTTGAAGAGGATCATGGGCGAGAGCCGCGGCTCGAACCACATCACGGGCAGGCAGGCGAGGCCGAGCGCGAAGGCGATCGGCACGCGGACCGCCATCAACGAGAAGAAGACCCCGAACAGCACCAGCGCCGCGATCGCCGGCGACATGGCCGCGCCGCCGCTCATGCGCTGCTCCCGCCGCGGCCGCGCAGCACGCGCACGTTGTCGAGGAAGCGCTCGCCGAGGAACACCACCCAGGTGAAGCCGGCCAGTGGCCAGGCGACGAAGATCAGCGGCATCGGCAGCTCGGCGAGCTCGGACGTCTGGTCCCAGCCGAACTGGACGAACTTGATGCCGTACCAGATGAACACCAGCGCGAAGACGAGAACGAAGAGCTGCGTCAGCATGCGCAGGGCCGCGTCGACGCGGGGGCCGAGCGGCGGCCAGAGATCGACATCGAAATGCGCGCCGTCGCGGATGCCGACCATCGAGCCGATCATGATCATCCAGACGAAGAAGAAGCGCGCCATCTCCTCGGTCCAGATCCAGGCCGGAATCAGCGCCGTGTAGCGCGAGAAGATCTGGATCGAGACCGGCACGACGAGGATGGCGACGGTGGCGACCAGCAGCACGTTCAGCAGCCGGTAGTACCCGTCGAGCAGCTTGCGCATCCGTCCTCTCCTGGCGCCGGACAAAAAAATGCCGGCGGAGGGTTCGCCTCCGCCGGCAGGGCCTCTCGGCTACATGCCGTTGATCTTGGCGTAGATCGCTTCGGCGCCGATCTCCTTGGCGTAGTCGGCCATGACCGGATCGACCGCCTTCTTCATCGCCGCCCGATCGGCGAACGGGATCCGCTTCAGCTTGCCGGCCTTCTCGAGCGCGTCGAGCTTGGCGCTGTCCTCGCTGGACTCGATCTGCCGGCCGTGCGCGCCGGCTTCCTTGCCGGCCTTCAGGATCGCGGCCTGCAGGTCCGGCGGCAGCTTCTTGTACGTCTTGCCCGAGAACGCGATCGGCCGGATGGTGATCGCATGCTGGGTCATCAGCAGGTTGGGGCCGACCTCGAAGAACTTCATCGACTCGACGCCGGCGGCCTCGTTCTCGCCGGCGTTGATGACGCCGTTCTGGATGGCGTTGTAGACCTCGTTGTAGGCGATGACGGTGGGCGACATGCCGGTCGCCGCGAAGGTCTTGCTCCAGATCGGCGCACCCTGGACGCGGACCTTCAGGCCCTTCAGCTCGGCCATGTTCCTCGCCGCCTTGTTGGCGAAGATGTTGCGCGTGCCGCCGCCGGCATAGCCGATCAGCATGACGTCGGCCTTGGCGGCGATCTCGTCCGCGACGGGCTTGAGGATGTCGGCGTCGAGCACCTTGTTCCAGTGCGCGAGGTCGCGGAAGAGGAAGGGCGCGTCGATGAACGGAGCGGCCTTGGAGAAGGTCGACATGTGCGCCGGCGAGACGATGGCGTAGTCGACCGACACGCCCTGGTTCATGTAGGCGAAGTAGTCCTTCTCGAGCCCGAGCTCGCTGTTCTTGTGCAGCACGAAGTTGACCGGCTTGCCGTAGTACTTCTTGACCAGCTCCTCGAACTTGACGAGCGACTTGGTGAAGGCGTGGTCGTCGTTGAACTGGACGGCGCCGTGCAGCGTGACCGGTGCCTGCGCGAAGGCCACACCCGGGACCGCGAAGGCCGACAGCACGAGCGCATGCAGCAAGGAACGAATCGATCTACGCATCACATCCTCCGAGGATGAAGCCGAGGCGGGAAATTCTGTCCGACGCCCGCCGGGGCGCGCTGCGTGGATACCCGGGGGACCGCCGCCCGCCTGGCTCAGAAGGCGTAGCTGGCGCGGCCCGTCGCGCCGACGTGCAGGCGCTGGCCCATGCCTTCGACGACGACCGCGTTCATGCCGAAGGTGATGGCGCCGTCGAGCCGCGGGTCGGCGCGGTATTGCGCGAGCACGTCGCCGACGGCGTGCCCCGGCTCGCCGGTCGCGGGATCGACGTCGGGGATGCTGCAGCGGCTGCACGGCTTGACGAGCTTCAGGCGCAGCGCGCCGTCGGCCGTGTCGAAGACGATCTCGTCGACGTGGTCCTCGCCGTGCGCGTCGAGTCCGTCGAGCACGATGTTCGGCCGAAAGCGCGCCATCGTCACCGCGGCCTTTCCGGCGAGGGCGAGGCGGCGGTTGACCTCGGCCAGCGCCGCCGACGATGCGACGAGGAACGGGAAGGCATCCTGGAAGGTGTTCTCGGCGGCGAGCGCGCCGGTCCAGCGCCGCTCCGAGAGCCGGCGCACGTCGGGATCGAAGCGCGCCAGGCGGAGCTTGCGGCCGAGGAAGTCGCTGAACCACTGCGCGCACAGGTCGCCCATGTCGAAGGCGGCGAGACGGTCGTCCCAGACCTGCACCTCGGTCGCCGATTCGACCCGCTCCGGCGAGATGTGCAGGGCGAGCATGCCCGGAGCGCGGAGCACGACGTCGCTGCCCTTGAAGCTCGGCTGCACCAGCGCCATGCGCGGCAGCTCCCTTTGCGAGACGAAAAGGCCGCTCTCGTCGACCACCATCCAGGCCCGGTCGAGGTCGAACCCTGTCTCGACGACCTCGGCCTCGCGCGGCGACGTGCCGGCGCACGACTTCACGGGGTACACGTGCAGCGACTGCACCCTGACTTCGTCGTCGCTCATTCGCTCCGGGCCTCCTGCATGGCCGGCGATTGTCTCCGACCGGCTGCGTAAAATTGATCGATGCCTTCCTTCGACGTGCAGGTCAACGGCGCCGGCATCGTCGGCAGGAGCCTGGCCCTGTCGCTCGCCCGGCTCGGCCTGTCGGTCGCCCTGCGCTCGGCGGCGCCGAGGCAGGGGGCGCGCGGCGACGTCCGCGCCTTCGCGCTCAACGACGCCGCCGTCGCGCTGCTGCGCAGCCTCAAGGTCTGGGAGGCGCTGCCCGCCGACAGCGTGACCCCCGTCCACGACATGCGGGTGCAGGGCGATGCGGGCGCGGCGGCCCTCGAGTTCTCGGCCTGGGAGCAGCGGGTCGGCGCCCTGGCCTACATCACGGACGCGGCCGCCCTCGAGCAGGAGCTGGACGCCGCCATCCGCTTCGCGGCGCACGTCACTCGCGTCGAGAGCGACGTCCCCGCCGCGCTCATCGCCCACTGCGAGGGCCGCGCGGCGGCCGGGATGGCGGGGCTCGACGCCGGCCACGAGACCTTCGACTACGCCCAGACGGCGATCGCGGCGCGTCTGGTCGCCGAGCGTCCGCATCGTCACGTCGCCCGCCAGTGGTTCCGCTCGCCCGACGTGCTCGCGCTGCTGCCGTTCGACCGGCCGCAGGCGCGTCGCTCGTATGCCCTGGTCTGGTCGCTGCCAACGGCGCGCGCCGAGGAGCTGCTGGCGGCGACCCCGGCGAGCTTCGAGAGCGAGCTTGCCGCGGCGAGCGGCGGCGAGGTGGGGCCGCTGGCGCTCGCCTCCGAGCGCTCGGCCTGGCCGCTGCTGCGCTCGCGGGCCAGCCACCCGTGCGGGCCGGGCTGGGTGCTCGTGGGCGACGCCGCGCACGTCGTGCATCCGCTCGCCGGCCAAGGCCTCAACCTGGGCCTGGCCGACGTCGCCGCGCTGGCCGGGGTGATCGCCCGGCGCGAGCCCTGGCGCGCGCTCGGCGACGAGCGGCTGCTGCGACGCTACGTGCGGCAGCGCGCCGGTCCGACCGCAGCCATGCTGCGCATTACCGACGGATTGCAGGGATTGTTCGCCGACCCCGACTCGCCCTTGCGTGAACTCCGCAACAATGGAATGTCGCTCGTCAACCGCGTTTCGCCGCTGAAGCGCTGGCTCGCGGCCCGGGCGCTCGACACCTGAAAGAAGCCATGAACACGCTCTCCCGCGCCTTCACCGCCCTCGCGCTCGCCGCCTGCCTGGCACCGACCGCATTCGCCGACGAAGCGACGATCCGCAAGAACATCGCCGAGCGCCTGCCGGACTTCCCGAAGATCGACGAGGTCCAGAAGACGGCCATTCCCGGGATCTACGAGATCCGGCTCGGCACCGACATCCTTTACACCGACGAGCAGGGCCACTACCTGATCGAAGGCCAGCTCATCGACACCCGCACGCGCACCAACCTGACCGATGCGCGGATCGCCAAGCTGACCGCGATCGACTTCAAGACCCTGCCCCTGAAGGACGCGCTGGTCTGGAAGCAGGGCAGCGGCGCGCGCAAGATGGTCGTCTTCGCCGACCCGAACTGCGGCTACTGCAAGAAGTTCGAGCGCGACCTGCAGGCGGTGAAGGACGTCACCGTCTACACCTTCCTCTACCCGATCCTCGGCGCCGACTCCACCGAGAAGTCGAAGGCGATCTGGTGCGCGAAGGACAGCACCAAGGCCTGGCGCGACTGGATGCTCAAGGGCACGCCGGCATCGGACAGCCCGCAGTGCGACACCTCGGTGCTGCAGCGCAACGTCGCCTTCGGCCGCAAGCACCGCATCAACGGCACGCCCGGCATCGTCTTCGAGGACGGCAAGCACGTGCCCGGCGCCATCGGTGCCGAGCAGATCGAGAAGCAGCTCGTCGCCAGCCGCGCCGCCAAGCCCTGAGCCGCGCCGGCCTAAAGCCGGTAGCCGGGGTCCTTGCGGTCGACGATCCGCTGCAGGGCGGCGAACGAGTCCTCGCCGGCCCCGTACTTCGGATTGAAGTTCAGGGAGTCGGCGACGCACTTCTCCAGCACGTCCTTCGGGATCGGGATCGCCTCGCCCATCGACTGCGTCGCCAGCTGGATCTCGCAGGCGCGGTTGACGAGCCACATCAGCGACAAGGCCTGCGGCAGCGTGTGGCCGATCGTCACCGGCCCGTGGTTGCGCAGCAGCAGCACCGGCCGTCCCTCGGCGCTGCGGAGGATGCGCGCCCCTTCGTCGGCATGGACGGTGATGCCTTCGAAGTCGTGGTACGCGACCTTGCCGTAGAGCTGGGCGGCGTAGAAGTTCGTGAACGCCAGGCCGTCCTTGAGGCAGCAGACGGCCTGCGTCGCCGTCGTGTGCAGGTGCATGACGCAGTGCGCGTCGGGCAGCGTCTCGTGGATGGCGCCGTGGAAGGTGATGCCGGCCGGGTTGATCGGCCAGTCCGAGTGCCCGACGATGCGGCCCTGCGTGTCGACCTTGACGAGGTTCGATGCCGTCACCTCGGAGTAGTGCAGTCCGAACGGGTTGATCAGGTAGGTCGACTCGCCGGGCACGCGGACCGAGATGTGGTTGTAGATCAGCTCGGTCCAGCCGAGGTGGTCGAAGATCCGGTAGGCGGCGGCGAGCTGGACCCGCGCCTCCCACTCCTCGGGGCTGAACCGGTTCGGTCGGATGAAGGCGCCGCCGGCGCCGCGTATCGCTTCGGACATCACGGTCTCCTCGAGCCCGCATTCAATCACAGGCGGTCCAGGTCCTGCAGCATGTCGGCCGCACGCTCGCGCAGGGTCTGTCGTTGCTCCTGCGACCATTGCTCCAGCTGCCTGACGTTGAAGAGGGTCCGCGGGTTGCGCGCCAGCAGCGCCGCGTGCTTGTCGACGAAATGCCAGTAGAGGACCGTGAAGGGGCAGAGCGGCTTGCCCGAGGTCGCCGCCGCCTTCTCCGTCGGCGCGTAGGTGCAGCCGCGGCAGTAGTTGCTCATCTTGTCGATGTAGGCCCCCGAGGCGATGTAGGGCTTGCTGGTGAAGCGGCCGCCGTCGGCCCACAGCGCCATGCCGGCGACGTTCGGCAGCTCGGCCCACTCGATCGCGTCGACGTAGACGGCGAGGTACCAGTCGGCGACCTGCTTCGGCTCGATCTCGGCGAGCAGGCCGAACAGGCCGGTGACCATCAGCCGCTGGATGTGGTGCGCGTAGCCGTGGCGGAGCGTCTGGCCGATCGCCTCGCGGGCGCAGTTCATCTTCGTCTCGGCCGTCCAGTACCACTGTGGAAGGGGACGACCGGCTTCGAGGCGGTTCGCGTCCGCCATTCCCGGCATGTCGCGCCAGTAGACGCCGCGGATGAACTCGCGCCAGCCGAGGATCTGCCGGATGAAGCCTTCGACCGCAGGCAGCGGCGCGTCGCCCCGCCGGTACGCGGCCTCGGCCGCCGCGACGACCTCGCGAGGGTCGAGCAGGTGCAGGTTCAGGCTCGACGAGAGCAGCGCATGCCAGCCGAACGGCGTGTCGGTCCACATCGCGTCCTGGAATTCGCCGAAGCCGCGCAGGCGGGTCCGCACGAAGACGTCGAGCGCGGCGAGCGCGTCGGCACGCGTGACCGGCCAGGCGAACTCCTTCAGCGATCCCGGGTGCTCGCCGAAGCGCTGCTCGACGAGGCCGATGATCTCGAGCGTCAGTGCATCGGGTTCGACACGCGCCGGCGGCGGGATGAGTCCGGGCCCGGCGCGGCCCGGCGGCGACTTCGGCCAGCCCTTGCGGTTCTCGGAATCGAAGTTCCAGCGCCCGCCCTCCGGCGCGCCCTCGGCGTCGAGCAGGACCGCGTGCGCCACCCGCATGTGGCGGTAGAAGTTCTCCATGCGCAGCCGCCGCGCCGCCGGTCCGGCCCAGCGCGCGAAGTCGGCGCGCGAGCAGAAGAAGTGGGCGTCGTCGAGGAACTGCACCGCCACGCCGGCCGCCGCGGCGACGCTTCGCACCGCCTGCAGCAGCCGCCACTCGCCGGGCTCGACCAGGCGCAGCACTTGCGGACGATGGCGTTGCAGCGCCGCCCGAAGCCGGTCGGCAAGCGCCGGCGCGTCGCTGGCGTCGAGCTCGACGTAGTGCACGGTCCGGCCGCGGCTGCGCAGCTCGTCGCGGAAGTGGCGCATGGCGGCGAGGAAGATCGCGATCCGCGCCTTGTGGCTCCACGCGTGGGTCGCTTCGCCAGGCGCCTCGATCATGAGCACCGCGTCGCGTGCCGCGTCGAACCCGGCGAGGGCGGGGCTCGCGTGGCTGAGCTGGTCGCCGAGGACGAGGACGAGGTTGCGGATCATGGGGGGAGCGAAGCACGCGGCCTGCCGCGCGCCGCGTCAGGCGTACTTCAGCTCGCCCGTCTTGCCGCGGAAGACCCAGTACGAGTAGATCGTGTAGGCGGCAATCGCCGGCACCGAGATCGCCACGCCCACCAGGATGAACTTGAGCGCGTCGGGGCTGCTCGCCGCCTGCCAGATCGTCAGCCGGTCGATGACGACGAAGGGATAGATGCTGTAGGCCAGGCCCAGGAAGCCGAGCACGAAGACGCCGATCATCAAGGCGAAGGGCAGCCAGCAGAGCGGGCCGCGGACGATGCGGGTGCCGAGCAGCGCGCGCACGGTGTAGAGGGCGACGCCGGTGGTGAGCGGGATGGCGCTGAGGGCGATGATCTCGGGCAGCGCGAACCAGCGATGGCGGACCGTCTCGCTGATCCATGGCGTGGCCATCGAGATGAGGCTCATGCCGACGACCACCGGCAGCCAGGCGAGCCGGGCCCAGCCGATCGCCTTCTCCTGCAGCGGGCCCTCGGTCCTCAGGATCAGCCAGCAGGCGCCCATCAGCACGTACGCCATCGGCAGGGCGAGCGCGATCGCCGCGGCGAACAGCGGGTAGTTCCAGCCGCTGCCGAAGCCGCTCACGTAGCGGCCGAGCATCCAGCCCTGGGCCACGGCAGCGATCGTCGAGCCGGCGAAGAAGAGCCGGTCCCACGTCGCCTTGTGGCCCTCGCGCGCCTTGACCCGGAAATCGAAGGCGACGCCGCGCAGGATCAGGCCGATCAGCATGAAGGTCACCGGCAGGTAGAGCTCGCCGAGGACGACGCCGTGCGCCTTCGGGAATGCGATGAGCAGGATGCCGATGCCGAGCACGAGCCAGGTCTCGTTGGCGTCCCAGAACGGCCCGATCGAGGCGACGAGCGTGTCCTTTTCCTCGGGCGTAGCGCGGTGCATCAGCATGCCGACGCCGAGGTCATAGCCGTCGCTGACGACGTAGATCAGCATCGCGATGCCCATCAGCGCCATGAAGACGACCGGCAGCGCCTGCTCCAAGGTGAACGGCGTCATCGGACCGAGCTCGTTCCGCGCGCCGGCGAGGTGATGATCCCGGGCGGCGTCGCCGCGCGCTGCCGCTGCTCGTCCTCGAGCGCCTCCTCGGGCTTCTCGGCCATGTACTTGAGCACGGCGACGTAGGCGACGATGAGCGCGAGGTACAGCGTCACGTACAGCGCCAGCGTCGTCGCGATCAGGGGCGCCGCCACGTCCGAGGCCACCTCGGCGGTGCGGATCAGGCCGTGGACGATGAAGGGCTGCCGGCCGATCTCCGTCACGTACCAGCCGGCGACCGTCGCGACCCAGCCGGCGAAGGTCATCCCCGACAGCAGCCACAGGAAGCGCCGCGGCAGGCGGGACGCGTCCCAGCCGGCGCGCCGGTAAAGCCAGATCCCGGTCCAGCTCGCGGCCAGCATCAGCAGGCCGACGCCGACCATCACCCGGAAGGCGAAGAAGACCGGGGCGACCGGCGGGTGCGCGCCCTTGAACTCGTTCAGTCCCTTGATCTCGCCGTCGGCCGAGTGGGTGAGGATCCAGCTGCCGAGCAGGGGGATGACGATCTCGGCGCGATTGCGGCGCTCCTCGTCCGAGGGCAGCGCGAACAGGCGCAGCCCGGCGCCGCGCTCCGTCTCCCACACGCCTTCCATGGCGGCGATCTTCTGCGGCTGGTGCTCGAGCGTGTTCAGGCCGTGCAGGTCGCCGACCGCGATCTGCAGGGGAATGGCAACGGCGGCGATCGTCAGCCCGACCCGCAGGACCCGCGGCGCCGAGCGCGCGGCGACGCCGCGCAGCAGCTGCCACGAGGCGAGGCCGGCGAGGAGGAAGGCGACGGTCAGCGTCGACGCCAGCAGCATGTGCGCCAGCCGGTACGGGAACGAGGGGTTGAAGATCACCGCGAGCCAACTCGTCGCGTGGTACACGCCGTCGGCGTCGATGCGGTAGCCGGCCGGCGTCTGCATCCACGAGTTCAGGGCCAGGATCCAGAAGGCGCTGAGCGTGGTGCCGAAGGCGACCATCGCCGTGGCGAAGAGGTGGACGCGCTCGCTGACCTTGCCGTGCCCGAACAGCATGATGCCGAGGAAGCCCGCCTCGAGGAAGAACGCGGTCAGCACCTCGTAGCCGAGGAGGGGCCCGGCGATGTTGCCGATCCTTTCCATGTAGCCGGGCCAGTTCGTCCCGAACTGGAAGCTCATGGTGATGCCGCTGACGACGCCGAGCGCGAAACTGAGCGCGAAGACCTTGGTCCAGAAGCGGTAGGCGTCGAGCCAGCCCTGCTGGCGCGTCGCCAGCCAGCGGCTGCGGAAAAAGAGGAGAACCCAGCCGAGCGCGATGCTGATGGTGGGGAAGAGGATGTGGAAGGTGATGTTCGCCGCGAACTGCATGCGAGCCATCAGAAGAGCATCCATCGCGCTTGCCGACCTCCGCGGCTGAGCATTCTCAGGGACTCCATCTTGCTCCGCTTCGCCTGCGAACGGGGCGGGAGACAATTCGCCCATGATCCGCTATCGCATTGATTCTTCGGGCACGCGTACCCATCTGTTCTCGGTCGAGCTGAGCGTGCCGCAACCCGCGGCCGAGCAGCGCCTCAGCCTCCCGGTGTGGATTCCCGGCAGCTACCTGGTGCGCGAGTTCGCGCGCCATCTCTCGTCGATGACCGCCGAGCAGGACGGACGCACGCTGCCGCTGCGCCAGTTGGACAAGACCGGCTGGCTCGCCCGCTGCGAGGGCACGCAGCCGCTCGTCGTGCGTTATCGCGTCTA
>DATAGP010000020.1:0-30894 GCA_036263655.1 Caldimonas sp. | reverse complement strand
CTCGTCGATGTACTCGTTGATGATGTGCGACTCGTACAGGATGAGGTCCCGCTCGACGAGGATGGGGACCTCGTTGTACGGGTTCATCAGGGCGATGTCCTCGGGCTTGGCGAAGAGATCGACGTCGCGAATCTCAAAGTCCATGCCTTTTTCGAAGAGCACGAACCGGCAGCGGTGCGAGTACGGGTCGGTGGTTCCGGAGTAGAGCACCATCATGATCGGAGATCCTCAGGGAAGGCAATGAATGCGGGCGGCGAGGCTGCCGGCAGGCTGCCGGGCTCGCCGTGAGGCACGCTGCCGCGCGGGGCAGCGGCACGCTTAGTGAACGCTTCTCCAGTACGCCGAGCTGAGGCGCCAGGTGATGAGCACGAAGATGCCCAGGAAGATGAGCACGCCGACGCCGATGCGCACGCGCTGGCCTTGCACCGGCTCGCCCATCCACTGCAGGTAAGCGACGAGGTCGCCGACCAGCTCGTCGTACTCGCGGTCGTTGAGCAGGCCTGGCGTGATCTGCTCGAAGCCGACGAACCGTCGAATGGTCTTGCCTTCGGCGTGCGGGTCCTTGTCCTCAGCGAACCGCGCGCGGCGCTCGCCTTGCAGCTGCCACAGCGCATGCGGCATGGCGATGTCGGGGAACGCCAGGTTGTTCCAGCCGGTCGGCTTCGTGTCGTCGCGGTAGTACGTGCGCCACAGGGTGTAGAGATAGTCGGAGCCGCTGCCCCTGCCGATCTCGGCCCTCGACCGCGCGATCACGGTCAGATCGGGAGGGGCCGCGCCAAACCAGTCCTTGGCCTGCCGCGGGTCGAGCGTCGTCTTCATCGTGTCGCCGACCTTGTCGGTGGCGAACAGCAGGTTCTGCTTGATCTGCTCGTCGGTCAGGCCGATGTCGTGCAGGCGGTTGTAGCGCATGTACGTGGCCGAGTGACAGTTCAGGCAGTAGTTGACGAACACCTTGGCCCCGTTCTGCAACGAGGCGAGATCCGTCATCTTTGCCGGCGGAAACTTGTCCCAGATGTAGCCCTCGCCGGCGGCGAGCGCGGGGGTTCCGGACAGGAGCATCCCGCAAGCGAGGAGCAGGCGGAGCAGGTTCTTCTTCATCGTTGAGGCTCGACTGCGACGGTCAGTGGGCGTTGAAGGTGACGCGGCTCGGCACCGGCTTGAAGGTGCCGATGCGGCTCCACCAGGGCATCAGCAGGAAGAAGCCGAAGTAGATCAGCGTGCCCAGCTGCGACACGTAGTTGCCGGCCGTCGAGGGCGGCTGCGAGCCGAGGTAGCCGAGAACGAGGAAGGAGAAGATGAACAGGCCGTAGACGTACTTGTGCCAGTCCGGCCGATAGCGGATGGAGCGCACCGGGCTGCGGTCGAGCCAGGGCAGGAAGAACAGGATCATCACGGCCGCGCCCATGATCACAACGCCCCAGAACTTGGCGTCGAAGGTCTTGAGCAGGGCGACGAGCACGATCGCCCCGACGGCCACGGCGATCTTCCCCCTCGCCGAGAACGCGCCGCGCAGGATGGCGAGCACCGCCCCGATGGCGAGCAGCACGGCCAGCACGTTGACCATCAGGTCCGTCGTCGCCCGGAGCATCGAGTAGAACGGCGTGAAGTACCAGACGGGTGCGATGTGCGCGGGGGTGCGCAGCGGATTGGCCTCGATGAAGTTGTTGAATTCGAGGAAGTACCCGCCGCCCTCGGGAGCGAAGAAGACGACAGCGCTGAAGATGAAGAGGAAGACGCTCACCGCATACAGGTCGTGCACGGTGTAGTAGGGATGGAAGGGGATGCCGTCCACGGGGTTGCCCCGCGCATCCTTCGCGTCCTTGATCTCGATCCCGTCCGGGTTGTTCGAGCCCACCTCGTGCAGCGCGATGAGGTGCGCGACCACGAGGCCGAGCAGAACGAGGGGCACGGCGATCACGTGAAAGCTGAAGAAGCGGTTGAGCGTGGCGTCGCCGACGACGTAGTCGCCGCGGATCAGCAATGCGAGGTCGGGGCCGATGAAGGGCACCGCCGCGAACAGGTTGACGATGACCTGGGCGCCCCAGTAGCTCATCTGACCCCATGGCAGCAAGTACCCCATGAAGGCCTCGGCCATGAGCGTCAGGAAGATCGCGCAGCCGAAGATCCACACCAGCTCCCGCGGCTTGCGGTAGCTGCCGTAGATCAGGTTGCGGAACATGTGCAGGTAGACGACGATGAAGAACGCCGAGGCGCCCGTCGAGTGCATGTAGCGCACCAGCCAGCCCCAGGGCACGTCGCGCATGATGTATTCGACCGATGCGAAGGCGAGCCCGGCGTCGGGCTTGTAGTGCATGGTCAGGAAGATGCCGGTCAGGATCTGCATCACCAGCACGAGCAGCGCCAGCGAGCCGAACACGTACCAGACGTTGAAGTTCTTCGGCGCGTAGTACTGCGCCATGTGCTCGTTGTAGAGCTTGCTCAGGGGGAAGCGGTTGTCGACCCACGTCAACAGCCGTCGTCCGGCACCGGCGCCGGGCGGCGCAGTATGCAGTTCAGCCATTCCTCAATGCTCCAGGAAGTCGTTGCCGGCAGCTCTCAAGCGCGCTTCTCTTCGCCGATGAGGAGCCGCGTGTCCGAGACGTACATGTGCGGCGGCACCTCGAGATTGTCCGGCGCGGGCTTGTCCTTGTAGACGCGGCCGGCCATGTCGAAGGTCGAGCCGTGGCAGGGACAGAGGAACCCGCCGGTCCAGTCGTTCGGGAGCGAGGGCTGGGCTCCGGGGACGAACTTGTCGATCGGCGAGCAGCCGAGGTGGGTGCAGATGCCGACGACGACGAGGACCTCCGGCTTGATCGAGCGGTCCTGGTTGCGCGCATAGGGCGGCGTCAGCTCGTCCGGGTTGCGCCTGGAAGCGGGGTCGGCGAGGAGCGGGTCCAGCTTCGGCAAGGCCGCCAGTTGCTCCGGCGTCCGCCTGACGATCCACACCGGCTTGCCGCGCCACTCGACGGTCATCTTCTCGCCGGGCTTGAGGCCGCTGATGTCGACTTCGACGGCGGCGCCTGCGGCGCGGGCTCGTTCGGACGGCTGAAAGCTGCTGACGAAGGGCACGGCGGCAAAACCGGCGCCGACGGCGCCTGCGCATCCCGTTGCAATGATCCAGGTGCGCTTGCCACCATCGATCTTCTGGTCACTCATTTAGGTCCTCGAACGAGACGCGAGAGGTCAACCCGCAATTCTAGCGGAGCCGTCAAGCGCGCCGACCGGCCGGCGACGCGCTTGACTTCTGATCGCGGCCCGGAATACTCGTCCGACGGTGCGCCGGGCGTACGAGCGAGGAGCGTCTGCATGACGTGGGCCAAGGAATTCAGGGAGTTCGCGACGAAGGGCAACGTCGTCGACCTCGCGGTCGGCGTGATCATCGGTGCGGCCTTCGCCAGGATCGTCGATTCGCTGGTGAAGGACATCATCATGCCGGTGGTCGGCCGCATCTTCGGCGGCCTGGACTTCTCCAACTACTTCCTCATGCTGGCCCCGCCGCCGGCGGGCTACAGCGGACCGATGACCTACGACGCGCTCACGAAGGCGGGGGTGCCGCTGCTCGCCTACGGCAACTTCGTGACGGTGGCGCTCAACTTCCTCATCCTCGCCTTCATCATCTTCGTGATGGTCAAGCAGATCAACCGGATCCGCCGCGCCGAGCCGCCCGCGGTGGTCGTGCCCGAGGACACCGTGCTGCTGCGCGAGATCCGGGACTCGCTGCGCCGTTAGGTCGCGCCGCGTTCGCCCCCGCCCCGGGCGAGCGTGACGCAGTGCCGGGCCCGCGCTTGCCCTTGGGCCCATACTAGGAAGACGTACGCCCTTCCGGGGTGCTCTCGCACCGCCGGCGGCCAGCGCGGTCCTGACCGAGATGACCATCGAACCACGCGTGCAGGCTGCGCTCGACGCCGCCATGAACCAGATCCGGACCGCCGCATCCGCCGCGGCAATGCGCGTGGCCGAGCACCTCGGTGCACTGGCCCACGCCGCGACCAAGATCGCTGAGCGCGACCAGCTGGTCGCCACGCAGCAGGAGATGCGCCGGAACATGGGCGCCTTCCAGGGCGCCTTGCACGAAGCGCTGCGGGAGCGCGTCGCCAAGGAGCTCGCGCCGCGCGTCGATGCCAAGCGGCGGATCGAGTCGGCCGACTGGCAGACGCTCAGCCTCGTCGACGACAAGGAGGTCGAGGAGCAGATGAACTTCGTGCGCCTCGGCCAGATGATCTCGCAGGAGTCCGAATGGCAACTGCGCGAGCTGGCCGCGTACGTCGGGGCACTGCTGAACCTCGGTCGCGCCGACGACGATCGCAATCCGCTGCGCGCCGAGGTCGTCGGCGCCGCCCTGCATCGCGGCATCGAGGCCATCTCGGGCGAACGGGAGAGCCGCCGCATCCTGTCGCGGGAGCTCGGCCAGGCCATGGCGCAGGCCATGCCGGGGTGCTACTCGGACATTCTCAAGATGCTGCAGGAGCGAGGCGTCCGCCCGGTCAACCTCACGGTGCGCACGGTCGAGGGACCCGGCAACCAGCTCGGCGCAGGCAACTCCGGCTACGCCACCCTGCCGCGCGACGGGCGGATCTCCACGCGCAGCGGCTACGGCGATCTCGGCGACGGACTGGATTCAGGCGACGACCTCGACCTTCTCGCTGCGCATCGACGGGCGCTCGCCACCGCCTTTCCAGGCCGCAGCCCTCCGCCCGACAGCGTACGTGGCCCGCCCGCCGACTTCCGCACCACCCCGTCGCGGGCGCGCCCCAGCGCCAACGCCGACGAGCAGCTGATGACCCTGTTGCGCCGCCTGAGCGCCGCTGCGAGCCGCTCGGGCGAGCTCGATGCACCCAATCTTCGCCGCGGACCGGTGCCGCGCGGCGGCGGTTCGGCGGGCGCGCGGGGCGCCCACGGGCCCTCCGCCTACGCGGGAACGGCCAGTGGCGCGATGTCGGCGAGCGGGCTCGAGCGGCTCGGGCCGCACTCGCGGTCCGGTATCGGCGCGGATCCCTCGCGGAGCGGGACGTCGCCCGGCGACAGCGGCGGGTCGGGCGGGCAGTACGGCGACGGGCTCACCGGCCTGATGGCCGTGAACCTGATCCGGGCCCATCGCGAGGAGCTGATCCAGGCGTCCTCCGGCAAGCTCGACCACATGGTGATCGACGTCGTCGGCAGCCTGTTCGACCAGATCCTGTCCGACTCGCGCGTTCCGCCGCAGATGGCGCGCGAGATCGCGCGCCTGCAGCTGCCCGTGCTGCGGGTGGCGCTCAACGACCCGACCTTCTTCTCGACCCGGCGCCACCCGGTGCGCCGGTTCGTCAACCGCATCGCCTCGCTCGCCTGCGCCTTCGACGACTTCGACGCCGGCCCGGGCGCGCAATTCCTGCAGCGGGTGAGGAAGCTCGTCGACGAGATCGTGCAGGGCGACTTCGACCAGATTGAGCTCTATGCCGAGAAGGTCGCCGAGCTCGAGAGCTTCATCGCCGAGCAGAGCGAAGACGATGTCAAGGCGTCGGGTGCGGTGAGCACGCTCGAGGCCAAGGAGTCGGAGCTGCGCATCCAGCAGCGCTACATGCTGCAGCTGCGCGGCTCCCTGGGGCCGCTGTCGTTGCCGGAGTACCTGCAGGAATTCCTGGCCCAGGTGTGGAGCCAGGCGCTGGTCCTCGCCACCCGCCGCGACGGGCCGGACTCCGACCGCGCCAAGCGGTATCGGCGGGTCGGCACCGACCTCGTGATGAGCATCCAGCCCAAGGGCTCGCCGACGCTGCGCAAGAAGTTCATCATGCAGCTGCCGCCGCTGATGAAGGACCTGAACGAAGGCATGCGGCTGATCGGCTGGCCCGAGGCGGCGCAGAAGGAATTCTTCAGCAAGCTGCTGCCGGCCCATGCCGAGTCGCTCAAGGGCCATGCGATGTCCGAGCTCGACCACAACCTGCTTGTCAAGCAGGTCGAGCTCGTCTTCGCGACGCCGGTGCCGGGCGCCGAGGCGTTCATGCGCGCGGAGCCGGTGCCGGAGGTGCCGCCCGAGGTGATCGAGCGACGCTTCACGCCGGACGAGGCCCGGCAGGTGGGCTTCGTTCCGGAGACGGCGGTCGACTGGGCGGGCGAGGTCAAGAGCGGCAAGGAGGGCGAGGCGACGCTGGGCGGCGGGCTGCAGCCCGCAGAGCCGGCGACGCCGTCGATCGCCGCCGCGATCGACCCGGCAGCGAAGGCCCAGCTCGGACCGGAGACGACGGAGTCGGGCGACCCGGGCGAGCCCACCCGCGGCGCCCAGCTGATCGACCACATCAAGCTCGGCTTCGCCTACCAGATGCACCTGAAGGACGAATGGCAGAAGGTCCGTCTCGCGCACGTCAGCTCGGGCCGGAGCTTCTTCGTCTTCACGCGCGGCGGCAAGCACCAGGAGACCATCTCGATGACGTCGCGCATGCTGGCGCGCATGTGCGAGACCGGCCGCTTCCGCGCCGTCGAGAGCGCCTATCTCATGGAGCGGGCGACCCAGCGCGCGCGCAAGCAGCTGGCGGAGCTGAACACGCCGACGCGCCACTGACGCCCGCGTCCGGCGCCCAGTCGCTTCAGCCGGCTCCGTCGACAAGGCGGCGCGCCATCCGGACGGCGGCCGCCAGGCTGGCTTCGCTGGCGGTGCCCGTCCCGGCGATGTCGAACGCGGTCCCGTGGTCCGGGCTGGTGCGCACGAAGGGCAGCCCGAGCGTCACGTTGACGCCTTCGTCGACGCCCAGGTACTTGACCGGGATCAGGCCGTGGTCATGGGTCATGGCAACGACGACGTCGAACTCGCCCGGATGTCCGGCGGCGTGCCGCGCCCGCATGAACACGGTGTCCGGCGCGAAAGGGCCCGCGGCATCGATCCCCGACCGGCGCGCCGCGTCGATCGCGGGGGTGATGATCCGGATCTCCTCGTCGCCGAACAGGCCGCCCTCGCCGGCGTGCGGGTTGAGCCCGGCCACCGCGATGCGCGGGCGGGCGATGCCGAAGCGCCTGACCGCCGCGTCGGCGATGCGGATGGTCTCCAGAACGCTGTCGCGGGTGAGCGCGTCGATGGCCGCGCGCAGGGACACGTGGATCGTCACGAGCACGGTGCGCAGCTCGTCGTTGGCCAGCATCATCCGCACCGGCGGCAGCGCCCCGCCCCGCGCCGCCAGCGCCTGCAGCATCTCGGTGTGGCCGGGAAACGCGATGCCGGCGGCGGCGAAGGCTTCCTTGTGGATCGGCGCCGTGACCATCGCCGCGGCGGCGCCCGCCAGCGTCAACTCGACGGCGCGTTCGATGCAGCGCGCGCCGGCCGCGCCGGCCCGCGCATCGACGCGGCCGAGCGGCGCGGCGAGGAGGTCCTCGGCCAGACCTTGCACCGGCAGCACCGGCAGGCAGTCCGGCGGCACGTCCCTTGCCGCTTCTGCGCTCTCCAACTCGGCCACGGGCAACATCCCGCCGGTCAGTGCCGCTGCTCGGCGCATGACCTGCGGATCCCCCACCACGAGGCAGCCGCTCGATGCACGCGAACGGAAGAAGCGAGCCACGATCTCCGGGCCGATGCCGCAGGGATCGCCCATCGTCAGGGCGATCGGCGGGCGCGTCGGTGAAGCCATGCGCCATTGTCCTGCCGCGGCCGATAATCGATTGAACTTCCCGACTCAGCGATGCGCAAGGCCTGGCTCCTCTTCTCGCAGACCGTGACGGTCGCGGTGGCGATCCTGTTCGTCGTCTCGACGCTGCAGCCGACCTGGCTGCCCTGGCGCCAGCAGGCGGCCGCACCTGCAGCCCCGACCATCGTGCCGCTGCCGGCGCCGACGCAGAACGTCTCGATCCTCGGCAACCCCAACGCGCCCACGAGCTACAGCGGCGCCGCGAAGCGAGCCGCCCCGGCCGTGGTGAGCATCACCGCCAGCCGAAGCCCGGCGCGCGACCGGCGCGCCGACGACCCGGCGTTCCGCTTCTTCTTCGGCGACCGGGCGCGGCAGATGCAACGCGAGCGCCAGTTCGGTCTGGGCTCGGGCGTCATCGTCTCGCCGGCCGGCTACCTGCTCACCAACAACCACGTGGTGGAAAGCGCCGACGACATCGAGGTGTCCCTCGGAGACGGCCGCACGGCGCGGGCCCGCACGATCGGCACCGATCCCGAGTCCGACATCGCCGTCCTGAAGATCGACCTCGACAAGCTGCCGGTGATCGGCTTCGGCGACGTCGACAACCTGCAGGTCGGCGACATCGTCCTGGCGATCGGCAATCCCTTCGGCGTCGGCCAGACCGTGACCTCCGGCATCGTCAGCGCGCTCGGGCGCAATGCGCTCGGCATCAACACCTTCGAGAACTTCATCCAGACCGACGCCGCCATCAACCCCGGGAATTCCGGCGGCGCCCTGGTCGATGCCGCGGGCAACCTGCTGGGCATCAACACCGCCATCTACTCGCAGAGCGGCGGCAGCCTCGGCATCGGCTTCGCGATCCCCGTCACGACGGCGCGCCAGGTGATGGAAGCGCTGATCAAGGAAGGGCGCGTCATCCGCGGCTGGATCGGTGTCGAGCCGCGCGACCTGACGCCGGAGATCGCGAAGACCCTCGACCTTCCCGTGAAGCAGGGCGTCCTGATCACCGGCGTGGTGCAGAACGGGCCGGCCAGCGAGGGTGGCCTGCGGCCGGGCGACGTCGTCCTGCGCATCGAGAACACACCGGTGACGAGCACCCCGCAGCTGCTGAACGCCGTCGCGGCGCTCAAGCCGCGCGAGACGGCGACCATCGGCGTGCAGCGCGGCGACGCCAAGCTCGACGTGAAGGTGACGGTGGCGCAGCGCCCGCCCTTGCGTCCGAACCCCATCGATCGCTGAGCACCCGTCGACCGCGCGGGGCACGCCTGCTCAGGTCGTGGTGGTTTCTTCCTCCGGCGCCTGCGTGTGCTTGATGAAGATCTGCGCCGCCCAGATGCCGACTTCGTAGAGCAGGCACATCGGGATCGCCAGGGCGAGCTGCGACACGACGTCGGGAGGCGTCAGCACGGCGGCGATGATGAAGGCCAGCACGATGAAATAGGAGCGGAACGCCTTCAGCTTCTCGATCGTCACGACGCCGATGCGGGCGAGGACGACGACGGCGATCGGCACCTCGAACGCCGCGCCGAAGGCGATGAACATGGTCAGCACGAAGCTGAGGTAGGCCTCGATGTCCGGCGCCGCGGTGATGCTCTTCGGCGCGAAGCTCTGGATGAACGTGAAGACCTGGCCGAAGACGAAGAAGTAGCAGAAGGCGACGCCCACGAAGAAGAGCAGCGTGCTCGAGACGACGAGCGGAAGGACCAGCTTCTTCTCGTGCGTGTAGAGGCCCGGCGCGACGAAGGCCCAGACCTGGTAGAGCACGACGGGCAGCGCCGCCATGAAGGCGGCCATCAGGGTGATCTTCAGAGGCACCAGGAACGGCGAGATCACGTTGGTGGCGATCATCGTCGTGCCCTTGGGCAGGTTCTGCACGAGCGGCGCCGCGAGCAGGTCGTAGAGCTGGCCCGGCCCGGGCCAGATCGACAGCACGGCGAAGCAGACGCCGATCGCCACCGCCGCGCGGATCAGCCGGTCGCGAAGCTCGACGAGATGGGAAACGAACGGTTGCTCGGTGCCCGCCAGCTCGTCGGGGTCCTTGTCGGAGCCGCCGCTCACCTGCTCACGCCGACGCGCGCGGCGGCCGGAAGCGCGCCACCCTCGCCGCTCCCGACTGGGCCTTGGCGCGGATGCCGTTCTTCTGCTTGTACCACTGCGGCATGGCGCCGCGCTTGAGGCGCCAGTTCTTCTTAGGCCGCGTGTACTGCGGCGGCAGCGGCGACATGCCGCTGTGCTGGCCGCTGTTGGGCGGCAGTTCGTCGGTCGGCGGTTGCCACGCGCTCTGCAGGTCGGCCGTCGTCTGCTGGACCTCGCTCGAGACCGTCTGCTCGACGTTGCGGGCAGCGTCCTCGAACTGGGTCTTCATCTTCTTGAGCTCTTCGAGCTCGATCGAGCGGTTCACCTCGGCCTTGACGTCGGCGACGTAGCGCTGCGCCTTGCCGAGCAGGGTGCCGACCGTCCGGGCGACGCGAGGCAGCTTCTCAGGGCCGATGACGATCAGGGCGACGGCGCTGATCAGGGCGATCTTGTCGAAGCCGAAATCGATCATGCCGCGGGAACGGGATCAGGACTTCGTCTTCGCTTCAACGTCGACGGTGCCCGGGTCGAGGGTGCCGCTGCGCGCGGTGCCGACCTGCTGCGTCGGCGCGGCCGGGTCGGCCAGGTTCGCGGTGCCGTCGCGCACGCCGTCCTTGAAGCCCTTGACGGCGCTGCCGAGATCGCTGCCCATGTTCTTCAGCTTCTTCGTGCCGAAGATCAGCACGACGATCAGGAGGACGATCAACCAGTGCCAGACACTGAATGAACCCATGATTTCTCTCCGGTGAGGAATGGCCGAATTCTAAGGTCAGCCCTTGAGCCAGGGTCGCGGACCGCCCATGACGTGTACATGGAGGTGCGGTACTTCCTGGCAGCCGTCCTGGCCGGTGTTAACGAGGGTCCGGAAACCGTTCGTCACACCGTGCTCGCGCATGAGCCGGGGCGCCAGCGCGAACATGCGGCCGAGCAGCGCGGTGTGCGCCTCGGTCGCATCGTAGAAGCTGGCCAGATGCTCCTTGGGGATGATCAGCACGTGCACCGGCGCCCACGGCGCGATGTCGTGGAACGCCAGGATCTCGTCGTCCTCGTGGGCCTTCCGGCTCGGGATCTCGCCGGCGACGATGCGGCAGAAGACGCAGCCCGGGTCGCGCTTCATGTCAGGCTCGCCGGCTTCAGGCCGGCATGGCCCGGCCGTCGTTGAGCGCGAGCCAGCCGCGCACGACCCGGTACAGGAACCAGACGGAGATCGCGATCCAGGCGAGCAGCCCCGGCAGGAAGAGCAGCAGGAACAGCGGCGAGGTCAGCAGGTAGAGCGCGAACGCCCAGAGCACGCTGTGGATGCGCCAGCGGAAGTGCGACTCCTGCCAGCTTCCCGCGGCGTCGCTGCGCTTGACGAGATCGAGGATGAAGGCGGCCACCAGGAGCAGCACGCCCGGCTGGAAGCCCGGGACGACCGCACCGACCGCCACGACAGCATGCAGCGCGTAGCTGATGTGCCCGATGGTGCGCAGGTTGCGCTGCGAATCGGTGGTGACCTCGACCACGTCGTTCATGTGCCGTCCCTTTCCCTGCTCTTCATCTTCCGGGCTGCGAACTCCTCGAGCCCTGAGAGTCCTTCGCGGCGCTCGAGTTCAGTCAGCACGTCCGCCGGGGCGAGACCGTGCCCCGCCAGGGCGATCATCGTGTGGAACCACAGGTCGGCGACCTCGGCCACGATGCGCTGGCGGTCGCCGTCCTTGCAGGCCATGACGACCTCGGTCGCCTCCTCGCCGATCTTCTTGAGGACGGCGTCCGGCCCCTTGTCGAACAGGCGGGCGACGTAGCTGGTGGCGGGGTCGGCGGCGCGCCGGGTCTCGATGACGCCGGCCAGCCGCGCCAGCGTGTCGTTGCCCTGCCCTGCGTCGTCGGCTCCCATCGCCGCTATCTGTAGATGCGTTCCGGGTCTTTCAAGACCGGCTCGACCGCCGTCCAGACACCCCCCTCCAGGCGCTGGAAGAAGCACGAATGGCGCCCGGTGTGGCAGGCGATCGACGCCTCGCCGGCGCCGTGCCCGGTCTGCTCGACGCGCAGCAGCACCACGTCGTTGTCGCAGTCGAGGCGCAGCTCGCGGACCTTCTGGACGTGGCCGCTCTCCTCGCCCTTGCGCCAGAGGCGCTGGCGCGAGCGGCTCCAGTAGACCGCCTCGCCGATCTCGGCGGTCCGCTCGAGCGCGGCCCGGTTCATGAAGGCGAACATCAGGACGTCGTTGCTGCCGACCTCCTGGGCGATCGCCGGAACGAGGCCGTCGCCATCCCACTTCACGTCGTCGAGCCAGCTCATCGGTTCAGTGTAGCGGCGGGGTCGCCCCCGGCGAGGCGCAGGCCGGTGAAGCCGCGCTCGGCGGCGAACCAGTCGAGCACCGGCAGCGTCCCCGGGAGCACCGGCGCGACGGTCACCGGCAGCGTCTGCCAGGCCATCGCCTGGCCTTCGCGCATTTCGAAATCGCCGCTCCATTCGTGCACCTTGCAGAAATGGAGGCGGACGCGCGCGTGCGCATAGTCCATGCGCGTCACCTGCCAGGGCAGCGCCGCGCCGATGGTGATGCCGATCTCCTCGTGCAGCTCGCGACGCAAGGCCTCCTGCACCGACTCGCCGGCCTCGAGCTTGCCGCCCGGGAACTCCCACCAGCCGGCGTAGACCTTGCCCGCCGGCCGCGAGGTCAGCAGGAACCGACCGTCGGTATCGATGAGCACGCCGACCGCGACGTCGACGATCCCCTGCTCCGCGGCTGCCGTGCCCGGCGCCGCCGGCTCGCTCAAGCGGCGCGCCTTCCGGCGTAGTCCTTCGCGAACTGGTAGGCCACGCGCCCCGAGCGCGAGCCGCGCTCGAGGGCCCAGACGAGCGACTCCTGGCGGGCGGCGGCGATCGCGGCCGCGTCGACGCCGAAGCCGCGCAGCCACTCGGCGACGATCGCCAGGTACTCGTCCTGGCTGAAGGGGTAGAAGCTGACCCACAGGCCGAAGCGCTCGGAGAGCGAGATCTTCTCCTCGATCACCTCGCCGGGATGGACCTCGCCGTCCTCGGTGTGCGTGTAGCTGAGGTTCTCGCGCATGTACTCGGGCAGCAGGTGGCGCCGGTTGCTCGTGGCGTAGATGAGGACGTTCTCCGACGCCTGCGACACCGAGCCGTCGAGGATCGACTTGAGCGCCTTGTAGCCCGGCTCGCCTTCGTCGAAGCTCAGGTCGTCGCAGAAGACGATGAAGCGCTCGGGCCGGTCGGCCACCAGGTCGACGATGTCCGGCAGGTCGACGAGCTCGCTCTTGTCGACCTCGATCAGGCGCAGCCCGCGCGGCGCGAACTCGTTCAAGCAGGCCTTGATCAGCGAGCTCTTGCCGGTCCCGCGCGCACCGGTCAGCAGCACGTTGTTGGCGGCCCGCCCGGAGACGAACTGCTCGGTGTTGCGGACCAGGCGCTCCTTCTGCGCATCGACCTCGACGAGCGAGTCGAGGCGGATCGTGGCGACGTGGCGAACCGGGTCGAGCCTTCCCGCACCGGCGCGCTTGCGATAGCGGAAGGCCGACGAGGCGTTCCAGTCCGGCGCGTGGAGGGCCTGCGGAACGATCGCCTCGAGCCGGCCGAGCATCGCTTCGGCGCGCTCGATCAGCTGCTGCAAGGACGGGCTGGTCATGGCGGGCGCAGTGTAGTGGCGGGCGAGCCGCCCTTCAGGCCGCGCGCTGCTCCGACGGACGAAGCAACGCCACGGTGCCGTCAGCGACCGGGAAGACCCGGTCGGCCCCGACCGGGCGGATCGGATGCATGCCGGTGAAGGCGCCGAAGGCCGGCAGCACGCCGACGCTGTCGCCCAACCAGTAGCACGGCAGGCGCAGACGGTCCCAGGCACGCGCGCCGAGGCTCACGCACGGATGGATGTGGCCGGCCAGCACGTAGGCCCCCGGGCGCCGGCGCGGGTGATGGCAGAGGGCGAAGCCGTCCAGCTCCCAGGCCTCGTCGACCACGTGCATGCGCAGGTGCGACGGCGGGTCGCCGGCGCGGTCGTCGTGGTTGCCGCGCACCAGCACGAGGTCGAGCGCGGTGTGCCGTTCGCGCCAGGCCGTCACGGCGGCAATCGTCGCCGCGGCATGGGCGCGCGCCGAATGGAGGAAGTCGCCGAGGAAGACGATGCGGCGGGCGGCGGTGCGGCCGGCGAGCGCGCTCAGGGCCGACAAGGTCTCGGCGGTCGTGCCGCGCGGCACCGGCACGCCCAGGGCGCGGAAGCTGACCGCCTTGCCGATGTGCGCGTCGGCGACGAGCAAGGTCCGGCTCGCCTCGATGAAGGCGGCCTTCTCGGGCAGCAAGGTGAGCGGCTGGCCGCCGGCCAGGACGGTGATCGCCACGGCCTCAGACCGCGAACAGGCGCAGGGCGACGTCGAGATGCTCGGTCGGGCTCTTGCGAAAGCCCGAGCGGGCAAAGCGCTGCAGGCGGCCGATCGCGAACGAGGTCAGCACCGAGGCCTGGGCATTGGCGTCGACGGTGGGGGTCGCGGAGCCGACGCTTTCGGCCAGCAGGCGAAGGCTCTGCCGCAGCTGCGACTCGATGCGCTCGAAGAACTGGTTCATGCGCGCCAGCAGGCGCTCGTTCTCGAACACCAGCGCGTCGCCGACCATCACCCGCGTCATGCCGGGGTTCTTCTCGCCGAACTGGAGCAGCACGACGAGGACCTTGTGCACCTGCACGGCCGCGCTTTCCTCGCGCTCGACGATCTGGTTGACGAGCGAGAACACGCTTTGCTCGATGAACTCGATCAGGCCCTCGAACATCTGCGCCTTGCTGGCGAAGTGGCGATAGAGCGCGGCCTCGGAGACATCGAGCTTGGCCGCGAGCGCCGCGGTCGTGATGCGTTCGGCGCCGGGCTCCTGCAGCATCGTTGCCAGCGTCTCGAGGATCTGCACGCGGCGCTCGCCGGGGCGCGGACGCTTGCGCGGCGCCGGCGGGGGCGGCAGCAAGGGCGCCACGCCCGCCACCACGCCCGGTGTCAGCAGGCCGGCCTCGTCCTCGCTCGCTTCTGCCTCATCGCTGGGAGCGCCGGCAGGCGGGTCGGGTGAAGGGATCATCTACAGGAGCGAGTTGAGCTGCCGGAGCGCGCCGATTTTGGCATAGAGGTAGGGTGGCTTCGGACATTCGCGACGCGTGTTCGTCGGCGCCCGACGACCGGCGTTCGGCTTGTCGCGCAGGCTGCCGCAGAAGCGGCCGCCGAGGTAGCGCTGCATCCAGACCGAGCGCATGCCGATCGAATGCGCCGCCTTCAGGTGCACCAGCGTGTCCTCGACCAGGACGCAGCGCCCCGGCGGCACGCGAAGCCGGGCCGCGAGACGGCGCAGCATGCGCGCATCCGGCTTCGGCCGCAGGTCGCCGAACATCGTCATCGACTCGATCGTGATCACGCCGTCGAAGAGCGATCGCAGGCGCAGCGTCTTCAGCACGCGCAGCGCGTAGGCGCGCGGCGCGTTGGTGACGATGAACTTCGGCCCCGGCAGGCGCGTCAGGGCGGCCCGGTCGTGCGCGCTCGTCCGCACGCGCTCCTCGAGCCCCGGCAGGCGGTGCGTCTCGGCGAGGAAATGCGCGGCGCGCACGCCGTGGTGGCGAACCAGGCCGAGCAGCGTCGCGCCGTAGCGCAGCCAGTAGCGCTCGCGCAGCGGGCCCGCCTCGGCTTCGCCGACGCCCACGTGCGCGACGATGTAGTCGGCCATCGCCACGTGCAGCTCGCTGAAGGCGGCGTGGCTGGCGTCGTGCAGGGTGTTGTCGAGATCGAAGAGCCACACGCGGCCGGAGGCCGCGTGTGGCTCTTCGATCCGGGCCAGGGCTGCACCCACCCCGCTTCGCTCCCCTCCCGCCGAGCGGGAGGGGCGGACGCCTCCGGCTTGCCTCATCCGCAGTCGGAGCGCAGCGCGACGGGCCCTCGCAGAACGCCGCCCCTCCCTCACGGAGGGAGGGGTTGGGGAGGGAGCAGCCCTGAAAGCTCCCTTGCGGAGCAAGGGAGGGGTTGGGGAGGGAGCAGCCCTGTCGGTGCGACGCACCATGATCCGCTCGCTAACGCGAGCGGATCATGGTGCCGTACGCCTGCTCGGTGAGGACTTCCAGCAGCATCGCGTGCGGCACGCGGCCGTCGATGATGTGCACGGTGTTGACGCCGTTCTTGGCCGCGTCGAGGGCGGACTGGATCTTCGGCAGCATGCCGCCCGAGAGGGTGCCGTCGGCGAACAGCTCGTCGATCTCGCGCGCGGAGAGGTCGGTGAGCAGCTTGCCCGACTTGTCGAGCACGCCGGGCGTGTTGGTGAGCATCATCAGCTTCTCGGCCTTCAGGACCTCGGCCAGCTTGCCGGCGACGACGTCCGCGTTGATGTTGTAGTTCTCGTTGTCGGCGCCGAAGCCGAGCGGTGAGATGACCGGGATGAACTGGTCGTCCTGCAGCGCCCGCACGACGCTCGGATCGATCGACTCGATCTCGCCGACCAGGCCGACGTCGTGCTCCTTGCTCGGATCCTTGAGATCCACCATGCGCAGCTTCCTGGCCCGGATCAGGCCGCCGTCGCGCCCGGTCAGGCCGACCGCCTTGCCGCCGGCGACATTGATCAGGCCGACGATGTCCTGCTGCACCTGGCCGGCCAGCACCCACTCGACGACCTCCATCGTCTCCTCGTCGGTCACGCGCATGCCCTGGATGAACTCGCCCTTCTTGCCGATCTTCGCCAGCGCCTCCTCGATCTGCGGCCCCCCGCCGTGCACGACGACTGGATTCATCCCGACCAGCTTCAGCAGGACCACGTCCTCGGCGAAGTCCTGCTGCAGCGCGGGGTCGGTCATCGCGTTGCCGCCGTACTTGATGACGATCGTCTTGCCGTGGAAGCGGCGGATGTAGGGCAGCGCCTGAGCCAGGATCTCGGCCTTGTCGCGCGGCGCGACGTGGGAGAGGTCCGGTCCGGAAGCGGCAGCGGGAGGCTCATCGGTCGTGCTCATGCGGCGGCGGTGTGGAATTCGAAAGCGGCCAGAATCCTAACCTTCGAACGAGGCCGAACCATGCGAATCCATTCCCTTGTGCGCTTCCTGCAACTCGCCGCGACGGCGGCCCTCCTCGCCGCCAGCGGCGCCGTGCTCGCCCAGGCGGCGCCCGCCACCGACTGGCCGAAGGGCCCGGTCCGGATCATCGTGCCGTACGGCCCGGGCTCGACGCCGGACATCATCGCCCGCATCGTCTCCGAGCGGCTCGCCAAGCGGACCGGCCAGCCGATGGTGGTCGAGAACAAGGCCGGCGCCGCCGGCAACTCCGGCACCGATGCGGTCGCCAAGGCCGCGCCGGACGGGCAGACCATCGGCGTCAGCATCGCCGGCCCGCTCGGTGTCAATGCCCTGCTCTTCAAGAAGATGCCCTACGACGCGAAGGACCTCGAGCTCGTCAGCATCGCCGCGACGCAGCCGAGCGTGCTCGTCGTGCCGGCGACGCTCGGCGTCAACAACGCCGACGAGCTCGTCGCGCTGATGAAGAAGAACCCCGGCAAGTACAACTACTCGTCGATGGGCGCCGGCAGCATCTCGCACCTGGCGATGGAAGCCCTCGCCGCCAGGAGCGGCACCAGCGTCGTGCACGTGCCCTACGCCGGCTCCGGCCCGGCCGTCACCGCCCTGCTCTCCGGCAACGCCGACATCGCGGTCCTGCCCGCCGCCGCCGTCGTGCCGCACATCAAGGCCGGCAAGATCAAGGGCCTCGCAGTCGCGACGGCGAAGCGCTCGGCCGCCTTGCCCGAGCTGCCGACGCTGGCGGAGAGCGGCCTCACCGGCATCCACGCCGATGCCTGGATGGGCTTCATCGTTCCGGCGAAGACCCCCGAGCCCATCGTGCGCCGCCTGCACGACGAGCTGGCCCAGATCCTCGCCGAGCCCGAGATCCGCGAGAGGCTGAAGCTGCAGTACATGGACGTCGTCGCCAACACGCCGGCCGAGGCGAAGGCCGTGCTCGCCTCCGACATCGAGCGCTGGAGGCCGATCATCCAGAAGAACAACATCGCCCTCGACTGAGGCGATGGAGCCGGTCGCCACGATCGGCGAGCCGGCGCGGCAGACGCCGGTCTGGGGCGAGTACGAGGTCCTCGTGCTGGGCGGCGGCCCCGCCGGGATCGCCGCCGCGACGGCCGCGGCGAAGCACGGCGCGCGCACCCTGCTCGTCGAGCGCTACGGCTTCCTCGGCGGGATGGGCACCGCCGCCGGCGTCACCAACTTCTGCGGCCTGCACGCCAACGTGCACGGCACGATCCGCCGGGTGGTGCACGGCATCGCCGACGAGCTCCTCGAGCGCATGCGCGCGCTCGGCGGGCTCAACGAGCCGCACCTCATCTTCGACCGGATCTGCGCCCAGGCGTACGACACGGCGGCCTTCAAGTGCGCCGCCGACGCCACGGTGCTCGACGCCGGCGCCGAGCTGCTGTTCCACGCCGTCGCGGTCGGCGCCTCGCGGCACGACGACGGCCGACTGGAGGCGATGTTCCTCGAGACCAAGTCCGGCCGCGTCGCCGTGCGTGCCAGGGTGTTCGTCGACTGCTCGGGCGACGGCGACCTGGCGCAGCTCGCCGGGCTGCCCATGGCGCGGGGCGGCGCCGACGGCGGCATGCTCTATCCCACGCTCATGTTCCGCGTCGGCAACGTCGACGCGGCGCGCGCGGGCGAGGCCTGGCGCACGATCCCGGCGCGCATGGACGAAGCCGAGGCCGCCGGTGAGTACCGCTTCCCGCGTCGCGGCGCCATCGTGCGTCCGCAGAAGCATCCCACCGAGTGGCGCGTCAACGTCACCCAGCTGAGGAATGCCGACGGCTCGCCGGTCGACGGCACGAACGCGCGGTCGCTGAGCGGCGGCGAGATCGAGGGCCGCCGCCAGGCCGTCGACTACCTGCGCTTCCTGCGCGCGCGCGTGCCCGGCTTCGAGGACGCCTACGCGCTCGAGATCGCGCCGCAGCTCGGCATCCGCGAGACGCGGCGGCTGATCGGCGAGCTCGCCTTGAGCGGCGACGACGTCGTCGGCTGCGCCAGCTTCGCCGACACGATCGGCGTCAACGGCTGGCCCCTCGAGCTGCACGTCGCCGGCGACGTCGAGTGGCGCTGGCCGCCGATTCCGCAATCGCGCGGCTTCAACCAGCTGCCCTACCGCATGCTGCTGCCGAAGCGGGACTCGGCGCAGGGCGCCGTCAACCTGCTCGTCGCCGGACGCTGCGCATCGATGACGCACGAGGGCCACTCGGCGGCCCGGGTCTCGGGACCCTGCTTCGTCATGGGCCAGGCCGCCGGCACGGCCGCGGCGATGGCGCGGAGGCGGGGCGGCGACGTGCACGACGACGTCGGCGAGCTGCAGGCCGCCCTGCGACGCGATGGTGCGTGGCTCGGCGACGGCGATCCGGCCGGCGCCGAGCCGGTCACGCCCGCGAGGTGAGGAGCAGCCGGTTCAGGTCGGGGAACCACCCGCCCGCGCCCGGCGTCCCCGACTTCGCGGCGCATCGCCACGGGGCGCCCATAGTGGTGGTGTAATGCCTCGCCGGGCCGGCGCGACCTATCCGCGGACCCCTACCGGAGCCTGATCATGAGCAGTCGTTCATCACTCGTGGCGCGCCGCGCGCGCCAGTTCGCCGCCTCCGTGGCCGTCTTCGCCAGCGTCGTGCTCCTCGCCGGCCTGGCCGCGCATCTGAACGAGAGCGTCGCCAGCGAGGCGGCCTTCAAGATTCCGCCGGCCGCCGTCGACGAGACGCGCGACGCGACCGGCCTGCAGACGGCCGTCTTCGCCGGCGGCTGCTTCTGGGGTGTGCAAGGCGTCTTCCAACGCGTCGAGGGCGTCGTGCAGGCGGTGTCGGGCTACTCGGGCGGCGCCAAGGAGACGGCCCGCTACGAAATGATCGGCACCGGCATGACCGGCCACGCCGAGGCCGTGCAGATCACCTACGACCCGAAGAAGGTGAGCTACGCCACGCTGCTGCAGGTGCTCTTCTCGGTCGCCCACGACCCGACCCAGCTGAACCGGCAGGAGCCCGACGTCGGACCGCAGTACCGCTCGGCGGTGTTCTATACGTCGACAGCGCAGAAGCAGACGGTCGAGCGCTACATCGCCCAGCTCGATGCCACCAAGGTCTACCCGAAGAAGATCGTGACCGAGGTCGTGCCGCTGAACGCTTTCTATGCGGCCGAGGAGTACCACCAGGACTACCTGACGCTGCACCCGGAACAGCCGTACATCGTGCGCTACGACCTGCCGAAGATCGTCAACCTCAAGAACATGTTCCCGCAGCAGTACCGCGCCCAGCCGGCGCTCGTGACGGCCAAGGCCCAGGCGCGCGTCGCCAAGCCCCTGTAGCGCCAGCCGCAACCCGGCCGACGCGGCGCGTCGGGCCGGCTCAGAAGTGGATGCCGCGCATCATCTGCGCCATGGCGATCGCTTCCGGCGAGGGCTGGTACTTCACGGCCTTGTCGCCCTTCGCCGCCGCGCTGTCCGGGAACATCCGGAAGGTCGAGTTCATGACGATCTGGGCGACCCGCGGCACGAGCGCGTGCAGCAGCTCGCCGGTGATGCCGAGACGGGTCGCGATTCGCACCGGCTTCTCGACGCAGGCCTCGGCGATCATGTCGGCCGCCTCTTCCGGCGACAGCACGGGCACGTTGTTGTAAAGGCCGGTCGGCGCGATCATCGGCGTGCGCACCAGCGGCATGTTGATCGTCGTGAAGGTGATGCCCGTGTCCGCGTACTCGCTCGACGCACAGCGCGTCCACGCGTCCAGCGCCGCCTTCGAGGCGACGTAGGCGGAGAAGCGCGGCGCATTGGTGAGCACGCCGATCGAGCTGATGTTGACGACGTGGCCCTTCTTCTTCGCGACCATGCCCGGGAGGAAGCCCATCGTCACGCGCAGGCAGCCGAAGTAGTTCAGCTGCATGGTCCGCTCGAAATCGTGGAAGCGGTCGTAGCTGGCCTCGATGGCGCGGCGGATCGAGCGGCCGGCGTTGTTGACGAGGAAGTCGACGCCGCCGTGCTTCTCGTTCAGCCACTCGACGAGCGAGCGGCAGCTCGCCTCGTCGGCGATGTCGGACGAGAAGGTCTCGACGATCGCGCCCTCGCCCACCTTGTCGAGGATCTCGCGCCTGGCCTCGGCGAGTTTGGCCTCGTCGCGGGCGCAGATGACGGTGATGGCGCCGGCCTCGGCGAACTTGCAGGCCGCGGCGAGGCCCGATGCCCGACGAGCCGCCGGTGACGAGGACGACCTTGCCGCCGACGGTGCCCTTCAGGGAATGGTCGATCGTCAGCGCCGGGTCCAGGTGGCGCTCCCAGTAGTCCCAGAGGCGCCAGGCGTAGTCGTCGAGGCGCGGGCACTCGATGCCCGAGCCCCTCAGCGCGGCCAGCGCCTCGCGACAGTCGTAGCGGGTCGGGAAGTTGACGAAGGTGAGCATGTCCTCGGGCAGGCCGAGGTCCTTCAGCACCGCCGTCTTGACGCGGCGCACGGGCGCCAGCGCCATGAGCCCCTTCTTCACGCTCTTCGGGATGAAGCCGATCAGCGCGGCATTGACGAACAGGTTCATCTTCGGCGCGTGCGCTGCCTTGCTGAAGATGTCGAGAACGTCCCCGACGCGATAGCCGACGGGGTCGACGAGATGGAAGCAGCGCTTGCCGAGCTCCGCCCGCGAGTGGCTGATGTGGTCGAGCGCGGCGACGACGAAGTCGACCGGGACGATGTTGATGCGCCCGCCTTCGAGGCCGATCGACGGCATCCACGGCGGCAGGATCTGCCGCATGCGCTGGATCAGCTTGAAGAAGTAGTACGGGCCGTCGATCTTGTCCATCTCGCCGGTCTTCGAGTCGCCGACGACGAGCGCCGGCCGGTACACCGTCCACGGCACCTTGCACTCCTTGAGAACGATCTTCTCGCTCTCGTGCTTGGTCATGAGTAAGGGTGGTCGAGGCCATCGGCCTCGTCGAACATGTCCTCGCGGAAGACGCCTTCGTAGAGGCCGGCCGCGGCGATCGAGCTGACATGGTGCAGATGGCGGGCGTCGATCGCCTTCGCGAACTCGACGACGGCGCGCGTGCCTTCGATGTTGACGGCGATCTGCGCCTCGGCGTCAGCCGCGAGGTCGTAGACGGCGGCGAGGTGGTAGACGTGGTCGACCTCGCCCTTCAGCCTGCGGAGGTCGTCGGCCGAGACGCCGAGCTTCTTCGCCGTGAGGTCGCCCGGGACCGCGATCGCGCGCGCCTTGCTGCCCGTGCCCTCGACTTCCCAGTAGGCGAGCAGCGACTCGAGCTTGCCTTCGCTTTCGGGCCGGAGCAGGAAGTGCACGACGGCGCCGGGCCGCGCGAGCAGGGTCCTGACGAGACGCCTGCCGATGAAGCCGGTCGCCCCGGTCACGAAGTAGCGCATGCGTGCTCCCCTTGTCATGTGCGCGATGGACACGGGATTCTTCTGCAAAGACATCGCACCTTCGCGCGGTGCTAACCCGCAGCATCCCGCGTCGGCGGCGATGCGTGTCGATTAGGGTGCGCACTCGAGCGAGGCTGCCTACAGTCGCGCCCAGCTGCTGCACGCGCAGCCGCAAACACCTCAGGAGAAGACGATGGTCAAGAAACTCAAGGCGATGGCCGACAAGAAGAACGCCTCGGGCGGCAACCTCTTCGACAGCGCGCTCGCCAATTCGGTCAAGGAATCGGCGCAGCAGATCTGGCTGGCCGGCATGGGCGCCTTCGCCAAGGCGCAGGCCGAGGGCAAGCAGGTGTTCGAGGCGCTGGTGAAGGAAGGGGCGACGCTGCAGAGGAAGACGCAGAGCGTCGCCGAGGAGAAATTCGACGAGGTCACCAGCCGCATGACGAACATGGCCGACGACGTGACTTCCAAGGCCGGCAAGCAGTGGGACAAGCTCGAGTCGATCTTCGAGGAGCGCACGGCCAAGGCGCTGCAGAGGCTGGGGGTGCCGTCCTCGAAGGACGTGCAGAGCCTGATGGACCGCATCGATGCGCTGCAGGCCCAGGTGGGTGCGCGCGCGAAGGCGACGGCGCGCAAGGTCGCCTCGAAGACCGGCGCCAGGACGTCGGCGAAGGCCGCTCCGATGAAGAGCGCCGCCGCCAAGCGGGCGACGCGCGCGGCCAAGAAGGCCGCCTGAGCGGCGGCGGCGCGCCACCGGCGCGAGGCCGGCGGCCGCCGCGTCAGGCCGGGGTCAGGCCGACATAGCGTGTCTCGAGGTGACGCCGGAAGTGCAGCGGGTTGAGCGGCTCGCCGCTCGCCCGGCTCACCAGCTCCGCCGTCGTCCAGCGGCTGCCCTGGCTCCAGATGTTTTCGCGCAGCCAGTCGAAGACCGGCGCGAGCTCGCCGCTGGCGATCTCCCGGTCGACGTGCGGGCGCTCGCGCCGGAGGGCGGCGAACCATTGCGCCGCGTACATGGCGCCGAGCGTGTAGCACGGGAAGTAGCCGAACAGCCCGGCGCTCCAGTGCACGTCCTGCATGCAGCCGTTGCTGAAGTTGCCGCGGGTGTCGACGCCGAGCAGGCGGGCCATGCCTTCGTCCCACAGCGCCGGGATGTCCTCGGCCTCGACCTCTCCTTCGATCAGCCGCTTCTCGATGCCGTAGCGAAGGATCACGTGCGCCGGGTAGGTGAGCTCGTCGGCCTCGACGCGAATGAAGTCGGGCCGCACGCGGGTGAGCAGGCAGTGCAGCTCGCCTGCCTCGAGGCCCGGCTGCGCGCCGAAGTGCCGCGCGACCAGGGGCGCGAGCCGCTCGACGAATGCGCGGCTGCGGCCGAGCTGCATCTCGAACGACAGGCTCTGGCTCTCGTGCACGCCCATCGACCGGGCGTGCGCCACGGGCTGGCCGAGCCAGTCGCGCGGCAGGTTCTGCTCGTAGCGGGCATGGCCGGTCTCGTGGATGGTGCCCATCAGGCTGCGCACGAAGTCGTCGTCGCGGTAGCGCGTGGTCAGGCGCGTGTCTTCCGGGACGCCGCCGCTGAAGGGATGCGCGCTTTCGTCGAGGCGCCCCGCCTCGAAGTCGAAGCCGAGCAGGCGCATCACGTCGAGGCTGAGGGCGCGCTGCTTCGTGGTCTCGAACGGGCCGTGCAAGGTCGGGACGGGCTCGTCGGACTGCTTCGAGCGGACCGCGTCCACGAGGCGCGGCAGCCAGCTCTGCAGGTCGCCGAAGACCCGGTCGACCTCGCGGCTCGTGATTTCCGGCTCGAACTGGTCCATCAGCGCGTCGTACGGGGCGAGGCCGCTGGCGTCCGCGAGGTGGCGGGCCTCCTCGCGAGCGAGTCGCAGCACGTCGCGGAAATTCTCTAGAAAACCGGCCCAGTCGCCGGCGGGACGCTGCAACTCCCACCCCCGCTCGCAGCGCGATGTCGCGAGCGACTTGGCTTCGACCAGGGCCTCGGGAATCGAGTTCGCGCGCGTCCACTCGCGCCGCATCTCGCGCAGGTTCGCCTGCGCCAGGTCGTCGAGAGGCTCGTCCGCGGCAGCCGCGAGCAGGCCGGCCAGGCGCGGCTCGGTGCGCAGGCGGTGCAGCAGGCCGTCCATCTCGGCCATCGCCTGTGCGCGCGCCTCGCCGCCCTTGGCCGGCATCATCGCGGCGCGATCCCAGTGCGCGATCGCCTGCAGGTGGAAGAAGCGGTGCAGCCGCGCCCAATGCCGGACCAGCTCGTCGTAGGCCGGATGGGTCATCGCGAACTCGTCAGCGGGTGTACTGGCCCGGGAAGAACCAGAGCAGCGCCGCGGTCATCACGAAGTAGCGCCCGAACTTGCCGATCGTCATGTAGAGCAGGCACGGCCAGAACGGCAGCTTGAGCCAGCCGGCCACGGCGCAGATCGGGTCGCCGACGATCGGCAGCCACGACAGCAGGCACGTCTTCGCACCGAAGCGCCGCAGCCAGCGGAGGGCGCGCCCGTCGGGGTGCTTGTGCGTGACGCGCTCGTAGGCCCGCTCCGCGCCGTAGCCCATCCACCAGGTGATCGCGCCGCCGAGCGATGCGCCGGCGGTGGCGACGAGCACCGCAGGCCAGAACATCGCGGGGTTCAGCTTGACCAGCCCGAACACGGCCGGCTCGGATCCGAGCGGCACCAGCGTCGAGGCGACGAGGGCGACGAAGAAGACGGTCGACAGGCCGACCTGCGGCAGCGACAGCGCCGCCATCAGCCAGTCGAGCCAGGCATCCATCGGCGCCATTATCGAGGGCCGTCGAGCCCGCGACCGAGGGGTCGCGACGAGGCAAACAGGCTCTTTCGCGCCGCTATACTGCTGCCTCGTTTTTCAGCAGCCGCCTTCCCCAGCCCTCATGCGCATCGGCCATATCACGCTGGCGAACCGGCTCTTCGCCGCGCCCATGGCCGGCGTCACCGACCGACCCTTCCGCAAGCTTTGCAAGCGCCTCGGCGCCGGCTACGCGGTCAGCGAGATGGTGACCTCGCGCAAGGACCTCTGGCACAGCCTGAAGACCAGCCGCCGCGCCGATCACGAGGGCGAGGCGGCACCGATCTCGGTGCAGATCGCCGGCACCGATGCGGCCATGATGGCCGAGGCCGCGGCCTACAACGTCGCCCGCGGCGCGCAGATCATCGACATCAACATGGGTTGCCCGGCCAAGAAGGTCTGCAACCAGTGGGCCGGATCGGCCCTCATGCGCGACGAGTCGCTGGCGCTCCGGATCGTTGAGGCGGTCGTCGGCGGGTGCCTCCCGCACGGCGTGCCGGTGACGCTGAAGATGCGCACCGGCTGGTGCGAGAGCGAGAAGAACGCCGTCCGCATCGCGCGCGCCGCCGAAGCGGCCGGCATCGCGATGGTCGCGGTGCACGGCCGCACCCGCGAGCAGGGCTACCGGGGCGACGCGGAGTACGAGACGGTCGCCGCCGTCAAGCGCTCGGTCGCCATCCCGGTCGTCGCCAACGGCGACATCGATTCGCCGGCCAAGGCGCGCGAGGTCTTCGCGAAGACCGGCGCCGACGCGATCATGATCGGCCGCGCGGCGCAGGGGCGGCCGTGGATCTTCGGCGAGATCGCGCACCATCTCGAGACCGGCGGCAGCGCGCCGGCGCCCCACGTCCTCGACGTCAAGGGCTGGCTGCTCGAGCATCTCGACGACCACTACCGGCTCTATGGCGAGGTCGCCGGCGTGCGCAGCGCCCGCAAGCACATCGGCTGGACCCTCCGGGGCCTGCCCGGAGGCGACGCCTTCCGCGCCGACATGAACGTGATCGAGTCGTGCGAGGCGCAGTCCCGCGCGGTCGGGAGCTGGTTCGATCGGCTGGCCGACATCCTGCCGCGGATGCCCGAACCGGCTCTGCCCGCGACCGCAGGCGCCGCGGTCCACTGACAAGAGATCGCGATGACCAACAAGAAGCACATCGAGGAGTGCGTCCGCGAAAGCCTCGAGAGCTACTTCAAGGACCTCCGAGGGGTCGAGCCGGCCGCCATGTACGAGATGATCCTGCGCGTCGTCGAGCGGCCGCTGTTCGAGGTCGTGATGCGCGAGGCCGGCGGCAACCAGAGCCGTGCCGCCGAATGGCTGGGCATCAACCGCAACACGCTGCGCCGCAAGCTCGTCGAACACAAGCTCATCAAGTGACGCCGGCGCCCGCCGGCGTGCGCTCCAGGAGGCCGCGATGCACGCGCTGATATCCGTCTCGGACAAGACCGGCGTCGTCGCCTTCGCGCGCGAACTGGCGGGCCTCGGCGTGACGCTGCTCTCCACCGGCGGCACGGCGAAGCTGCTCGCCGGCGAGGGCCTGGCGGTGGCCGAGGTCGCCGAGCACACCGGCTTCCCCGAGATGCTCGACGGCCGCGTCAAGACGCTGCACCCGGCGATCCACGGCGGCCTGCTCGCGCGGCGCGACAGGCCGGCCCACATGGCGGCGATCGAGCAGCACGGCATCGCCCCGATCGACCTGCTGGTCGTCAACCTCTATCCCTTCGAGGCGACGGTGGCGAAGGCGGATTGCACGCTCGCCGAAGCGATCGAGAACATCGACATCGGCGGCCCGGCGATGGTCCGCTCGGCCGCCAAGAACTGGCAGGGCGTCGCCGTCGTCACCGATGCCGCCCAGTACGCTGCCGTGCTCGCCGACCTGAAGGCGCACGGCCGGGTGCAGGAACCGCTGCGCTTCGCGCTCGCCGTCGCCGCCTTCGACCGCATCGCGGCTTACGACGGGGCGATCAGCGACTACTTGTCGTCGCTGCAGGCGCCGGTCGACGGCGTGCCGGAGCGCGCCGAGTTCCCGCGCCAGGCCAACGGCCGCTTCGTCAAGCTGCAGGACCTGCGCTACGGCGAGAACCCGCACCAGCGGGCGGCCTTCTACCGCGACCTCCACCCCGCCTCGGGTTCGCTGGTGACGGCGCGTCAGCTGCAAGGCAAGGAGCTCTCGTACAACAACATCGCCGACGCCGACGCCGCCTGGGAGTGCGTGAAGAGCTTCGACGGCGTCGCCTGCGTCATCGTCAAGCACGCCAATCCTTGCGGCGTCGGGCTCGGCGGCACCGTCCTCGAGGCCTACGAGAAGGCCTGGAAGACCGATCCGACGTCGGCCTTCGGCGGCATCATCGCCTTCAACCGCGAGGTCGACGGCGCCTGCGCCGAGCGCGTCGCCCGGCAGTTCGTCGAGGTCCTGCTCGCCCCTTCGTTCAGCGACGACGCGCTCGCGGTGTTCGCGGCGAAGGCGAACACGCGCGTGCTGGCGATCGATCTGCCGCAAGGGAGCGGCGCGACGGCCAGGGGCCGCAACACGCACGACCTGAAGCGGGTCGGCTCGGGGCTGCTCATCCAGACCGCCGACAACCGCGAGATCGCGGCGGCCGACCTCCGCGTCGTCACGCAGCGGGCGCCGTCGGAGCAGGAGCTGGCGGACCTCCTCTTCGCCTGGAGGGTGGCCAAGTACGTGAAGAGCAACGCCATCGTGTTCTGCGGCGGCGGCATGACGCTCGGCGTCGGCGCCGGGCAGATGAGCCGCGTCGACTCGGCGCGCATCGCCAGGATCAAGGCCGACGCCGCCGGGCTGTCGCTGGCGGGCTCGGCGGTCGCCAGCGACGCCTTCTTTCCGTTCCGCGACGGCCTGGACGTGGTCGTCGAAGCCGGCGCCACCGCCGTGATCCAGCCCGGCGGCTCGAAGCGCGACGACGAAGTGATCGCCGCGGCCGACGAGCGCGGGGTGGCGATGGTCTTCACGGGCGTTCGCCACTTCCGCCACTGATCGCGAGCCCCTGCTCCCCGCCGCCGGCGTGACGCTGCCCGAGTTCGCCGGCCTCGGCCTCGCCTTCCTGGCCCGCCTGATCACGGGCGCGCAAGGGCACTGGCACGGGGCCGCTCCGGAAGCCGTGCAGCGCATCTACTTCGCGAATCACCAAAGCCACTTCGACTGGGTCCTCATCTGGGCCGCGCTGCCGCGCGACCTGCGCGCCGTGACGAGACCCATCGCCGCGCGCGACTACTGGACGGCATCGCCGCTGAAGCACTGGATCACGCGGGAGATCTTCAACGCCGTGTACGTCAGCCGCGAGCGCAAGGACGACGAGGACCCGCTCGAGCCGCTGCTCACGGCGCTGCGCAGCGGCGACTCGCTGGTGATCTTCCCCGAGGGCACGCGCGGCCAGGCGGCCGAGCCGGCGTCCTTCAAGTCCGGCCTGTACGCGCTGGCGCAGGCCTTTCCCGAGGTGCAGCTGGTGCCGACCTGGATCGACAACGTGCAGCGCGTGATGCCAAAGGGCGAAGTCGTTCCGGTGCCCATCCTGTGCACGGTCGTCTTCGGCGCGCCGGTCGCGCCCGCGCCCGGCGAGGAACGGCGCGCCTTTCTCGATCGCGCCCGCGCCGCGGTCATCGCCTTGCGCGCCGTGGCCTGATGGGCAGCCTGCGCGCGCTCAGCGTCAGCCAGCAGATCGGCCTGCTCTTCGTCGCCCTGTTCGGGGTCCTCCTCATGGCCACGCTCTACGCGTTCAGCCGCGGGCTGCGCGCCGACACACCCGAGCGCGTCGAGGCGAGCGAGCAGTTCACGCGCGACCTGCGCGCCGTGTGGGCCGGCGCGGTGCTGTTCTGGATCGCCTGGATCTCGGGCCCGGTCGGTTCGATGCTCCTGTTCGGCTTCGTGTCCTTCTTCGCCCTGCGCGAGTTCGTCACCCTCACGCACACCCGGCGCGCCGATCACCGCAGCCTGCTGCTCGCCTTCTTCGTCGTCCTGCCGGCGCAGTACGTGCTCGTCGGCACGCGCCAGTTCAACGCCTTCACCGTCTTCATCCCGGTCTACGTGTTCTTCGCCATTCCCGTCGTCAGCGCCCTGGCCAACGATCCGTTCCGCTTCCTCGAGCGCACGGCGAAGATCCAGTGGGGGATCACGGTCTGCGTCTACGGCATGAGCCACGCGCCGGCGCTCCTCCTGCTCGACCTGCCCGACTACCGCGAGCGCGGCGCCTTCCTCGTGCTCTACCTGGTCGCTGTCGTCGCCGCCGCGCAGCTGGCCCAGGAGTCCGCCAGCCGGCGCCTGCGCCGGCGGCCGGTGGCGCGCGCCATCAGCCGCTCGTTCTCGTGGCGCGCCTGGCTCATCGGCGCCGCCGCGGGCGGGCTGATGGGCCTTCTCCTCTACTGGGTCACGCCCTTCAGGCCCGTGCCCGCGGTGGCCATGGCCCTGGTGGCCGGAGCGAGCGGCACCTTCGGCGAGTTCGTCATGAAGGCGCTCAAGCGCGACGCCGGCGTGCGCAACTGGCGCGGCAAGTCATCGGTCACCGGTGCGGTGGGGCTGCTCGACCGGGTGGCGCCGCTCTGCTTCGCCGCTCCGGTCTTCTTTCACTCGGTGCGCTGGTACTTCGGCATCTAGGCGCGCAAACGATGTCCAATGCCTCCATGCGCGTGCTCGGCATCGATCCCGGACTTCGCACCACCGGCTTCGGCGTGGTCGAGCGCGACGGCGCGCGCCTGCGCTACGTGGCGAGCGGGACGATCCGCACCGGATCGGTCGCGCTCGGCGATCTTCCCGGCCGCCTCAAGCTCATCTTCGACGGCGTCCGCGAAGTGGCCCAGCGCTATGCGCCGACCTGCGCCTCGGTGGAGATCGTCTTCGTCAACGTCAACCCGCAGTCCACGCTCCTGCTCGGCCAGGCCCGGGGTGCCGCCTTGTCGGCGCTGACGGCGCACGAGCTGAGCGTCGCCGAGTACACAGCCCTGCAGATGAAGCGTGCCGTCGTCGGCCATGGCCAGGCGCGCAAGGAGCAGGTCCAGGAGATGGTCATGCGCCTGCTCGCGCTGCCCGGGCTGCCCGGGCCGGACGCGGCCGACGCGCTCGGCCTGGCCATCTGCCACGCCCATGCGGCGACGAGCTTCGCGGCCCTCGGACGCCAGGCCGCTCTGGCGCCGCGTGCCCACGCCCGCTACAAGGGCGGACGCGTCTACTGACGCGGGAAGCGCAGGCCCGCGGGCGAGCCGCGAAAGGCGGGCGTTTGCCCTGAAATCGGCCTTGCGCACGAGAGCCGCGTTGCGGGCTCCGCCGGCACGGCAGGCGACAATCGGTGCCCCATGTATGCCCTCTACGAAGACGCCGGCAAGTTCCACGCCGGTCGTGTCATGAGCGAGACCGACGCCTCCCTGCAGATCGAGCTCGGCTCGGGCAAGCGGGCCAAGGTCAAGGCCGCCAATGTCCTGCTCCGCTTCGCCAGCCCGGAGCCCGAGGCCCTGCTCCAGACCGCCGCCAGCCTCGCTGCCGAGATCGACCTCGACCTCGCCTGGGAATGCGCGCCCGACGGCGACTTCGGCTTCGCCGAGCTGGCGCGCGACTATTTCGGCGACGACGCCGGCGTCCCGCAGCAGGCCGCGGCGCTGCTCGGCCTCTTCGGCGCGCCGCACTACTTCCGCCGCCTCGGCAAGGGGCGCTTCCGCAAGGCGCCGGAGGAGATCGTCAAGGCGGCGCTGCTCGGCATCGAGCGGAAGAAGCAGGTCGCCGCGCAGGTCGATGCCTGGGCCGGTGAGCTCGTCGCCGGAAGCTGCCCCGCGCCGATCCGCGAGCAGCTCTACCGCATCCTCTTCAAGCCCGACAAGAACGGGCCCGAATACAAGGCGGTGGTCGAGGCATCGCGGCGGGCCGAGCGGCCGCCCCTCGAGCTGCTCAAGGCGACCGGCGCGATCGATTCGCCGTACGAGTTCCACTGGCGCCGCTTCCTGTTCGAGGAGTTCCCGAAGGGCGTCGCCTTCGCTCCCATCGGCACGCCCGAGGTCGGCGACGAGCTGCCGGCGGCGCCGGCGCGCGCCTTCTCGATCGACGATTCGGCG
>DATAGP010000019.1:0-155247 GCA_036263655.1 Caldimonas sp. | reverse complement strand
CCGCTCGCCTTCGATCTGCGTGCGCAGCGCACCGTCGGCGCCGAAGCGCTGGACGACGAAGCGGGTCATGACGTAGTCCGGCTCGTGGACGGGGGCCGGGGCCTCGACCCGACGTTCGTCGGGCGGCGCATTGCGGACCAGCCACCAGGTGCCGCCGGCCAGCACCGCCATCAGGATCAGCGGCAGGTAGGCCGACGCGAGGTCGAGCAGGCGCAGGTACCACGGCGCCGCGGCGACCGGCTCCGGTCCGGCGAAGCTGAGGTCGACGTCGTCGTCGTCGAAGACGGCGTTGTCGGTCGTCGCGACCGGCTCATCGAGCGCCATCGTGCGAGATGTCGAGCGTTCGCAGCGGCTCGCGCAGGAGCTCGGCGTAGCGCCCGGCCGCGACGAGGAGCAGGTCGCAGAATTCGCGCGCCGCGCCGAACCCGGCCGCCGCCGTGGTGACATGGTGTGCCGCGGCCCGCGCCTCGATGTGGGCGTGCGGCGGCGCGCAGGCGAAGGCGGCGCGCCGCATCAGCGGCAGGTCGGGCCAGTCGTCGCCCATCACGGCGACGCGGTCCCAGGCGAGGCCGAGGGCGCCCAGGATCGTCGTGGCGGCGGCGAGCTTGTCGGCAGCGCCGTAGGCGGCATGGGCCAGGCCCAGGTCGGCGACGCGCCGGCGCACGCCGGGCGAGTCGCGTCCGGTCACGACCACCGGCACGATGCCGCCCTGAGCCAGCAGCTTCAGCCCCTGCCCGTCGAGCGTCGCGAACGCCTTGAAGGGCTCGCCGTCGGCGCCGATGTAGACCCGGCCGTCGGTCAGCACGCCGTCGACGTCGAAGACCGCCGCGGCGATGCCGGCACCCGCACCGCGCGCCGCCAGAAGCAGCTCGGGCGGGAAGCTCAGGGCCGGCGAGCCGTCGCTGCGTGCAGCGGGGACGCGCATCAGATGACCTTCGCCCGCATCAGGTCGTTGGTGTTGATGGCGCCGGTCAGCACGCCGTGCTCGTCGGCGACGAGCAGGCCGGTGACGCGATGGCGCTCCATCAGCTCGGCCGCCTCGGCGGCAAGCGCGTCGGCGCGGACGATCTTCGGCGAGGCGTGCATCACCTCGCCCGCCCGCATGGCGCGAAGGTCGGCGCCGGTCTCGATGAGCCGGCGCAGGTCGCCGTCGGTGAAGATGCCGGCGATGCGCCCGTCCGCGGCGAGGACGGCGGTGAAGCCGAGCCCCTTCAGCGTCATCTCCTGCAGCATCTCGGACATCAGGGCATCCATGCCGACGCGCGGCACCGCCTCGCCCTTGCGCATCAGGTCGCCCACGTGCATGAGCAGCTTGCGGCCGAGGCTGCCGCCCGGATGGGAGCGCGCGAAATCGGCCTCGCGAAAGCCGCGCGCGTCGAGCAGCGCGACCGCGAGGGCATCGCCGAGCGCCATCTGCGCCGTCGTGCTGGCGGTCGGCGCCAGATTCATGGGGCAGGCCTCCTGATCGACCGCGCTCGAGAGCACGATGTCGGAGTGCTGTGCCAGGCTGCTGTCGGGGCGTCCGGTCATGCCGACCAGCGTGACGCCGAGGCGCTTGATCGCCGGCACGATGGCCGCGATCTCCTCGCTCTCGCCGGAATTGGAGATCGCCAGCACGACGTCCGCCGGCGTGACCATGCCCAGGTCGCCGTGGCTCGCCTCACCGGGATGGACGAAGAACGCCGGCGTGCCGGTCGAGGCGAGCGTCGCCGCCACCTTGCGCCCGACGTGGCCGCTCTTGCCCATGCCCATGACGACGACCCGCCCGGTGCACGCGAGCATGGCGCGCACCGCCGCGACGAAGGACTCGCCCTGACGAGCCTTCAGCCCGTCGAGCGCGCGGGCCTCGATTTCGAGGGTCGCGCGGGCGAGCTCGAGGATACGGCTCGAATCGAAGGAGGAAGGAGCCGTCACCAGTCGGGATGCGTCCAGTAGGATCGAATCATTCTAGGTTCGCCGTCCGGCCCGCCTCGCTGCATGACCTCGACGCTCGAACTGACGCTGCTGTACCTGGTCGCCGCAGTCTTCGGCGTGGTCGTCTGCCGGCTGGCGCGGCTACCGCCGATGCTCGGCTACCTGGCCGTCGGCGTGCTCATCGGTCCGAACGCGATGGCGCTCGCGGGCGAATCCGCCGGCGTCACCTACCTGGCCGAGTTCGGGATCGTGTTCCTGATGTTCGTGATCGGCCTGGAGTTCAACCTGCCGAAGCTGCGCAGCATGCGCAAGCTCGTCTTCGGCCTGGGATTGAGCCAGGTCGCGCTGACCATCCTCGCGGCGGTCGTGGCCAACGCGGTGCTGGGCGGCATGCTTGCGGCGGCCGGCCGCTCATGGGGCCTCGGCTGGCAAAGCGCGGTGGCGCTCGGCGGCGCCCTGGCCATGAGCTCGACGGCCATCGTTGTCAAGCTCATGGCCGACCGCCTCGAGCTCGAAAGCGAGCACGGCCGGCGCGTCATGGCCGTCCTGCTGTTCCAGGATCTCGCCGTCGTGCCGCTGCTCGTGATCATCCCGGCGCTCGGCTCGCCGCCCGAGGTGCTGCTGCGCGAGCTCGGCATCGCGACGCTCAAGGCGACGGCCCTGCTGACGGTGCTCCTGGTCGGCGGCCAGGTCGTGATGCGCTGGTGGCTGACCCTCGTCGTGCGCCGGCGGAGCGAGGAGCTGTTCATCCTCAACCTGCTCCTCATCACCCTCGGGCTCGCCTGGCTCACGGAGCACGCCGGCCTGTCGCTCGCGCTCGGCGCCTTCATCGCCGGCATCCTCATCGCCGAGACCGAATTCAAGCACCAGGTCGAGACCGACATCCGGCCCTTCCACGACGTCCTCCTCGGCCTGTTCTTCATCACCATCGGCATGAAGCTCGATGCGCACGCGGTGCTGGCGAACTGGGGCCTGGTACTCGCCCTCACGGTGCTGCCGGTGCTCTTCAAGCTGGGCCTCGTCACCGCCCTGGCGAGGTTCTTCGGGGCGACGCCGGGCGTGGCGCTGCGTACCGGCCTCTACCTCGCGCAGGCCGGCGAGTTCGGCTTCGTGCTGATGAGCCTCGCCAGCGATCGGCAGCTGGTGCCGCCCTCGCTGCAGAGCCCGGTGCTCGCCAGCATGACCTTGTCGATGCTGATCACGCCCTTCATCTTCCTCTACAGCAACCGGATCGTCATGCGCCTGGCGGCGAGCGACTGGCTGCTGCAGTCGGTGGCGCTGACCTCGATCGCCAAGCGCTCCATCAACGCCGAGGCGCACATCATCATCTGCGGCTTCGGCCGCAGCGGCCAGAACCTGGCCCGGCTGCTCGAGCACCAGAAGATCAAGTACATCGCGCTCGACCTCGACCCGGATCGGGTGCGCCAGGCGGCCGCCGCCGGGCAGAGCGTGGTGTTCGGCGACGCCGCCCGGCTGCAGAGCCTCATGGCCGCCGGACTGGCGCGCGCCAGCGCCGTCGTGGTGTCGTACCACGACACGCCATCGGCGCTCAAGATCCTGCGCCTGGTGCAGGCACACGCGCCGCGCGTCCCGGTGATCGTGCGCACGATCGACGATGCCGACATGGAACAGCTGCGCGCCGCCGGGGCGACCGAGGTCGTGCCCGAAGCGATCGAGGGCTCGCTGATGCTGGCCAGCCACGCGCTGGCCCTCGTGGGCGTGCCGATGCGGCGCGTCTTGCGGCTGGTCCAGCAGCAGCGCGATGCCCGCTACGGGCTGCTGCGCGGCTATTTCCACGGCGCCGACGACGACACCGTCGAAGAGCTGGACCAGGCGCGCCTGCTCAGCGTCACCCTGCCGGCAACGAGCGCGAGCGTGGAGCGCACGCTTGGCGAGCAGGCGCTCGGCGAGCACGGGGTGACCGTGGTGTCGCTGCGGCGCGCTTCCGGCGCGGTGGTCGAGCCGGTGGATTCGATGCCGCTTGCGAGCGGCGACACGCTGGTGCTTTCCGGGCGGCCGGAGTCGCTGGCGATCGCCGAGGAACGCCTGCTGCAACCCGCCTGAGGACGGGCAGGTCGCCGGCACGCCCGTCAGGGCAGCGGCATCTGCTTGGCCATCGTCGCGCGCATGCGCGTCGCCATCACCGCACCGGCGGCGCGAAGGAGTTCCAGGGCGAGCGCCGGCGAGCGCTGCGCGAGCTCCTCCATGCGCGGGCCGCGCAAGGCCCACACGACGCAAGCCGTCATGGCCTCGACGTTCGCCATGCGCGGCGTGTCGCCGAACAGGCCGGGCTCGCCGACGACGGAGCCGGCACGCAGGATCGCCACCTTGCTCGAGCCCGGCGGGCCGCCGGTCATGAAGATCTGCATGCTGCCCTGGGCCAGGAAGTACATCGAGCGATCGGCGTCGCCCTGCTTGATGAGCAGGTCGCCGGCGCGGATCTCGTAGCGCGCGAGATACGGTGCGATCGTGCGCCAGTTGTCGAGGCTGAGGCGGGCCCGGAACGCGTCGTCCGCGTTGAGCGTCTGCACGGCCCTGACCAAGTCGTCGATGTCCATCCCGCCTCCCTGGCCGCCGCCGCGGGACGCAGGGCAGCTCGATACATGGAACGATTATCGACGGGGGTGCCCGGACGAGGCCCCGGACTTCGTGGCATACGCACCCATTCGTCGCCCTGCACCCTCCGCCGATCGACCGCCCGCGAGCGGGCACCACGTCGGCGCCGCTTCGCGTGAACTCCGCACGCCGCTCTGCCGGGTGTAATCTGGCGAGCGCGCGGGGCGTCGATCCGCGCTGAGGCGATCGGTGCCAGGACTTTTCCGCGAGGAGGTGCTGCAGGAGCGGCGGACCCAGTTTCTGGGCACGATCCGCATCGGCCGCAACCCGAGCTTCACGCTCGTCACCATCGTCGCCGTGCTCCTCGCCGCCGGCCTCGTCGCCTACGCCGCCTGGGGCGAGATCACGCGCAAGGCACGCCTCGCCGGCGTCCTCATCCCGGTCCAGGGCACGCTCACCGTGTCGTCGTCGCAGGCGGGGACGCTGCTCGACGTGCGCGTCAAGGAGGGCGACGCGGTCGCGGCGAACGACGTGCTGATGGTGGTCGGCACCGATCGCGCGACGAGCCAGGGCGACGCCGCGGCGCTCATCGCCCAGAGCATGGAGCAGCGCCGGTCCACGCTGCAGACCGAGCGCGGCCTGGCCGAGGTGCAGTTCCGGCAGCGGCAGCAGGCCACGGCCGACCGGCTGCGCAGCCTCGAGGCGGAAGCGCGCCAGGCCGAAGGCGAGATGGACAGCGTGAGGCGCCGGCTCGATCTGGCCAGGAAGAGCGTCGAGCGCTACGCCGAGCTGGCCAAGAGCGGCTTCGTGTCGGACATCCAGGTCCAGCAGAAGCAGGAGGAGCTGCTCGACCTGACGACGCGCGAGACCACCGCCGAGCGCAGCCTGCTCGCCGTGCGTCGCGACGCTCAGGCCCTGCGCGCCGAGCAGGCGGCGAATGCCAGCGCCCTGCAGGCGCAGTTCGCGCAGATCGATCGCAGCCTGGCCAGCCTGCGCCAGGAAGGGATGGAGAACAACGCGCGCCGCGAGGTCGTGATCACCGCACCGGCGGCCGGCATCGTCACGGCCCTGACCGCGCAGCGCGGCCAAGGCGTGCAGCCGGGGCAGACCCTGGCCGCGCTCATTCCGCGGGCTGCCGACGGGCAGCCGAGCCCGCTCGCGGCGCACCTGTATGCGCCGAGCCGCACGGTGGGGTTCGTGCAGGCCGGCCAGCCGGTGTGGCTGCGCTATGCGGCCTACCCGTACCAGAAGTTCGGGATGGCCAAGGGCGCGATCGAATCGGTGAGCCGCACGCCGCTGAGCGCCCAGGACCTGCCGGCCGGCCAGGGCCAGGCGCTCATGAACGCAGCCCAGAGCAACGAGCCGATGTACCGCGTGACCGTGGCCCTCGAGCGCCAGACCATCGAGACCTATGGCCAGACGCAGCGTCTGAAGGCCGGCATGGCGCTCGAGGCCGACGTCGTCCAGGAGCGCCGCCGCATCTGGGAGTGGCTGCTCGAGCCGGTGCTCGCGGCATCGGGGCTCGCCAAGTCGCTGGCGGGCCCGGCCCGATGAGGTCGTCGATCGACGACGTCGGGCCCGCCGCATGATGCGGCCGGTCCTGCAGGCCGAGGGCAGCGAGTGCTCGCTCGCCTGTCTGGCGATGATCTGCGCCGCACACGGCCTGCACCTGGACCTTGCCGACCTGCGCCGCCGCTTCGCCACCTCGCTGAAGGGCGCGACGATGCAGCAGGTGGTCGCTCACGCCGGCGCCCTGGGTTTCGCGTCGCGGCCGCTGCGGCTGGAGCTGGATCAGCTCGACCAGCTCGCCCTGCCCTGCATCCTGCACTGGGACCTGAACCACTTCGTCGTGCTGAAGAAGGTCGGTCGCCGTCGCACCGTCATCCTCGATCCGGCGGTCGGCGAGCGGCGCCTGACCCGCGCCGAGGTGTCGCGCCACTTCACGGGGATCGCGCTCGAGCTCACGCCCAACGCGGACTTCCAGCCGAAGAAGGCGAGCCCGCGCCTGGCGCTGCGGCAGCTGACCGGACCGGTCCGGGGGCTGACGCGATCGCTGGGACAGGTCTTCGTGGTCGCCGCCGTGCTCGAGCTCTTCGCGCTGGCGGCGCCGCTCTTCAACCAGGCCGTCGTCGACGACGTGCTCACGTCCGGCGACCGCGACCTCCTCGTCGTCCTGGCCCTGGGATTCGGGCTGCTGATCCTGGCCCAGGCCGCGATCGGCCTCGCGCGCAGCTGGATGGTGATGGTGCTGGGGCAGAACCTGCACCTGCAATGGGCCACCAACGTCTTCGCGCACCTGGTGCGCCTGCCCGTCGACTTCTTCGAGCGGCGCCATCTCGGCGACGTGGTGTCGCGCTTCGGCGCCGTCGGCACGATCCAGCGGACCCTGACGACGACCGTCATCGAAGCGGTGATCGACGGCGTGATGGCGCTCGGTGCCCTGGCGCTGATGCTTCTCTACTCGTGGAAGCTCTGCCTGCTCGCCATTGCTGCCGTGGCCCTGTACGGCGCGGCGCGCCGGCTGAGCTTTCGCGCCTCGCGCGAGGCGACCGCCGAGCGGCTGGTCGTCGCCGCCAAGGAGAACACCCACTTCCTCGAGAGCCTGCGCGCGATGACGCCGCTGAAGCTCTTCGGGCGCGAGGAGGACCGCCGCTCGCGCTGGCAGAACCTGTTCATCGACGTGCAGAACCGCGACGTGCGCCTGGAGCGCATCCGCATCCTGCTGGCCAACGGCAAGACCTTCGTCATCGCCATCGAGATGCTGATCGTCTTCGGCTGGGGCGCCAGCTTCGTCATGGCCGGGCAGAGCGGACAGGCCAGCGTCTTCACCGTCGGCATGCTGCTCGCGTTCATCGCCTACAACTTCCAGTGGATGACGCGCGTCACGGCGCTGATCGACCACGGCGCCGAGCTGAGCATGCTGCGCCTGCACGCCGAGCGCCTCGCCGACATCGCGCTGACCCCGCCCGAGCGCGACCTGCCGCTCGAGCGCGACCTCGGACACCTGGAGCCGAGCCTCGAGCTTCGCGACGTCAGCTTTCGCTACGGCGAGGGCGAGCCGTGGATCCTGCGCCACGCGAGCTTCGTCCTGCCCGCCGGGCAGAGCGTGGCGGTGACGGGCGCCTCCGGCTGCGGCAAGACGACGCTGCTGAAGATCCTGCTCGGCCTGCTGCCGCCGACCGAGGGCGAGGTGCTCTACGGCGGCATCCCGATCGCCCAGCTGGGCATCGGCAACGTGCGCCGACAGCTCGGCGCGGTCATGCAGGAGGACGTGCTGCTCACCGGCAGCCTGGGCGACAACATCACCTTCTTCGACGCCCACCCGGACATCCCGCGCGGCGAGGCCTGCGCCCGCCTGGCGCAGGTGCACGACGACATCGTGCGCATGCCGATGGGCTACCAGACGCTGGTGGGCGACCTGGGAACCGGCCTCTCCGGCGGGCAGAAGCAGCGGCTGCTCCTCGCGCGCGCCCTCTACAAGCAGCCGAAGGTCCTGGCGCTCGACGAGGCGACGAGCCACCTGGACGTCGGCAACGAACGCGCGGTGACGAACGCGCTCGGGCAGCTGCCGCTGACGCGCCTCGTCATCGCGCATCGGCCGGAGACGATCTCGGGCGCGCAGCGGGTCGTCCTGGTCAAGGACGGCAAGGTGGTCGAAATCATGCGGGCGGTCGCCGGCGGCGACGGCGGCGATGCAGCGGCCGACCTCGTTCCTTCGGGAAGCGTCGGCCCGGTCCCCGCCTGAAGCGTCACTTGCCGATGCAGAAGCGGCCGAAGATGGCGCCGAGCAGGTCCTCGGCCGTGAACGCGCCGGTGATCTCAGCCAGCGCCGCGTGGGCGAGGCGCAGCTCCTCGGCGAACAGCTCCAGCGCCTGATTGCCGGCGTCGGCGTGCGCGGCCGCGAGCTCGAGGTGGGCGCGTGTCCGCTGCAGCGCGTGCACGTGCCGGGCGCGGGCGATGAAGAGTCCTTCGGGAGCGGCCTGCCAGCCGGCGAGCTCGAGAAGCCTGCGGCGCAAGGCATCGAGCCCCGCCCCGGTGGCCGCGGAGATGGCGATGCCCTGGTCGACCGTCGCCTCCGGCCTCAGGTCGAGCTTGTTGAAGACCTGGACGACCCGGCCCTCGCGCAGCAGGCGCTCGGGAAGGCGACCGGCGATGCGGGCATCGGCGGCGTCGTAGGCCGCGTCGCCGCGCCGGGTCAGGTCGTGCAGGAAGACCAGCGCGTCGGCGGACTCGATCTCGGCCCAGCTGCGCGCCACGCCGATGCGCTCGACCTCCTCGGCGGCCTCGCGCAGACCGGCGGTGTCGACGACGTGGATCGGGACGCCCTCGACCTGGATCGTCTGCGCCACCTTGTCGCGGGTGGTGCCCGGGGTGGCCGTGACGATGGCGAGCTCGGCACCGGCCAGCGCGTTCAGCAGCGAGCTCTTGCCGACGTTGGGCTGGCCGGCGAGCACGACGTGGATGCCGTCGCGAAGCAGCGCGCCCTGGCGGGCGCGGCCGAGGACCGCGTCGACGCCGGCGGTCGCGCGCGCGAGGCGACCTCGGGCGTCGGCGGCTTCGAGGAAGTCGATCTCCTCCTCGGGGAAATCGAGCGTCGCCTCGACCAGCGAGCGCAGCTCGATCAGCGTCGCGGCAAGGACCTCGATCTCCCGGGAGAACGCGCCATCGAGGGAGCGCGCCGCCGAGCGCGCCGCCGACTCCGTGCTGGCATCGATGAGGTCGGCGACCGCTTCCGCCTGGGCCAGATCGAGCTTGTCGTTGAGGAAGGCGCGCCGAGTGAACTCGCCCGGCTCGGCGATGCGAAGGCCAGGCAGATGCGGTCGCCCGCTCGCGGGATCGATCTCCGCCGCAGCCGACAGACAGCGTGCCAGCAGCAGCTGCAGGACCAACGGGCCGCCGTGCGCCTGCAGCTCGAGCACGTCTTCGCCGGTGTACGAATGCGGTGCCGGAAAGAACAGCGCCAGCCCGCGGTCGATCGCCTCCCCCGAGGCATCGACAAAGCCGGTGTAGGTCGCCTCGCGCGGCCGAAGGGCGCGACCGCACAGCGCTTGGGCAAGAGGCTCCAGGCCGTGGCCAGAGACGCGCACGATCCCCACCGCGCCGCGGCCGCTCGCCGTAGCGACGGCGACGATCGGGTCCTCGTGGCGCAGCGGCGAAAGCATCGCCGGATTGTCCGGCAGCGCGCCGGCGCGCTGCCCCTACTTGGCCGCGCTCTTGCCGAAGCTGCCGAGCACGCCGAGCTGCTTGTTGATCAGGTACTGCTGCGCGATCGACAGGATGTTGTTCGTCAGCCAGTAGAGGACGAGCCCGGCCGGGAAGAAGAAGAACATCACCGAGAAGACCAGCGGCATGATCCACATCATCCGCGCCTGGATGGGATCGGGCGGCGTCGGGTTGAGCCAGGTCTGCAGCAGGCTGGTCAGGGTCATCAGCACCGGCAGGATGAAGTAGGGGTCGGGAGCCGAGAGGTCCCGGATCCAGCCGATCCAGGGTGCGTTGCGCATCTCCGCGCTCGAGAGCAGCACCCAGTACAAGGCGATGAAGAACGGCATCTGCACCAGGATCGGCAGGCAGCCGCCGAGCGGGTTGACCTTCTCCTCGCGGTAGATGCGCATCATCTCCTGCTGCATCTGCTGCGGCTTGTCCTTCAGCCGCTCGCGCATCTCCATGATGCGCGGGTTGATCGCCTTCATCTTGCCCATCGAGCGGTAGGCGGTGGCGTTTAGCCAATAGAACGCGATCTTCAGAAGAACGACGAGGCCGACGATGGCCCAGCCCCAGTTCAGCGTCAGCTTGTGCAGCTGGGTGAGCAGCCAGAACAGCGGCTGCGCGAGGATCCGGAACCAGCCGTAGTCCTTGACCAGGTCGAGCCCCGGCGCGAGGGCGGCGAGCTTGTCCTCCTCCTGCGGGCCGACGAAGAGGCGGGCGTCGAAGGTCTTCGCCGACCCCGGCGCGATCTCGCCGAGCGGCAACAGCATGCCGACCGAATAGCTGTTGGCGTCGACCTTGTCGGTGAAGAACTCGCGCCGCGGTCCCGGGGCGCCGGGCTTGTCGACCAGCCAGGCCGACGCGAAGTAGTGCTGCACCATCGCCACCCAGCCGCTGTCGCCGGCCGTCTGGTGACCGGGCTTGTCGCCCGGGCGGCGCTTCTCGATCGAGCTGAAGTCGATCTTCTCGAAATGGCCGGTCTCGGTGTACACGGCCGGCCCGGTGAAGGTGAAGTAGAAGCTCGACTCCCCGGGTGGCGAGTTGCCGTCGCGCACCAGCTGCAGGTACAGGCGCGGGCTCACCGCCGCTGCCCCTTCGTTGACGACCTGATGCTCGACGCCGATCACGTAGTCGCCGCGACGAAAGGTATAGGTCTTGACGAGCTTCACGCCGCCGACCGGCGCGCTCTCGAGCTGCACCTTCAGCTCGTTCTGCCCGGCGCCGAGCGCGCGCTCGCCCGGAAGCGCGCGCATCGGCGTGTGATGGTTCGGCAGGCCGGTGCCGCCGCTGGGCGGAACCAAGCCGCTCTGGGCCACGTAGAGACGGCTCGCCGACCGATCGAGCAGCACCATCTTCTTGCTCGGGTCGACGGAGTCGGCCTGCTGCAGGAGCTCGACGCGCGCGAGCGTCCCGCCGTTGCTCTCGATCGTGGCGCGGAATAGGTCGGTCTCGATCGTGACGGCCTCGGCGCGCGCCGCGGGCGCCGAAGCCGCCGGTGCGGCCGCCGCCGGCAGCGCGGCTGGGCCGGCAGCGGTCGTGGGCGGCGCCGCGCTCCCCGGCACGCCCCCTGTCGAGGTGCCGGCCGCGGGCGCGGCAATCGTCGGCACGCCGGGTGCGGGCGTCCCCGTTGGGGCGGCCGGAGCGGTCGTCGTCCGGGCGGCCGGCGGCGGCCCGAAGAAAGACGGCTGGCCGGTGTGCTTGTTCCACGCGTCCCAGATCAGGAACAGCGAAGCGGAGAAGATCACCCACAGCAGGGTGCGTCGAATGTCGGTCATGGCGATGCGGATGACGAGGCGTCGCCGGGCCGCTTGTCGGCGGCAGGCGCGACGCGCCGGAGCAGGGCAGTGAAAGGACGGGGCGGTTCGGCGGGCACCGGGTCGAGCCCGCCGGCGCACCAGGGATGGCAGCGCGCCAGTCGGCCGAGCACCAGGGCGCTGCCGCCCCCGGCACCGTGCACCGTGAGCGCCTCCAGCGCGTAGGCGGAGCAGGTCGGCTCGAACCGGCACGAGCTGCCGAGCCACGGGCTCAGCGCGAACCGGTAGAAGCGAACGAGGCCGATGAGCAGGTGCCGGATCACGTCGACGACTCGGTGGAGGGCCGGGCCACGGCCCCGAAAAGGGCATCGAGCTCGGTGCGGCTGCCGAGCTTCAGCGCAGCGGACGCCGCGCTGGGAAACCGTTGCCTATCGAACGGCGCGCGCAGGCGAACGACCCAGAGTCCGGCCGCCAGTTCCGTCCGGTGACGCTCGGCCGCGGCGTAGATCTGGCGCTTGATCAACGAGCGCGTGACGGCGCGCCGCGCGTGCCGCTTGGGGACAACGGCGCCGAGCCACTGGCCGTCCGGCTGCGGCGCTTCGGAAGCGCAGTCATCCACAGGCGATGCACCCCTTATCCCCTGACTTGTTGATAAGTCCGGCGCCGAGCGGATCCGGCGCGCCCGGGCGGGGGCGCTCGGCAAGGCCGCCAGGTGGTGCACGGCGAAATGCGCCGTGGTCGCGCGGCTGCGCACCCTCAACACGCGCTCGAAGTCGACCGACCGGACGAGTCGAGCCATCGGCCTGGCCGGCGCCGGCGAGTCCGCAATTCCGGAACCGGCGGTCGGCGTCAGACCGCCAGACGCTTGCGGCCCTTGGCGCGTCGTGCGTTGATCACGGCACGTCCACCCCGCGACTTCATGCGGACGAGAAAGCCGTGCGTGCGTGCGCGCCGGACTTTCGAGGCTTGGTAGGTGCGTTTCATGATTGGCTTTCGTGGCCGCGCGTGGCCTCTGGTGTGTGCGACGTGATGCGCAGGTGGGCCCGGAGCCGGACTTGGCGAGTTGCCGGAGGAAAGTCCGGCATGCCCCGGCGGGCAACCTGCGATTACAGCAAGAAACGTGGTGGCCCGTCAAGCCGCCGGCCGGTCGGCAGGCCACGAGGGCGTGCTCCTGTCACCGGTGTTTTCCCCTGTGGATAACTGGCGCTCCAGGGTCGACTCGGGCTACAATTGCGAGCTTTGGCGGGCCACTTCTCCACATATGCGGACCGATCTCTGGCAGCGAGGCTGCGAACGTCTGGCGTCTGAGTTGCCCGACCAGCAATTCAATACCTGGATTCGCCCGCTGCCCGATGCGGACGTGGACGAGCAGGCCGAGAGCGCCGTCGTCACGGTGCGCGTTCCCAACCGCTTCAAGCTCGACTGGATCCGCAACCAGTACGCGGGCCGGATCGAGACGGTGCTGAGCGAGCTCGCCGGCAAGCCGGTCCGCCTCGACGTGACGCTCGCACCGCAGGACGGCGTCGCGCGTTCTGGCACCGCGTCGGGCCCGGGCAGCGTGCCGCCCGTACCCGCCGGCGAGGCTTCGCGGGCCGGCAGCAACGGGCGCGGCGCTGCGCCGGCGGGCACGCCCGTCACGGCGGCCGCGGCGGCGGCCGCCTCGGCATCCAGCCACGCTCCGCTGTCCAGCCGCAGCCGGCTCAACGCGGCGCTCACCTTCGACACGCTGGTGCCGGGCCGCGCCAACCAGATGGCGCGGACGGCGGCGCTGCATGTCGCCGGTGCGCCCGGCCAGATGTACAACCCGCTCTTCATCTACGGCGGGGTGGGCCTCGGCAAGACGCACCTGATCCATTCAGTGGGCAACGCCCTGCTCGCCGACCGTCCCGACGCGCGCATCCTCTACCTGCACGCCGAGCAGTTCATCACCGACGTGGTGAAGAACTACCAGAGGAAGACCTTCGACGAGCTGAAGGCGAAGTACCACCAGCTGGACCTGCTGCTGATCGACGACGTCCAGTTCTTCGCCGGCAAGGAGCGCACGCAGGAGGAGTTCTTCAACGCCTTCGAGGCGCTGCTCGCCAAGCGCGCGCACATCATCATGACCAGCGACACCTATCCCAAGGGCCTGGTCGACATCGACGAGCGCCTGACCTCCCGGTTCGACGCCGGGCTGACGGTCGCCATCGAGCCGCCGGAGCTCGAGATGCGGGTCGCCATCCTGATGAAGAAGGCGGAGCAGGAAGCGACGTCGATGCCTGAGGACGTCGCCTTCTTCGTCGCCAAGAACGTGCGCGCCAACGTGCGCGAGCTCGAGGGCGCGCTGCGCAAGATCCTGGCCTACTCGCGCTTCAGCCACAAGGAGATCAACATCGGCCTGGCGCGCGAGGCCCTGAAGGACCTGCTCTCGATCCAGAACCGGCAGGTCGGCGTCGAGAACATCCAGAAGACGGTGGCCGACTTCTACAAGATCAAGGTCGCGGACATGTACTCCAAGAAGCGCCCTGCCTCGATCGCCCGGCCGCGCCAGATCGCGATGTACATCGCCAAGGAGATGACGCAGAAGAGCCTGCCGGAGATCGGCGAGCTCTTCGGCGGCAGGGACCACACGACGGTTCTGCATGCCGTCCGCAAGATCTCGGCGGAGCGCCAGAAGAACACCGACCTCAACCACCAGCTGCACGTGCTCGAGCAGACCCTCAAGGGCTGAGATGCGGGCAGCGAAAACGCGATCTGTCAAGCAACAACGCTGGGGACAACTTGCACGGGAAGTGCGATCTGTGCACCGCCCGGCGTGTCCGAGCGGAGTTGTTCGCTTTCGACGACAGCGGCGACAGGCCTCCGTCGACAGCTTTCGAGCCTTGCTAAGTCACTGTCGTGAGGAAGGAAAATAGGCTTGTCCACAAAAAGCGCCTCTACCTACTACGACAACCATCTTGAGAGGTTGACATGATCGTCTTGAAAGCAGCACAAGAAAAATTCCTGAGCGCGCTGCAAGCCGTCTCGGGAATCGTCGAGCGCCGGCACACGCTGCCGATCCTCGCCAACGTGCTGATCCGCAAGAACGGGCCGCAGATCGAGTTCACGACCAGCGACCTCGAGATCCAGGTGCGCACAAACGCGGAGCTGGCCGGCGACAACGCGAGCTTCTCGACCACCGTCGGCGCGCGCAAGCTGATCGACATTCTTCGATCGCTTCCGTCCGACCAGACGGTGACGCTGACGGCGACGCAGTCCAAGCTGACGCTGGCCGGCGGCAAGAGCCGCTTCACGCTGCAGACGATGCCGGCCGACGACTTCCCGCTGGTCCAGGAGTCGGCCGACTTCGGGCCGATGTTCAGCGTGCCGCAGAAGACGCTGCGCGGCCTCGTCTCGCAGGTGCATTTCGCCATGGCGGTGCACGACATCCGCTACTACCTCAACGGCATCCTGTTCGTCGCCGAGGGCCGGAATCTGACCCTCGTCGCCACCGACGGGCACCGGCTTGCGCTGGCGCAGGCGACGCTCGAGGCGGACATCCCGAAGCAGGAGGTGATCCTGCCGCGCAAGACGGTGCTCGAGCTGCAGAGGCTGCTGCGCGACGACGATGCGCCCATCGAGATGCGCTTCGCCCCGAACCAGGCGAAGTTCTCGTTCGCAGGCATGGAGTTCGTGTCCAAGCTCGTGGAGGGGAAGTTTCCCGACTACAACCGCGTCATCCCGAAGAACCATCGCAACAAGGTGACGCTCGGACGCTCGCCCTTCCTGCAGAGCCTGCAGCGCGCGGCCATCCTGACCAGCGAGAAGTTCAAGGGCGTGCGCGTCAACATCGAGCCGGGCACCCTGCGGATCGCTTCGAGCAATGCCGAGCAGGAAGAGGCGATGGAAGAGCTCGAGATCGACTACGGCGGCGATGCCATCGAGATCGGCTTCAACGTCACCTACCTGATCGATGCGCTCACCAACATGGGCCAGGAGATGGTGACGGTGGAGCTGCAGGACACCAACTCGAGCGCGCTGATCACGGTGCCCGACCAGGCCGGCTTCAAGTACGTCGTCATGCCCATGCGGATCTGAAGAAGAAGACGTGACCACATCCTCGATGACCTCCAAAGACAACGATCACGACAAGAAGCCCGAGATCGCCGGCACGCACACCGACATGGCGGCCAAGGCGACGAACAGTCCCCTGCCCGTACCCGGCTCGACGCCGCCGAGCAATGGCAGCGTGCTGAGAACGGGCGCCGACGGCGACGGCAGCGAGGACGTCTACGGCGAGGGCAGCATCCAGATCCTGGAGGGTCTGGAAGCGGTGCGCAAGCGCCCCGGCATGTACATCGGCGACACCTCCGACGGCACCGGCCTGCACCACCTGGTCTTCGAGGTCGTCGACAACTCCATCGACGAAGCCCTGGCCGGCTTCTGCGACGACATCGTCGTCACCATCCACACCGACAACTCGGTCTCGGTCATCGACAACGGCCGCGGCATTCCGACCGGCGTCAAGATGGACGACAAGCACGAGCCCAAGCGCTCGGCGGCCGAGATCGCCCTCACCGAGCTGCACGCCGGAGGCAAGTTCAACCAGAACAGCTACAAGGTGTCGGGCGGCCTGCACGGCGTCGGCGTGTCTTGCGTCAATGGGCTGTCGAAGTGGCTGCGCCTGACGGTGCGCCGGGAGGGCCAGGCGCACTTCATGGAGTTCCGCCAGGGCGTGCCGCAGGACCGCGAGATCGTCGAGCGCGACGGTCATGCGATCTCGCCCATGAAGGTCATCGGCGAGACCGAGAAGCGGGGCACCGAGGTCCACTTCCTGCCCGATCTCGAGATCTTCTCGAACATCGACTTCCACTACGACATTCTCAGCAAGCGACTGCGCGAGCTCTCGTTCCTGAACAACGGCGTGCGCATCCGCCTGGTCGACGAACGCAACAACAAGGCCGACGACTTCGCCTTCGCCGGCGGCGTCAAGGGCTTCGTCGAGTTCATCAACACCGGCAAGAAGGTGCTGCATCCGAACGTCTTCTACGCGACCGGATCGAAGGGAAGCGAGCAGGGCAGCATCATCACGGCCGAGGTCGCGATGCAATGGAACGACGGCTACGGCGAGAACGTCCTCTGCTTCACCAACAACATTCCGCAGCGCGACGGCGGCACGCACCTCACCGGACTGCGCGCGGCGATGACGCGCGTCATCAACAAGTACATCGAGGACAACGAGCTGGCCAAGAAGGCCAAGGTCGAGGTCACCGGCGACGACATGCGCGAGGGCCTGACCTGCGTGCTCTCGGTCAAGGTGCCGGAGCCGAAGTTCTCGAGCCAGACCAAGGACAAGCTCGTCTCGAGCGAGGTTCGCGCGCCGGTCGAGGACGTCGTCGGCCGCGCCCTCAACGATTACCTGCTCGAGAACCCGGCCGACGCCAAGATCATCTGCGGCAAGATCGTCGATGCGGCGCGGGCCCGAGAGGCGGCGCGCAAGGCGCGCGAGATGACGCGCAGGAAAGGCGTGCTCGACGGCATGGGCCTGCCCGGCAAGCTCGCGGACTGCCAGGAGAAGGACCCGGCGCTCTGCGAGATCTACATCGTCGAGGGCGATTCCGCCGGAGGGTCGGCCAAGCAGGGCCGGGACCGCAAGTTCCAGGCGATCCTGCCGCTGCGCGGCAAGATCCTCAACGTCGAGAAGGCGCGCTACGAGAAGCTCATCACGAGCAACGAGATCCTGACCTTGATCACGGCGCTCGGCACCGGCATCGGCAAGGGCAGCGGCGGCGACGACTTCAACGTCGACAAGCTGCGCTACCACCGCATCATCATCATGACCGACGCCGACGTCGACGGCGCGCACATCCGCACGCTGCTGCTGACCTTCCTGTTCCGGCAGATGCCGGAGCTCGTCGAGCGGGGCCACATCTACATCGCCCAGCCGCCGCTCTACAAGGTCAAGTTCGGGAAGGACGAGCAGTACCTGAAGGACGGCCACGAGCTCGACACCTACCTGATGCGGGTGGCTCTCAAGGACGCGCGCCTCGAGACGGGCCACGGTGCGTCGGGCAACGGCGGCGCCGCGCCGGTGCTGCAGGGCGAGACCCTCGAAGCGCTGGCGCAGAAGTACGTCATCGCCAAGAACGTCGTCGAGCGGCTGTCGAGCTGGATGGACGTCGACGCGCTGCGTGCGATCGCCAACGGCCTGTCGCTCGACCTCGACAGCCTCGAGGCCGCGGAAGTCTCCGCGCGCGCGCTGCAGTCGATGCTGCGCGATGCGGAGGTCGCGGCCGAGTTCGATGCGCGCACCGACAAGCACATCCTGCGCATCAGTCGCCTGCATCACGGCAACGTCAAGTCGAGCGTGATCAGCGCCGACTTCGTGCATGGTGCCGACTACGAGGCCCTCAGCACGGCAGGACAGACCTTCAAGGGCCTCGTCGGCAAGGACGCGGTCGTCAAGCGCGGCGAGGGCGATCGCCAGAAGGAAGCCAAGGTCGGCGACTTCCGCGAAGCGATGGCCTGGCTGCTGGTGCAGGCCGAGGGCGCCGTCGGGCGCCAGCGCTACAAGGGCCTCGGCGAGATGAACCCGGCCCAGCTGTGGGAGACGACCATGGATCCGGCCGTGCGACGCCTCCTGCGGGTCCAGCTCGATGACGCCATCGAGGCAGACCGGGTCTTCACCATGCTGATGGGCGATGAGGTCGAGCCGCGCCGCAACTTCATCGAGGGCAACGCGCTGCGGGTGGCGAACATCGACGTCTGAGCGGCATGCCATGTGCCGGCAGAGCCCTCCGGCCCTGGAGAACCGCATGCTCGAGAAGCTCCCCGACGTCATCGGCCATGCCCTGCGCGAGCAGCGTGCGGGCCTCGACAAGACGGCGTTCAACGCCGTCGACATGCGCCAGGGCATGGCCGCGATCACCGTGAGCAGCCTCGCCTTCGCCGACCACGCACCGATCCCGGAGCGCTACACCGCCGACGGCGTCGGCCTGTCGCCGCCGCTGCAGTGGATGGGCGTGCCGGACTCGGCGGCGTCGCTGGTCCTGATCGTCGAGGACGCGGACGCGCCGACGCCGCAGCCGCTGGTGCACGCGATCGTCGTCGGCATCGAGGCCGCTGGCGAAGGCTCGCTGGCCGAAGGCGCCTTGCCGAGCAAGGACAACGACGGCATCGGCCTTCAGGTCGGCCGCAACTCGTTCCTGCAGGCGAGCTGGCTGCCGCCCGACCCGCCGCCGGGACACGGCACGCACCGCTATGCCTTCCAGGTCTTCGCGCTCGAGGCCGGCGCCGCCTTCGATGGCTCGCCGGGCCGCGACGCGGTGCTCGAGGCGGTGCGCGAGCATGGGCTGGCGAGCGGCTGCCTGATCGGCACCTACGAGCGGCCCGACACGTCCATACCGGCCGACGACCGTTCGGCGGTGCCCGCGCCCGTCCCGCCGGTCGCCGTCTGAACACGTCAAGAGTTGGCGGGCGGATTCGCCTCGCGCGCGCCACGCAGAAAGCGGCAGCGCGACAATCGAGGCGTGCTCGACGACTGTTCTTCCCACTCGCGCCGGCTCAGCTGCGGTGCCGTGCTCCTGACCGGCACGCGCGAGCTGCTGCTGTGCCACGTCACGGGACAAAGGCACTGGGACCTGCCCAAGGGCGGCATCCATGCCGACGAGCGCCCGCTGCAGGCGGCGCTGCGCGAGACCCGCGAGGAATCGGGCCTCGAGCTCGCAGCCGAGGCGGCCCTCGACCTCGGCCGGCACGCCTACACGGCCAAGAAGGATCTGCATCTGTTCGCGTTCCTGGCGCCGCGCTTCGACACGCGCCTGCTGCGTTGCGACAGCTTCTTCGTCGAGCGGGGGTCGGGCCGCCATCGGCCCGAGATGGACGGCTTCGGCTGGTTCGCCTTCAGCCGCGTCGCCGACCAGTGCACGCCGAAAATGGCCGAGCTGCTGACGAGCCGGATCGATCTCGACGCCGTGCTCGAATCGCTGCGCCGCCGTGCGGAGCCGCTGGCGGCCTAGCTCGGGCGCTCCTCAGCGCGAGAGGGCGAGCTTGACGCCGAAGCCGATCATGAACACGCCCGCGGCCTGGCTGAACAGCCGGCCGATCCTCGGGCTGGCGCGCAGCCGCTCGGCCAGCAGGTGGGTCAGCAGCGTGACGCCCAGGCCGTAGAGGAAGGTCAGCGCCGCGATCGTCGCTGCCATGACGGCGAACGTCGTCAGGCCGGCATGGCGCGCCGGATCGACGAAGAGGGGAAAGAAGGCCATGTAGAAGACGATCGCCTTGGGGTTCAGCAGGGTGATCGTGAATGCCTGGCGGAAGTGGTGACCGGCGCGGATGTTCAGGATCGGTGCCGCGCCCGGCCTGGCGAGCAGCATGCGCAGTCCGAGCCACGCCAGGTAAGCCGCGCCGATCCACTGCACGGCCCGGAACGCGGGAGGGTAGGCGGTCAGCAAGGCGGCGACGCCGGCGACGGCCAGCCACATCAGGACCTGGTCGCCGACGATCACGCCCACCGTGGCCGCCAGCCCGCCGGCGACCCGCCCCTTGCTCGTGGAGGTGATGAGCGCGAGGTTGCCAGGGCCCGGGATCATCAGGAAGACGATCACCGCGACGACGAAGGCAGGGTAGTCGGCGATTCCGAACATGGGGCGCGGGCAAGGGGAGCGGGAATACGCCATTCTCCCCGGCTCGGGGACAATTCGGCGTGACCGCGATCGACGACTTCGTGCATCAGGTGCGGGCCGCCCTGGCGGCCGGCACGTTCGAGTCGCTGGTGCTGTCCAAGCCGCGCCACCGGAGCGCGGACCTGAAGGCGGCGCGGTTGCGCCGGATCGCGCTGCACGGCGAGCCGGTGCTGTCGTTCACCGACAGCCATGCGACGCGCGACGTGACGAAGAACTTCAGCGTCGAGGCCGCCCTCGCCGAGCTGCGGACGCGGCTCGAACCCGGCTCGGCGACCTCGTTCGCGCATGCGACCCTGCACGCGGCCGGCGAAGACCTGCAGATCATGATCAATCGCAAGGGCCACGCGGCCCTGCGCCGTCATGCGCGGGCGCCGCAGAAGGAAGCAAGCGCCGAGGCGCGGCACGTCGCCGCACCGCCGCTGCCCCAGTCGGAGGACGCCAGCGCGGCGCCGCCTGCGGCGCACGACCGCGTCCGCGCGCGTCGCCTGTCGCTCGACCTGCCGTTCCTCGTCGAGCTCGGGATCACCGACGCGCAGCATCGATTGATTCCGGCGATGGCGCGCAAGTGGCGGCAGATCGACAGGTTCCTGGAGGTGCTCGACCCCGCCCTCGACGCGCTGCCGGCGCGACGCGACGATGGCCCGCCGCTCCGGGTCGTCGACTTCGGCGCCGGCAAGGGCTACCTGACCTTCGCCGTGCACGAGCATCTGCGCCGGCGCTTCGGGCGGGCACCGGAGGTGAGCGGCGTCGAGCTGCGGCCGGACCTGGTCGACCTGTGCAATGCCGCGGCACGGCGATGCGGCATGGAGGGACTGCGCTTCGTTCAGGGCGACCTGCGCAGCTTCGCGCCGGGCGAGGTCGACGTCATGATCGCCCTGCATGCCTGCGACACGGCGACCGACCACGCTCTCGACCTCGGGCTGCGCGGCGGCGCCGGCGTGCTCGTCTGCTCGCCGTGTTGCCACAAGGAGCTGCGGCCGCAGATGCATCGCCCGGCCGCCCTCGCCGGCGTGCTGCGGCACGGCATCCATCTCGGCCAGGAAGCGGAGATGGTGACCGACAGCCTGCGCGCGCTGCTGCTCGAGTCGTGCGGCTACGAGGCCAAGGTGTTCGAGTTCGTGTCGCTCGAGCACACGAGCAAGAACAAGATGATCCTGGCGACCCGGCGCGACCCCGGCGAGCGCAGCGTCCGCGCGCAGGCCGAAGTGCGCGACGTGAAGGACTTCTACGGCATCCGCGCGCAATGTCTCGAGACGCTGCTCGTGCAGCGCGGCGCCCTGACGCAGACCGGAAGCGGCCAGGGAACGGCCTAGGCCTGCCAGACGGCGTAGCCGGCTTCGCGCAGGCCGATGCCGAGCTCGACTTCCATCTCGCAGGCGCCGGCGTACGGCATCGGGTTGTAGACCTCGTACAGCTCGGGCAGCAGGCGCAGCCCGTATTCGAAGACGAAGCGGTTCGCCTGGATCCCGGCCTTGTGCCGGTCGAAGCGAAGGTCCGGGTCGAGCCCGGTCATGCCGACATAAACGCACGGCTTGCCCGGCCGGTGCTCCGGGTTGGCGCGGCGGAAGCCCGGCACGTTCCAGACCGCCGCCGACAGCTCGACGACGTAGACGCTGTAGTGGTGCGAGCGCGGGCGTCGCTCCGCCACGGCACCGCTACCCGCAGGGCACGATCTTGAATTCGACGCGGCGATCGAGCGCATCGACGGCGTTGTCGCTGCCGCTGCCCACGATGTTCTGGCGAAAGCCCATGCCCGAGGTGCGCGTCTTCGCCGCAAGCGTCGCCGCTTCGCCGGCGAGGCGCTGGCGGATGGTGTTGGCGCGCTGCAGCGAGAGCGCGTCGTTGGTCGCCTCCGAGCCGGTGCGGCTGGTGTGGCCGACGATGTTCATGCAGACGCGCGCCGCCGTGCTCTCGCGCGCGATCTGACGCAGCCACATCGGATACGCGCCGCTGACCCGCGTGTCGGACCAGAAGTCGGTGCTGCCGGGGTTGAACAGGAACTTCAGGCCCAGCTCGTTGTAGGCAATGCCGAGCGCGACGACGCGGCCGAACGCCTGCTCGGCCTCCTGCATGCGCCCCAGCTTGGCGCTCGCCAGGTAGATGCCGTTGAGCACGCGCAGCTGCTCGCCGGTGGGCGTCGCCAGCGCGCTGCGGTATTGCCCGAGCGCTTCGACGTAGCGCTCCTCGTTGTAGAGGTTGGTCGCTTCGTTGATGAGCGCGGCGGCGGCGATGCGCTCGAGGTAGAAGGCGTCGCCGGGCTGCCCCGGAGGGGTCGCCGAGGTGCGCGCGTAGCCCTCGATGACCTTGTCCTTCACCAGCACCGGGCTGTCGCGGTAGTAGGCGAGCGGCGTGTGGTCCAGGCCCTCGTCCTGGGCCAGCGCCGAGGCCTGCGCGACGACCGTGCCGCTCTTCATGTCGGTGAGCGCGAGGTTGATCTGCAAGGCGCGCTTCCTCGCCGTGCCGTCGCCCCCGACCCGCGTCATCGTGCCGGTCAGGAGGTACTGCGCGCGAGCCAGGTTGGCCGACTGGAAAGGCAGGATCTCGAACTGGTCGAAGTTCGTCGTCAGCCGGCTCGACACGCGGCGTTCGAGCAGCGTCGTCGCCGCTGTCTGCTGGCCGGTCGCGGCGTCGAGCATCGGATCGAGGACCACGCCCCGCTTGTTCAGGCGCGACTCGACGCGGGCCAGGAAGGCGGGCAGCTTCTGCGTCTGGGCGGCGAGCCCGTCGGTGGCCTGGGCGACCGCCTGCTCGAAGGGGAGCTCGTTGCTGAGCTGGGTGGCCTGCGGCGCGGCGCAGCCGGCGACCACGACCAGGGACACGACGGCCAACCACAGTCTCATCGGCACTCCCTCTTCAGATAGGTGGCCTCCTCGGCCGTGAGCGGCTCCAGCGATGCCTTTTGCAGAATATCACTGCATCGTGCGCCGCTTCGCGCGGGCGGCGGCGCGTAAGGTGCTGCGTCCGCACCGGCACCCGCACCGGCACCCGCAGCTGCACCGAGCGGCGGCGATGCCTCGCGCCTGGCAGCGGGCTCGCGTGGCGTTCGCGGCGGCGGAGGGTTTGCGCGCGCAGCGTCGCGCTCGATCGCTCGCATCGAGCGTGGGAGGGGTCGCGCCTCCTGTGGCGCCGTCGTCACCGGATCGCGCGGAGCGGCGGTGGCGGGCTCGCGCGCGCCCGCTTCGAGGGGGCTGGGCGGAGCGGCCTCGACCGGTGACGGCCTCGCCGGCGCAGGCGAAGCTGGCTCGAGCGCAGCAGGCGGCGCTGTCACCGCAGGCGCCTCGGACATCGCCGGGGGGCCGCGCTCGGCTCGGGTCGAGGGTGCCTCGGCCGGAACCGCCAACGGGGCGGTGGTCGCGGCAGGACGGGCGACTCCGACTCCCGTTGCCGGCGGCGGCTCCGTCGCCCGCCCGGACGGCGGATCGACATGGAGCAGGGCCGCACCGACCGCCAGCAGGAGCGCGCCGCCGACGACGATGGCGAGCCCGGCCCGCGAACGCGGCGCCGCGACCTCCGCCGGGGACGGACGAGCGTCGACGACCGTGACGTCCGGATCGTCGGCCGCCACCGCGCTCGCCGGCGGGCGCTCGAGCACCTGCGTCGCGAGCTCCGGCGTCAGGGTGGCGGGCAGCGTCGAGTAGCCCTCCGCCCCGGTGCCGGCGAGGGCGTCCGGAGGCACCCACGCCGGCGCCTGCGCCGGTGCCATGCGCGCCGATGAGGCCGGCAGGTCGACGTCGAGCAGGGCCCGGAACTGCTGCTCGTTCTGCGGCCGGTCCTGGGGCCGCAACGCGAGGGCGCTGTCGATCGCGCGCAGGAACGACGGGCCGTACCGGCCGGCTGCCAGCACCGACAGGGGCTGCATCGCATCGTCCATGAGCCGCTCGACCGACGACATCGGCGTCTTGCCGGTGATCGCGTAGTAGACGACGCAGGCGAGCGCGTAGATGTCGGTCCAGGGACCCTGCGCCATCGTCGCCACGTCGCCGTACTGCTCGATCGGCGCATAGCCTGGCTTGAGGACGACCGTCAGCGCGTGCGTCATGTCGCCGATCACCCGCCGCGCCGCGCCGAAGTCGAGGAGCAGCGGCCCGGCCGGCGTGAGCAGGATGTTGTCGGGCGCGATGTCGCGGTGGAAGCAGTGCGCCGCGTGCATGACGGCGAGAGCGTCGAGCAGCGGCCTCATCCACGCCCGCAGCTCGGCCTCGGTCGGCGCGCGCCCCAGGCTCTCGAGCGCCGCCTTCAGCGTCGGCCCTTCGTAGTACGGCATCACCATGTAGGCCGTGCCGTTCTCCTCCCAGAAGCGGTAGACCTTGACCAGCGACGGGTGGTCGAAGCGGGCGAGCAGGCGCGCCTCGTTGACGAAGCTCTTCAGGCCGGCCCGGAAGGTGTCGAGATGGCGTTCCGACTTGACGACGATCGCCGAGGAGCCGGCGATACGCGAGACCAGCGACGCCGGCATGTACTCCTTGACCGCCACCCGGCGCTGCAGGGAGTGGTCCCAGGCGAGGTAGACGATGCCGAAGCCGCCCTCGCCGATGAGGCCGGTGATCTCGTAGTCGCGCAGCCGCGTGCCGACCGGCAGCATGTGGCCGAGCGGCAGCGAGCTGCCGGGCGGTGACGCCGCCGGCGGGCGGCGCGAAGGCGGGCGGACGATGGTTCCGTCGTCGTCGTCACCGGGCGGCGCACTCATTGCTCACGCCCATCGGGGCTCATCGCTCACGCCCCAACGGGGCACCTCTCAGGCGCAGGGAACGATCTTGAACTCTACCCGGCGATCGAGGACGTCGAAGCTGTTGTCGGTGCCGCTGCCGACGATGTTCTGGCGAAAGCCCATGCCCTCGGCGCGCATGCGGGCGGCGAGCTCGGGCTTCTCCTGGGCCAGGCGCTGCAGCACGTAGGCGGCGCGCTTGAGCGACAGCGAATCGTTGATCGGCCCCGGGCCGCTGCGGCTGGTGTGGCCGACGATGCTCATGCAGCTCTTCGCGACCACCGCCTCCTGCGCGATCTGCCGGAGCCACATGCCGTAGGAGCCGCTGATCTTCGGGTCGGTCCAGAAGTCGGTCGAGCCCGGCTGGAAGAGGAACTTCACGCCCAGCTCGTTGTAGGCGAAGCCCAGCGCGACGATGCGCCCGAACGCCTGCTCGGCCTCCGCGGTGCGGCCGAGCTTCATGCTCGTGAGATAGATGCCGCTCTGCACGCGCAGCTGCTGGCCCTGCGGCGTGGCGAGCGCGTTCTGGTACTGGCCGAGCGCGTCCTGGTACTTCTCGGCGTTGTAGAGCGTCGTCGCTTCGCTGATCACGCTCGCCGCGCCGATGCGTTCCATGTAGTACGGATCGGCGCGCTGGCCGGCGACCGTCGCCGTCGTCTTCGCGTAGCCCTCGATGACCTTGTCCTTGACCATCAGGATCGGGCTGTCCTTGTAGTAGCGCGACGGCGTGCTGTCGAGGTTGTCCTCGCGGGCGAGCGCCGATGCCTGGGCCACCACCATCCCGGTCTTCAGCTCGGTGAGCGCCAGGCTGAGCCGCATGACCGGCTTGCTCCCGCCGACCGGCGTCTCGCGTGCCATCGTGCCGGTGAGCAGGTACTGGGCCTTGGCCAGGTTGCCGGCCTGGAACGGCAGGAACTGCAGCTGCGGATAGATGTTGCCGATGCGCTGCGTGACGCGGCGCTCGAGCAGCATCGTGGTTTCCGTCTGCTGCCCGGTGACCGTGTCGAGCATTGGGTCGATGACGATCATTCGCCTCGGCGCGTTCGGATCGGGCTTGCTGATCTTCGATTCCAGGCGGGCCAGGAACGCCGGCAGGTTGCCGGTCTGCGCAACGAGGTCGTCCGTGGCTTCCGCGGCGGCTTTCTCGAAGGTCAGCGGCTGCGACGAGGAGCAGGACGAGAGCAGCCACGCGACGCCGACGAGAAACGCAGCGAATCGAGGCGCGAGGCCGGCGGGTCCGGCCCGGAGCACGGCGGGGTTCATCGGCATTCCTTCTTGAAGAACTCGGTTTCGACGGCGGTGATCGGCTCGAGCGACGCCTTCTGCAGGATGTCGGTGCATCGCGCCTGGCGCTCGCCCTGCGCGGCCGCGGGTGCGACGAGGGGCCCGGGCGTCGGCGCCGGGGCTCTGGAGGTCTCGACGGCGGCTGCCGTGGCGGGCAGCGGACTCGCCGCTGTCACGGCGGCGGTGCCGTCGCGAGGCGCCGCGGCAGGGCCACGCGCCGTCGCGGCTCGCGGCCCCGCCGGGGCGGCACCGGCCAGCGGCGCGGCGGTCGCTGCGGTCGGCGGCGGCTGGCGCATCGCGAACTGGAGCGCGAGCGCCACGGCGCCGACCCCGAAGCAGGTCACGGCGACCACTCCGTACACGGTGCGCTTGCCGAGTGCGCCATGGCGGCGATCGGCACGCGATGACGCCGGCGAGCCGCGGTTGACGCCCAGGGGCATGCTGCCGCTGTCGCGCAGCGGCGCCGGACCGGTCGTCCTCGCGCGCTTGTTCGCCGTCGCCGCTGCCGGCGGCAAGGTGGCGTCGGCCGCGGCAAGCAGGGGCCGGTCCGGCACCGTGATCTCGCGATCGCTGGCGACGACGCCGATGAAGGGCTCCTGCATCAGGTCGCGGCGCGGTGCCAGCGACAGCGGCGCCTCAGGCGCTTCGATGTCGCCCATCAGGGCGCGAAAGGCGAGGTGGTCGCGCGGCCGGCTCTCCGGCCGCACGCGCATCGCGGCATCGATCGCGGCGAGGAATCCTTCGCTGTAGAGCCCGGCGGCGATCACCGAGATCGGCAGGACCGGATCGTTCATGAGCCGGTCCGCGGCCGCTGCGGGCTCGTCGCCGGTGATGGCGGAATAGACGACGGCGCCGAGGCCGTAGAGGTCGGTCCATGGCCCCCGCGTCGTTCCCGCGGCGCTGCCGTATTGCTCGATCGCGGCGAAACCGGGCTTGAGCGCCGCGGCGGGCGTGTGCTGGGTCTCGGCGATGGCATGCGCTGCCGACGCGAAGCCGAGGAGCACCGGTCCGACCGGAGTGAGGACGATCTCGTCCGGAGCGATGTTCTGGTGCCAGACCCCGCCCTCGTGCAGCGCGCTGACCGCGTTCAGGACCGGCTTGAGCCAGGTGCGGAGCTCGCCTTCGCCCGGCACGTGGCCGAGCTCGGCCAGCGCCGTGGCGAGCGTCGGACCTTCGTAGTGCGGCATCGTCGTGTACGCCGTGCCGTTCTCTTCCCAGAAGCGATACACCTTGGCCAGCGATGGATGGTCGAAGCGGGCCAGGACGCGCGACTCGTCGAGGAAGCCCTTCAGGCCCGCCTCGAAGGCATCGAGGTGGCGCGCGGAGCGGGCCGACACCGCCGGCGAGCCGGGCAGGCGCGAGACCAGGGCCCGTGGCAGGTACTCCTTCACTGCCACCTTGCGTTGCAGCGAGTGGTCCCAGGCCACGTAGACGACGCTCGTCGGACCGTCGCGAAGCACGCCGGCGATCTCGTACTCGCGCAGGCGCGAGGCGATGGGCAAGGCCCGGCCCGGTGCGGCGGCCGCGGGCGCGCGCGCTTCCACGAGATCGGTGGCCGGGGTCATCGCAAGCAACAGGCTCCTGGCGAGAGGTCGGGCAGGCAGGTCCGCCCGCGACGCCTCTGCTCCTTGGAGAGAGGGTTTCCCATTGTCGCGCTGCCACTCGCGGCGGCCGTTGCGAAGCGGCACGCCGAGACGCTACAAAGTCACGCGCCTCCGGGCGACGGCGCCGAGCGCCGCCCGAACATGCCGTGGCCCTCCATCGTCAGGACCGTGACCTCGTCCTGGTTGAGCACCTGCCACGAGGAGCGGACGAGGCCGACGTGCGGGCGGCTGGCGAGCGGCCGCGACTCGAGCACCGTAAAGCGCACGCGCAAGGTGTCGCCCGGGTAGACCGGCGCGAGCCAGCGCAGCGAGTCGACCCCCGGCGAGCCGAGGCTGGCGGACTCGAGCAGGTAGGCATCGCAGAGCATCCGCATGGCCATCGCGCAGGTGTGCCAGCCGCTGGCGGCGAGGCGCCCGAAGAGCGAGACCTCGGCGGCAGCGTCGTCCAGGTGGAAGGGCTGCGGGTCGAACTCGCGCGCGAACGCCAGCACCGCCTCGCGCGTCACCTCGTAGTGGCCGAACTCGCGCACCTCGCCGACGTGGAAGTCCTCCCAGTAGAAGCGGACGGGTCGTGCCGTCGCGGGCGGGTGGGGCGGCACGTCGCTCATCTCGCGTGCGGAGTGCTGCGGCAGTTCAGGATAGCGGCGCCGCCGGCGGCCGCGCCCGCGTCGCCTCGAAGACCATCTCCGCCGCGGCCAGGTCCTCGAGCGCCGTGCCGACCGACTTGAACAAGGTCACCTCCGCGGCGCCCGTCCGTCCGGCGGCCCGCCCGGTGCACAGATCCGCCAGGGTGCCGTGCAGCCGCTCCTCGGCGAACGCGCCCTCCCGCATCGCCTCGAGCACGTCGCCGGACTTGGCGAGCGCTTCGCGGGTGTCGACGAAGACCCTGGCGCGGGCGAAGCAGGCGGCGTCGCACTCGCGCATCTGCGGCGTGAAGGAGCCGATGAGATCGAGATGGCTGCCGTCGCGCAGCCACGCACCTTGCACCAGCGCCGCCGTCGACAGGGTCGCGCAGCTGACGATGTCGGCACGACGCACGGCGTCCTCCAGGTTCGTCGCGGCCCTGGCGTCGATGCCGCCGGCCGCCAGCCTGAGCGCCAGCGCGCGAGCCGCCTCCGGACGCCGGCTCCAGATGGCGACCTCGTCGATGCGGCGAACGGCGGCCATCGCCGCCGTCATCAGGGCGGCGATCCGCCCAGCGCCGACGAGCACGAGCCGGGTGGCGTCGGCCGGCGCCAGGAACGAGGCGGCCAGCGCCGAGGCGGCCGCCGTCCGGCGGGCGGTGATCTCGTCGCCGTCGATCAAGGCCAGCGGTGCGCCGGTCGCAGCGTCGAAGAGCAGGTAGGTCGAATGCAGCGTCGGCAAGCCGCTCGCCGAGTTGCCAGGGAAGATCGCGACCGTCTTCAGCCCGCCGCGACGTCCGGGCCGCCAGGCCGGCATGAGGAGCAGCGTGCCGGCCGGATGGCTCGGGTCGACGGAGTCGGGCCCGCCGCCGATCGCGTGCGCATGGCGCAGCGGCACCTCGGCGCCTTCGGTGAAGGCCTGCCGAAGGGCGTCGACGAGGGCCGGAAAAGGAAGCGCCCCGCGCGTGGTCGGGGCGTCGATGCGGAGGAGGTTCACGGTCGGCGCGGGCGGTGGGCCGGCCGAGTATCGCCGCGAGCCGCGAGGCTCGCGCTCAGCCGCCGAAGCTCAGCGGCCGAAGAAGTGGCGGAAGACGTCCGGCTCCAGGACTTCGCGGATCGCCACGCCGTTGAGCGGCTCGCGGAACGGCTGCGACGGCGGGCTCGGGTCGAAGTCGGCCGGACGGGTCGCGTCCCACGGCACGCCGGCGCTCGACGGGCCATCGCTGGCGGCTCGGATGCGGCCGGCCAGGGAGGGAAGCTCCTCCCACTCGATCGCGCCGCTCGGCGACGGCGACCGGAAAGCGGGCGAGAAGTGCAGGGTCGAGGACTCTTGGCGCATGGCGTTCAGCTTGCAGCAGTGACGGTCGCCACGTTAGCGCCGCGTGCCGGGCGACGAACGGTGGAACAGCGTTGCTCCGCGGCCGCTGTTCGTCGGCCGGATGGCGTCTGCGTGAACTGCGTCGCGCTCAGCGCATCCGCACTTCGCCCTGCTCGCTCATGTCGGTCGGCGGCTTGCCCGTGACGACCGCCTTGGCCATCTCGTACAGCTGCACCAGCTTGCTGTCCTTCACGTCCCAGTAGTTGGCGTGGACGATCTGCACCTGCACCAGGGCGAGGTCCGGATCGGTCGGGCCCTTCGGGAACCAGGCCTCCGTCTGCTTGTTCCAGAGCTGGTTCTTCCTGGCTGCGTCCTCGACGACCGCCGCGGTGCCGGAGACCGAGACGTAGGTGTCCGCGTCGGGGTCGGCATAGGCGAGGTTGACGATCGGATCGGACTTCAGGTCGTCGACCGGGCCGCTCGACCTCGACATGAAGAACCACAGGCTCCCGTCGGCGCCGATCTCCTTGTTCTGGGTGGTCATCGGCCGTGAATGCAGGTGCCCGTTGCCGTGCCGGGTGGTGAACATCGCGAACCGGATGTCCTTGATCATCTTCCAGAGGAGCTGGCGGGATTCGGTGTTGTCGTTCATGGCGCTGCAATCGGTCGTCCGGGAGGAAAGCGCCATTGCAGCACCGGGCAAACGAAAGCCCGGTCAGGCAGGACGCGACCGGGCTGTAGGACGCGGCGAAACGCGCGGGCCTTACTTCTTCGCCGGCGCGGGCGCGTCTTTCTTCATCGCGGCGTCCTTCTTCATCATGTCGGCGCAGGTGGCGTCCTTCTTCATCATCGCGTCGTCCTTCTTCATGCCGTCCTTCTTCGCCATGCCCATGTGATCCTTGCATTGCTGCATGGTCATGGTGTCCTTGGCCATCGCGGCATCGGGCTTCTTCATCTCGCTGTGCGACGCCGCCATGGCGACGCCCGCGGCGAGTGACAGGGTGCAGAACACGGTCGTGGCGAGCTTCGTCATGGAATGTCTCCTTGGGATGGAAGCCGGGAGCGGCGGGAACGTGAGCCAGTCGCGCCCGGGCCGCCGATCCTTACAGCCGCGGGCCGCGGGCGAGGCGAGTCTACGGCCGCCCGCCGGCAGGCGACCCTCTCCTCACGGGCGGGGGCTGCTCGCCGGTTGCGCCGGCGCCACAGCGTGGCGCAGGTCGTCGAGCCACGCGGCATAGGCCGCCGCCTTGTCGGCCGGTTCCATCCGCAGCAGCGCCGACGGGTGCAGCGTGATCAGCACCCGCCTGCCGTCGCTGCGGGTCAGCCATTGGCCGCGCACCTTGGTGACCGCCACGGGCGCGCCCAGCAGCTGGCGAGCCGCGGTTGCGCCGAGCGCCACGAGGGCCTGCGGCTCGACCAGTTCGATCTCGCTCTCGAGCCAGTGCAGGCAGGCCGCCACCTCCTGCTGCGCCGGCGTCTTGTGGATGCGCCGCTTGCCGCGCAGCTCGAACTTGAAGTGCTTGACCGCGTTGGTGACGTAGACCTTGTCGCGCGAGATGCCGAGCTCGTCGAGCGCTCGAGCCAGGAGCTGGCCCGCGGGGCCGACGAAGGGCCGCCCCTGCAGGTCTTCCTGATCGCCCGGCTGCTCGCCGACAAACATCAGCGGCGCCTGCGTCGGCCCCTCGCCTGGCACCGCCTGCGTCGCGTGCTCGCCGATCGGGCACTCGCGGCAGCGGTCGAGCGCCTCGCGCAGCGTCGGCAGGCTTGGCGGTGCATCGCCGCCGGGCGTTTCGGGATGACCGGGCGCGGGCTGCGGCTCGGTCGGGCGGCGCTTGCGCGGCGGGTCGCCGGGGGCTCGTTGGATCATGGCCAGGCTCCGTTCCGCCGCATGGGCCGTGAGCGGTTGGATGAGCTGCGCTTCGGGCAGGTTCGGCCAGTAGCGCTTCGGCATTTCCTTTTGCATCATCTTCAGCTTCAGGCGTGCCGGGTTGAAGATGCTCTCGTAGTAGGTGAGCCAGAGCCGCTCGCCGGCGTCGGCCGGGGGTGCCTTGTCGCGGCGGCCGCCGGGGCCGAAGGCCAGCGCCTCGCCATCCCAGCGGACGCTGCGCTCGGGGGTCAGGATGGCCCAGCGCATGGCCGTGAAGCGCCGCGCGAAGAACGGTGCGGTGGCCTCGACGATGTGATGCTCCGGCTCGAACCAGGCGACATGCAGCGGCGCGCCGCCGGTGCCCTCCTGGAGTGTCCGGAAGCGCACGAAGGCCTTCATCTTGTGCATGTCGCGGCGCACCGCCTGCGCCATCTCCTCGGCCAGGACCCAGTCGGCGTCGACCGGGTCGCCGCGCAGGCCGGGCTCGAGCTGCAGCCGCCAGAGCAGCCGGTAGAGCAGGCCGAAGCGCGCCGGGTCGCTGTGCAGGACGACGCTCTGGCTGAGCGGCACGAAGGACGCCGGCGCCTGGATGGGAGCGCTCGCGCCGTCCTCGCCCGGGACCCTGCCGGAGCCGTCATCGCCGTCGCGCTCGAACAGGTCGGACTCGGCGTCGTCGGCCGTGTGCCAGCTGACCGAGTCCGGCGGCACCTGCGCCGCCCACAGCTGCCGGCAGGCACGCCGGAAGCCCTCGAAATCGACGGCGCTCGCCAGGGTGACGGAGCGCGGCTCGGTTCGGGGCCCGGCGGCGGTCATCCGGCGGCCGGTCAGGCGGCGGCCAGCTCCGAGCCGCCCGGCTCGGCCTCGAACAGCGACGCCTGCGCGAGCGGCGCCGCGGCGTGCTGCACGAGCAGGCGCCGGCGCAGGTCGGCCGCCTCGAGGCTGCGTCCGGGACGGTGGTCGGCCAGCTCGACGAACGGCAGGACCTTGCGGAGAGGCACGCGCAGGCGCTCGAGGTCGGCGGTGCGCAGGCGCCGCCCGCGGCGCGCCAGCAGCATCCGCCCGACCGCCTTCACGCCGAGGCCCGGCACGCGCAGCAGCATCTCCTTGGGTGCACGGTTGCAGTCGACGGGGAAGCGCTCGCGGTGGGCGAGCGCCCAGGCGAGCTTCGGATCGACCTCGAGCGACAGCATGCCGTCGGCGCCGGACACGATCTCCTCGTGCTCGAAGCCGTAGAAGCGCATCAGCCAGTCGGCCTGGTAGAGACGGTGCTCGCGGACGAGCGGCGGCGCCTTGAGCGGCAGGGCCCTCGCCGCGTCCGGGATCGGGCTGAAGGCCGAGTAGTAGACGCGGCGCAGGCGGTACGAGCCGTAGAGGCTGGCGCTGGTCTGCAGGATGGTGCTGTCCGACGCGGCGTCCGCGCCGACGATCATCTGCGTGCTCTGGCCGGCGGGCGCGAAGCGCGGCGCCTGCGCCCGCTTCGCCGGCATCGCCACGATCGACGTGGCTGGCGCCGGCTTCGACGCGTCCTTGGCGTCGTCGATGTGCACGCGCAGGCGCGCCATCGAGCGCCGGATCGCCGCGCCGTCCTTTTCCGGCGCCAGGGCGGCGAGCGACTGCACCGTCGGCAGCTCGATGTTGATGCTCAGGCGATCGGCGTAGCGGCCGGCCCGCGCGAGCAGGTCGGCGCTCGCGTCGGGGATCGTCTTCAGGTGGATGTAGCCGCGGAAATCGTGCTCCTCGCGCAGCACCCGCGCGACCTCGACCACCTGCTCCATCGTGTAGTCGGGGTTGCGGATGATTCCCGAGCTGAGGAACAGGCCCTCGATGCAGTTGCGACGGTAGAAGTCGAGCGTCAGCTGCACCACCTCGTCGACGGTGAAGCGTGCCCGCGGCACGTTGCTCGAGGATCGGTTGATGCAGTAGAGACAGTCGTAGAGGCAGAAGTTGGTGAGGAGGATCTTCAGCAGAGAGATGCAGCGGCCGTCGGGCGCGTAGCTGTGGCAGATGCCCGAGCCCTCGGTCGAGCCGATGCCGCGCCCGCTCAGCGAATCGCGCCGGCTGGTGCCGCTGGAGGCGCACGAGGCGTCGTACTTGGCGGCGTCGGCGAGAAGCGCGAGCTTGCGGGTCAGTTCCATGGGGAGGGCTCGGGCGTCGCCGCCAAGCTGTACGAATATACAGCGAGCCCGATGCCCCCTCTCGCGACGACCGGGTGGATTACGAGCGCTCGAAGATCAGTCCGGCGTTCTCGCTCGCCGGCGCGTCCTCGCCGACATGGTCCGGCGGCGGCACCGAGACGTCCTCGCTGCGCAGAGGCGGCTGCTCGCCGGCAGCATCGGCGTCTACCCCAGGGCCCCCAGGCACGCCTTGCGGCGGCAGCGTCGGGCCCGGGGTGAGCGGCACGCCCGGCTCGCCCGACGTCTCGCCCGACGTCTCGGCGGAGGTCGCGACGGGCGGCTTCTCGCCGAGGTGCTTGACCGGGTCGCCGTAGCCGGGGCCGTAGTGGCCGGTGGGATCCTGTTTCGCTGCCTTGCTTTCCTCGCTCATGGCGGTGTCTCCGTTGGCTGACGAGTGCTATTTCCGTGGCAAGCCGTGCGCCCGTGCCGGAGGCCGCCGAACGTCGTCAGCGCCGGACAAAGACGACGACGTGCTGCCACGGCAGGCTCGAGCCGAGGCGTTCGAAATCGAGCGGATGCGCGGCCGCCTCGCGCCGGATCTGCGCGACGCTCATCTTGTGCAGGGCCTTGATCGGCACCGCGTGATCCTCGGCGCGGTACTCGACGAGACGAGCCGGCCGCCCGGCTTCAGCGCCCGCACGATGCTCGCGACGACCTCGAAAGGATGCTCGAGCTCGTGATAGACGTCGACCATCACGGCGAGGTCGACGCCGGCGGCCGGCAGCTTCGCGTCGTCGGTCGCGCCGAGCACCGGCACGATCTGCGGCAGGCCTTCGCTGCGCGCCGACTCCGCGAGCAGGCGCAGCATCTCCGGCTGCACGTCGACCGCCAGGATCCTTCCGGTCGGCCCGACGGCGCGCGCCATGCGCCGGGCGACGTAGCCCGTGCCGGCGCCGACGTCCGCCACCGTCATGCCCGGGCGCAGGCGCAGCTCGGCGAGGAGCAGGTCGACGCGCTCCTCCCTCTCGCGCTCGCCGCGCTCCAGCCAGGCCGCACCCTGCCAGCCCATCACCTGCGCGATCTCGCGGCCCATGTGGCGCTTGCCGATGCCGTCGGCGGAAGCCGGGCCGCGTTCGTAGCGCGGCGCTTCGCGCGCGGCGAGCGGGAGGGCCAGCCAGGCGGCGGCGCCGTGCAGCAGCAGCAGGCGCCGCCGGATCGAAGTCACTTCTTCGCCGTGCTGCGCTTGCGGGCGGCCGGCTTCTTCGCCGCCTTGCCTGCCGCCGGCTTCTTCGCGGGCTTGCGCGCCGCGGTCTTCTTCGCGGGTTGGCCCTGCTCCGCCTTCGCGAACGCCTCGTCGCTGGGCGCGCCGGGGCTGCCGGGCTCGCGCATCGTCTCGCCGCTGCCGTGCGCGATCCGCTCCTGCTTGGCATGGATGTTGGCGTAGAGGCCGGGCTTCGTGGCGGTCTTCTTCGCCGCCTTCTTGGCCGGCTGTCGGGTCGATGTCATGGCGTGGTGCGTGGGGTCGGTGCGCTCAGGGCGGGCACGTCGAAGACCTGCCGGAGGTAGGCGAGGAAGGTCTCGTCGTCGCAGAGCAGCTTGCCGGGGCTGTCCGAGAGCTTGGCCACCGGCTGGCCGTTGGCCCGCGTCAGCTTCATGACGATGTGCAGCGTCTTCAGGCCCATGTCGTTGGTGAGGTTGGTGCCGATGCCGAAGCCGCACGGCGCGCGGTCGGCGAAATGGCGGTACAGGGCGAAGGACTTCTCGAGGTCGAGCCCGTCCGAGAACACCAGCCGCTTGGTGCGCGCGTCGACGCGCAGCTTCTCGTAGTGCGCGAGCGCCTTCTCGCCCCACACGAAGGGGTCGCCGGAGTCGTGGCGCAGGCCGTCGAACAACTTGGCGAAGTAGAGGTCGAAGTCGGCGAGGAAGGCATCCATGCCGACGACGTCGGTGAGCGCCGTGCCGAGGTCGCCGCGGTACTCCTGGACCCAGGCCTCGAGCGCGGAGCGCTGGAAGTCGCGCAGGCGGACGCCGAGGGTCTGGAAGGTCTGCAGGTACTCGTGCGCCATCGTCCCGATCGGGACCAGGCCGAGGTCGCGGGCGAAGAGCACGTCCGAGGCGCCCTTGAAGAACTGCGGCACCTCGCGCTTGAGCGTCGTCAGCACCTCGCGATGCCAGGCCCCGGAGAAGCGCCGCCGCACGCCGAAGTCGAAGAACTCGAACGGGGTGGCACGCTTCGGCTCCCGGGCGAACACGCGCAGGCGCTCGATCTTCGCGGCGAGCCGCAGACGCCCTTCCTTCCAGGCGGCATCGGCATCGAAGCGGCGGAAATACAGCTCGTTGACGATTGCCAGGACGAAGATCTCGAACGCCATCACGTGCACCTGCGGGCCGCTGGCGACGATCTCCAGGCTGCGGCCGTCGGCGGCCGGGCGCGCGACGATGAAGTCGCGCTGGAAGTGGAAGATGCGCAGGAAGTGGACGAAGTCCGAGCGGATGAAGCGAAGCGACCCGAGGTAGGCCAGCTCGCTCGGCTTGAAGCTCAGCGCGCACAGCGCGTCGAGCTCGCGGTTGAGATCGGGCACCAGCTCGGCCAGCGGATAGGCCGGCTCGTTTCGGCAGAGGAAGGTGTATTCGGCCTCGGTCTCCGGGTGGCGATGCAGCATCGCCTGCCACATCGTGAACTTGTAGAGATCGGTGTCGAGCAGGCTGGTGATGACGGGTTGCATCCGGGCTTTCGGCAGCGCAGCCCGACGATAGCAAGGCGCTTCGCCCGGCGCTCGGCGCCGGACGCGTCGCCCGCAGCCGTCTACTTGGCCCGGCCGATGCGCAGCCGCGCCTCGATGTCCATCTGCTCGGCCTGGCGCGCCAGGCGCGACCACTCGGCGAGCTCCTCGGTCGTCGCATCCCAGTCGCTGCCGAAGAGGGACGGTCCGAAGCGATGCATCAGCAGCGCCACCCGCGCCGCATGCATGTCGCCTTCGTTGGCCAGCGTCACGAAGCGTCCGTAGGCCGCGGCGTGGCGACCGGCGCGAAAGAGCCGGCCGGCCTCGGCGAACGTCGGAGCCGGCACGGCCTGGGGCATCGTCCAGCTGGCGGAGAGCGGTGGCGCGGGAGCGACCCGCGCCGGTGGGCGCGTCGCTCCGGTCGCCGCCGTGGTGGACCCTGCCGAGGGCGGCGCGGCCGCGCCCTGCATCGAGCTCAGTCCGAGGATCGCGGCACACGCGGCGACGAGGAGAGGTCCAAGGACGTGGGTACAGCGGAAGCTCATGGCGGCGGCGCTGAAGGCATGCGGAAGTGCATGCCCGTATTACGTCGGCGCCGGCGAAATCCGGACGCGTCTCAGCCGGCGTCGACCTGCAGCTGGACGCGATCGCCGTCGAGTCGCGCGGGGTAGGTGGCGAGCGCGACCTTGGCCGGGGCGCAGGTCGCCGCGCCGGTGCGGATGTCGAAGCGGCCCTGGTGGTGCGGGCACTCGATCTCGTGCCCTTCCAGGAAGCCGTCGCACAGCCGCGCCATGCCATGCGTGCAGACGTTGTCGGTGGCGAACACGGCGCCGTCGACGAGGTAGATCGCGATCTGCCTTCCGCCGAGCACGACCTCGATCGCGTCGCTGGCGGCGAAGTCGTCGAGGGTGGCGGCGTCGTGCCAGGTGCTCATGCGGCGGGGCGACCTCGAGGTCAGAGGGGATAGATGATCGAGTTCGGGATCATCTCGCTGTCGTAGACGACCAGGCGCGACTCGAACTTCAGCCCCGCCGGCGTGCGCACGACGACGTCGAGGTAGCGGCCGACGTTGAAGACGGTGCTCAGCTCGTTGAGCTTGGTGCGGAACACCGCGTAGTTGGCCTCGCTGCGGATCCGTCCCGGCTCGCTCGCCCGCACCAGCGGCGCGCCGACGACGTGGCGCTGGTAGTAGGGATCGTGGAACAGCGTCTCGCGGATGCCGTAGACGCGGTCCTTGAGCATGCCCTTGCTCTCGAACGACAAAGTCGCCAGCGGAAAGCCGCGCTCGTGGTTCTCGCGCGGCACGAGGCGGTAGCTGCAGGCGTCGACGAAGAACTCCGGCCAGAGGTCCCAGTCGCCCGAGTCGACGGCGCTGGCGTAGTCGGCATGGAGCTGGACCAGCTCGTGGTACTCGGCGAAGTCCATGGCTGGCCGGAGGCGCTCAGCGCTCCATCACCTCGCGCCAGTAGCGGTACATGCCGCGGATCAGCGTCTCGGTGACCATGTGGTCGGTGTCGGCGACGTCGCGGCCGCCGAGCTCGGCCAGTGTGCGATGCGACGGCCGGCTCTCGAAGGCCTGCTGCGACAGCTCGATCACCTCGCCGTCGTCGGCCGAGACGAAGCCGGCGGGGCCGAACAGGTTCGCCTGGCGGAGCCGCCGCTGAGTCATCTCGTCGCTGTCGTCGGCGAAGCCGAAATGGGTCCACACGAAGTCGAAGGCGCCGTGCCCGTCGGGCTGGATGTGGCGGGTCGAGACGCTGTTGACCTGCTGCTGCAGGATCACGCTCGGGAAGATCGTCGTCATCACCGCGGTCGGGCCCTTCCACCAGGGCTCGGGGACGATGTCGAGGAAGCGCGGGTCCTCGAGCTGCATGTTCTCCTTGAAGCTCGAGACCTGCGTCACCTGCGCCGACTTGCCGCTCTGCCCTCGGGTCGAGATCATGGCCGCGTGGCGATGGCGGGCGTCCATCACCAGCTGCGAGCGGTTGTCGGCGCGCCAGAGGCCGAAGGTCACGAACCAGGTGTGCAGGAGACCGGGGTGGTACGGGTCCTTGATGTTCTCCTGCATCAGCTTCCAGTTGCCGGGGATGCGCTGCCGGTTGTAGCCGAGGATGCGCAGGGCGCGACCGTCGAACAGCCGGTCGAACCAGGGCACGATGGCCGGGCCGAGGAAGTCCTCGAGCGGCTCGACCTCATGGTCGAACGAGGCGAAGACAACGCCGCCGCGCACCGCGACCTTCAGCTTGTTGAGGCCGTTCTCCTCTGGGCGGAAGTCGGCCGGCATGCCGCCCTGCACCTTGCCGTCCTGCTTCACGCCGCGGCGGAAGGGCACGCCCTGCAGGTCGCCCTTCAGCGAGTAGTTCCACTGGTGATACGGGCAGACGAACTCCTTGACCGTGCCGTGGCGCCGGCGGCAGAAGGCCATGCCGCGGTGGGCGCAGACGTTCTCGATCACGCCGATGCCGCCGTCCTCGTCGCGGACCAGGATCACCGAGCGCTCGCCCACGGCGCTGCGCTTGAAGTGGCCCGGGTTCGGGATCTCCGCCTCGAGCCCGACGTAGCACCAGTGGCCGCGATAGAAGAAGCGCTCCAGCTCGCGCTTGTGCAGGCTCGGGTCGGTGTAGGCGGCGAACGGGATCCGGCTCGTGCCCTCGCTTTCCCAGCGCGGCGTCGTCGGGAACAGGGTGTCGGTCGTGCGCGTGTCCATGCGGGGCGGCGTCCTCGTCAGCCCCGATCATCACCCAAAGCCGCCGCGGGCGGCCGGTGCGAAGCGACCTCAGGCTGCCTTCACGGCGCGGCCGGCGACCAGCATCTGGTACCGCTGGTCGCGGTGGTCGAGCTCGTCGCGGCGCAGGTCGTCGACGCAGAGGCCCTGCAGGAAGGCGGTCGAGGCGAGGACGTTGCCGTAGGCCTCGACGCGGACGTTCTCGCCGCCGAAAGGCGTGCCGAGCAGGCGGCCGAGCGACTGCGCCGTGAACCGCCAGTACTCGCCCCAGCGGTCGCGGTCGTACGGGCTCATCTGGCTGATGCCCGGAACGGTGACGAGGAGGACGCCGCCGGGCTTGAGCATGCGGTGGATGGTCGCCACGGCCCGCTGCACGTCGTAGATGTAGGTGAGCGTCTGCGTGCAGATGAAGCAGTCGAAGCAGCCCTCGGGCAGGTCGTTGTCCTCCGCCAGGTCGCCGACCAGCGTGGCGCGTTCGTTGGACCCGTCGACGTGCAGGATGTCGCTGCGCTCGACGCGGTCGCCGCCGTAGCGCTGCGTGTAGGTGCGCTCGGCGACCTCGACCACGCGGCCGCGGATGTCGGCGGCGTGGCGCTGCAGGAAGTCCTCGATGTAGTGACGGTCGACCGGCTTGCCGCGACCCTGGCCGAAGCCGGAGTCGATGGGCGTCACCCGGCGCAGGTCGCCGAGGTCGAGGACGGGAGGCGGCGCGACGGTCATGGGCCTGGGGCGAAGTGGGCGGGCAGCGCCGCAGGGGCAATCCACGCGCCCACGGTGCGGCGTCGAGAATGCCGCGTCGCCTCCTTCGCCTGGTCGCCATTCGCCCCTCGTCATACACCATGACCGCCACCACCCCGATCCCGCCCGACCCATCCGGCTCCGACGCGTCCCGCTCGGAGGAATCGCGCACCGACCGATCCCGCACGGACGCGTCCCACCCGCTCTTGCCGGAGCCGCCGCAGGCGCCGCGCGAGCCGAAGGACGTCAGCGTGCACGGCGACCGCCGCATCGACGAGTGGTTCTGGCTGCGCGACCGCGACGACCCGCGCACCCTCGCCTACCTGCGGGCGGAGAACGCCTACGCCGAGGCGTGGCTGGCGCCGCGAGCGCCGCTGAAGGACCGGCTCTACCAGGAGATGTTTTCCCGCATCCAGCAGGACGACGACTCGGTGCCGTACCGCAAGGGCGACTGGTGGTACCGCTCGCGCACCGCGACCGGCGAGCAGTACCCGCGCCACGTGCGGCGGCGCGCCGCCGGCCCGGAGCGCCGGTACGACCCGGCCGGCCGCGACGAGACCCTGCTCGACCTCAACGAGCTGGCCACGGGCCGGGCGTTCCTGCGCCTCGGCGTCGCCGCCGTCAGCCCCGACGCGGCCCGGCTGGCCTACAGCGCCGACTTCACCGGCGGCCGCGACTACACGCTGCACGTCAAGGACCTGGCGAGCGGCACCGTCGACGCCTGGTCGATGCCGGAGGTCGCCTCGGCGACCTGGGGCGCGGACAGCCGCAGCCTCTACTACGTGACGATGGACGAGGCCAAGCGGGCGCACCGCCTGTGGCGGCACGTCGTCGGCGGCAGCGGCGCCGACACGCTGCTCCTCGAGGAGGAGGACGAGCTGTTCGACCTCTCGGTCTCGCGCACCCGGGACGACCGCTGGCTGCTCGTCGCCTCGAGCAGCATGGACGTCGCCGAGGTGCGCGTCGCCGACGCCGCGGCCAAACCCGAGACCTTCGCGCTGCGCACCGTCTTCCCGCGCGGCGCCGACATCGACTACCACCTCGACCACCGCGACGGCCGCTTCTACGTCCGCATCAACGACACCGGGCGCAACTACCGGCTGGTCCGCGTCGACGCGGACCAGCTCGACCTCGCCGCGGCCGAGGAGCTGATCCCGGCGCGAGAGCGCGTCATGCTCGACGACGTCGACGTCTTCGCCAGACACCTGGTCGTCACCGAGCGCGTCGAGGGCCTGCTGCAGCTGCGCGTCGTCGACCTGGTCGAGGGCGGCGAGCACACCGTCGCCTTCGACGAGCCGGCCTACAGCGTTCACGCCAGCGGCAACGCCGAGTTCGAGACGACGACGCTGCGCTTCGTCTACACCTCGCTGACGACGCCGGCGTCGACCTACGATTACGACCTGATCACGCGCGAGCGGGTGCTCAGGAAGCGCCAGCCGGTGCCCGGCTACGAGCCGGCGCTCTACGCCAGCGAGCGGCTGATGGCGACCGCGCCCGACGGCACGGCGGTGCCGGTGTCGCTGGTCTGGCGGCGCGACCGCAGGCAAGCCGGACCGCAGCCGCTCCTCCTCTATGGCTACGGCAGCTACGGCATCCCGCTCGACCCGTCGTTCGCGCAGACACGCGTGTCCTTGCTCGACCGCGGCGTCGTCTTCGCGATCGCCCACGTCCGCGGCGGCGGCGACCTGGGTCGCTCCTGGTACGAAGCGGCCAAGATGGCGACCAAGGCTGTCACCTTCAGCGACTTCATCGCCTGCGCCGAAGCCCTGATCGAGCGCGGCCTGACGACGCCGTCGCAGCTCGCCATCGAAGGCGGCAGCGCCGGCGGCCTGCTCATGGGCGCGGTCGTCAACGCCCGGCCCGAGCTGTTCCGGGCGGTGGTCGCCGAGGTGCCCTTCGTCGACGTCGTCAACACCATGCTCGACGAGACCCTGCCGCTCACGGTCGGCGAGTTCGTCGAGTGGGGCAACCCGAAGCTGCCCGAGCAGTACGCCTGGATGCGCGCCTACAGCCCCTACGACAACCTGAAGCCCGGTCCCTACCCGGCGATGCTCGTCCGCACCGGCCTCAACGACAGCCAGGTCGCGTACTGGGAGCCGGCCAAGTACGTCGCCAGGCTGCGCACGCTGAAGACCAACTCGAACCCGCTGCTCTTCAGGATCAACCTCGAGGTCGGCCACGGCGGCGCGTCGGGCCGTTTCGACTCCCTGCACGAGATCGCCGAAGACACCGCGTTCCTCCTGGTCCAGCTCGGACTCGAGGACTGACAACCGTCCCGCGCGGGTTCAGTCCTCGAAGCGACCCAGCCGCACCGCCGTTCCGCCCGGCTTCAGATTGCGCGTTCCCGGCATGACGAGCACCGCATCGTCGTAGGGCGTCGTCCAGATGCGATCGCCGTCCTGCGCGATCGGCGTTCCGGCCCGGGGCACCACGAGCAGTCCCGTGGTCGGCAGCAGGAAGCGGAAGTCGGCGCTGATCGCGACCACCGGCTCCGTCACGCGCACGAGTCGCTGCACCGGCGGCAGCGCGAGACGCGTGTTCTCCGCCACCCAGTCGGGGTCGGCGGCGCCGGTGAGGCCCAGGAAACGCACGAGCGCATCGACGGCGACGTCGGCCGCGGCACGCTCCCAGTGCTGGCCGCATTCGATCAGGAGGGCGCGCTTCGGGCTGTCCGGGTCACCGAAGCCACCCCGGTCGACCATGCGCAGGCCCTGCGGGTGACCGGTGTCGACGAGCAGGACGCCAGGCACGCCGAGCGCCCGCGCGTAGGCGACGTTCTTTTCGACCGTGCCGCACACCATCAGCGGCCGGCAGGGCTCGCTCATGCTGTGGATGTCGAGCAGCAGGTCGGCGTCGTCGACGAACGGCCGAAGCGCGCGGGCGCGGCGCAGCTCCAGCGAATCGCGCGGCCCGAACAGGGCATCGTCCGACCAGACCCGGTTGTAGTCCTCGTCGACCAGGCGCGACGCGAACGGCTCGGCCGGGTCGAAGCGCCGATAGGCCTCGACGTTCGCGAAGGCGAGCGTGAGCGTGCCGCGGCGCGCACGGAAGCCGCTCGCGAGCAGCCGGTCGAGGGCAATCGCGCCGCAGATCTCGTTGCCGTGCGTCAGCGCCTGCACCATGACCTTCGGCCCGGGCTGGCCGGAGTCGAGCACGTGCACCCAGTCGACTCCGGTTCCGCCGTCCTTCCAGCGGTCGATGTTCGGCGCTTGAAGCTCGATCGGCGGGTTGGGGTCGGTCATTGCGGTTGGCATAGCGCCGGGCCGCTTCCCTTCGGATGGCGCGAGCGGCGGCCTGAAGGCAACGTTCTAGATGTCGAAGAACACCGTTTCGGCCTCGCCCTGCAGGCGGATGTCGAAGCGGTAGACGACCGCGCCGCCCTCGGCCTTCTTGTCCGAGCGCTCGGCGATCAGCGTCCTGCGTCGTGCTTCCCACTCGATCACGTTCAGTACCGGATCCTTGGCGTTGGCTTCGGCCTCGTCGCTGAAGTAGATGCGCGTGTTGAGCCCGACGTTGATGCCGCGGGCGACGATCCAGGCATTGATGTGCGGCGCCATCGGCCGGTTGTCGCGACCCATGACGCTGCCCGGCTTGATGGTGTCGAAGGTGTAGACGCCCGACTCGAAGTCGGTGCAGCTGCGGCCCCAGCCGCGGAAGGCCGGGTCGAGCGACTTGCCCGGCTGGCGGTCGCCGGGGTGCGCGTACTTGCCCTCGGCGTTGGCCTGCCAGATCTCGATCAGCATGTCCTTCACGACCGTGCCGATGCCGTCGAACACGCGGCCTTCGATGCGGATGCGCTCGCCGTTCGTGCCGTCGGCGACGAGGACGCTGCCGAAGTTTTTCTCGAAGATGTCGAAGCCGGCGGCCTGCGGCGCCAGGCCGATGTGGACATAGGGGCCGGCGGTCTGGGAGGCCGTCTCGCGGCGGACGACCAGCTGGCTGCCGCCGGGGGCGGAGAAGACGTGGCTCATCGCGGCGCTCCCTTCTTCTTTTCTTCGGCGCCCGGCGGCGGCGCCTGCACGTGGTTCTCAAACAGCGTCGCGCGCTGGCCGCGCAGGACGATGTCGAAGCGGTAGGCGCGGCTGTCGAGCTGGACGAAGGCGCCGATGTCCTGCAGCGCGATCAGGCCGCGGATCTGCTCCTCGCTCGGAGCGACGCCGAGGATCGGGCAGCTCCGGATCAGCGGGTCGCCCTCGAAGTACATCTGCGTGATCAGGCGCTGGACCCAGCCGTCGCCCGAGATCGCGTAGTGGATGTGCGCCGGGCGCCAGTCGTTGACGCGGTTGCGCCACGGGTAGGGGCCCGGCTTGATGGTGCGGTAGGCGTAGTAGCCGTTCTCGTCGGTCAGCATGCGGCCGCAGCCGCCGAAGTTCGGGTCCAGTGCGCCGATGTACTGGTCCTTCTTGTGCCGGTAGCGGCCGCTGGCGTTGCACTGCCACACCTCGACCAGCGCGTTCTTCACCGGGCGGCCGAGCTGGTCGTGCACGTAGCCGTGGACGACGATGCGCTCGCCGATCGGCATGCCGTTGCGGGCGTAGTTGAGGATCAGGTCGTTGTCCTGCGGGCCGAGCTCGGAGGCATCGAAGACCGGCGCGGTGACTTCGGACAGCGACTGCTGCAGCGAGATCGGCGCCAGGCGCGGGCTGCGCAGGACGCTGGTCTTGTACTGGGGCGTGTAGGCGGCCGGATGCGAGGTCGTGTCTCGCATCAGGAATTCGGCGTCGGGCTGGGGGGCGCGCATGGTCTCTCCAGGAAGCGGTCGCGACGATTTTGCGCCTGCGGGCGCGGGGGCGAGGCACGGCGCCCGATGCCCGGGACACGGCGTGTGCGGTCGGGTCGCCGCCCGACCGGTGACGCGGCGCCGGCGCCGTCAGTTCGAGCGGGTCGCCGCGGTGGGAGCGACGGGACCGGCCGGTGGCATCGGGCCGGCCGGCCCTGCGGAGCCCCCGGTGCTGCCGGCGTGACGCCGGCGCCGGAACAGCCGCTTGGTGCCCTGGACCACGTCGTCGACGAAGGTGAAGAGGACCGGGATGACGAGCAGGCTGAGGAAGGTCGACGTGATCAGCCCACCGATCACGACGATCGCCATCGGGGCCCGGAAGCTCGGATCGACGCCGAGGCCGAGCGCGATCGGCATCATGCCGGCGCCCATCGCGATCGTGGTCATGACGATCGGCCGGGCCCGCTTGTGGCAGGCGTCGAGCAGGGCCTCGAAGCGCGACAGGCCGTGGTCGCGCTCGGCCATGATCGCGTACTCGACCAGCAGGATCGAGTTCTTGGTGGCGATGCCCATCAGCATGATCAGGCCGATCATCGACGGCATCGACAGCGACTGGCCGGTGATGAAGAGCGCGAGCATCGCGCCGGGGATCGCCAGCACCAGCGCGCCGAGGATCGTCACCGGCTGCACCCAGGCATGGAACAGCAGGACCAGGACGATGTAGATGCAGGCGACGCCGGTCAGGATGGCGAGCATGAAGCTCTGCGCCAGCTCGGCGAAGGCCTCGGCGTCGCCGACCTCCTGCTGGATCACGCCGTTCGGCAGGTTGACCAGGCTCGGCAGCGCCTTGGCCTGCTCGCTGACCAGGCCGAGCGGCTGTCCGTTAAGCTCGATCTCGAAGTTGACGTTGCGCAGCCGGTCGTAGCGGTCGATCTGCGCCGGCCCGCTCTCGATCGTCAGCGTCGCCACATTGCCGAGCGGCACCGGGCCGCGCGCGCCGGGCACCGGCAGTTGCTGCAGCAGGTCGAGGTCGGTGCGCGCCGAGGCCGGCAGGCGGACGACCACCGGCACCTGGCGCTGGCTGAGGTTGAGCTTGGCGAGCGCCTGGTCGTAGTCGCCGGCGGTGGCGATGCGCAGCGTGTCGGCGATTGCGGCCGAGGTCACGCCGAGGTCGGCGGCGCGCGCCGGGTCGGGCCGCACGATCAGCTCGGGACGGGTCAGGCTGGAGGTCGAGACGACGTTGCCGATGCCCGGGATGGTGCGCAGCTCGCGCTCGACCTTGGCGGCGTGCTCGCTGAGGACGCGGCCGTTCTCGCCGGCGAGGACGAGGATGTACTTCTCGCTCGATCCGCCGAAGCCGACCTTGACCCGCGCGCCGGGGATGACGGCGAGCGCCTCGCGCAGGCGCGCCTCGACGGCCTGCTTGCTGACGCCGCCGCGCTCGCCGCGCGGCGTCAGGTTGAGCGTGAGCGTCGCCTGCCGCACCTCGGGCACGCCGCCGATGGCGAACGGGTCGCTGCCGGTGTTGCCGCCGCCGACCGCGGTGTAGATCAGCTTGACGTCCTTGTCCTTGTCGAGGATGCCGCGGGCCTGCTCGGCAGCGGCGAGCGTCTGCCTGAACGTGCTGCCCGGCGGCAGCGACAGGCTCACCTGCGTCTGCGACAGGTCGTCGGGCGGGATGAAGGCGCCGGGGATCAGGCCGAGCGCCATCGGCAGCAGCGACAGCACCGCGAAGACGGTCGTGCCGGCCATCGTCAGCCAGCGGTGGCGCAGGCACCAGCGCGCCACGACCATGTAGTGCTTCAGCCAGCTCGCCTCCTTCTCCTCCTTCTTCGGGCGCTTCAGCAGGTAGGCGGCCATCATCGGCGTCAGCATGCGGGCGACGACGAGCGACCAGAAGACGGCGATCGCCGCGGTCCAGCCGAACTGGACGAAGAACTTGCCCGGCACGCCCGACATGAAGGCGGTCGGCAGGAACACGGCGATCAGCGTGAACGAGGTGGCGATCACCGCCAGGCCGATCTCGTCGGCGGCGTCGCGCGCTGCGTCGAGCGGCGACTTGCCCATGCGCAGGTGGCGCATGATGTTCTCGATCTCGACGATCGCGTCGTCGACCAGGATGCCGACGACGAGCGACAGCGACAGCAGCGTCACGACGTTGATCGAGAAGCCCATCAGGTCCATGACCCAGAAGGCGGGGATCACCGAGAGCGGCAGCGCCGTCGCGGAGACGAGCGTCGCGCGCCAGTCGCGCAGGAACAGGAAGACGACCAGCACCGCGAGCGCGGCGCCTTCGTAGAGCAGGAGCATCGAGCCGTCGTAGTTCTCCTGCACCGGGTCGACGAAGTTGAAGGCCTCGGTGATCTCGATGTCCGGACGCTCGGCCTTCAGCTTGTCGAGGCGCGCCCGCACGCCCGCGGCGACCTCGGTCTCGCCGGCGCCGCGCGAGCGGACGATCTCGAAGCCGACGACCGGCTTGCCGTTGAGGAGGGCGGCGCTGCGCTGCTCGGCGGTGGTGTCGCTGACGGTCGCGACGTCCGAGAGGCGGATGCGGCGGCCGTCGGCGAGCGCGATCTCGAGCCGGGCCAGCTGCTCGGCCGACTGGACGGTGGCGATCGTGCGCACCGACTGCTCGCTGCCGCCGACGTCGGCGCGGCCGCCCGAGGCTTCCTGCTGGATGCTGCGCAGCTGCCGCGAGATGTCCGAGGCCGTGGCGTTGAGGGCGAGCAGCCGGGCCGGGTCGAGCTCGACCCGGACCTCGCGCGAGACGCCGCCCACGCGGCTGACGGCGCCGACCCCGCGCACGGCGAGGATCGCCTTGGTCACGTCGTTGTCGACGAACCAGGACAGCGCCTCGTCGTCCATGCGCGTCGAGGCGACGGTGTAGGTGAGGATGGGCGCGCCGGCGAGCTCCATCTTGGTGATGACCGGATCGCGCAGGTCGCCGGGCAGGTCGGAGCGGATCCGCTGCACCGCGTCGCGCACGTCGTCGAGCGCTTCCTGCGTCGGCTTTTCGAGGCGGAACTCGGTCGAGATCGTCGCCGTGCCGTCCTGCACCTTGGTGTAGATGTGCTTGACGCCCTGCAGTGTCGCGATCGAGTTCTCGATCTTGCGCGCCACCTCGGTCTCGAGCTGCGCCGGCGCGGCGCCCGGCAGCGAGGCCGTGACGATGATCGTCGGCAGGTCGATGTCCGGGAAGTTCTGGATCTTCATGGCCCGGAAGCTCATCAGGCCGAGGATCGTCAGCATGATGAACAGCAGCACCGCCGGCACCGGGTTCTTGATCGACCAGGTGGAGACGTTCATGGCTTGGCGCTCGAGCCGTTGCGGACGGCGGCGACGGCCGGCGCCGGCGCGTCGACGACGCGGACCAGGTCGCCGTCGGCGAGGAAGCCGCCGCCCTGGGCGACGACGCGGGCGTCGGGAGCCAGGCCGGAGACGATCTCGACCCGGTCGCCGACGCGGCGGCCGGCCTGCACCTTGCGCTCGCTGATCTTGCCGTCGGCGCCGACCTCCATGACGTAGCTGAAGCCTTCGCGCAGCAGGACGGCGGTCTGCGGCAGGGTGAGCCCGCTCGACTCGCCGACCTCGAACTCGCCGCGCGCGAACATGCCGGCGCGGGCGCTGCCACCGGCCGGCAGGTCGACGTAGACGATGCCGTTGCGCGTCTGCGGGTCGACCGTCGGGGCGACCATTCGCACCGCGCCGACCAGGGGGGCGCCGCTCGGCGGCACGACGGTCGCCGGCATGCCCGGACGGATGCTCGCCAGGTCGGCCGACGCCACCTCGGCGCGCCACTCGAGCCGGCCCTTGCGGATCAGCCGGAACAGCTCCTGGCCGGCCGGCAGCACGGCGCCGACCGTCGCGCTGCGCGCCGAGATCACGCCGTCGTCGGGTGCCAGGACGGCGGTCTGCGACACGCGCAGCTGGCGGGCCCGTGTCGCGGCGCGCTGCGCGTCGAGGCGGGCGCGCGCCGTGCGCTCGGCGGTGACGTACTGGTTGATGGTCGCCTCGCTGAGGGCGCCGGTCGCCTGCAGGCTCTTCGCCCGCTCGGCGTTGGCGCTCGCTTCGGCGAGCGTGGCCTCGGCCTCGGCAACGGCGGCGCGCTGCTGGGCCAGCTCGACCTCCATCGTCTCGGCGGCGAAGGTCGCGAGCACCTGGCCGCGCCGGACGCTGTCGCCGACGTTGACCTTCACGTCGGCCAGGCGCAGGCCGTTGGCCTCGGTGCCGATCACCGCCTCCTGCCACGCTGCGACGTTGCCGTGCGCGGCGATGCGCAGCGGCAGGCTGCTGCGCTCCGCACGGGCGACCGTGACGGTCAGCGCCGGGCGGGGCGCGGCGGCGGCTGTCGTCTTCTTGTTGTCGGCGCCGGACTGCGCCTGCGCCGGCAGCGCGCCGGTGGCAAGGGCGACGGCGACGGCCAGCGCCGCGCCGCTGGCGGCGGCGACGGTGACGAGCAGGGCTCGGCTCGGGATGCGCTTGTTCATGGGGTCCTCGTGACGGGGGCGCCGGTCAGCAGCGGCGGCGTGTCCGCCGGCGCCTGCCAGCCGCCGCCGAGCGCGCGGTACAGCGCGATCCAGGCGGCAGTGCGATCGCGGCTCAGGTCGAGCAGCAGGTTCTGCGCGGTGAGGGCGTTCCGGCGCGCGTCCTCGAGCTCGAACAGGCTGCCGAGGCCCGAGCGGTAGCGGGCGTCGACGGCACGCACCGCAGCCTCGAAGTCGACGGCCGCGATCTCGGCGTCGGCCTGCCGGTCAATCGCGGTCTGCAAGGCGACCAGCGCGTTCTCGACCTCGCGCACCGCCTCGCGCAGGGTGCCGGCGTAGGCGGCCACGGCGGCCTCGTAGCGGGCGCGCGCGGCCGCGGCGTCCGCCCGGCGCGCGCCGGCGTCGAACACCGGCACCGACACGGCCACGGGACCGACCGACCAGACGTTGCCGCTGAGCGTGCCGGCGGAGGTCTCGAAGCGGCTCCGGCCGATGCTGCCGGCGAGGCTCACCCGCGGCAGGCGGGCGGCGTCGGCCTGGCGCACGTCGGCGCTCGCCGCCTCGACTTCGCGTCCGGCGGCGAAGACGTCGGGGCGCTGCGCCAGGGCGCTCGCCGGCACCGCCGTCACGGCGATCGCGCGCGGCAGCGGCATCCGCGCCGTGGCCGATGCGAGCTCGGCGCGCAGCGCGGGCTCGGCGATGGCGGTCAGCGCGGTCAGCGCCTTCAGCAGCTCCGAGCAGGCCTGCGCCTGCTGGGCGACGAGCGTGCGCGCCTGCGCCGCGCTGGCGCGGGCCAGGGCGGCGTTGGCGCGCGACTCGAAGCCGGCGCCGGTGGACAGGTCGGTGAGTCGCGCCGTCTCGCCGCGCGACCGGGCGTCGAGGCGCGCCTGCGCCAGCCGCCCTTCGCAGTTGCGCAGCTGCGCGTAGGTGGTCGCCGTCTCGGCCGCGACGGCGACACGCGCGTCGTGCCATGAGGCCTCGGCGGCGCCGAGGCGCTCGCCGGCCGCGGCGCGGCGCGCCCGGTTGCCGCCGAACACGTCCAGCTCCCAGCCGGCGCCGAGCGAGACGCCGGCGCTGTTGCCGGTCGGCACCGAGAGGTCGGGGCGGCCGCGGCTGAACGAGGCCTGGGCGTCGACGGCGGGCAGCAGCAACGCGCCGGCGGCGATTCGGGCGGCGCGCGCCTCCTCGATGCGGGCGCGGGCGCTGGCGACCGTCGGGCTGGCCGCGTCGGCGGCGGTGACCAGGCGAGCGACCAGGGGGTCGTCGAAGTCCGCCCACCAGCGCACCAGCTCGGCGCTCGAGCCGCCGTGCGGCAGGGGTGCGTTCCAGGCCGTCGGCAGGGCGGCCGTGGCGCGCTCCGCGGCGCCGCGATCGGGGAGGCTGCCGCAGGCGGTGAGCACCGCCGCCGCCAACGCCGCCAGGTGGGCGCTGCGGCCGCGACCGGCGACGCCGTTGCTTGCGGCGGGGCGGCCGCCGGGGAGAGAAAAGGTTGGCAGGCGCACGGCTCAGCGGCTCCGGGACTTGGCACTGCGGCGTTCCGACGCCGCTGCGGCGGGCGGGCGCGCACTGCGACCTGTCTTCGCCGCGGGCGCTGACGGCGCGCTGCGCGTGCTGCCGTTGCCGGCGCGGGCGGCCGTCCTGCCGCGGCGCTTGCGCTCGGCCTCGACCATGGCACAGGCGAAGAGCACCATCCGGTCGATCCAGGTGTCGAACGCGCCGGCGTCGGCGGAGAGCTGCGGCGCGATGGCGTCGATGACGTCGCAGGCGACGTGCTGATGCACGCCGAGCGCGGCGATGCAGATCGCCAGCCGGCGCACGTCGTCGTCGGGTCGATCGAGCCCGAGGTGGCGCGACAGCGCCTGGGCCAGCGCCTCGTGCACCGGCTTGACGCTCTCGATGAGCGACGAGCTCCACAGCCCCGTCGGCTCGAGCATCTCGCGCATGTGCAGCTTCAGGCACTGGCGCACCGGCTGCCCGTGCTTCAGCGGCTCGACGTAGCCGCTGTACAGGTGGCGCAGCATGGCGTCGAGGCGCGGCTCGGCGGCCTCGGCCGGCAGCAGCCGGCAGACGGGCTGCATCGGCCCCTCGGCCACGGCCCGGTACAGGCCGGCCTTGTCGCCGAAGTAGTAGGCGATGGCGGCGACGTTGGTGCCGGCCGCCTCGGCGATGTCGCGGGTGGACGTGGGCGCGTAGCCCTTTTCCGCGAACAGGTTCAGCGCCGCGAGCAGGAGACGCTCGCGCGAGGCCTCGCCGTCGCGGCGGGAGGCGCGCTGCGGCGTCGGCGACGCGAGGCTCGGAGGGGCAGGCAGGTCGGGCATGCCGAGATGCTACATCAAACGATTGAACTAGATCAATCGTTCGATGTATCGCCGATGCCCGATTGGCCGATGCGCCGCCTCAGACCGCGCGCGGGTGCTCCAGGAAAAAGCGCAGCATCTCGCGCGAGGCGTCGGGGCCGGCCGCCTCGGCGTACGAGCCCGACGCCGAGCCGCCGGACCAGGCGTGACCGGCACCAGCGATGCTCCACTGCTCGGCAAGGCTGGGCGCGTGGACCGGCGCATCGGCGGCGCGCCACGACGTATGCCGGAAGCTGCGCCCGCCGGCCGTCCCGGCGCCGTCGGTCCGGGCGCAGCGCGGCAGGGCCGCGAGCACCGATTCGATCAGCGCATCGCCGTTGCGGGAGGCGACCGTGTCGTCGGCATCGCCGTGGAACACGACCAGGGGAGCGCTGCGCGTGGGCGCCGCCGGCGCCCCGGACTTCATGACCTTGAACGCCGAGCCGACATCGCGCGCGGCACCCGCCGGCAGCCCGGAGTGGATGCCGGCGGCGGCGAACAGGTCCGGGTACTCGCGGGCCAGGATGGCCGCCATCGCGCCGCCCGCCGACAGCCCGGCGACGTAGACGCGGGCCGGATCAATCGGGTGCGTCTGCATGACGTGGCGCGTCATCCCCGCGAGCAGGGCCGGCTCGCCGGCGCCGCGGCGCTGGTCGCCGGGCACGAACCAGTTCCAGCACTTGTGCGAGTTCGAGCGCGCGGCCTGCTGCGGATAGAGGACATAGAAGCCGCGCTCCTGGGCCAGCTCGTTCATGCGCGTGCCGGCGGCGAAGTCGTCCGGATCCTGGGTGCATCCGTGCAGCATGACGACGAGCGGCAGGGGCGAGCCCTCGACCCCGGCCGGCTGGAACAGCTTGAAGGCGCGCGTGCCGCTGGCCGCGGTGAACGTGCTGGCGGTGAAGCGGGCGCGCGGCGGGTCGACGGGGGCGTCGGCGGCCGGCGTTTCGGGGGCCTCCCGGACGAGGCCGTCGAGAACCACCGGGCCGTCGGCCACGACGGTGGCCGCGGCGGCCGCCGGCGGCGCTGCGCCTCCCTCCTCGCGCTCGGCGTGCAGGGCGCGCTGGATCGCGGCGGTGGCGTCGGCCAGGTGGCCGCGGCCGGTCAGGCGGGCCGCCTCCACGATCTTCTTCAGGAATGAGCTCAAGGCGAACCTTTGCCATGGACAAGTGCCTGAGGGTATACCCTAGGCAGAAACCTACGTCAGCCGAGGCCGGCGAGCGGCGGCGAGCGGCGGCTAGGATGCCGCCCTTTGCTTTGCTGGAGAGCACGATGAAAGCCACCTGGAACGGCGCCACGATCGCCGAGAGCGACGACACCGTGATCGTCGAGGGCAACCACTACTTCCCCGAGTCGTCGCTGCGCCGCGACCTCGTGACCTTCAGCAACCACCGTTCGAGCTGCCCGTGGAAGGGCCAGGCGCACTACTACAGCCTGATCGTCGACGGCAAGATGAACGAGAACGCGGTCTGGTACTACCCCGAGCCCAGCGAGGCGGCCAAGGAGATCAAGGGCCGCGTGGCGTTCTGGAAAGGCGTCCAGGTCAGCTGATCCGGCTCTTCCGGACGGCCCCTACTTGCCCGCCTTAAAGTTCGTGAAGATGCGCGTCTGCACGCGCCGGATCGGCTGCGGCACGGCATCGGGCGCCGTCATTCGCGCCAGGTCCGCGGGCGGCAGGAAGATCGTCTTGTTCTCGGCGACCTCCTTCTTCACGAACTTCAGCGAGGCGAGGTTCGGGTTGGCGTAGAAGACCTTGTTGGTCAGCGACGCCGCCACCTCGGGGCGCAGGATGTAGTTGATGAAGAGGTGCGCGTTGGCGACGTTCTTGGCGTCCTTCGGGATCGCCATCGAGTCGAAGAAGAGCGTCGCGCCGCCCTTCGGCACCAGCGCCTCGATGGCGGCCGGCTGCTTGGGGTTGGCCTGCAGCGCCCGCGCCCGGGCGATGTTGATGTCTCCCGAGTAGCCCATCACGGCGCAGAGCGAGCCGCCGGCCAGGTCGTTGATGTAGCCCGACGAGGAGAAGCGGGTCACGTACGGGCGGACCTGCTGCAGCATCTTGGCCGCGGCGTCGTAGTCGGCCGCCTGGGTGCTGTACGCCGGCTTGCCGACGTACAGCATGGCGACCGGCAGCACCTCGGACGCCGAGTCGAGGAAGTTGACGCCGCAGGACTTCAGGCGCGCGGCGTACTTCGGGTCGAAGATCAGGCTCCACGCGTTCTCGGGCATCGGCAGGTCGCCGAGCGCCGCCTTCACCTTCGGCGCGTTGATGCCGACCGTCACGTAGCCCCACAGCCAGTCGACGAGGTACTGGTTGCCGGGGTCGACCTTGGCCAGCTGCTTCAGGAGCTCGGGGTCGAGGTTGTTCCAGTTGGTGAGCTTGCTGCGATCGAGCTTCTGCAGCAGGCCGCTCTCGATCTGCGTCTTCGCGAAGTGGGCACCTGGGACGACGATGTCATAGCCGGTGTTGCCGGCGATGAGCTTCGCCATCAGGGTCTCGTTGCTGTCGTAGTTGTCGTAGTTGACCTTGATGCCGGTCTCTTTCTCGAAGTTCTTGATGGTGTCGTCGGCGATGTAGTCGGACCAGTTGTAGACGTTCAGCACCTTGGAGGCCGGCTGCCCGAGCGCAGCCGGTGCGATGGCCAGGCCGAGCATCGCCGCGAGCATGGCGAAGGCGGCGCGGCGAGTGGTCAGGAAGCGGCGGGAGGTCGTCATCGCGTGGGTTCCTCGTCGGGATGGGCTTCGAATCCTAACTGCGCAAAAGGTTCGGTTATGGTTGCAGGGCTCCCCCGGCGCCGCAGGCGCGCACCTGCCATGCTCGACGCTTCACCTCCGCCTGCCAGCCTGCATCCCGGCTTCACCGTCACGCTCGGCATCGTCCACCGGCGTCGCCTGCGCGAGGTCTATCGCTCTGCCGGCTGGCCGTGCCAGGACGGCATCGAGATCGAGCTGCTCGCCGCCGGCCTTCTCGCGCGCGAGCGCGGGCCGCTGGGGCACGAGACCATCCGCCTCACCGACGCCGGCGTCGCCGTGCTCGCCGAGACGCTCGGGCGCAACCGCGCTCGCCGCGACGCGCACGAGCTGCTGGTCGAGCGCGTGGCGCGCGAGATGACGCGCGCCGGACGCCTGGCCTGGCGCGGCCTCGCGGTGCGGGCCAGGGTCGAGTCGGGCTGGGTGATGGCCATGCCGGACGTGTTCTCGATCCGGCACACCACGGTCGAGGCCTACGTCGCGCCGATCGTCCACGAGGTGAAGGTGCAGCGCTCCGACCTGCTCGCCGACCTTCGTCGCGGCGCCAAGCGGGCGGCCTACCTGCAGCTCGGCGGCGAGTGCTGGTACGTGATCCGCGAGGGCATCGCCCGGCCGGAAGAGATCCCGTCCGAGTGCGGCGTGCTCGTCGCCGGCGACGATCGCCTGGCGGTCGCGCGCCCGGCGCCGCGCCGGCCGGTGCGCATGAGCTTCGCGCTGTGGATGGCGCTGGCCCGCGCCACACCGGTGGACGGCTGGCGGCTCGACGACGCGCAGGCCTCGCTCGGCGACGACGGGCGGGCCTGAGATGCCCATCGCGGCTTCGGCCGGAAGTCCCGCCTCGGGCGTGGCGATCGACCGATCGCGCCAGGCGCTGGTCGCCGCGCTCGTCCTGATCCTCGTCTGGGGCGCCAACTTCTCGGTGCAGAAGGCCGTCTTCGAGGCGCTCTCGCCCGGCGGCTTCCTATTCGTGCGCTACCTGATCATGCCGGTCGCGGCGGCGGTGCTGCTGTTCGCGCGCTTCGGCCGCCATTGGCCGCGGCTGTCGCGCGCCGACGCGTTCGCGCTGCTCCGGCTCGGCCTCGTCGGCCACCTGCTGCACGTCGGCATGGTGACCTACGGCATCCATTGGTCGACCGCCTTCTCGAGCTCCCTGATCCTCGCCTGCGGCCCGGTCTTCACCCTCCTCATCCTGCACTGGCACGGCCTCGAGAAGCTGACGCGCGGGCAGATCGCCGGCGTCGGCGTCGCCTGCAGCGGTGTCGTCACCTTCCTCTCCGACAAGCTGTTCGGCGGCCACTGGCAGGCCAGCGCCGGCGACCTGGTGCTCCTCGTCGCCGCCTCCTTCTTCTCGTACTACACCGTCGCCTCGAAGCCCTACATCGAGCGCCTCGGCGGCGTCACGGTGATGGCCTACGCGGTGCTGTTCGGCAGCCTGCCCGTCGTCGCCCTCAGCCTGCCCGCCGGCCTGGCCGTGCAGTGGCGCGAGGTCGGCCCGGCGATCTGGGCCGGCACCTTCTACGCCGTCATCGTCTCCGCCTTCGTCGGCTGGCTGGTCTGGGGCTGGATCAACGCGGTGCGTGGCGTCGCCCGGACCGCGCCCCTGATGTACCTCATGCCGCCGGTCGCCGGTCTCGTCGCCTGGGGCCTGACCGGCGAGCGCTACTCGCTCATCAAGATCGCCGGTGCGGCGATCACCCTCGCCGGCGTCGCGCTTGCGCAATTCACCTCGAGCGAGCGGGATCCGGTGCGCGAGGCGCCCGCACCCGTCGACTGATCGGTTCATGATGGCGGCCGAGGTGACACGATGACGCTCGAAACGACACGTCCGCTGATGAAGACCGCTTTCGCTCGTCGCCCGGTCCGAAGCGCCGCAGTCGGCCGCGGCCGAGGATCGACGCCTGCGGCGCTGCTGGCGCTGATCGTGGGCGCGGCCCTGGCCGGGTGCGGGCGAGGCGACGAGGCGGCACCGGGGGCGCCTTCCGAGTCGGCTGCGGCGGCGCCCGCAGATGCCAAGCCGGCCAAGGACGGCGGCATCGCCTGGCGGGCGGCCGCCAGCGACGCGCAGATCGACGCCGCCTTCGCCGTCGCGCGCGCCGAGAACAAGCCGGTGTTCGTCTACTGGGGCGCCAAGTGGTGCCCGCCGTGCAACCAGGTCCAGGCGACGCTCTTCAACCGCCAGGACTTCATCGAGCGCACGCGCGCGTTCGTGCCGGTCTACGTCGACGGGGACGTCCCGGGCGCGCAGAAGGTCGGGGCGCGCTTCCGCGTCAGCGGCTACCCGACGCTGGTGCTCTTCAGCCCCCACGGGCAGGAGCTGACGCGCCTGCCCGGCGAGGCCGATCCGGCCCGCTACACGCAGCTGCTGACGCTCGGCATGAATGCCGCGCGTCCGGTGAAGACGGTGCTGGCGCACGCGCTCGCGGGCGGCGCCGGCATGAGCGCCAACGACTGGCGCCTGCTCGCCTTCTACTCGTGGGAGACCGACGAGCAGCAGGTCGTTCCCAAGGACCGCGTGCCGGCGACGCTCGCCCGGCTCGCCGACACCTGCCCCGACGACCCGCCGGATACGGCGATGCGGCTGCGCCTGAAGGCGCTCGCCGCGGCCGACGAGAAGAACCCGGCCCGCGCCGACCCCGTGGTTCGCGCGGCCACCCTCGCGCTCCTCGCCGACCCGCCGCGGGCGCGCCAGCAGACCGACACCCTGACCTCCGCGGCGGCCGAGATCGTGCGTGCCCTGAGCAAGCCCGGGACGCCCGAGCGCGCAACGCTCGTGGCCGCGTTCGAGCAGGCGCTGAAGCGGCTGCAGGGCGACGCGACGCTGTCGCGCGCCGACCGCATGCAGGCGGTCATCGCCCAGGTCGACCTTGCGCGCATCGACAGCCGCGCCGAGGCATCGGGGCCGAGCGCGGCGAAGGCGGCGGCGCCGCCCCTCCCGCCCGCGCTCGTCGCCGAGGTGCGCGAGCAGGCAGCGCGCGCCGACCGCGAGATCGCCGACGGCTACGAGCGCATGGCCGTCATCCCGGCGGCCGCCTACCTGCTCGAGCGCGCCGGCCTGGGTGACGAGTCCGATGCCTTGCTGAAGGCCAACCTCGCGCGGAGCCATTCGCCCTACTACCTGATGTCGGGGCTCGCCAGCAACGCGAAGAAGCGCGGCGACACCGTCGGCGCCTTGCGCTGGTACCGCGATGCGTTCGAGAAGAGCGAAGGGCCGTCGACCCGATTGCAATGGGGCGCCAGCTACCTCAACGCCCTGATCGAGATGACGCCGGGCGACGAGGGCGCGATCGAGGCCATGGGCCACCGCCTGCTCGACGAGGCCGCGAGCCAGCCCGACGCCTTCTACGAGCGCAGCGCCCGCTCGCTGCAGCGCATCGGCACGCGCCTGCAGGCGTGGAACCAGGGCGGCGTGCACGGCGCGGTGCTGTCGCGACTGCAGAAGAAGCTCGACGCGATCTGCGCCGCGCCGGGCCGCAGCGACGCCGAGCGGGCGACCTGCACCGGACTGCTCGCCCCGGCGGCCAAGCCGAGCGCCTGAGCCGACGCGCGTCGATGCCGGCGCTGCTCTCGGTCGAGCACCTGACGGTCCGCTTCGGGGCCACGGCCGTCGTCGACGACGTGTCGTTCGCGATCGAGGCGGGCGAGAAGTTCGCCCTCGTCGGCGAGTCGGGCTCGGGCAAATCGATCACGGCGCTGTCGGTGCTCGGCCTGGTCGAGGGCGCCGAGACGAGCGGGCGCATCGTCTTTGAGGGCGCCGACCTGCGCCAGAAGGGCGAGCGCGAGATGCGGGCGCTGCGCGGTGCCGGCATCGCCATGATCTTCCAGGAGCCGATGACCGCGCTCAACCCGCTGCACACGGTGGGCGCGCAGATCGGCGAGGTGCTGCGCCTGCACGAGGGGCTCGGCCACCGCGCCGCGCGGACCCGTGCCGTGCAGCTCCTGGCGACGACCGGCATTCCCGAGCCGGAACGGCGCGTCGACTCGTACCCGCACCAGCTCTCCGGCGGTCAGCGGCAGCGGGCGATGATCGCCATGGCCCTGGCCGGCCGGCCGCGGCTGCTCATCGCCGACGAGCCGACCACGGCCCTCGACGTGACGATCCAGGCGCAGATCCTGGCCCTGCTCGACGCCTTGCAGGCCGAGATGGGCATGGCGCTCCTCTTCATCACCCACGACCTGAACCTGGTGCGCCGCTTCACGCACCGCGTCGGCGTGATGGAACGCGGCCGCCTGGTCGAAAGCGGCCGCACCGCCGACGTGTTCGGCGTGCCCCGGCACGCATACACGACAAGGCTGCTGGCGAGCCGCCCGGTGCGCGAGGTCCGGCCGCTGCCCGCCGATGCGCCGCTGCTGGTCCAGGCCCGTGACGTTCGCGTCAGCTTCGGCCTGCCCGGCGCGTGGTTCCGCAAGCGGCGCTTCGACGCCGTGCGCCGCGCGACGCTCGAGCTGCGCCGCGGCGAGACGCTCGGCATCGTCGGCGAGTCGGGCTCGGGCAAGACGACGCTCGGCATGGCGCTGCTCGCCTTGCAGCCGATCGCCGCCGGCGAGGTCGCCCTCGGTGGGCAGCGCGTCGACGGCGCCGACGCCGGCGTCCTGCGCGCGATGCGGCGCCGGATGCAGGTCGTTTTCCAGGACCCGTTCGGCTCGCTCAGCCCGCGCATGCGCGTCGGCCGCATCGTCGGCGAAGGGCTGGCCCTGCACCGGCCGGAGCTCGGCCGGGCCGAGCGTCAGGCGCTCGTCGTCACCATGCTGGAGGAAGTGGGCCTCGGCCCCGGCGACGGCATGGCCGACGTGCTCGAGCGCTATCCGCACGAGTTCTCGGGCGGGCAGCGGCAGCGCATCGCGATCGCCCGGGCGGTGATCCTGCGTCCGGAGGTGCTGGTCCTCGACGAGCCGACGTCGGCCCTCGACGTCTCGGTGCAGCGCCAGGTCCTGGCGCTGCTCGCCGACCTGCAGCGCCGCTACGGCATGAGCTATGTCTTCATCAGCCACGACCTTGCCGTCGTGCGGGCGATGTCGCACCGCGTGCTCGTCATGAAGGACGGCGAAATCGTCGAGGAAGGGGAGGCGGAGGCGCTGTTCGAATCACCGCGCGAGCCCTACACGAAGGCCCTGCTGGCGGCGGCTCACCTGGGCTGAACGCGCGTGCCGATGCGCACTTCGTAGCGCACGTCCTTGGCCAGATCGTTGAAGCGCAAGGTCTCGCCCTGCCACTCGTACGGGGCGTTGAACTCGTCGATCTGCATGGCGCCGTGCAGGGTCGCGACCTCGAGCTGGCTGCGCCCGAGCGACAGCTGATAGACGATGTCGGCCACGCGCACGCTCATCCGTCCGCCGCTGCGCAGCTCGACGTCGACGCTGCCGCAGCTCGGCGCGGCGCCGGACTGCGTCGCGACGCAGAGGACGGCCTCGTAGCGGCCCGGCCCGGGCGGCGACGCCGCCGCCCCGGCGCCGGCCGTCGCGGCGACGATCGCCACGATCGCCACGAGCGAGGCGGCGCGCATGTCTCGTCCTACTCTCGTCCTACTTGAGCAGGCCTTCGGCCTTCATCGCCGCCTGTACGGCGGGCCGCGCCGCCATGCGGGCCTGGAAGGCGCCGAGGTTCTTCAGCGCCGAGATGTCGATGCCGACATGCCGCGTCCAGTTGGTGACCGTGAACAGGTAGGCGTCGGCGACGCTGAACGCATCGCCCATCAGGTAGCTCTTCCCCTCGAGCTGCGAGTCGACCCACTTGAAGCGCTCGGCGGCCTTGGCCTTCATCAAGGCCTTGGCCTCTTCCGGCATCGCCGCGTTGAAGAGGCCGCCGACGCCCTTGTGCAGCTCGCTGGTGATGAAGTTGAGCCACTCCTGCAGGCGGTACCGCGCCATCGTCCCGTTCGCCGGCGCGAGCCCCTTCGCCGGCACCTGGTCGGCGATGTACTGGACGATCGCCGGGCCTTCGGTCAGGCGCTCGCCGTTGTCGAGCTCGAGCAGCGGCACGTAGCCCTTGGGGTTGATCGTGTAGTAGTCGGTGCCGTCCTGGAGCTTGTGCGTCTTGGTGCTGGCGAGCACCGGCTCGAAGGCGAGGCCCGACTCGATGAGGACGATGTGCGGCGACAGCGAGCAGGCGCCGGGGCTGTAATAGAGTTTCATGCGTGCCTTGAAGAAAAGGGGGACGGACATTACACCGCAGGGGCGGCGATCTCGCCGGCCGCTTCGTTCGCCGCCGTTGAACGCAGCGTGCAAAGCCGTCGCCGTATCGAAAGCGGCGGCCGTGCCTATATTGGACGCATGAACACCACCGCCACCTCCTTTCGTTCGCGCTCGGTCGAGCGCGTGGTCCGCGGCCAGGCCGCATCCGACGGCGACGGCGTCAAGCTGACGCGCGTCCTGACGCAGCCGCTGCAGCAGCGACTCGACCCCTTCCTGATGCTCGACGCCTTCGGCAGCGACGCCGCCAGCGACTACATCGGCGGCTTCCCCGATCACCCGCACCGCGGCTTCGAGACCGTCACCATCATGCTCGAGGGGCGCATGCGCCACCGCGACAGCGTCGGCAACGTCGGCCTGCTCGAGCCCGGCAGCGTGCAGTGGATGACGGCCGGCCGCGGCATCATCCACTCCGAGATGCCGGAGCAGACCGAGGGTCGCATGGCCGGCTTCCAGCTCTGGGTCAACCTCGCCGCCGCCGACAAGATGACGGCGCCGGCCTATCGGGACATCGTCCCGGCGGCGGTTCCCGAATACACGACGGATGCGCGCGTGCGCGTCCGCGTCATCGCCGGCAGCAGCCACGGGACCGCGGGTGCCGTGACGCGGCCGCGCACCGAGCCGATCGTCCTCGACCTCACCTTGCCTCCGGGCAGTGCCTTCGACGCCGAGCTGCCGGCGGGCCACAACGCCTTCGCCTACGTGTTCGGCGGCGTCCCGGTCCAGGTCGGCGATGGGGAGGCGATCGAGTCCGAGCGCATGGCCATCCTGCGCAACGACCCGGCCTCCGACGGCGTTCGCCTGGCGGTGCCGGCGGCTGCCGCCGGCCCGGGGCGGGTCCTCCTCGTCGCCGGCCGGCCGCTGGGCGAGCCGATCGCGCAGTACGGTCCGTTCGTGATGAACACGCGGGCCGAGCTGGAGCAGGCCTTCTCCGACTATCAGCGCGGCAAGCTCGCCGCCTGAGCCCCGCCGCGGGGGCGGTGGTATGGTGCGCTCCGCCATTCCCGCCCCACGCCATGCCCCGGACGATCCTCGAAGAAGCGCGCCTGCATCCGGCCATCCGCGACCGGGTCGCCAACCTTCACGCCGACATCGTCCACAACGTCCAGGCGGCGTCGGTTTCCAACCCGGTGCTGGTGGTCGGCATGGCCGGCAACCCGGTGGTGCGCAAGGCGCGCCAGGCGCTCGACGGCGCCGGCGTCGGCTACCACTACCTGGAGTACGGCAGCTACTTCAGCCAGTGGCGCCGGCGCAATGCGCTGAAGATGTGGACCGGCTGGCCCACGTTCCCGATGGTGTTCGTCAAGGGCACGCTGATCGGCGGCGGGCAGGAGCTCGCCCGCATGATCGACAGCGGCGAGCTGAAGCGCGCGCTCGGCGAATGACCTCGCGGCCTCTTCGCCGCAGGGGGGCGCGCGCGGGCGTCGCAGGCGCCGCGGCGGCGATCGCGGCGAGCATGGCGGGGGCCACCTGGCTGCACGCCGGCGCCTTCGCTGCCGATCCGGCGCCGGCGCTGCGCGACTGTCATGTCGCGGGCATCCGCAACGGCGTCCTCTGCGCAAGCCTGCCGCGGCCGCTCGACCCGGCACGGCCGGAGCGCAGCCGCATCCACCTCCGCTACGTCGTCGTCCCGGCGATGGCGCGGCGCAAGCTCGCCGACCCCGTGTTCCTGATCGCCGGCGGCCCGGGCCAGAGCGCCGTCGCCCTGGCCTCCGCGGTCATGCCGCTGTTCGCGCGCCTCAACAACCGCCGCGACATCGTCTTCGTCGACCAGCGGGGGACCGGCGGCTCGGCGCCCCTCGCCTGTCAGGAGCCGGAGCACGAGTCCCTCGCCGAGCAGGCGGATCCGGAGCGGCAGGTCAAGCTCGCCGTCCGATGCAAGGCGCAGCTGCAGACGCTGCCGTACGTTCGCGCCGAGAGCGATCTCGGCTTCTTCACGACGCCGATCGCGGCACAGGACCTCGACGCGGTGCGCCGGGCGCTCGGCGCCGAGCGCATCAACATCGTCTCCTTTTCCTACGGAACGCGCGTGGCGCTGGAGTACCAGCGCCAGTTCCCCGGCGCCGTCCGGCGGATGGTGCTCGACGGCGCAGCCCCCGCCGACATGGTGCTGCCGGCGAGCTTCTCCACGGACAACCAGCAGGCGCTGGACGGCCTGCTCGCGGCGTGTGCGAGGGAGACGGGCTGTGCGCGCAGCCACCCCGACCTGCGCCAGCGCGTCGATGCCTTGCTCGCGTCCTTGCCGCGCCCGGCCCGGGCCGCGCATGCGCTCAGCGGCAAGGAGGAAACGTTCCAGCTGACGCGCGACATGGTCCTCGGCGCGGTGCGCAGCGCGCTGTATTCGCCCACCCTGGCCTCGGCGCTGCCGCGCGCGCTCGACGACGCCTCGCGCGGCGAGCTCTCGGGCCTGGTCGGCCTGACGGCGACCTTCGTGTCGCGCAAGCCGACGCGGATCGCCGCCGGGATGCACCTGTCGGTGGTGTGCGCGGAGGACGCACCGCGGCTGGCCGGCGCCACCGACAAGCCCGGCGCGCAGTTCGGCACCCAGTTCGCGGCGCTGTACGAACGGCTGTGCGCGGCCTGGCCGCGCGGCGCCGTGCCCGCCGAGTTCTACACGCTGCACCCGAGCGCCGTGCCGGTCCTCGTGCTCAGCGGCGGAATCGACCCGGCGACGCCGCCGCGGCACGGCGAGCGCGTTACCCGCGCGCTGGGGCCGCTGGCCCGCCATGTCGTGGTCGCCCATGCCGGCCATGGCGTGATGGGCATCGGCTGCATGCGCGACGTGGTGTTCCGCTTCATCGATGCCGGCACGCCTGCACAGGCCCTTGCGGTGGACGCGGGCTGCGCCGCCGCCGTGCCGCGCCCGCTGGCCTTCCTGCCGGTGGGCGCCGCCTCGCCGGCGGCGCCGGGCGCCTCGGCGGTGGCGGCCGCTGCGGCGATGGCGGCATCGGCGGTATCGGCCCAACATGGCGCGTCCGCTGCCGCGGCGGCACGGCGATGATCGAAGTCCGCGGCCTGGCGAAGCGCTTCGCTGCGCCTCGCGCGAAAGCGCGAGGTCTCGGCCTGCCCCTGCCGCGGCGGCGGCGCGGCGGCAGCGACGGCATGGACAGCGGCGTCGTGCACGCCGTGCGCGACGTCAGCTTCAGCGCGCCGGGCGCGCACATCACGGGCCTGCTCGGTCCCAACGGGGCCGGCAAGACGACGACGCTGCGCATGCTCGCGGCCCTGATCACGCCGGATGCGGGCACCCTGCACGTCGACGGCATCGATGTGGCGACCGAGCCGCGCCGGGTCCTCGCCCGCATCGGCATGCTCTCGGACGCGCGTGGCCTCTACCCGCGCCTCACGGCGCGCGAGAACATCGTCTACTACGGCGCCCTGCAGGGCATGGCGCGCGACGCCGCCGACGCGCGGGCCGCGGAGCTGGCCAGGATGTTCGACATGGCGGCGCTGCTCGACCGCCGCACCGAGGGCTTCAGCCAGGGCGAGCGCATGAAGACGGCACTGGCGCGCGCCCTCGTGCACGACCCGCCGAACATCGTCCTCGACGAGCCCACCAACGGGCTGGACGTGCTCGCCACCCGCGCCCTGCGCGAGAGCCTGCGCTGGCTGCGCACGCCGGCCGGCGGCTCCAAGTGCATCGTCTTCTCGACGCACATCATGCAGGAGGTGGAGCGCCTCTGCGACAGCGTCGTGGTCGTCGCGCAGGGCCGCACCGTCGCCACCGGCACCGTCGCCGAGCTCCTCGACACGACCGGCGAGCGCGACTTCGAGGAGGCCTTCGTCAGGCTCGCGTTCGAGGCTGGCGACGACGCGGAGGCCGTGCGATGACGGGCTGGGGCCGCACGGTCGCGACCGTGCTGCGCAAGGAGCTCGTCGACGCGCTGCGCGATCGCCGGACGCTCGTCATGGTGCTCGTGTCGTCGGTGCTGCTCGGCCCGCTGGTGCTGGTCGCCATCTCGTCGCTCGTCGCCTCGCTGGAGTCGCGGGCCGAGCAGCGCGAGGTCTATGTCGCCGGACTGGCGTCCGCCCCGACCCTGCGCAACTACCTCGAGCGGCAGACCTACACGGTGAAGGAGGCGCCCGCCGACTACGTGTCGCGCCTGCGCAAGGCCACCTTCACTGACCCCGTCGTGGTCGTCCCGGCGGACTTCGAGACCGCCCTCGTGCGCGGCGACGTGCCGGTCGTCGAGATCGTCTCCGACAGCGCCAACCAGCGGTCGGAGTCGGGCGCGGCCCGCGTCGAGCGACTGCTCGGCGGCTTCAGCCGCGAGCGCGCGGTGCTGAGCCTGGCGCTGCGCGGCGTCTCGATCCAGCTCCTCGAGCCGATGGAGGTCGAGGCCCGCGACCTCGCCAGCACGCAAACTCGCGCCACCCGCATCACCGGCATGCTGCCCTTCTTCGTGCTGATGGCCGTGCTCTACGGCGCCCTCAACGCGGCGCTCGATACGACGGCCGGGGAGCGCGAGCGCGGCTCGCTCGAGCCGCTCCTGATGAACCCCGCCGAGCGCTGGGCCCTCGTCGCGGGCAAGTGGGGAGCCGTCGCCTGCGTCAGCATGCTGATCGCGGTGCTCAGCAGCTTCAGCTTCCTGCCCGGGCAGTGGGTGCTGCGGAGCGACACGCTCGCGGCCATGTTCCAGTACGGGCCGCGCGAGGCGCTGCTTTTCCTGGTCGTCCTGCTGCCCCTCGCGGCCGCCCTGTCGGCGGTGCTGATGGCGGTGGCGATCCGCTGCCGCACCTTCAAAGAAGCGCAGGCGAGTGCCACCATCGTCGTCCTGCTCGTGTCGCTGATGCCGCTGGTGAACATCTTCAACCTGGGCAGCGAGTCGCCGTGGAGCCTGTGGATGCCGGCGCTGGCCCAGACGACGCTGATGACGCGGGTGCTCAAGGGCGAGGGCCTCGGGCCGGCCGACGTGGCGATTCCGCTGGCAGTCTGTGCGGTGCTCGCGGCGCTGGCGGTCGGCTACGTGGCGCGGACGCTTCGTCACGCGGCGCTTCGTTGAGCAAGTCGGCCTTGCCGGGCATCGCGTTGCCCGGCCTCGTCTGGCGCTGGTGCCGCTTCGACGCGGTCGACGTCCACGAGCTGCAGGGGATCCATCGCGCCCGCCAGCAGGTGTTCGTGGTCGAGCAGGCGTGTGCGTTCGTCGATGCGGACGAATACGACGAGGCGGCGTTTCATCTCGCCGCCTGGTCGTCCACGCAGCGCGAGCCCGCCGCCTACGCCCGCGTCCTCGACCCCGGCATCAAGTACGCCGAGCCATCGATCGGCCGGGTGCTGACCGCCGCCTCGGCGCGCGGGCAAGGGCTGGGCCGGGAACTCGTCGCACGCGCCCTCGCGCAAGCGCAGGCGGTGTGGCCCGGCCACTCGATCCGCATCGGCGCGCAGAGCCGGCTGGAGTGCTTCTATGCCGGCTTCGGGTTCGTCGTGGCGGGCGAGCCTTACGTCGAGGACGGGATCCCGCACGTCGAGATGCTGCGCACCGGCCGCGTGCCCTGAGACGCTGCGAGGCGGAAAAAATACAATCGCGGGTTCCCTGGGGCAGCCATGAACTTCGCGCGGGATTTCGACGTCATCGTCGTCGGCGGCGGCCACGCCGGCACCGAGGCTGCGCTCGCCGCCGCGCGGATGGGCGCGTCAACGCTGCTGCTGACGCATTCGATCGAGACGCTCGGGCAGATGAGCTGCAACCCCTCGATCGGCGGCATCGGCAAGGGGCATCTGGTCAAGGAGATCGACGCGCTCGGCGGCGCGATGGCCGCGGCCGCCGATGAGGCGGGCATTCACTTTCGAGTCCTGAATGGGTCGAAGGGCCCCGCCGTTCGGGCCACCCGGGCGCAGGCCGACCGCGTGCTCTACCGGGCGGCGATCCGCCGCCGGCTGGAAAACCAGCCGAACCTGTCCCTGTTCCAAGGCTCGTGCGAGGACCTGCTGGTTCAGGGCGACCGGGTCACAGGCGTTTCCACGCAAGTGGGCGTTCGCTTCTGTGCCCGCTCCGTGGTCCTCACCGCCGGCACCTTCCTCGACGGCCGCATCCACGTCGGGCTGGAGAGTCACCCCGGCGGTCGCGCTGGCGATGCGCCGGCACGCACGCTGTCGGCCTGCCTGAAAGAGTTGAAGCTCCCGCAGGGGCGCCTCAAGACCGGCACACCGCCGCGCATCGACGGGCGCTCGATCGACTACGGCAAGCTCGTCGAGCAGCGCGGCGACGGCGCCGGCGCGGGGCAGAGCGGACTCGACGTTCCCGTCTTCAGCTTCATCGGAGACCCGTCGCAGCACCCGCGGCAGGTCTCGTGCTGGATCACGCAGACGAACGCGCGCACCCACGAGATCATCCGATCGGGCTTCTCCCGCAGCCCCATGTTCACGGGGCGCATCGACGGCGTCGGGCCGCGGTACTGCCCGAGCATCGAGGACAAGGTGAATCGGTTCGCGTCGAAGGACTCGCACCAGATCTTCCTCGAGCCCGAGGGGCTGGACACGCACGAGATCTATCCCAACGGGATCTCGACGTCGCTGCCGTTCGACGTGCAGCTGGAGGCCGTGCACTCGATCGCCGGACTCGAGCAGGCACACGTCGTCCGCCCCGGGTACGCCATCGAGTACGACTACTTCGACCCGCGCGCGCTGAAGCCGAGCTTCGAGACGCGTGCGATCGCCGGGCTCTTTTTTGCAGGACAGATCAACGGGACGACCGGCTATGAAGAAGCCGCCGCTCAAGGCCTTTATGCGGGCGTGAATGCCGTCATGGCAGCACGCGGAGAGCCGGCTTGGTCGCTCTCCCGGGACCAGGCGTACCTGGGAGTGCTGGTCGACGACTTGGTGGGCAAGGGAGTGACGGAGCCGTACCGGATGTTCACGAGCCGCGCCGAGTACCGGCTGCAGCTTCGCGAGGACAACGCCGACATCCGCCTGACGTCGGTCGGACGCACGCTGGGCTTGATCGACGACGCTCGTTGGGACACGTTCCAGCGCAAGTGCTCGCTGGTTTCACGTGAAACGGCCCGACTGGCCACAGCACGCGTCGGACCCTCGGCAGCGACCGAAGGGCGCCCCGAGCTGACGCGCGACTTCAGCTTGCTGGAGTTGCTTCGCCGCCCCGGGACCCGGTTCGACGACGTGGTCGCGTGGGCGGACGCTGGACTCGGCGTTTCACGTGAAACTGTGAGGGCGGAGCTGGGCCGAAGCGTGGCCGATCAGGCGATCGAGCAGATCGAGACGGCGACGCGGTACGCGGGGTACATCGAAAAGCAGGCGGAGGACGTGGCGCGCTCGGCCCGCGCCGACACGGTGCCGCTGCCGCCGGAGCTTGACTACGCCGGCGTGCACGCCCTGTCGTTCGAGGCGCGCCAGGTTCTTGCCGAGCACCGGCCCGCCACCGTAGGCGCCGCGGCCCGGTTGCCGGGGATCACCCCCGCCGCCGTGTCCTTGCTCCTGGTGCACTTGAAGAAGCACCGATCCTTGCGTACGACGGCAGTGGGTCAGATGCCCGGCGTTCTCGAGTGAATCGCGGCGCTGTCGCCGTCGGGTTCGATCGCGACGAACTCGGGTCCTTGCTCCTCGACGGAGCTGCACTGCTCGATCTGGAGGTCGATCCCTCCCAGGTCGGGGCACTCCTCGGCTATGTCGAGCATCTGCTGCGGTGGAACCGCACGTACAACCTCACGGCGGTGCGTGAGCCTCGGGCTGTCGTTTCCCATCACCTCCTCGACTGCCTTGCCGTCGTCCCGGCGCTGCGGCGGAAGCGTGCCTCGCCGGGCCGCCACCGGATCCTCGATGTCGGCAGCGGAGCCGGGTTGCCCGGCCTCGTGCTGGCAGTCATGGAGCCGGGTAGCGAGGTGACATGCGTCGACAGCGTCGGCAAAAAAGCGGCCTTCATTGCCCAGGCGGCGGCGGCACTGCGGTTGGCTAACGTCCGTGCCGTCCACGCCCGCATCGAAGACATCCGGCAAGACAACTATGACGTGATCACGGCACGGGCCTTCGCATCGTTGTCCTCTCTCGTGAGAGCGACCGAGCGGCTTCTCAACGAAGGGGGGGTGTGGATGGCCATGAAAGGGCGGCGCCCGGACCAGGAGGTGGAGGAGCTGGCGGGTGCTGTCGACGTGGAGATCGAGCCCTTGTCCGTGCCGCACTTGGCGAGCGAGCGCTGTCTCGTCTGGATGCAGCGTACAACATCCGCAGGTGAGTGCACGCTTGCGAGCAAACCCGCCTGGCAACTTGCGAAGGAAAAAAACCGATGATGCAGATCTTCTGCATCGCCAACCAGAAGGGCGGCGTCGGCAAGACGACGACGACGGTCAACCTGGCCGCCGGGCTCGCCAGGATCGGCCGTCGCGTCCTGGTCGTGGACCTCGATCCGCAGGGCAACGCCACCATGGGTTCGGGCGTGGACAAGCGCAGCCTGGACCTCAGCGTCTACGACGTGCTGCTCGGCAACGCCAGCGTCGCCGAGACGCGGCGGCCCAGTCCGAAAGGCGGCTACGACGTGGTCGGCGCCAACCGCGAGCTCGCCGGCGCGGAGATCGAGCTCGTCGGCCTCGAACGGCGCGACCGCCGCCTGCGCGGCGCCCTGGAAGCGGTGGTCGACGACTACGACTTCGTGCTCATCGACTGCCCGCCGAGCCTGAGCCTGCTCACGCTCAACGGGCTGTCGTGTGCGCACGGGGTGATCGTGCCGATGCAGTGCGAGTACTTCGCGCTGGAGGGCCTGTCCGATCTGGTCAACACCATCAAGCAGGTGCACGCCAACCTCAACCCGCAGCTGCAGGTGATCGGCATCCTGCGCGTCATGTTCGACGCCCGCATCACCTTGCAGGGTCAGGTCAGCGAGCAGCTGAAGTCGCACTTCGGGGACAAGGTGTTCGACACCGTGATTCCGCGCAACGTCCGCCTGGCCGAGGCGCCGAGCTACGGCATGCCCGGGCTGGTGTTCGACCCCAGCTCCAAAGGAGCACTCGCCTTCGTGGAGTTCGCCCGCGAGATGGCGGCGCGAGTCGGGACGCTGCGTGTCGCCTGAGCCGCGGCCCGATGTGGGGCCGGCGCTGCTGGCGAGGATCGAGGACGCCGGTATCAACGCCAGCGCGCCGCCCGAGCAGCGCTGGATCGACGGCTGGCTGGTTCGCTTCTCGCCGGGCAAGGCCAAGCGCGCCCGCTGCATCCAGGCGGTCGCGGCCGGTCTCCTGCCCGTGGACGAGAAGCTCGCCCGATGCCTTCCGGTCTACGAGGCCGCCGGGCTGCGGCCGTACGTCCGCATCACGCCGTTTTCCGAGCCGGCCGGTCTCGACGCGGCGCTGGCGGAGCGCGGCTGGGAGCGCATCGACGACAGCCTGGTGATGATCGCGAGCCTGGCGTCGATCACCCCAGTGCCGCCCAGGGGCCTGCGCATCGTTCCGGCCGGCGGCGCTGCGTTCGCTGCATGGATCGGTGCGGCTCGCGGTTCGACGCCCGTCGAGCAGGTCGCCCATGCCGAGCGCCTGGCCGCATCACCGGTGCCCTACCAGGCGCTGCTGGCCTACGACGCAAGCGGCAGCGCCGTCGCTGGCGGGCAGGTGGCCGTCGAGGGCGACGTCGCCGGCCTCTACGACGTCTTCAGCCGCGAAGACCAGCGGCGGCGAGGCCTGGGGGCGGCCGTGTGCAGCGCCTTGCTCGCGCTGGCACGGGAGTCACGCGCCCAGGCCGCCTACCTCCAGGTGGACGCCGGCAACGCCGCGGCGAGACGGCTGTATCGGCGACTCGGCTTCGTCGATGCCTACGGGTATCACTACCGAACGCCGGGCCGCTGAGGGGCGACCGGGCGACGGTCGCTACAGGCCCGTCGTTTCGTCCACGCCCAGGTGGATGTTCATCGACTGAACGGCAGCGCCGCTTGCACCCTTGCCCAGGTTGTCGAGCCGGGCCATCAGCAGGGCCTGGGTCTCGCTCGCGAACACGAAGATCTCGGCCCGATTGGTGTCGTTGCAGGCCTGGACGTCGAAGTAGCCGCCGGCCGGCGCTTCCGACAAGGGCATGACGCGCACGAAGGGCTCGCCGGCATAGCGCTCGGCCAGGGCGGCATGCAGCTGCGCGCCGCCGACGCCCCGCTTCAGCTCCGACAGGTGCAGGGGCACGGTGACCGACAGACCCTTCAGGAAGTTGCCGACGATGGGCATGAACACGGGCCGGTTCTCCAGCCGGCTGTGCACCGCCATCTCGGGCAGATGCTTGTGCGACAGCGTGAGTCCGTAGGGCCGCGGCGACTGCAGCCGCGCATCACCGCCGGCTTCGTACTGCTCGATCATCTTCTTGCCGCCGCCGGAATAGCCGGTGATCGAGGTGGCGCTCAGCAGTGCCGCCGAAGAGACGAGACCCGCATCGACCAGGGGCCGGACGAGCAGGATGAAACCGGTCGAATGGCAGCCCGGATTGGCGATCCGCTTCGAGGCGCGCAGCCTCGCCCGCTGGTCGGACGCCAGCTCGGGCAGGCCGAAGACCCAGTCGCTGGCGGTGCGGTGCGCCGTGCTCGCGTCGATGAGGCAGGTCGACGGGTTGGTGACGAGCGCGGCCGCCTCGCGCGCCGCCGCATCGGGCAGGCAGAGAAAGGCGACGTCGGCAGCGTTGAGCAGGCGCGCGCGCTCGGCGGTGTCCTTGCGCAGCTCGGGCGCGGCGCGCAGGACCTCGATGTCCTGGCGCTTGGCAAGGTACTCGTGGATGCGAAGGCCGGTCGTTCCTTCCTGTCCGTCGACGAAGACGCGGATGCTCATGGCGGTGCCTCGGTAAGCCGCCAGCATACGGCAGAGTAGGACAATCCGCCGATGGCGACGAAGAAACCGAAGGGCCTCGGACTCGGGCTCGAAGCATTGCTGGGCCCGCGCGTGGTCGAGGGTCCTCCGGCCGCGAACGTCTCGGACGGCGAGCCGCACACGCTGGCCGTCGACCGCCTGCAGGCGGGCCGCTACCAGCCGCGCACGCGCATGGACGAGGGCGCCCTCTACGAGCTCGCCGAGAGCATCAAGGCGCAGGGCGTCATGCAGCCGGTGCTGGTCCGACCGGTGCATGGCGTCGACGCCGCCGGGCTGAAGCGCTTCGAGATCATCGCCGGCGAGCGACGCGTACGGGCCGCGCGCCTGGCCGGCCTGGAGTCGGTGCCGGTGCTCGTTCGCGACGTCTCCGACGAGGCGGCGGCGGCGATGGCGCTCATCGAGAACATCCAGCGCGAGGACCTGAACCCGCTCGAGGAAGCCCGCGGCCTGAGCCGGCTGACCGACGAGTTCGGCATGACTCACGAAGCCGCGGCGCGCGCCGTCGGCCGCTCGCGCAGCGCTGCGAGCAATCTGCTGCGTCTCCTGAACCTCAGCGATCCCGTGCAGCAGCTGCTGCTCGCCGGCGATCTCGACATGGGCCATGCGCGGGCGCTGCTCTCGCTCACGGCTGCCGAGCAGATCCAGTGCGCCAACGAGATCGTCGCCAGAAAGCTCAGCGTTCGAGAGGCGGAAAAGCTCGTGGCCGCGCGTCAGACGGAGCCGGGTCGGCAAGCGCCGCTGCTCCACACCAGGCGCGAGAAGGGCAGGGATCTCGTCAGGATCGAGCAACAGCTGTCGGATCAGCTCGCGGCCGCGGTCGAGATTCGCGTCAAAAGACACACTGCTCGTGGCGAAGCCGGCGAGATCGCGATAGCCTTCGGTTCCGTGGAAGAGCTGAATGGACTGCTGGCCCGGCTGGGCCACGAAGCCGCCTGAGACGATGTTCCGGGCAAAGGAACTTCACACGATCGCTGCATGTCTTTCGCGCGTCGCGTCAACGCCGGACAAATTCGGCACGTTGCTTGCTAAATCGATCACAGCAGACAGAGGAGTCCCTCGAACACGGGTCTTCTCCGCGTATCGCCTGTGGCACGATGACCGAAGCTTGAGCATCGACTGCTGTTGAAGGAAAGCTCTGATGGCGCCTGCCGGGCTCCATCAGAACTTCCCCGGACGCGGAGGCCCCAAGGCCCCGGCGCCTCCTCGTTGCACAGGAGCACAGCATGGATGTCATCAGCAACTTCGCCGCCCGTTTCGAACGCAGCCGCGAAGAAGAGCTGTCAATCGAAGAGTACCTGGCGGAGTGCAAGCGCAATCCGCTCGCCTACGCCACGGCAGCGGAGCGCATGCTCAAGGCCATCGGCGAGCCGATCATGGTCGACACGCGCAACGACACGCGCATGTCGCGCCTGTTCGCCAACAAGGTCATCAAGATCTACCCCGCCTTCGCCGAGTTCTACGGCATGGAGGACGCCATCGAGCAGGTGGTGAGCTACTTCCGCCACGCCGCCCAGGGGCTCGAGGAGAAGAAGCAGATCCTCTACCTGCTGGGACCGGTCGGCGGCGGCAAGAGCTCGATCGCCGAGCGGCTGAAGCAGCTCATGGAGCACGTGCCGTTCTACGCGATCAAGGGCTCGCCGGTGAACGAATCGCCGCTCGGCCTGTTCGACCCGGCCGAGGACGGGCCGTTGCTGGAGAAGGAATACGGCATCCCGCAGCGCTACCTGAACCGCATCCTCAGCCCGTGGGCGGTAAAGCGGCTCGATGAGTACGGCGGCGACATTCGCAAGTTCAAGATCGTCAAGCGGCATCCGAGCGCCCTGAAGCAGATCGGCGTCACCAAGACCGAGCCCGGCGACGAGAACAACCAGGACATCTCGGCGCTGGTGGGCAAGGTCGACATCAGGAAGCTCGAGACCTACTCGCAGGACGACCCCGACGCCTACAGCTTCTCCGGCGGCCTGTGCCTGGCCAACCAGGGCCTGCTCGAGTTCGTCGAGATGTTCAAGGCGCCGATCAAGGTGCTGCACCCGCTGCTCACCGCCACGCAGGAAGGCAACTTCAAGGGCACGGAAGGCTTCGGCGCGATCCCCTTCGACGGCATCGTCCTCGCCCACAGCAACGAGAGCGAGTGGAAGAGCTTTCGCAACAACAAGAACAACGAGGCCTTCCTCGACCGTATCTACATCGTCAAGATCCCGTACTGCCTGCGCGTCAGCGAGGAGATCAAGATCTACGAGAAGCTGCTGCGCAACTCGTCGCTCGCCGAGGCCAAGTGCGCCCCGGGCACGCTCAAGATGATGAGCCAGTTCGCCATGCTCACCCGCCTGAAGGAGCCGGAGAACTCGTCGCTCTACTCGAAGATGCTGATCTACGACGGCGAGAACCTGAAGGACACCGACCCGCGCGCCAAGAGCTACCAGGAGTACCGCGACTACGCCGGCGTCGACGAGGGCATGAGCGGCATCTCGACGCGCTTCGCCTTCAAGATCCTGTCGAAGGTGTTCAACTTCGATCCGGCCGAGGTCGCCGCGAACCCCGTGCACCTGATGTACGTGCTCGAGCAGCAGATCGAGCGCGAGCAGTTCCCGGCCGAGACCGAGCAGAAGTACCTGGGCTTCATCAAGGAGCACCTGTCGGCGCGCTACGCCGAGTTCATCGGCAAGGAGATCCAGACCGCCTACCTCGAGAGCTACAGCGAGTACGGGCAGAACATCTTCGACCGCTACGTGACCTACGCCGACTACTGGATCCAGGACCAGGAGTACCGCGACACCGACACCGGCGAGGTGTTCGACCGGGCCCAGCTGAACGCCGAGCTCGAGAAGATCGAAAAGCCCGCGGGCATCTCGAACCCGAAGGACTTCCGCAACGAGATCGTCAACTTCGTGCTGCGGGCGCGCGCCAACAACAACGGCAAGAACCCGCTGTGGACCAGCTACGAGAAGCTGCGCACGGTGATCGAGAAGAAGATGTTCTCGAACACCGAGGAGCTGCTGCCGGTCATCAGCTTCAACGCCAAGGCAAGCGCAGACGAGGCCCAGAAGCACGAGAACTTCGTCAACCGCATGGTCCAGAAGGGCTACACCGCCAAGCAGGTCCGCCTGCTCTGCGAGTGGTACCTGCGGGTGAGAAAGAGCAGCTGAGCCAGCTGCACGGGACGCGCATGCTCCAGCAGATCATCGATCGCCGACTCGCCGGCAAGAACAAGTCGATCGGCAACCGCGAGCGCTTCCTGCGCCGCTACCAGGCGCAGGTGCGCGAGGCGGTCAAGAAGGCCATCGACAAGCGCGGCATCCGCGACATCGAGCGCGGCGAGGACATTCACCTGCCCAAGCGCGACATCCGCGAGCCGGTCTTCAGCCACGGCTCCGGCGGTGCGCGCGAGATCGTCCATCCGGGCAACCAGGAGTACGTCCGCGGCGACCAGATCGAGCGGCCGCAAGGCGGCTCCGGGCGCGGCAGCGGCTCGGGGCAGGCGGGAGATTCCGGGGAAGGGGAAGACGACTTCGTCTTTCACCTGACCAAGGAAGAGTTCATGCAGATCTTCTTCGACGACCTCGCCCTGCCGCGCATGACGCGCACGCAGCTGACCGAGGTTCCGGAGATGAAGAGCCAGCGGGCCGGCTTCTCCAACGCCGGCACCCCGAGCAACCTGAGCGTCATCCGCTCGATGCGGGGCGCCATCGGGCGCCGCGTCGCGATCGGCGCCGGGGCGCGCAGCGAGCTGGCGGAGCTGGAAGCACGCTTGGCCGATCTGCCCGAGGTGCCGACCGAGGCGGCCGAGATCCTGGCCCGCTCCGAGCTCCTGGCGCAGATCGCGACCTTGCGGGCGCGGCTCGGCCGCATCCCCTATCTCGACCCGATCGACCTGCGCTACCGCAACCGGGTGCGCGTGCCGGTGCCGATGGCCAAGGCCGTGATGTTCTGCCTGATGGATGTGTCCGGCTCCATGGACGAGGGCCGCAAGGACCTCTCCAAGCGCTTCTTCATCCTGCTCTACCTGTTCCTGACCCGCCACTACGACAAGATCGACATCGTCTTCATCCGCCACCACACGCAGGCCCAGGAGGTCGACGAGGAGAACTTCTTCCGGGCCCGCGAAACCGGCGGCACGGTGGTGTCGAGCGCGCTGGTCCTGATGGACGAGATCATCAACGCCCGCTACTCGCCGAGCGACTGGAACATCTACGCCGCGCAGGCGAGCGACGGCGACAATTGGCATCACGACTCCGGCCGCTGCCGCGAGCTGCTGACCGACAGCCTGCTGCCGAAGTGTCGCTACTTCGCCTACGTGCAGGTCGCCGACGAGGAACAGAACCTCTGGGAGGAGTACGCCCGTCTGCAGGAGACGCAGCGCCACTTCGCGATGCGCAAGGTGACGCAGGCCTCGCAGATCTACCCGGTCTTCCGCGACCTGTTCAAGACCCAGGGAGCCCCCGCATGAACCTGCCGCCGATCCGCGACACCGGGGCCTTGCCGCCGGCTTCGCCGTCGCGCCGCAAGCTCAGGCCCGAGCGCTCGCTGCCGGCGGCGCCCCTCGCGGCCGGCCCGCGCGCCGAACAGCCCTTGCCGGACCCCAGTGACTGGAGCTTCGATCTCATCGAGCAGTACCACGAGAAGATCCGGGCCGCGGCGGCGCGATTCGCGCTCGACACCTACCCGAACCAGCTCGAGGTCATCACCGCCGAGCAGATGATGGACGCGTATGCGTCCGTCGGCATGCCTGTCAATTACCGGCACTGGAGCTACGGCAAGGAGTTCATCGCCAACGAGCGCAGCTACCGGCGCGGGCAGATGGGCCTGGCCTACGAGATCGTCATCAATTCGGACCCCTGCATCAGCTACCTGATGGAGGAGAACACGACGGCGATGCAGGCGCTCGTGATCGCCCACGCCGCCTACGGCCACAACAGCTTCTTCAAGGGCAACTACCTGTTCCGGCTGTGGACCGACGCCTCCTCGATCATCGACTACCTCGTCTACGCGCGCAGCTACATCGCCGAATGCGAGGAGAAGCACGGCATGCAGGCGGTCGAGGACATCCTCGACAGCTGCCACGCCCTGCAGAACTACGGCGTCGACCGCTACCACCGGCCGAGCAAGATCTCGTTCACGGAGGAACTGCAGCGGCGCACCGAGCGGCTCGAGTACGCGCAGGCGCAGGTCAACGACATCTGGCGGACGCTGCCGAAGCGTCCCGACAAGGCCGAGGAAGCCGGCGAGCAGAAGCGCTTCCCCACCGAGCCGCAGGAGAACCTCCTCTATTTCATCGAGAAGAACGCGCCGCTGCTCGAGCCGTGGCAGCGCGAGGTGGTCCGCATCGTCCGCAAGATCGCCCAGTACTTCTACCCGCAGCGGCAGACGCAGGTCATGAACGAAGGCTGGGCCACGTTCTGGCATCACCAGCTGCTGAACACCCTGTACGACGAGGGCCACCTCACCGACGGCGTGATGATCGAGTGGCTGAAGTCGCACACCAACGTCATCTTCCAGCCGCCCGTCGGCCACCGCGGCTACTCGGGCATCAACCCGTACGCGCTCGGCTTCGCGATGTACACCGACCTGCGTCGCATCTGCGAGTCGCCGACAGACGAGGACCGCGAGTGGTTCCCGGCAATCGCCGGGACGCCCTGGCTGCCCACGCTGCACCACGCGATGCGCAATTTCAAGGACGAGAGCTTCATCGGCCAGTACCTGTCGCCGAAGGTGATCCGCGACCTGCGCCTCTTCGCCATCGTCGACGACGAGCACGACACGCACCTGCGCGTCTCGGCGATCCACGACACCGCCGGCTACCGCGAGGTTCGCGAGGCGCTGTCCCGCCAGTACGACCTCGGCTCGCGCGAGCCCGACATCCAGGTCTGGAGCGTGAACCTGCGCGGCGACCGCTCCCTGACCCTGCGCCACACCCGGCACAACAACCGGCCGCTGCACGACGGCGCGCAGGAGGTGCTGAAGCACGTGGCCCGGCTGTGGGGCTTCGGCGTGAACCTCGAAAGCGTCGACAAGCACGGCGATGTCACCACGCACTGGTCGGTGACGTCGTCCGAGCTGTCGCTCCTTTGACGCGCAGCGTCAAAGGAGGCTTCGCTTCCTTTCCAGGGCTGCTCCCTCCCCAACCCCTCCCTCCAAGAGGGAGGCGGCGTCCCCGTCGGGGACGCGCGCTTACAGCGCGAAGATCTTTCCCGGGTTCATGATGTTCTTCGGGTCCAACGCCCGCTTGACCGACCGCATCATGTCGATGGCTCCGGTGCCCGCTTCGCTGACCAGGAAGTTCATCTTGTGCAGGCCGATGCCGTGCTCGCCGCTACAGGTGCCGTCCATCTTCAGGACCCGCATGACAAGGGCCTCGTTCAGCCGCTCGGCCGTCTCGCGCTCGCTCGGGATGTTCGGATCGACCAGGTAGGCGATGTGGAAGTTGCCGTCGCCGACGTGGCCGACGATGTAGTGCATCAGGCCCGCCGCCTCGGCTTCCTCGGACGCCTGGACCACCGCTTCGGCGAGGCGCGAGATCGGCACGCAGGTGTCGGTGGTCACGGTTCGGCAGCCCGGCTTCATCTGCAGCCCGGCGAAGTAGGCGCGGTGGCGCGCGGTCCACAGCTTCTTGCGCTCCTCGGGGGTCGTCGCCCACTGGAAATGCTCGCCGCCGTGCTCGCTGGCGATCTCCTGCACCATGGCCGCCTGCTCGGCGACGCCGGCCTCGCTGCCGTGGAACTCCATCAGCAGCATCGGTGCCTCGGTGAGCGTCAGCTTGTCGTGGCGGTTGACGGCGCGCACGGCGTGGCTGTCGAGCAGCTCGCAGCGGGCGATCGGGATCCCCATCTGGATGATCTGGATCGTTGTCCGCACCGCCGCCTCGATCGACGGGAAGGTGCAGGTCGCGGCCGACATCGCCTCGGGCAGCGGATACACGCGCAGCGTGATCTCGGTCATCACCCCGAGCGTGCCTTCGCTGCCGACCATCAGGCGCGTCAGGTCGTAGCCGGCGGACGACTTGCGGGCGCGGGTGCCGGTCCGGATCACCTCGCCTTGCGCCGTGACGACGGTGAGGCCGAGCACGTTCTCGCGCATCGTCCCGTAGCGGACGGCGTTGGTGCCGCTGGCGCGGGTCGCGCTCATGCCGCCGATCGAGGCGTCGGCGCCGGGGTCGATCGGGAAGAAGAGGCCGGTGTGGCGGATCTCGTCGTTCAGCTGGTTGCGCGTCACGCCGGCCTGGACGGTCACCGTCAGGTCCTCGGCGTTGACCGCGATGACCCGGCTCATGCGCGACAGGTCGATGCTGACGCCGCCCTGCACCGCGAGCAGGTGCCCCTCCAGCGACGAGCCGACGCCGAACGGGATGACCGGCGCGGCGTGCCGGTCGGCGAGCTTCACGACCTCGGCGACATCCTCCGTGCTCTCGCAGAAGACGACGGCCTCCGGCGGCGGTGCGTCGATGGGCGATTCATCGCGGCCGTGCTGTTCGCGCACCGCCATAACCGTCGAGCAGCGCTCGCCGAAGCGCTCCTTCAGCGCCGCCAGCATCTCGGGCGCGACGGCGCGCGGCTCGATGCGGGGCAGGAGGTACGCGGGGAGGGGTGCGTTCATGGCCGGACTCCGGGTCGGCCGACGGCCGTGCGGCATTGTAGGAAGTCAAGGCTCACCCCTGCCGCCGCTCGGCAGCGCGCTGCTAGGATGCCCCGACCATGGCCAACCGACTGACGCAGATCGCGACCCGCACCGGCGACGACGGCACGACCGGGCTCGGCGACGGCACGCGGGTGGCGAAGAGCCACCGGCGGATCGCCGCGCTCGGCGACGTCGACGAGCTGAACTCGACTCTCGGCGTGCTCCTCGCCGAGCCCCTGCCGGAGGACGTGCGCGAGCTCCTCGTCGTCGTCCAGCACGAGCTGTTCAACCTCGGGGGCGAGCTGTCGATCCCGGGCTTCGAGCTGCTGAAAGCGGCCGCGGTCGCCAGGCTCGACGAGGCGCTGGCGCACTACAACGCCGGCCTGCCGCGCCTCAAGGAGTTCATCCTGCCGGCGGGAACGCGCAGCGCCGCGCTCGCCCACGTCGGCCGCACCGTCGCGCGGCGCGCCGAGCGTTCCGTGGTCGCCCTCGCCGACGGCGAAGCCGTGCGCGCCGAGGCGCGCCAGTACCTGAACCGCCTGAGCGACCTGCTGTTCGTCCTCGCCCGCGTCCTCAACCGCGCCAACCTCGACGGGCTCGGCGGCGACGACGTCTACTGGCAGAGCGAGCGCATGGCGCGCGACGCCGGCTGACTCAGCGGCCGACGACGAGGGCGCTCTCGGCCAGCCAGTTCACCGCCGCGCCGGCGGGTGCCCGCTGCAGTCGCAGCTCGACGCTGGCGCGCTGCTCGGGCGTCAGGCTGGTGTAGAGGAAGTCGCGGGCGTTGCCCGCATCGCCGGCGACGAACAGCTGCGAGCTCAGCTCGCCGAAGGCGGCATGGCGCACCTTGACATGGATGTGCGGCGTCCGCCCGGGATACGGTACCGGCCGGATGGTGCGGAAGCGGTAGACCCCCTGGGCATCGCTGAGGCTGCTGCCGAAGCCCTGGAAGCCCTCGTCGACGCGCGTGCCGGCACCCCGCGGGTGCCGGTAGCTGCCGAAGGCGTCGCACTGCCAGATCTCCACCTCGGCGCGGTCGATGGGCTTGCCGTCCGGATCGATCACCGTCCCGAACAGGTCGAGCAGCTGCCCCGTGGCGCGCGGGCGCGGCTGGCCGTCGGGCGCGTTGCCGCGAACGGTCGTCAGGTCGGCGTCCCAGTCCAGCGCCCGGGCCCGGTACGCCGGCGACGGGTAGAACGGACCGTCGGTCATGCGCGGCAGCACCGTGCGCGTCGCCGCCCAGGCCGGAACGGCCACCCATGCCGCAGCGGCGCCGGCGGCGCCGAGAAGGCGGCGTCGGCCGGGTCTCATGGCACGGCGACCGGCACGGCGGCGCTTCGCGCCGCGTGGGCGCGACGCTGCAGCACGGCGTCGCTCAAGCCCTGCAGCACCTCACGCGACTGGTCCCAGCCGATGCACGCGTCGGTGATGCTCTGCCCGTACACCAGGCGCGACGGGTCGTCGCGGCCGGCCAGGAACTTCTGCGACCCGGCTTCGAGGTGGCTCTCGACCATGACCCCGAAGATACAGCGATTGCCCTGCGCCAGCTGGGCTCCGATGTCCTTGGCCACATCGACCTGCCGGCCATGCTGCTTGCCGCTGTTGGCGTGGCTGCAGTCGATCATCAGCGTGCAGTCAAGCTTCGCCGCCTCGATCTCGGCGCAGGCGGTGGCGATCGACGCCGCGTCGTAGTTCGGCGTCCGGCCGCCGCGCAGGATGACGTGGCAGTCGGTGTTGCCCCGCGTCTCGACGATGGCCACCTGGCCGTTCTTGTGCACGGAGAGGAAGTGATGCGCACGGGCCGCCGCCTGGATGGCGTCGATGGCGATGCGGATGTTGCCGTCGGTGCCGTTCTTGAAGCCGATCGGCGCCGACAAGCCGGAGGCGAGCTCGCGGTGGACCTGGCTTTCGGTGGTCCGCGCCCCGATCGCCCCCCAGGCGATCAGGTCACCCAGATACTGCGGCGAGATGACGTCGAGGAACTCGCTGCCGGCCGGCATGCCGAGACGATTGATCTCGAGCAGGAGCTGGCGGCCGATGCGCAGCCCTTCGTCGATGCGATAGCTCTCGTCGAGGTAGGGATCGTTGATGAGGCCTTTCCAGCCCACCGTCGTGCGCGGCTTCTCGAAATACACGCGCATGACGATCTCGAGCGTGCCGGCGTGCCGGTCGCGCTCCACCTTCAGGCGCTTGGCGTACTCGACGGCGGCGAGCGGGTCGTGGATCGAGCACGGACCCATGATCACGAGGAGGCGGTCGTCCTGCCGCTTCATGATCCGGCGGATCGCGTCGCGGGTGGCCCCGACCTGCTGCTCGACCGGCGTGCCAGCGATGGGGAAGAAGCGGATCAGGTGCTCCGGCGGAGGCAGCGGCGTCACGTCCTTGATCCGCTGGTCGTCGGTGCGGCTGGTGCGTTCGCCGCGCGCATACGCCGTCTCGGCAGGGGGAGCGTTCTTCGTCGGCATGGCGGTTCTCCTCTTCTTCAGACCCAAAAAGAAAACCGCCGGGGAGTGCCCGGCGGTTTTCAGAGATTCGGTGCGCTGGTCTTCTTTCCTATGCGCAAGCCTCTCCGGCCGCCGAGCGGTGAGAGATCGCAAAATAGAAGAAGAAGCCGTGGCGCAAATGCATGGCGGCAATGTAGCACGGGGATCGCGGGCTCCGGGGGGGGGCCAGCGGCATCGGGCCGAAACCCCGACGAAAGGCCCGGATCGCCAGCCATCATGGAAACTCGGAAGGCTCCACAGGCTCCTGACCGCCGAATCCGACCCGATGCCGCACGCCGTCAGCCTGATCAGCACCCTCGCTGCCGGTTTCGGCCTCGCGCTCGTGCTGGGTTTCCTCGCCGAGCGGCTGAAGATGCCGGCGCTGATCGGCTACCTGCTGGCCGGTATCCTCATCGGCCCGGCGACGCCGGGGTTCGTCGCCGACGCGGACATCGCCGCGCAGCTGGCCGAGATCGGCGTGATGCTGCTGATGTTCGGCGTCGGGCTGCACTTCTCGCTGGCCGACCTGCTGGCCGTGCGCAAGATTGCCTTGCCTGGTGCCGTCGTGCAGATGGCCGCTGCGACGGCGCTCGGCTACGGCGCGGCCCGCTGGTGGGGCTGGCCGACCGGCGACGCGCTGGTCTTCGGGCTCGCCTTGTCAGTGGCCAGCACGGTGGTGTTGCTGAAGGCGCTCGAGGCCCGCAATGCGCTCGAGTCGGGCCCCGGCCGGATCGCAGTCGGCTGGCTGGTCGTCGAGGACCTGGCCATGGTGCTGGTGCTCGTCGTCCTGCCGCCGCTGGCCGGCGTCCTCGGCGGGACGCCGCCGGCGGGCGCCGCCGACGACAGCCTGGCCGGCACCCTCGGCAAGACGCTGGCCCAGGTGGTCACCTTCATCGTCCTGATGCTCGTGGTCGGCCGGCGCGCCTTCCCGTGGGTGCTCTGGCAGGTGACGAAGACCGGCTCGCGCGAGCTGTTCACGCTCGCCGTCATCGTCGCCGCGGTGACCATCGCCTACGGCTCGTCGCTGCTGTTCGGCGTCTCGTTCGCGCTCGGTGCATTCTTCGCCGGAATGGTCCTGCGCGAGTCGGAGTTCAGCCATCGCGCCGCCGAGGAGACGCTGCCGCTGCGCGATGCGTTCGCCGTGCTCTTCTTCGTGTCGGTGGGGATGCTGGTCGATCCGGCCGTGCTGGTCGAGCGGCCGCTGCACCTGCTCGGGGTCGTGGCCATCATCATGGTCGGCAAGTCGATCGCCGCCATGGCGCTGGTGCTGGCGCTCGGCTACCCCTTGCGCACGGCTCTGGTGGTCTCGGCCAGCCTGGCCCAGATCGGCGAGTTCTCCTTCATCCTGGCCGGGCTCGGCATGTCGCTCGGGCTGCTTTCCCCCGAAGCCCGCAGCCTGATCGTCGCCGGGGCGCTGATCTCGATCGCCCTCAACCCGCTGCTCTTCGATGTCGCGAGCCGGCTTGCCGACAGCGTCGCGACCGGACGGCCGCGCTGGCTCGGGCGACTCCAGCACCAGGCCGACCCGCTCTCCGAGCTGCCGCCGACGACGCACGAGCGCTACCTGGCGAGACACGTGGTGATCGTCGGCTACGGCAGGGTCGGCAAGCGGATCGCCGAGACGCTCGCCGCGGCCGGCATCCCGTTCGTCGTCGCCGACGAGAACCGGGAGGCGGTCGAGCGCCTGCGCCAGGACGGCGTCGCCGCCGTCTACGGCAACGCCACCGACAGCGAGACGCTCATCCAGGCGCACATCGCCAACGCCCGCATGCTCGTCATCGCCACGCCCGAGACGATCGAGGTCCGGCAGATGGTGCAGACGGCGCGGACCCTGAACCCGTCCATCGAGGTGGCCGTGCGCAGCCACAACAGCGAGGAAGCGGCCCTGCTCGAGGCCGAGGGCACCGGCCGGGTGTTCGTCGGCGAAAGCGAGCTCGCGGCGGCGATGTCGCGCCACGTCGAGGGAGCGGTGACTTCGCCCGCGCCGAAGACCTGAACGTCCGACCGGGCGATCGACGCCCCCCGCCCGCGCCTTCGAAGCCTAGGCCGTGCCGCCGACCGTGATCCGGTCGATCCGAAGCGTCGGCTGGCCGACGCCGACCGGCACGCTCTGCCCCTCCTTGCCGCAGACGCCGACGCCGGTGTCCAGGCGCATGTCGTTGCCGATGGCCGAGACACGGGTCAGCGCGTCGGGGCCGTTGCCGATCAGCGTCGCGCCCTTCACCGGGTACTGGATCTTCCCGTTCTCGACCCAGAACGCCTCGCTCGCCGAGAAGACGAACTTGCCGCTGGTGATGTCGACCTGGCCGCCGCCGAAATTGGTGGCGTAGAGGCCGCGCTTGAGGCCGGCGACGATCTCTTCCTTCGTCTTGTCGCCGCCGAGCATGTAGGTGTTGGTCATGCGCGGCATGGGCACTGCGGCGTAGCTCTCGCGCCGGCCGTTGCCGGTCGGCTTGACCTTCATCAGCCGCGCGTTCATGGAATCCTGGATGTAGCCCTTGAGGATGCCGTCCTCGATCAGCACGTTCCTCTGCGTGGCGTTGCCTTCGTCGTCGACGTTGAGCGAGCCGCGGCGGTCGGGCAGGGTGCCGTCGTCGAGGACGGTGACCCCGGGCGCGGCGACGCGCTGGCCGATGCGCCCGGTGAACGCGCTGGCGCCCTTGCGGTTGAAGTCGCCCTCGAGCCCGTGCCCGATCGCCTCGTGCAGCAGCACGCCGGGCCAGCCGGGGCCGAGTACGATGCTCATCTCGCCGGCGCGGGCGGGGCGCGACTCGAGATTCGTGAGCGCCGCCTTGACCGCGCTGTCGACGTAGCCGGCGATGACGTCGTCCTGGAAGTAGCCGAGGCCGAAGCGGCCGCCGCCGCCGCCGGTGCCCGACTCGCGGCGCACGGCGCCGTCCTTCGTCTGCTCGGCGATCACCGTGAGCGACAGCCGCACCAGCGGGCGCACGTCCGCGGCGAAGGTGCCGTCGGCGCGTGCGACGAGGATCACGTCGTACTCGCTGGCGAGGCCGGCCATCACCTGGACGATGCGCGGGTCCTTGGTGCGGGCGAGCTTCTCGACCTTCTCGAGCAGGCCGACCTTCTGCGTGCTGTCGAGCGTCGAGATCGGATCCATCGGCGCATAGAGCAGCCGGCTGCCGGCGATCGAGCGGGCCCCGAACACCTTCACGCGCCGGCTCTGGCCGGCGGCGGCGATGGTGCGCACGGTTCGTGCCGCGTCGAGCAAGGCCGCTTCCGAGATGTCGTCGGAGTAGGCGAAGGCGGTCTTCTCGCCAGCGACGGCACGCACGCCGACGCCCTGGTCGATGCCGAAGCTGCCGCTCTTGACGATGCCTTCCTCGAGGCTCCACCCTTCGCTGCGCGTGTACTGGAAGTAGAGATCGGCGTCGTCGACGCGGTGCGTGGCGATCGTGGCCAGCGCCGCCGACAGCTTGCTCTCGTCGAGGCCGAACGGCTCGAGCAGGAGCGAGCGCGCAATCGCCAGGCGCTCGATGGTGGGTTCGCGGGAGATCATGCGGGCGGTCCTCGAAGCATCGGCAATTGTAGAAGTCGACTTCAGCCGGGCTCGTCGCCTCCCGAACGACCCTTGAGCTCGAGCGCGCGGGCGTAGAGCACGTTGCGTGGCGCACCGCCGATCTCCGCCGCGAGCGCAACCGCCTGCTTGAGCGGAAGAGCGGCGAGGAGCGGAGCGAGGACGGGATCGTGCTCGTCGGCGGCGGACACCTGCGTTGCCGCCGGCACCGCGTGGAGGACGAGCACGAACTCGCCACGGGCGCGGTTCGGGTCGGCGGCGAGCCACGCCAGCACATCGCGGCAGGGCATCGTCGCGATGGTCTCGAACTGCTTCGTGAGCTCGCGGCAGATCGTGGCCGTGCGTCCGGGGCACGCTTCCCGGAGAGCGCTCGCCAGGCTCTCGATGCGGTGCGGCGCTTCGAACAGCACCTGGGCCGAGGCCGCGCGGGCGACTGCATCCAGGCGTCGCGAGCGCTCGGCGCCTCGGGCCGGCAGGAAACCGACGAACACGAAGCCGTCGGCGTGCGGGTCCCCCGCCACGGCCAGCGCAGCCAGCGCGCTGCTCGGCCCGGGGATCGGCACGACCCGGTGACCGGCGGAGGCCACCGCGGCGACCAGCGCGGCACCGGGATCGCTTACCGCCGGCGTGCCCGCATCGCTGACATACGCGACCCGCTCGCCGCGGCCGAGTCGCGCGACGACCGCATCGCTCGCGCTGCGCTCGTTGTGCTCGTGCACGGCGAGCAGCGCCTTCTCCAGCCCCAGATGGCGCAGCAGGGCGGCGCTGTGCCGCGTGTCCTCGCAGGCGACGGCGTCGACGAGCGCCAGCACATGCACGGCGCGCAAGCTCAGGTCGGCCAGGTTCCCGATGGGCGTGGCCACGACGTACAACGTCGCCGCGGGATACTGCTGGGCGCCGGCGACGATCTGCGCTGCCTGCACGAGCTTCGATCCATCCACCACTTGCGGCGACCTCCCGTGCACGGCTTGCAGTGACGACCAAACGTCCTTCGACGAAGGCGCTCGGCGATGCCGCCGAGGCACGCGCCCTGGCCCACCTCGCCGGTCAGGGACTGGTGCTGGTGCGCCGCAATTATCGGGTGGCGCGCGGCCCGAGGCAGCGCGGCGGCGAGGTCGACCTCGTCATGCGCGACCGTGACGGCACGCTGGTCTTCATCGAGGTGAGGGCGCGGACCGATGGCCGCTTCGGCGGCGCGGCGGCCACCGTCCAGGCGGGCAAGCGGCGGAGCCTCATCCTCGCAGCGCGGCACTTCCTGCACCATCTCTCGACGCAGCCGCCGTGCCGGTTCGATGTCGTCGCCGTCGATGGCGAGCGGATCGAGTGGCTGCGGGCGGCGTTCGACGCCGGCTGACGCAGCACCGTTTCGCCGGTCCTGAACCTTTGCCGCGAAAGCCCTGTCATATCATCCATGGCCATGCTCGAGCAACGCATACAGCAGCAGTTCTTCGACAGCGCCGACCTCAAGTACGCAGCCGCGGAAGTGCTGAGCAAGCCGATCGCCGACGCCGTCAGCGCCCTGGTCGGCTGCATCACGGGAGGCGGCAAGGTCCTCGCGTGCGGCAACGGCGGCTCGGCCGCCGACGCCCAGCACTTCGCGGCGGAGTTCGTCGGCCGCTTCGAGCGCGAGCGGCCGGGGCTCGCCGCCCTCGCGCTCACGGTCGACTCGTCCATCCTCACGGCGGTCGGCAACGACTACGGCTACGACGTCATCTTCGCGAAGCAGGTCCAGGCCCTCGGGGCACCGGGCGATGTGCTGCTCGCCATCTCGACGAGCGGCAACTCGCCCAACGTCCTCGCCGCGGTGAGCGCCGCCAAGGCCAAGGACATGACTGTCGTGGCGATGACAGGCAACACCGGCGGCAGGATGCGCGAGCTGCTCACCGAGACCGACGTCCACATCTGCGTGCCGCACGAGCGGACCGCCCGCATCCAGGAAGTGCACCTGCTGGTCCTGCACTGCCTGTGCGATGCGGTCGACCTGCAGCTGCTCGGCGAGCAGGAGAACACATGAGCGTGCGTTCACGATGCCGGGCCCCGATGCTGGCCGCCGCCGCGCTGGCGGCGACGACCCTTCTCGCCGGCTGCGCGCCCCTGCTGATCGGCGGCGCCGTCGTCGGCGGCGCCCTGGTGGCGACCGACCGGCGAACCTCGGGCTCCCTGGTCGATGACGAGATCATCGAGGTCAAGGCCAAGGGCCGGACCGGCGAGGTCGTCGGCGACCGCGGCACCGTCACGGCGACCAGCTACAACCGCATGGTCCTGCTCACCGGCGAAGTGCCGACGGAAGCCGACAAGGCTCTGGCCGAGCAGGTCGTCGCCCGCATCGACAACGTCCAGTCGGTCGTCAACGAGGTGACCATCGGGCCGATGAACACCTTCAGCGAGCGGAGCAAGGACGTGCTCGTCGCCGCCAAGGTCAAGGCGAGCATCGTCGACGCCAAGGACCTGTTCGCGAATTCGATCAAGGTCGTCGTCCATCGCGGCGTGGTGTACCTGATGGGTCGCGTGACAGAACGCGAGGCCGAGCGGGCGGCCGAGGTGGCGCGCGGCGTCAGCGGCGTGGCGAAGGTCGTGCGGGTGTTCGAGATCCTCAGCGAGCGCGAGCTGGCCGGTCGGGCCCCGCGCGCGGCGGTCGCCGCTTCCGCTCCCGCCAGCGCTGCTCGCTGAGCGCGCCCTCAACAAGCATCGACGCGCAGCGCTGGCGCGCCGCGCGCGCGCAGTCAGCCTAGCCGCAGCCGCTTGATCAGGCTCGAGGTGTCGGCGCGACCGGCGCCTTGCGCCTGCAGGTCGGCGTAGAACTGGTCGACCAGGGCGGTCACCGGCAGGCGGGCGCCGTTGCGGCGCGCTTCGTCGAGGGCCATGCCGAGGTCCTTGCGCATCCAGTCGACGGCGAAGCCGAAGTCGAACCTGTTCTCGATCATGGTCGGGCCGCGGTTGTCCATCTGCCAGCTCTGGGCAGCGCCCTTGCCGATCACCTCCAGCACCGCCTTCATGTCGAGGCCGGACCGCTCGCCGAACGCGATCGCCTCCGAGAGGCCCTGGACGAGCCCGGCGATCGCGATCTGGTTGACCATCTTGGCGAGCTGGCCCGAGCCGCTCGGGCCGAGCAGCGTCATCGCCTTGGCGAACGCCATCGCCACCGGCTTCGCCTCGGCGAAGGCGGATTCCTCGCCGCCGCACATGACGGTGAGGGCGCCGTTGATGGCGCCGAGGTTGCCCCCGGAAACCGGTGCGTCGATGAAGCGGATCCCGCGCTCGGCGCCGGCGGCGGCGAGCTCGCGGGCGACGGCGGCCGACGCGGTCGTGTGATCGACGAAGAGCGTGCCGCGGCCCATCCCGGCGAACGCGCCGCTCTCGCCGAGCGTCACCGAGCGCAGGTCGTCGTCGTTGCCGACGCAGGCGAACACGATCTCGGCGCCGCGCGCCGCCTCGGCGGGCGTGGGCGCGCTGGTGCCGCCGTGCTTGGCGGCCCACTCGGCCGATTTGGCGGCCGTCCGGTTGTAGACCGTGACGCGGTGCCCCGCTCCGGCCAGGTGGCCGGCCATGGGATACCCCATCACGCCCAGCCCCAGGAAGGCGACACGGCGCGGAGGAACGGGCTCGTAGGTCTTGGTGCTCATGGCGCAAAGCATAACGGCCCCGGGAGGGGCCGTCTTCGGCGCTGGCGCTCCCCGGGGTCGGGGCGGCGCCTACACGATGTGCATGTGCTCGGTGCCCGCCGTGAGGTCGCTGTTGCGCGCGCGCTGGCTGTGCAGCTTGATCTGCAGGCGGAGGTCGTTCACCGAGTCGGCGTTGCGCAGGGCGTCCTCGAAGGTGACGGTCTGGCTCTCGTACAGGTCGAACAGGCTCTGATCGAAGGTCTGCATGCCGAGCTCGCGCGAGCGCTTCATGATCTCCTTGATCTCCGCCACCTCGCCCTTGAAGATGAGGTCGGAGATCAGCGGCGTGTTGAGCATGATCTCGACGGCGGCGACCCGGCCCTTGCCCTCCTGGCGCGGCAGCAGGCGCTGCGACACCAGGCTGCGCAGGTTCAGCGACAGGTCCATCAGCAGCTGGGCGCGGCGCTCCTCGGGGAAGAAGTTGATGATCCGGTCGAGCGCCTGGTTGGCGCTGTTGGCGTGAAGCGTGGCCAGGCAGAGGTGGCCGGTCTCGGCGAAGGCGACCGCGTGCTCCATCGTCTCGCGGTCGCGGATCTCGCCCATCAGGATCACGTCGGGCGCCTGGCGCAGCGTGTTCTTCAGGGCGATGCCCCAGTCGTCGGTGTCGATGCCGACCTCGCGCTGCGTGATGATGCAGTTCTTGTGCGGGTGGACGAACTCGACCGGGTCCTCGATCGTGATGATGTGGCCGTACGAGTTCTCGTTGCGCCAGTCGACGATCGCCGCCAGCGAGGTGCTCTTGCCCGAGCCGGTCGCGCCGACGAAGATGACCAGTCCGCGCTTGGTCATCGCCACGTCCTTGAGGATGTGCGGCAGGTTCATGCTGTCGACCGTCGGCAGCACCTGCGGGATCGTGCGCATCACGAGGCCGACGTGGCCCTGCTGGACGAAGGCGTTGACGCGGAAGCGGCCGATGCCCTGCGGCGCGACGGCGAAGTTGCACTCCTTGGTGCGCTCGAACTCGGCCGCCTGCTTGTCGTTCATGATCGAGCGCGTCAGCGCCAGCGTGTGCTGGCTCGTCAGCGGCTGCGGCGAGACCTTGGTGACCTTGCCGTCCACCTTGATGGCCGGGGGGAAATCGGCGGTGAGGAAGAGGTCGGAGCCGTTGCGCGACACCATCAGCCGCAGCAGGTCGTTGACGAACTTGGATGCCTGGTCGCGTTCCATGTGTGCCCCTGGTGTCAGCCCGGGAAGTTCTCGGGGAACTTCGCCTTGCCACGCGCTTCCGCCGGGGAAACGATGTTGCGGCGGACGAGATCGGCCAGGTTCTGGTCGAGCGTCTGCATGCCGATGTTGTTGCCGGTCTGGATGGCGGAATACATCTGCGCCACCTTGTTCTCGCGGATCAGGTTCCGGATCGCCGCCGTGCCCAGCATGATCTCGTGCGCCGCGACCCGGCCCGAGCCGTCCTTGGTCTTGCACAGCGTCTGCGAGATGACGCCGATCAGCGACTCCGACAGCATCGCCCGGACCATCTCCTTCTCGGCCGCGGGGAAGACGTCGACGATGCGGTCGACGGTCTTGGCGGCGCTCGAGGTGTGCAGCGTGCCGAAGACGAGGTGGCCGGTCTCCGCGGCGGTGAGCGCGAGGCGGATCGTCTCGAGGTCGCGCATCTCGCCGACGAGGATGCAGTCCGGGTCCTCGCGCAAGGCCGAGCGCAGCGCGTTGGCGAACGACAGCGTGTGCGGGCCGACCTCGCGCTGGTTGATCAGGCACTTCTTCGAGTCGTGCACGAACTCGATCGGGTCCTCGACCGTGAGGATGTGGCCGAACTCGTTCTCGTTGAGGTGGTTGACCATGGCCGCCAGGGTCGTCGACTTGCCCGAGCCCGTCGGGCCGGTGCACAGCACCATGCCGCGCGGCTTGGTCGACAGCTCGGCGAACACCGGTGGGCAGTTCAGCTGCTCGAGGGTCAGGATCTTCGAGGGAATGGTCCGGAACACGGCGCCGGCGCCGCGGTTCTGGTTGAAGGCGTTGACGCGAAAGCGCGCCAGCCCCTGGATCTCGAACGAGAAGTCGCACTCCAGCGTCTCCTCGTAGTTCTTGCGCTGCGAGTCGTTCATGATGTCGTACACCATCTCGTGCACCTGCTTGTGCTCGAGGGGATCGACATTGATGCGGCGGACGTCGCCGTGCACGCGGATCATCGGCGGCAGGCCGGCCGAGAGGTGCAGGTCCGAGGCCTTGTTCTTGACCGAAAACGCCAGCAGTTGGGTGATGTCCATGGGTCTTCAGGAAGTGGCCGACGGCGGTCGCGGCGGGCGCGCACTGGCGAATCGCAGCCGCGAGACGAAGCGATGATCGCAGACAAGCTTGCCCAAGTGAACGCGCGCATTGCAAGCGCTTGTGCATCGGCGCTACGCCCCGTGCAAAGCGTCACGCTGCTCGCCGTGAGCAAGACCTTTCCCGCGGCCGACGTCCGTGAAGCCTGCACGGCGGGGCAGTTCCGCTTCGGCGAGAACTACGTTCAGGAGGGGCTCGACAAGATCGCCGCGCTTGCCGACCTGCGCGAGACGCTGGAGTGGCACCTCATCGGGCCGCTGCAGAGCAACAAGACGCGCGTCGTCGCCGAAAGCTTCGACTGGGTCCACTCGATCGACCGCCTGAAGATCGCCGAGCGGCTGAGCGCGCAGCGCCCGCCCCGCCTGCCGCCGCTCTCGGTGTGCCTGCAGGTCAACGTCAGCGGCGAAGCAAGCAAGAGCGGCGTCGCGCCGGCCGACGTTGCCGCTCTCGCCCATGCGGTGGCGGCCTTGCCGCGGCTGCGGCTGCGCGGCCTGATGGCCATTCCCGAGCCGGCCGCCGACTTCGAGTCGCAGCGCCGGCCGCATCGCGCGCTGCATGCGCTGATCGAGCGGCTGCGCAGCGAGGGCCTGCCGCTCGACACGATGTCGGCGGGGATGAGCGCCGACCTGGAGGCGGCGGTGGCCGAAGGCGCGACGCTGGTCCGCATCGGCACGGCCATCTTCGGCGAGCGGGGATAGGCCGCAGCCGATCGGGCGCTTTCGCGAACAATCGACCACGGCCACCCCGCACCGCATGGACCCTTGCCCGCCGCCCCGGCCCCGCCTGCCGGCCCCGCATCGCCCCGAAGCGGAGGTGGTCGCAGCGCTCGCCGACAGAGCAGCGGCCGCCATCGCCTGGGACCGCGTCGTCGCCCTGGCCGCGCCCTGGGTAAGCGCCGTGCGCGACAGGCCGGCACCCTTCTGGGCCCTCGAGTCGCTGCTGCAGGAGTACCCGATCTCGAGCCGCGAAGGCCTGGCCCTCATGCGACTCGCCGAAGCCCTGCTGCGGGTGCCCGACACCGAGACTGCGATCGCGCTGACCGCCGACCAGCTCGGCCGGGCCGATTTCGGTGCCGCTGGCGCCGCCGGCGACGCGGGCACGCGCGCCGCGTCGCCGCACCGGTTGATGGCCGGCCTGTCGGCCAGTGCCATCGCGCTGTCCAAGCGCTTCCTGCCCGACGCCGAAGCCGACACCGGGCTGTTCCGCCGCCTCGGTGCGCAGACCGTCGTCGCCGCGACCGTGCGCGCCATCCAGCTTCTCGGCCGCCAGTTCGTTCTCGGCCGATCGATCGGCGAAGCGCTGCACGAAGCCGCGGCGGCGCGCCGCGGTCACCCGGCCCTCGTCTTCAGCTACGACATGCTTGGCGAGGGCGCGCGCACCGAAAGCGACGCCCGGCGCTACCTCGCTGCCTACGTGGACGCGATCCGCGCCATCGCCGCGCAAAGCGGCGGACGCGGACCGGAGCGCGGCGACGGCATCTCGATCAAGCTGTCGGCGCTCTTCTCGCGCTACGAGGAGGCGCAGCGCGAGCGCGTTTTCGCCGAGCTCGTGCCGCGGGTCGAGCAGCTCGTCGACTTGGCGGCGGCGGCCGACCTGAACCTGACCATCGACGCCGAGGAGAGCGATCGTCTCGAGCTGTCGCTCGATGTCTTCGAGGTCCTGGCGCAGGGCGTCGCCGAGCGACATCCGGCGTGGCGCGGCTTCGGGCTGGCCGTGCAGGCCTACCAGACGCGGGCGCTGGCGGTGGTCGACGAGATCGCCCGCATCGGCCGCGAACACAAGCTCCGCTTCATGGTCCGCCTCGTCAAGGGCGCGTACTGGGACGGCGAGATCAAGCGCGCGCAGGAGCTCGGCCTCGCCGGCTACCCGGTCTTCGCGGAGAAGGCCCACACCGACATCTCCTACCTCGCCTGCGCCGCGGCGATGGTCGGCCATGCCGACGTCATCCATCCGCAGTTCGCCACCCACAACGCCGGCACCATCGCCGCGATCCTGCAGATGGCCGGCGCGCGCGGCGCGGCCTTCGAGATGCAGCGGCTGCACGGCATGGGCGAGGCGATCTACCGCGAGGTCGGCGACGTGCCGCTGCGCGTCTATGCGCCCGTCGGCGAGCACCGCGACCTGCTCGCCTACCTCGTGCGTCGCCTGCTCGAGAACGGCGCCAACTCGTCCTTCGTGCACCAGCTCTCCGATCCGGCGATCGACGTCGAGGCCCTGCTCGCGTCGCCCCTGGCGGCGGTGCCGTCCGCGTCGCCGTTGCCGCTGCCGGTCGATCTCTACCGCACGACCGGCGCCGGCGCGGGCCGCCGCAACTCGCTGGGCGTCGACCTCGCCGACCTCGCCCAGCGCGAGCCGATCGAGCGCGCCGTCGCCGCCACCCGCGTCGACGCCGTCCCCGAGTCGACCGAGGCCGAAGTTCGCGCCGCGGTCGGCCGCGCGCAGGGCGCCTTCTCGCGCTGGAATGCGCGACCCGTCGCCGAGCGGGCCGAGCTTCTCCGCGCCGCCGCGACGGCGCTCGAGAACCGGCTCCCCGCGTTCTGCGGGCTGCTCGTCGTCGAGGCCGGCAAGACGATGGCCGATGCCGTCGCCGAGGTCCGCGAGGCCGTCGACTTCTGCCGCTACTACGCCGATGAAGCGGAGCGGCTGCTGCGGCCGGTCGCCCTGCCCGGGCCGACCGGCGAGAGCAACGAGCTGCGCATGCACGGCCGCGGCGTCTTCGCCTGCATCAGCCCGTGGAACTTCCCGCTCGCGATCTTCGGCGGCCAGGTGGTCGCCGCTCTCGTGACCGGCAACGCGGTGGTCGCCAAGGCGGCCGAGCAGACGCCGGCGGTGGCCGCCCGCTTCGTCGCCCTGCTGCACGAGGCCGGCGTGCCGCCGGACGCGCTGATCCTCGTGCACGGCGCCGGCGAGACGGTCGGCACGGCGCTGGTGGCCGACGCGCGCATCGCAGGCGTCTGCTTCACCGGCTCGCTGCCTGTCGCGCAGTCGATCAATCGCACCCTCGCGGCGCGCAGCGGCGCGATCGTCCCGCTCATCGCCGAGACGGGCGGCGTCAACGCCATGGTCGTCGACCCGAGCGCCTTGCCGGAGCAGGTCGTCGACGCCGTGGTGCAGAGCGCGTTCCGCTCGGCCGGCCAGCGCTGCTCGGCGCTGCGACTCCTCTGCGTGCACGAGAGCGTCGCCGAGCCGGTGCTCGAGATGGTGCGCGGTGCCCTGGCCGAGCTGAAGGTCGGCGACCCGGAGCGCTTCTCGACCGACGTCGGTCCGGTCATCGACGCCGACGCCGAGGCGGCGCTGGGTGCCGCCGTGCAGCGGCTGCAAGCGCAGGCCCGCCTGATCGGTGAAGCGCCAGGGCCGACTTCGCCGAGAGCCGGTGCACACTTCGTGACTCCGGTCGCGTTCGAGTTGGGCGCCGTGGAGGAGGTCAAAGGCGAAGTCTTCGGCCCCGTGCTGCACGTGGTTCGCTGGCGCGGCGACGCCGACGCGCTGATCGATCGCATCAACGCCATGGGCTACGGCCTGACGCTCGGCATCCAGACCCGCATCGACAGCCGCGCCCTGCGCCTCGCTGCCGAGGCGCGGATCGGCAACGTTTACGTCAACCGGAACATGATCGGCGCGGTGGTCGGCGTGCAGCCGTTCGGCGGCGAGGGGCTCTCGGGGACCGGCCCCAAGGCTGGCGGCCCGCATTACCTGCCGCGCTTCTGCGCCGAGCAGGTGCTGACGATCAACACCGCCGCGGCCGGCGGCAACGCCACCTTGCTCGCCGGCGGCCACTGAGCCCGGGCGACCGGCCTGCGTAAACTCCGCCGATGGCTACGACCGCGTTCATCGGCGGCGGCAACATGGCGAGCGCGCTGGTCGGCGGGCTGCTCGCATCCGGCCAGGCACCCGCGGCGATCCGCATCGTCGAGCCCGACGCCGGGCAGCGTCGTGCCTTGCGCGACAAGTTCGGCGTCGAGCCGCAAGCGGCTGCCGATGCGTCGCTCGCCGACGCCGATGTCGTGGTCTGGGCGGTCAAGCCGCAGCTGTTCCGGGACGCCGCCGCGCCGTGCGCGCCGCACATCGGCCGGGCCTTGCAGCTGAGCGTGATGGCGGGGGTGCGCAGCGACGCGATCGCCGCCGCCGCCGGCAGCGAGCGCGTGGTGCGGGCGATGCCGAACACGCCGTCCCTGATCGGCCAGGGCATCGCCGGGCTGTACGCGCGATCGGCCGTGGCCGACGCGGACCGGCGCACCGTCGAGGGCCTGCTGCGGCCGACCGGGGCCGTCGTCTGGTTCGAGCGCGAGGAAGCGCTCGACGCGGTGACCGCCCTCTCCGCCTCGGGGCCGGCCTACGTCTTCTACCTGCTCGAGGCGATGACCGAGGCCGGGGTCCGCATGGGGCTCTCGGCCGACGACTCGCGCCGCCTCGCGGTGCAGACCGTCGCCGGTGCCGCGGCCCTGGCCGCCGCAAGCGCCGAGCCGATCGAGACCCTGCGCCGCAACGTCACGTCGCGCGGCGGCACCACGCACGCGGCGATCAGCGAGCTCGAGGACCGGGGCGTCGGCGCCGCCTTCGTCACGGCCATCGAGGCGGCCCGTCGGCGCGCGCGCGAGCTCGGCGACGAGTTCGGGCGTCCATGAATCCCACCGAGAAGAAGATGCCATGAGCTACCTCTCCTACCTGTCGCCCACCGGCACCAGCCCGTGGCACACCTACCTGGCGCAGGTCGACCGCGTCCAGCCCTATCTCGGCCGCCTCGGCCGCTGGTCCGAGACCCTGAAGCGGCCGAAGCGCGCCCTGATCGTCGACGTGCCCATCGAGATGGACGACGGCAGCGTCGCCCATTTCGAAGGCTTCCGCGTCCAGCACAACCTCTCGCGCGGGCCGGGCAAGGGCGGGGTGCGCTACCACCCGGACGTCACGCTCGAGGAGGTGATGGCGCTGTCGGCGTGGATGACGGTGAAGTGCGCCGCCGTCAACCTGCCCTACGGCGGCGCCAAGGGCGGCATCCGCTGCGATCCGAAGAGGCTGTCGCTGAAGGAGCTCGAGCGCATGACGCGCCGCTACACGAGCGAGATCGGCATCATCATCGGCCCGCAGCGCGACATCCCGGCGCCCGACGTGAACACCAACGCCCAGATCATGGCGTGGATGATGGACACGTACTCGATGAACACCGGCACGACGGCCACCGGCGTCGTCACCGGCAAGCCGCTCCATCTCGGCGGCTCGCTCGGCCGGGTCAAGGCTACGGGGCGCGGCGTGTTCGTCACCGGCCGCGAGGCGGCGCGGCGCCTCGGCATGAACCTCGACGGCGCCCGGGTGGCGGTGCAGGGCATGGGCAACGTCGGCAGCGCCGCCGCCGAGCTCTTCGTGCAGGCGGGCGCGAAGCTGGTCGCGATGCAGGACCACACCGCGACCCTGGTCGCCCCCGGCGGCTTCGACATGGCGACGACGATGGCCTCGGTGCATCGCGACAGCAGCATCGCCAACGTTCCCGGCGGCGAGCGGATGGACCGCGAGGCCTTCTGGGACGTCGACTGCGACGTCCTCATCCCGGCCGCGCTCGAGGGCCAGATCACGCCGGCGCGGGCGCAGCGGATCAAGGCGAAGATGGTGCTCGAAGGCGCCAACGGCCCGACCCTGCCGGAAGCCGACGACGTGCTCGCCGAGCGCGGCGTGCTCGTCGTGCCCGACGTCATCTGCAACGCCGGCGGCGTGACCGTCAGCTACTTCGAGTGGGTGCAGGACTTCTCGTCGTTCTTCTGGAGCGAGGACGAGATCAACCTGCGGCTCGACAAGATCATGGTCGATGCGCTGCGCAAGATCTGGGAGACGGCCGACCGGCACAAGATCAGCCTGCGCACCGCGACGTTCGCCGTCGCCTGCGAGCGCATCCTTATCGCCCGCGAAGAGCGCGGGTTGTATCCGTAGCGCTCCAACCTGGAGCGGCCGCGGGAGCCGGCCCTCCCTGTCGAAGCGCGGGGAGCGAAGCGGCGCCGGAGCCGTCCTGTCGCGCCTGCCGGTGGAGCCCTAGGGCTCCACCGGTAGAGGCGACGGCGGCTTGATCTCTTCCAGGCAGATCATCGAGCGCACGTCGTCGACGCCGGGCACCTGCATCAGCCGGTCGGTGAGGAACTGCGACAGGCTCTTCAGGTCGCTCGCCACCACCTTGAGCAGGTAGTCCGAGTCGCCGGACACGGCGTGGCACTCGAGGATCTGCGGCCAGGCGGCGATCTCGCGCTCGATCTCGCGGACGCGGCCGAACTGGTCGCCGGCGAGTCGCACGCTGACGTAGGCCATCACCGGCAGGCCGATTGCCGCCGCGTCGACCCGGGCCGCGTAGCCCCGGATCACGCCGCGCTCCTCGAGCGACCGCACGCGCCGGAGGGCCTGCGGCGCCGACAGGTGGATCTTGGCGGCGAGCTCGACATTGCTGGCCCGGCCGGATCGCTGCAAGGCGAAGAGAAGCTTCCGATCGATGGCATCCGGCGAGGGATTCATGCGTGCATTATCTCGTTTGCAATTGAATGCTGCGAGCAGTGCGGGCTTCATGCAAGAACTCGCAAGCACATTTCGCCGCGGCGCCGGTACGCTGTGCGGACCCCAGGAGAGCCCTCATGAGCGCATCCCACCCCGCCATCGATCTCGAGCGCCGCTACGGCGCGCGCAACTACGACCCGCTCGCTGTGACCCTCGAGCGCGGCGAAGGCGTCTGGCTGTTCGACACCGCCGGCCGCCGCTACCTCGACATGATGTCGGCCTATTCGGCGGTGAGCTTCGGCCACTCGAACCCGGTGCTGGTGCGCGCCCTCACCGGGCAGGCCTGGACCCTGGCGGTGACGAGCCGCGCCTTCCACACCGCCCGCCTCGGCCCCTTCCTCGAGCGCCTCTGCGGCATGACCGGCATGGCGCGCGCGCTGCCGATGAACACCGGCGCGGAAGCGGTGGAGACGGCGATCAAGGCGGCCCGCAAGTGGGCCTACCAGGTCAAGCGCGTGCCGGCGGGGCAGGCGGAGATCGTCGTCGCCGCCGGCAACTTCGCCGGACGGACGACGACCATCATCAGCTTCTCGAGCGAGGCGCAGTACCGAGACGGCTTCGGGCCGTTCACGCCGGGCTTTCGCCAGGTGCCGTTCGGCAACGCCGCCGCGCTCGAGGCGGCGATCACACCGAACACCGCCGCCTTCATCGTCGAGCCGGTGCAGGGCGAGGCCGGGATCATCGTTCCGCCAGTTGGCTATCTGGCCGCGGTGCGCGGGATCTGCACCAGGCACGACGTCCTGATGATCGCCGACGAGGTGCAGACCGGCCTAGGCCGAACGGGCCGCGTCCTGGCCTGCGAGCACGAGAACGTGCGGCCGGACGGGCTCACCCTCGGCAAGGCGCTGGGCGGCGGCCTCCTGCCGGTGAGCGCCTTCTTGGCCCGCGAGGACGTGATGGCGCAGTTCGCGCCCGGCGATCACGGCAGCACCTTCGGCGGCAACCCGCTGGCCGCCGCGGTCGGCACCGCGGCCCTGCAGCTGCTCGAGGACGGGCCGTTCTGCGCCAACGCGACCGACCAGGGCGCCTACCTGATGGAGAGCCTGCGCGGCCTGCGCCACCCGGCGATCACCGAGGTCCGCGGCAAGGGCCTGTTCGTCGGCGTCGAGATCGACCCGGCGTTCGCAACGGCGCGCCAGGTCTGCGACGCCCTGGTCGGACGCGGCGTGCTGACCAAGGACACGCACGGCACCGTCGTCCGGCTCGCTCCGGCGCTGACGATCGCCCGCGCCGAGATCGACCTCGCCGTCGACGCCATCGGCCGCACCCTCGAAGCGCTGTCGCAACGCGAGCCCGCCGTCGCCTGAGCGGCGACCGCGTGCATTCGGCACGGTATGGGCGACCTGCGCGCGGGCCGTCCTGCCACCATCCGGCGGTGTCAGGACAGTTCCCGGGAGACCTCATGAAACGATTCCTCGCCGCCGCGCTCGCCGCCTCTGCCGCCGCGGCCGCGATGGCCCAGCCGCAGGTCGGCGTCTCGGTCAGCATCAACCAGCCCGGCGTCTACGGCCGCGTTCACATCGGCGACGTGCCGCGGCCGGCCCTGGTGCTGCCGCAGCCGGTCGTCGTTTCGCAGCCGCGCGTCGTCGTCCGGCGCGACCCGGTCTACCTGTACGTTCCGCCGACGCACCAGCAGAACTGGCGCCGCTACTGCGGCCGCTATGAGGCCTGCGGCCAGCCGGTGTACTTCGTGCGCGACGACTGGGTTCGCGAGCGCTACGAGCGCGAGCACCCGGGCTGGGACCGCGGCCGCCATCGTGGCTGGGACCGCGACCACGACCGTGGCCGCGGCCGGGGCCACGACAAGCAGAAGCACAAGCACAAGCACGATCGCCGCGACTAGCGCGGCCAGGCGAACTGGGCGGCGACGCCGGCGAACACGGCGAAGCCGAGCCAGTGGTTGGCGGTGAAGGCGCGAAAGCAGCCTTCGCGCGTGCGACCTCGGATGAGCGTGTAGTGCCAGCCGGCGATCGCCGCCGCGGCGACGAGGCCGGCGAAGTACGGAGCGCCGAAGCGGAGGTGGACGCCGACGCCGGCCCAGATGGCCAGGAACGCGGCATAGAAGGCCATCACCGCCGCCACGTCGAAGCGGCCCAGCGTGATCGCCGAGGTGCGGATGCCGATGCGCAGGTCGTCGTCCCGGTCGACCATCGCGTACTCGGTGTCATAGGCCAGGACCCAGAACAGGTTGCCGGCGAGCAGCACCCAGGCCAGGGGCGGAACCGCGCCGCCGAGCGCATCGAGCGTCCACGCGTCGCCGCCACGCACGGCGGCGAACGCCATCGGTATGCCGAAGCTGAAGGCGACGCCGAGGACCGCCTGCGGCATCGAGAAGAAGCGCTTGCTGAACGGATAGACCATCGTCACTGCGACGGCGGCGACGCTCCAGGCCACCGCGGCGAGGTTGGTGGTGAGGACCAGTGCCAGCGCGACGAGGGCCAGCACGGCGCCAACCGCCAGCGCTTCGCTCGCCGGGAGCCGCCCGCTCGTGACCGGGCGCCCGGCCGTGCGCTTGACGTGCCGGTCGAACTCGCGGTCGGCGACGTCGTTGAAGGCGCAGCCGGCGCTGCGCATCACGAAGGTGCCGAGCACGAAGACGACGACCAGGTGCCAGCCCGCAAAGCCGTCGGCGGCGATCCACAGCGCCGACAGCGTCGGCCAGAGCAGCAGGTAGCTGCCGGCCGGCCGGTCCCAGCGGATCAGGTCGGCGTACAGCCGCAGGCGCTCGGCCAGGCGGGGCGCGGCTTGGACCGGCATGGCCGATTGTCGCCGTCGCCGACCCCTGGCTGCCCTGGACCGCGGATGGTCAGTACGCCACGCCGAGGCTGAAGTGCAGGTGCTCGTGGCCGCGCGGCCGCTCGCCGAAGCCGCGGGTCACGTGCGCCAGGTCGAGCCGCATCTGCCAGTGCGGCGGGATCGAGACGCGCAGCCCGGCGCCGACGCTGGCGATGCTCCCCTTCGTCGTCTCGCCCGGCAGCGCCAGGTTGCGCCTGACGCGCCCGCGGTCGTGGAACAGCAAGGCATGGGCGGCGACGCCGGGGCCGAGGCGCGCCCCGAAGTCCGGCGAGTGCAGCTCGGCGCTGAAGCGGCTGCCCCGGTCGTCGCTGATCTCGCGCTCGAGGAAGCCGCGCACCGAGTCCTGTCCGCCGATGCCGAACTGCTCGCCGGAAACGAGGGCGTCGCGGCTGAACTGGCCGTCGCCGGCCAGGCGCAGCTGCCAGCCGGCCGGCAGGGCCAGCGTGTAGCTGCCGGACCAGCGCAGGAGCAGGTAACGGGAGTCCGCGCCCGCGCGGGCGGCAGCGAAGTCGGACGCGGTGCCCTTCGAGCCGCCGGGAAAGTTGCGGACGACGGTGCCGCTGAACTCGAGCTGCTGCGGCTCGCCGCTCCAGCTGCCGGAATAGCCCAGGCTCGCCGGGTGCACGGTGACGTCGGCGAGCAGGTCGGGATCGCTGCCTTCGACGCCGACCCGGTTGTCGAAGGCGCGCACCTCGAGACCGACGCTCAGGCGATGCCGGTAGCCGGCCGTCGGCGGCAGGTTGTGCTGCAAGCGTGTGCCGGCGACCTTGCCGCGCCCGCGCACGTTGAAGAGCTCGCTGACGACGCCCGAGTCGACGTCGGCGTAGACGCCGTAGAGGTCGACCGAGTCGCCGAGCGACGGCAGCGGCACGCGGTGGTTGGCGGCGACGATCGCGACCTGGGCCGGATGCTGCGGCGAGGTGACGAACTGGCCGGTGAACACCTGGCCGGCCTCGGCCACGTTCGCGTGCTGGAAGAAGAAGCCGGAGCGGAGCCGACCGGTCGCCGGCGTGCCGGTGTTGTCGAGCACGGCGCCGACCTTGTAGGGCTTGTCGTCGCGCACCGTCACGATCGCGTCGATGCCGCCGGCGCCGTCGCTCTTCAGGTCGACGCTGAGCCGCCGCGCCGGGTTCTCGTTGGCGAGCCGTATCTGCGCCGCCAGCTCGCCGGTGTTCGGGGTCGCGCCGCGCCGCAGCGCGGGCAGGCTGCGCCGGATCGCGGCGGCGTCGAAGTGGCTGTTGCCTTCGATCGTGACGGAGCGCAGCGGCGGCTCGGCGACCGCCAGCCGGATCACGCCGTCGGCGATGCGCTGCTCGGGCAGCGAGACCTGCACCGCGCCGAAGCCCTTGTCGACGTAGAGCCGCTGCAGCGCCTCGACGGCGGCGCGCACGTCGGCGAACGACCGCCTGGGTCCGGTGTGCGGCGCCAGCGCCAGCTCGACGGCGTACGGCGTCAGCAGGCTGTTGCCTTCGACGGCGAAGCGGCGGATCTCGAACTCCGGCTCGGTCGTCGACGCCTGGGCCTGCGCGCCGGTCGCCAGCACCAGTCCGGCCAGGAGCCTTGCGAGTGCCCACGCGAGCACGCGGAGCCAGGGCGCTGCCGCCGCTGCGATCCTGCCCTGCTGCATCGTCAGCGCGTGCTGCCCGCCGGGCGCTCGGGCCGGCAGGCCGGCTCCGCTGCGAAGAGTGCGGGCAGCCCGTGCGCGGCGACCCAGCCGTCGAGCTCGTGCCGCGGGCAGGCCGCGGCGGCGCCGGGCGCGGGGGCGAGACGCAGGTCGCGCTGCGTCAGGCCGGGCCCGAACAGGCCGCGCGTGAACACCGGCGGCAGCACCTCGTAGACGCCGTCGACATAAGCAATGCGGTAGTTCGACGACGTCAGCCCCGTCGCACCGATGCGGTACAGGCCGGGTGGCGACAAGGTCGTCGCCGCCGTGTCGAGGACCAGCGCACCGCCGAGCACGGACGCCGACTCGCCGCCCACGAGGCCGAGGAACGACGCCGTCAGCAGCGGTCCGGGCTGCCCCTGCGGCCGGCTCTGGTCGTCGGGGCGGACGACGAGCGAGGCCGGTGTGACGGTTCCCATGTCAGCGCTCGCTGTCGTCGTCGCCAGCGTGTAGCCATACACCGGCGATCCGCCGCGGCTGGCGCCGGCGATCGCGATGCCGCCTGCCGTGACCGTCTTGCCGTCGCCGACGTGCCGGGTGTCGAACGCGGCCGTCGCCGGTGCGGCGAGGACCACGCTGTCGCCATCGATGGCACCGGCGGCGGCGAGCTGAGACGCCGCCAGCACCGCCGCCGTGCCGCCGTCGTAGACCTTGCTGACGGTGCCGCCCAGGACCGGCGTCAGCGTGGGCGCGAGCCGATGCAGGAAGCCGTCGCCGCTGCCGAGGACGGGCGTCGTGCCGAAGGCCGCCGCGTACTGCGTGAAGTCGGCGGCCAGCCCGCCGCGCGTGTCGGCGCGTGGATCGCTCGAGTAGACGAGCCACCGGCCGCTGCCGGCGTCGAGCGCGTTCGCGCCGGCCGTGTTGACGAAGTTCCGTCCGGCGTCGAGGACGATGGCCGGGGCGGCGGCGGCGCTCGTGCTCGCCAGCGTCCCGGCCAGCACCAGGTCGGCGCCGGCGCCGGAGACGATCGCGACCGGGCGATCGAACACGTGACCGGTGTGGACGGTGGTCGGCCCCGCGTTCGCAGCGCCCAGCGTCAGGGTGCCGCCAGCGCCCCAGGCCAAGCGCGCCAGCTCGGCATCGTCCAGCGCCAGGCCGCTGCTGCCGGCGGCGCTGCCGACGGCGAGCGCGGTCCCGCTCGTGACCGGGCGGATGGCGAGGTCGCTGGCGCTGCTCACGGCGTTGGCCGCGTTCAGCGCCAGGCTGTCGGCGGCCAGCGTGATGCGGCCGGTGCCCGTGGTGGAGACGAGGTTCGGGATCGACTGCACGATGCCGGTGCCGCCCGGGCCGGCCATTCCGGTCATCGACACGTTGCCGGTGCCGCTGCTGCGGATGGTGCTCGTGCCGCCGTAGCCGCCGATCCCTGCCATCGGGAAGACGAGGCCGTGGTTGCCCGCACCGCCGCCGCTGCCGCCGGTGCCGATCACGGTCAGGTCGCCGTCGACGGTGGTGAACTGCGCGTCGGAGAAGCCGATGCCGAAGTTGTTGCTGCTGCTCGCGCCGGCGTGGCTGCCGCCGGTGCCGATGAGGGTCACGCTGCCGGCGCCGGTGTTCGTGACCTTGCCGATGGCGCTGATGCCGAGGTTGTTGCTGCCGGGTGCGTTGCCGGCGATCCCGGTGAGCGTCACCGGACCGCCGCCGCCGGCGACCGTCGCGGCGGCGTCGATGCCGGGGTTGTAGCCCGCCGTGCTGCCGTCGCCCGAGCGGCCCCAGATTGTGATCGCGCCCGAGCCCTGCGCCTCGGTGGTGTTGTAGACGAACAGGCGCACGCCCATGTTGCGGGAACCGGTGGCGGTGTTGCCGCCGGTGCCGGCGACCCTGATCGAGCCGGTCGCACCGGTGCGGACGGTGCCCTGGCCGAGGAACACGCCGCCGTTGTCGCTGCCGGCGCCCATGCCGCCGCCGAAGCCGGTGAGCGTGATGTGGCCGGCCCCGCTCGTCACCACGTTCGAGGTGACGAAGGTGCTGCCGATGTTGATGCCGTAGTTGAAGCTCGGCGCGCCGGTGTAGCCGCTCCCCATCATCCAGACGTTGCCGCCGCCGGCGTCGATGTCGGCCGACGAGTTGATGCCCGACAGGTACGTCGAGGTGCCGCGCGCGCCGGTGGCGGGCAGCGAGCCGTCGACCAGCCCGCCGGGGTTGCTGCCGCCGCCGATCGTGAGGTTGCCGCCGTTGGTGCGGAAGCTGCCGGTGCCGAGCAGCACCGCGCCCGTCGCCGGCGCGATGACGACGTTCAGCTTGCCGCTGGTGGCGTTGATGCCGGCAGCGCTGTTGAACTCGACGCTCTTCGGCGCCGTGATCGTCCAGGTGCTGTCGCCGCCGCTGCTCTTGGCGATGCCGACGCCGGTGTAGACGAGGTTGCTCGCGGTCGAGACCTGCCAGCGGTTCAGCGCCGCCCCGTAGTAGTCGAAGGGCGTCGTGCCCGGACCGAGGGTGACGCCGTTGTGGTCGCCGGTGCCGAGGCCGACGAGGCGCACGGTGCCGCTGCCGGCCGCCCGCAAGGTCGACTCGTCGACGCCGAACCAGGTCACGTCGGCCGACAGCGTGTTCGCCGCGCTGCCGGCGCCGGTGCCGGTGAAGGTGATGTCGCCGTCGACGGTCGTGACGGTGTGCGCGGCGGTCGAGCCGGTGACCGAGACGCCGCGGCCGGAGACGCCGCCGGTGCCGTTCAGGGTGATGCGGCCGTTGCCCGTGGCGCGCAGGCTGCTGTCGACGATCTGCACGCCCATGTTGTTGGTGAGCGTCGTGCCGCCGGTGCCGGTCATCGTGATGTTGCCGGTGCCGGCGTCGAACGTCGAGTTGGTCAAGCGGATGCCGCGGTAGTTGCCCGCCGTCATGCCCGTCGGGTTGGCCACCAGCGTGATCGGTGCGCCGTTCGACGTCACCGTGCCGTTCGCGGCGGCGATGTTCTGCGACGCGAGCAGGTCGATGCCGAGGCCGCCCGGGTCGTCGACGGCGACGCCGGAGCCGAGCGTGACGACGCGTCCGGCGACCTTGAGGCTGTCGAGCGGCGTGCTGCCGCCGACGGCGCCGCTGAAGGTGGCGTTGCCGGTGCTCGTCGCGTCGAGGCGGAAGCTGCCGTCGATCGTGCTCGCGAAGGTCAGCGCGCCGCTGCCGCCGTTGAGCGTCGTGTGCGCCCCGAGGACCACGGCGTCGTTGAAGGCCTGACCGGTCGTCGTCGTGATCGCACCGCCGTCGATCCGGGTGCTGCCTCCGGCGTTGGTGGTCAGCGACAGCAGCGGCGCCGCCGCGCCGACGGCGCCGCCGAGGACCGTGCCGGCGTTGCTGTTCACGGTCAGGGCGCGGGCGCCGCCGCTCGAGTCGATGCTGCCGTCGAAGCGGACCTCGCCACCGACGCCGACACTGGTGTTGCCGCCGTTGGCCTGCACGGTCACGCTGGCGGCGTTCAGCGCCACCGCATCTTTCAACCAGACCTGCGCGCCGCTGCCCGCCGCGGCGCTGCCGGCGCGGTTGCCGCCACCGGCGTTGAGGTTGCCGTTCAGCGTGATCAGCGGCGTGGCGCCGCCGGCGTCGAGGTGGATCGTGCCGGCGTGGCCGCCCGCCGCGTTGCCGGCGACGCCGTTGCCGCCGACGGTCGAGATCGCGCCGGTCGTGAGCGCGCCGCTGCTGACGAGGGCGACGTTGCCGCCGTTGCCGCCGGCGAAGCCGCTGCCGTTGCCGTTGCTGCCGATCGCGTTGATCGCGGCCGTCGCGATGCCGGCGCCGCCGATCGTCACCGCGCCCGCGTCCCGGCCGGGGTTCGATGCGCCCGCGGCTCCGCCCGACGTCGTGACCGCGCCGGCGAGGCTCACCGCCCCGGTCGCCGCGATCGTGATGGCGCCGCCGTTCTGGTTGGCGCCGCCGGTGGCCGTCAGCGTCCCGGCCGCGGCGCCGGTCACGTTCACGGCGGAGATGGCGATGCCGCCGGTGCGCGCGCTGAGCGGCGCATTCAGCTGGACGTTGCCGCCGCCGGCGTTGTCCTGGTTGGCGATCAGGCGCAGGGCGCCGGTGCCGGTGGCGGCGATTCCGGCGCCGACCGTGATGTGGTTGTGGGCGCGCAGCTCGAGCGAGTGGGCGCTGGACCACGTCACCGCGTTGTTGACGCTGATGTTGCCGTCGCTGGCGAAGCCGCTGGTCGTGTCGACGACGACGTTGTTGCTGGCCAGCGCCGTCTGCAGGGTCATCACGTTCAGGTTCGACGTCGCGGCGGTGCCGGTGAACGTCGGCCCGGCGCTGACCGACGCGTTCGCCGCGCCCGAGATCGTGATGTTGGTCGGGTCGAGCAGGAGGGTCCCGGTCCGGCCGCGCGCTGCCGTCGTGTCGACCATGCCGTGGAAGTCGAGCGTCTTCCTCCCCGACACCTCGACCTGGCCGCCGTCGCCGCCGCTCGCCCCGCCGCGGGCCGACGCGCTGCCGGCGAAGCGGGTGTCGCCGTCGGCCCAGACGACGATCCTGCCGCCGCCGCCGACGGAGCCCGCATCCGCGCGCAGGTTCGTCGCCGCACCCACCGAGCTCGTCTCGGCGTTGCGGATCGCCGCGTTGCCGCCGCGCGCATCGCCGCCGACCAGGATCTCGCCTCCGCCGACCGCGCCGGACGCGTCGACGGCCGCGGCCGGCAGCAAGACGTGCCTGCCCAGCACGTGCACGGAGCCGCCGGCGCCCTCGGTGGCGGTCGCCAGCAGCCGCCCCGCCGCCGAGACGCTGCCGTCGCCGGCGTCGACGGCGATGCGGCCGGCCTGGGCGCCGCTGGCGCTGGTCGAGCTTCGTGCTCCGAGCACGATCTCGCTGCCTCGCAGGATCACCTCGCCGCCGGGGCCGTGCTCGGCCCGGTCGGCGCTGATCGCACCGTCGTGCCGGACGAGGCCGGCGTGGATGCCGATGCGCCCGCCCGCGGCGACGAGCTCGCCGACGTTGACGACCTCGCCGGGCCGCCCGCCGACCGTGACGCGGAGCTCGGGCGTCGCCGCGTCGGCGAGCTGCACGCTCTGGCCGGCGGCAAGCACGATCGCGCCGCCCGGTGCGGCGACGACGCCGCCGTTCTCGACCCGCGGCGCGATCAGCACCACCCGTCCGCCGGCCGCTGTGGCGATCGTGCCGAGCTGGGTCAGCGAGCCGGCGCCGGCCGTTCCGTGGAAGCGAAGGCGGTCGGCGAGGAAGTCGGCGTCGGCCAGGTCGAGCGTCGAGGCGACCAGGCCGCCGACGTCGACGCGCGAGCCGGCGCCGAAGGCGATGCCGTTGGGATTGATGAGGAACACGCGGCCGTTCGACTGCAGGCGCCCGAGCAGGAGCGACGGGTCCTGTCCCGTGACCCGGTTCAGCACGCTGCTGCGCGAGCTCTGCTGGACGAAGCGGGTCAGCTCGTCGGCGCCGATCGAGAAGCCCTGCCAGTGGATGATCGTGCCCGGCGTGCTGGTGACGGTCAGGGTCTTGCCGCTGGCAGCGATGCCGGCCTGGCCGGAGACGACCGTGGCGCCGTTCGGATTGGCCCACGGCGTTCCCGTGCCGAGCGCGCAGGCGATGGCGATCGCCAGCCGGGTCGGCAGCCGTGTCGGCATCGGTCGGCGGGGCAGGGGTGATCGCATCGAAGGACTCGCCCCGATTTTCGGAAGCCCGCGGGCGCACCACACGGGGGCCACCCAGGCCCTGCCCCAGAAGGCCACAAAGTGCAGTGATGCATCGCACGATTGCCGCCGATCCATCGCCGCGCCCCCGGCGCGGACCGGACGGGCGGCTACGGACCCCCAGCGCGTCCGGCGCCGCCGAACACGAGCTCGGCGATCACCGGGCGATGCTCGGACGCGAGCGAGCCGCCGGTCTCGCAGGCCGCGACCGAGATGCCCGGGCCGACCAGGATGTGGTCGATGCGCAGGAACGAGAAGCCCCAGCGGAACGAGTGACCGTAGGTGTGACCAAAGCCGACGCCGGCACTCGAATGCGCGTCGCGCAAGCCGACATCGAGCAGCGTCCTCACCACGAGCGACGGCTCGGTGGCGTTGAGGTCGCCGGCGACGATGACCGGCCGGGTGCCGGCCCTGAGCACGCGCGCCAGCTCGCGCGCCTGCGCCAGGCGGACGGCGACGTTGCGCTGCAGATCCTCGACGCCGCCGTCCTGGCCATGCAGCAGGTCGCGCCGGGTCGCGTCGAGGCCCTGCCGCGGCGTCTGCAGATGGACGCTGTAGAGGTCGACGTCGATGCCCTCGATGCTCACGATGCAGCGGATCCAGACGCCGCCGAACTGCCCGTCCGGCGTCGTGTGCGGCATGCAGTCGCGCAAGGGGAAGCGGCTGGCGATGGCGAACTGGCCATGCGCATAGCGGTGGCGGTCGCCGAAGAGCGCCGCCACCGGCTGGCCGAGGCCGCGCTGCGCGCTCGGCTCGGCGCCGTCCTGCACGACGATGATGTCCGGCGCATGCCGCTCGACCTCGAGCTGGAGGGCGACGAAGCCATCGGGCCGCTGCCGCGCGAAATGCGACTTGATGTTGTAGGTCATGAGGCGGATGCGCGGCCGGTCGTCGGCGCCGCCGGGCCAGTTCAGCGCCAGGCCCATCGCACCCCAGAGGACCAGCGCCATCGCCATGAGCGCGAGGACGCGCCAGGCGAGGCCCAGTCCCAGCGAGCACAGCAGCGCGAACGTCGCCGGCACGAGGAGGAGCGGATAGGGCAGGTACTGCAGCAGCGCCAGGACCCAGAAGCGCTCCGGCCCCATGCGATAGCCGAGGACGACCAGCAGGGCCGCCACGAAGACGACGCCGACGACGACTCGCGCCAGCCAGCGGACGGCGCGCAGGCTGCCGACAAGCGCCGGGAAGCGAACGCCCCGCATCCTGCCGGCGTCAGCCTTCGAGCTGCTTCTGGAACACGAGGCCGGCGTGCTCGCGCAAGGCGTGGAAGCGGATCTTCGGCCAGTTCGCCTCGATCGCGCGCAGCTCGGGTGCGTACTCGACGAGCACCGTCGGTGCGTCGACGGCGTCGTAGGCGACGCGGTGCTGGTTGGCGTCGATGAAGCGCTGCAGCTCCTTGTCGCCGCCGTCCTCGGGCTCGCAGGTGACCCAGCGCGCGACCTGGAACCGGCTCGGCAGGATGCGCGCCTTGACGCCGTACTCGTGCTCGAGCCGGTGCGCGACGACCTCGAACTGCAGCTGGCCGACCGCGCCGAGCAGCAGCACCGAGCCGGCGACCGGGCGGAAGACCTGGATCGCGCCTTCCTCGCCGAGCTGGGTCAGGCCGGCGCGCAGCTGCTTGGTGCGCAGCGGGTCGGCGACCTCGACCGAGCGGAACATCTCGGGCGCGAAGAACGGCAGGCCGGTGAACTGCAGCGCCTCGCCTTCGGTCAGCGTGTCGCCGAGCTGCAGCACGCCGTGGTTGGGAATGCCGATGATGTCGCCGGCGAAGGCCTCGTCGAGCAGCTCGCGCCGCTGCGACAGGAAGCTCACCACCGTGTTGGGGCGCAGCTCCTTGCCCGAGCGCACCACCTTCAGGCGCATGCCGCGCTCGAAGTGGCCAGAGGCGACGCGCACGAAGGCGATCCGGTCGCGATGCGCCGGGTCCATGTTGGCCTGGATCTTGAAGACGACGCCGCTGAACTTCGGCTCGTCGGGACGCACGGTGCGCTGGATCGCGACGCGCTCGCCCGGCGGCGGCGCCAGGTCGACCAGGGCATCGAGCACCTCGCGCACGCCGAAGTTGTTGACCGCCGAGCCGAAGAACATCGGCGTCTGCCGGCCGGCGAGAAAGGCCTCGCGGTCGAACGGCGGCGCCGCGTCGGTGAGCAGCTCGACCTCGCCGGCGGCCTGCTCGTACTGCATGCCGAAGCGCTCGGCGTAGGCGGGGTTCGTGAGGCCGGACAGGATCTCGTCGTCGTCACGGTCACGGTCCTGGCCCGGCTTGAAGACGCGCATCTGCTCCGCGCGCAGGTCCATCACGCCGTGGAAGTGCTTGCCCATGCCGACCGGCCAGGTGAAGGGCACGACCTCCATGCCGAGCTCGCGCTCGATCTCGTCCATCAGCACGAGCGGCTCCTGCACCTCGCGGTCCATCTTGTTGACGAAGGTGAGGATCGGCGTGTTGCGGGCGCGGCAGACCTGCAGCAGGCGCCGCGTCTGCGGCTCGACACCGTTGGCCGCGTCGATGACCATCAGCGCCGCGTCGACGGCGGTGAGCACCCGGTAGGTGTCCTCGGAGAAGTCCTGGTGGCCGGGCGTGTCGAGCAGGTTGATGACCGACTCGCGGTACTCCATCTGCATCACCGAGGAGGCGACCGAGATGCCGCGCTGCTTCTCGATCTCCATCCAGTCGGAGGTGGCGTGGCGCGAGGCCTTGCGCGCCTTCACCGAGCCGGCGATCTGGATCGCGCCGGAGAAGAGCAGCAGCTTCTCCGTCAGCGTCGTCTTGCCCGCGTCGGGGTGGGAAATGATGGCGAAGGTGCGGCGGCGGCGCACCTCGGGAGCGAGTTCGGTCATGGGCCGGGGAGTATCGCCGCTGGCACACTGCGCCGATGCCCGAGCTTCCCGACGTCGAGGTCTATGTCGAGCGTCTGGCGGCGAAGGTCGTCGGCCGCACCTTGCAACGCGTCCGCATCGGCCACCCGTTCCTGCTGCGCTCGGTGGCGCCGCCGCTCTCGGCCGCGGAGGGCCGCGTCGTGACGGGCGTCGAGCGGCTCGGGAAGCGCGTCGTGATCGGCCTCGAGGGCGAGATCTTCCTCGTCGTCCATCTCATGATCGCCGGCCGCTTGCAGTGGCTGGCGCCGGGCAAGGCGACGGCGCGCAACGCCCTGGCCTTCTTCGAGTTCGACGGCGGCACGCTGGCGCTCACCGAGGCCGGCAAGCAGCGGCGTGCCTCGCTGCACGTCGTCGGCGGTCGCGACGGCCTGCGCGGGCTCGACGCCGGCGGCATCGATCCGATGACGTCGTCCCTGGCCGAGTTCGCCGCCCGCCTGCGCTCGGAGAGCCATACGGTCAAGCGGGCGCTGACCGACCCGCGGCTCTTCAGCGGCATCGGCAACGCGTATTCCGACGAGATCCTGCATCGCGCCCGCCTGTCGCCGGCGGTGCTCACCGGCAGCCTCGACGACGCGACCGTGGCCCGCCTGTACGCGGCGATGCAGGCGACGCTCGCCGAATGGATCGCCCGGCTGCGCGACGAAGCCGGCGACTGGCCCGCCAAGGTGACGGCGTTCCACCCGGCGATGGCGGTGCACGGCCGCTTCGGCCAGCCCTGCCCGGACTGCGGCGCGCCGGTGCAGCGCATCGTCCGCGCCGACAACGAGACGAACTACTGCGCCCGCTGCCAGAACGGCGGCCGGCTGCTCGCCGACCGCGCCATGTCGCGCCTGCTCAAGGGCGACCGGCCGAAGCACATCGACGAGCTGGGCTGACGCTGCCGCGACGCCCGCCGACGCGCGCGGCGACGGCTCAGTCGACGAAAGGGCGGACGACGTCGAGGATGCGCTTCACGTACGCCTCCTTCTCGCCGACCGGACCGACGTAGTGCAGGGCCCGCGTCGCGGCGGCCTCGCCGGCCACGCGCAGCATGACCCAGGCGGCGAGATATTGCGACGACATGCAGCCGCCGGCGGTACCGATCGGGCCGCGCGCGTGGAAGGGCGCGTCCTCGACGCGGACCCCGACCTCCATGAGCCAGGGCCGCGTCGTCGAGTCGGTGCACGCCGGCATGTCGGCGAGCAGGCCGAGCCGCGCCAGCAGCAGCGCACCCGAGCACTGCGCGCCGATCGTCTGCCGCAGCGGGTCGAGCTGCAGTCGATCGAGCAGCGAGCCGGTGCGGCCCTTGTCCTCGGCGATCGCGCGGGTGTAGATGCCGCTGCCGAAGAGCACGACGTCGGCCTCGTTGGCGAACTCGAGCGGCTGCTGCGCCTCGATGGTGACGCCGTTCATCGAGGTCAGGCGCGTCGCCGGGCCGGCGATCTCGGCCTTCCAGCCGTCGGCCGAGAGGCGGTTGAGGAGGCCGAGGGCGATGAACGAGTCGAGCTCGTTGAAGCCGTCGAAGCTGACCACGGCCACGCGAATGGGCGTGGGCCCGGGGAGCGGTGCCAACGAGCGGCCCTACTCGAGCAGGCTGCGCAGCATCCACGCCGTCTGCTCGTGCACCGTGAGGCGCTGGGTCAGCAGGTCGGCGGTCGGCTCGTCGCCGGCCTTCTCGGCGGTGGGGAAGATCCCGCGGGCGGTGCGCGCGACCGCCTCGTGCCCCTCGACGAGGATGCGGACCATCTCGAGCGCCTGCGGCGGGTCGACCGGCACGTCCTTGATCGAGCTCAGGGCACCGAACTGCGCGTACGAGCCGGGGGCGGGAAAGCCCAGCGAGCGGATCCGCTCGGCGATCGGATCGACCGCGTTCCAGAGCTCCGTGTACTGCTCCATGAACATCAGGTGCAATGTGTTGAACATCGGGCCGGTGACGTTCCAGTGGAAGTTGTGCGTCGTCAGGTAGAGCGTGTAGGTGTCGGCGAGCAGCTTCGAGAGACCCTCGGTGATGGCGCGCCGATCCTGTTCGTCGATGCCGATGTTGATGCGGGGAGCGGGGTGGGGCATGGTGGACCTCGACATGAAAGCCACAGGCTACGCCCGTTGCGAAGCCTGTGCGAATTGCTTTTCCTTAGCCCCGCCATAGGCAAGGGGCCGCCCGCCCGGGGCCTCAGCCGGTGAGGCGGCGGACGCCCTTCAGCTCGCAGGCGTAGATGGCGTTGCGCAGGGCGGCGATCGCCTCGTAGCGGGTGAAGCTGCGGCGCCAGGCGATCACCACCCGGCGCGTCGGCACCGGCTCGCGGAAGGGCACGTAGCGCACGTGCGTCTGCTCCTCCTCGGGCACCGAGAGCTGCGGCACGACCGTGATCCCCATGCCCGAGGCGACCATGTACTTGATGGTCTCCAGCGACGAGCCCTCGAAGGTCTTGCGGATGCCGCCGACGTCGCCGGGCGGCGAGAACTGGGCGTACTCCGGGCAGACCTCGAGGACGTGGTCGCGGAAGCAGTGGCCGGTGCCGAGCAGGAGCATCTTCTCCTGCTTCAGCTCGTCGGCGCTGATGGCGCTGCGCTCGGCCAGCGCATGATTCTTCGGCACCGCGACCATGAACGGCTCGTCGTAGAGGGGCGCGACCGCGAGGCCGGTGTCGGGGAACGGCTCGGCCATGATCGCGCAGTCGAGCTCGCCGGCGCGCAGCAGCTCGAGCAGCTTGGCGGTGAAGTTCTCCTGCAGCATGAGCGGCATCTGCGGCACCCGCTCGATCGTCTGGCGCACCAGTTCCGGCAGCAGGTAGGGGCCGATGGTGTAGATCACGCCCAGCGCGAGCGGCCCGTTGAGCGGATCCTTGCGCCGCTTCGCCGTCTCCCGGATCTCGGCCGCCTGCTCGATGACCGCCTGCGCCTGGCGCACGATCTCGGCGCCGATCGGCGTCACGCTCACCTCGCTGGCGCCGCGCTCGAAGATGCGGACGTCGAGCTCCTCCTCGAGCTTCTTGATCGAGACCGAGAGCGTCGGCTGCGACACGAAGCAGGCCTCGGCGGCGCGCCCGAAGTGCTTCTCGCGCGCCACGGCGACGACGTATCGCAGCTCGGTGAGCGTCATCGGCGCGCCGGTGTCGGTTGCCCAATCGTGCCTACTTGGCCGGCCGCTTCAGCGCCTCGAGCTTGGCGAGGTCGACGCCCTCGACCACCCGCTTCAGCGCCGGCATGTCGACCTGGCTGCCTTCGGCCGAGACGATCAGGCCGTTGCCCAGAAGCACCGTCATCTCGCCCTGGCTGCCGTCCTTGCGGTATTCCTCGTGGATGGTGCGGCTGCCGGCCTTGTAGACCTTCTCGACCTTGCCGTCGGTTTCCTTGTCCATCGTCATGTTGGCCCAGCCGGCCATGGCCGCGAGGCCCGCGAGGCCGCCGGAATCGGTGATCGACAGCTCGACCCGGCGCTCGCCGGCGCTGTAGGTGGCCTTGGCCGCCGAGCCGCCGATGCCCATGGCCTGGCCGCTGCTCGCCTCGACGCCCGACCGCTTCATGTCGCCGAGGGCCTCGGGCAGCATCGCCTTGAGGTCGGCGGAGGGGATCGGCGTCGTGTTGGCGTTGCCCGACATGGCGCCCAGGATGTCGCCCATCGCCTTGCCGGCGGCGGCCGGGTCGCCCGCCTGCTGCGCCGCTTCCATGCGCTTGCCGGCTTCTTCCATCTTCTTGGCCATCGCTTCCATGCTGCCCGGGTTGAGGGTCACGGACGTGCCGTCGGGGCCCTTGATGGTCACGTCGCCGCCGGCCGCGCCGACGCCGGCGACACCGCCCAGGCCCATCGTCCCGCGGTTCACGAACAGCGCCGACACCGCGGACAGGACGATCCCCGCGACGATGGCGCAGACGATGACGACCGCGGTGTATGCGCCGGCCTTGTCCGCCGGCGAGCGCATCAGCACCGGCAGGCCGGTGTAGAGGAGATAGATCGCCCAGACCAGGCCGATCAGCGAGCCGAGCACGGCCAGCGACGGCAGCAGGCCGAGGATGCCGGCGACGAAGGCGGCGGTCATCGAGTAGGCGACGACCTTCACTGCCGCGACCTGGTTCTTGGTGCCGCCGAAGGTCGGTGCCAGCGCGTTGACGATGAGGGCCAGCACGAACACCATCACCAGCGACATGACGTAGCCGATGATCATGCTGCCGAGCGCGGCGCCGACGGGGATGCGAACGTTGATGCCGAAGCCGCCGATGCCGAACAGGGTCATGCCGATGAAGGTCGCGACGGCCGGGATGGCGGCCAGAATCATCACGTAGCGTGTGAAGATGCTGGCCACGTCGCCGCCCTCGGCAGCGATCACCGGCCAGGTCTGCTTCGGCTTGAGCAGGATGGATTGCACACGCTCGATCAATGACATCGGTTCCTCCGTTCGACGAATACTCTGCGGGCCGCGACCTGGCGTGGTGGGGCGCGGCGCCGCCCCGGCGCGAATGGTAAGCGGCACGCCCCGGGTGCGGGTCGGATTCGCGCTCGGCAGCTGGCAGGTCGTCGCCCTCGCCGCCGCGCTCGCCGAAGCCGATGCGCAGCACGACGGCGTCGCCTGCGAGGACCATCTCGTGCTCTACGAGACGGTGCCGGTGAGCCACGCCTTGAAGACGGCGATGCGCGAGATCGCGAGCGCGGCGCGGCCCTGGCATTGCGTCGTCGATGCCTTCGATCTCATGGCGTCGGTCCGCCGCAAGATCAGCCAGCGCGAGTTCGACGCCCTGAAGGAGCGCCTGCGCAGCCAGCTCGGCGTGGCGCGCGTCGACGAGCTGTGGCTCTGCTTCCTGACCCGGGCGCCGGAGAAGCTGGTGATGGATGCATGGCCCGAGGCGATGGTCCAGGTCTACGAGGACGGCCTGTTCTCGTACCTGCCGCAGCCGCCGACGCCGTTGGAGCCCGAGCCGGCGTCGCTGGCCTGGCCGGCCCGCGTGCCGGCGACGCTGCGCGGCTGGCTCGACGCGCGTCGGCCGGTGCGGCGCTTTCGCCGCCACAAGGCGTGGCTCGACCCGCGCCACGCCGCGCGCATCGCTGGCGCCTGGATGCTGCTCGCGGACCTCTGGCCGGCGCCGGCGGTGCTCGCGCACGTGCCGCGCCATGCCGTCGCGGCGGCGCGCCTGCGCGAGGTTCTCGCGGCGTGCCGCCGACTGCCGGCGGTGCGCGACCACGCGGTGCCGGCGCAGCGGCGGCCGGCCGTCCTCGTCCTCGGCCAGACCCTGTCGCGCTGGGGCGCGCTGAGCCGGGCCGACGAGCTGGCGATCTATGCCGAGGCGATCGCCACCATCGTCGAGCGCGGCTACGACGTCTGGTGGAAGGAACATCCGCGCGCCCAGGAGCCTTTCCTGGACGACCTGCTGGCGGGCGCGCCGCCCGGTCGCGTGCGCGAGGTCGCGCTGCCGTTCGCGCTGCCGGTCGAGCTGGTCGCCGAGAGCCTGGGCCTCGCCGCCTGCGTCGCCGGCATCTCGACCGCGATCTTCTACCTGCCACGCCTGTACGGCATCCCGGCGTTCAGCTTCGCCGACGCGCTGGCGCCCGTGCTCGAGGGTCGCTGGGCGTTGCAGAATGAGCTCGTCCGACGTGCCGCGACGCCGCTGTCGGCGTTGCCGGCCGCGTCGCCCGCCACGCCCGCCACCTCGTCCGCTTCGAGCCTCCTGTCGTCATGAGCACGCCCGCGCGCAGCGACGAGCCGGCTCGCGTCTTCGTCGGCACCGATCCGTCGCAGGGCATCGCCTGCAAGCTGCTGCAGTTCTCGATGCGCCGGCACACGGCGATGCCGATCTCCTTCGACACCATGGAGAGCGTGCGCTGGCCCTTCCCCAAGGACCGGCGCAACCACCCGCGCACCGAGTTCTCGTTCCATCGCTTCGCCATCCCCCGGCTCGCCGGCTACCGCGGCCGCGCCCTGTACGTCGACGCCGACATGCTGGTGTTCCGCGACCTGCGCGAGCTGTGGGAGATCCCGTTCGACGACGCCACGGTGCTGCACGCGCCGTCGTCCGATCCGGCGCGGCCCAGGCAGTTCAGCGTCATGCTGCTCGACTGCGACCGCCTGCGCTGGAACCCGGACGACATCGTCGCCGGGCTCGACGAAGGGCGCTACGACTACGACCAGCTCGTCGGCCAGGTCTGCCTGGAAGCGCCCGAACGCGTGCAGGCGCGCATCCCGATCGAGTGGAACTCGCTCGACCGCTACGAGCCGGGCCGCACCGGCCTGCTCCATTTCACGCACATCGAGACGCAGCCCTGGGTCTATGCGCGCCATCCGCACGGCGACATCTGGGTCGATCACCTGCTCGAGGCGATCGACGCCGGCATCGTGACGGCGGCGGAGGTCGACGACGCGGTCCGGCGCGGCTGGGCCCGCCCGTCGCTGCCGATGCAGATGCGGACCCGGCGCTCGCTCTGGCCGGCGTTCGGCCGCCTCGCCGCGCCGTTGATCGACCGCGGCTTCAAACCGCACCGCGCCCTGCGCGAGCGGCTCGGCCGTCTCGGCGACGCGAAGCGCGCGGCGAGCTGAGGCGAAGGCGGGCTCGTCGCGCCGGCCCGGAGCGGCTCAGGCGTTGAGGTAGTCGGCGCGGCCGCCGAGCCAGCGCTCGATGTGGCGCTCGGCGGCGGCAGGGTCGGTGGCGAGCAGGTGCTCCGCCGCGTCGCGGGCCCGCAGCAGCAGCGCCTCGTCGGCGATCGGGTCGGCGAAGCGCAGCAGCGGCGCGCCGGACTGGCGCGCGCCGAGGAACTCGCCCGGGCCGCGGATGTCCAGGTCGCGGCGCGAGATCTCGAAGCCGTCGTCGGTCTCGAGCATCGCCTTCAACCGCGCCTTGGCGGTGTCGGACAGCGGCCCGGTGTAGAGCAGCACGCACACGCTCGCCGCTTCGCCGCGGCCGACGCGGCCGCGCAGCTGGTGCAGCTGGGCCAGGCCGAAGCGCTCGGCGTGCTCGACCACCATGAGCGACGCGTTCGGCACGTCGACGCCGACCTCGATCACCGTCGTCGCGACCAGGACGGCGATCTGCCCGCTCGCGAAGAGGGCCATCGTCGCCGCCTTCTCCGCGGCGCGCATGCGCCCGTGCAGCAGGCCGACGCGCAGGCCGGGCAGGGCGGCGCAGAGCTGCTCGTGCGTGGCGGTGGCGTTCTGCAGGTCGAGCGCCGCCGATGCCTCGACGAGCGGGCAGACCCAGTAGACCTGGCGACGGTGCCGTGCCTCGTCGCGGATGCGGGCGATGACCTCGTCGCGCTTGGCATCGGAGAACAGCTTGGTGACGACCGGCGTGCGCCCCGGCGGAAGGCTGTCGATGGTGCTGACGTCGAGGTCGGCGAACAGCGTCATCGCCAGGGTGCGCGGGATCGGCGTCGCGCTCATCATCAGCATGTGCGGGTCGAGGCCGGCGAGCTTGTCGCGCAGGGCCAGCCGCTGGCCGACGCCGAAGCGGTGCTGCTCGTCGACGATCGCCAGGCCGAGGCGGGCGAAGCGCACCTGCTCCTCGATCACCGCATGCGTGCCGACGACGAGGGCGGCCTCGCCCGAGGCCACCTGCTCGAGCATCGCCTCGCGGGCCTTGCCCTTGCGGCTGCCGGTGAGCCAGGCGACGGTGACCCCGAGCGGCGCCAGCCAGCCGACCAGCTTCTTCAGGTGCTGCTCGGCGAGGATCTCGGTCGGCGCCATCAGGGCGCATTGCCAGCCGGCGTCGATGCTGCGCGCCGCCGCCAGCGCCGCGACCACGGTCTTGCCCGAGCCGACGTCGCCCTGGAGCAGGCGATGCATCGGAATCTCGCGGCCGAGGTCGCCGGTGATCTCCGCCGCGACCCGCTGCTGCGCCGGCGTCAGCCGGAACGGCAGCGCCTCGAGCAAGGCGTCGTGCAGCCCGGTCGCCGCGCTCGGGCTGGCCAGCCGCGGCGCCCGTTGCCGCTCCCGCTCGCGCTTGGCGAGCAGCTGCGAGAGCTGCTGCGCCAGCAGCTCGTCGTACTTGAGCCGCTGCCACGCAGGATGCGAGCGGTCCTCGAGGGCGCCGGCGTCGAGGCCGGGCGCGGGATGGTGCAGCCGGGCCAGCGCCTCGCGCAGCGTGGGCAGGCCCGCAGGGACGAGCCCGGGCGGCAGGTGCTCGTCGAGGTCGGCACGGGCGAGACCGGTCTCCACGGCCTTGCGCAGCACGTGCTGCGACAGCTGCACCGTGCTCGGATAGACCGGCGTGAGCGACGTCGGCAACGGCGTCTCGGCAGTCGCCGCCTTGAACACCGGATGCACCATCTCCAGCCCGAAGAAGCCGCCGCGCGCCTCGCCGCGCACGCGAAGGCGCTTGCCGGCGGCGAGTGCCTTCTGGTGCGAGGGGTAGAAGTGCAGGAAACGCAGGACGAGGTCGCCGCTCTCGTCCGAGATCGTGACGACGAGCTGGCGGCGCGGCCGGAACTGGATCCTCGACTCGCCGACGATGCCCTCCACCTGCCCGGTCTCGCCGTCGCGCAGCGACGCGATCGGCACGATGCGGGTCTCGTCCTCGTAGCGCAGCGGCAGGTGCAGCGCGAGGTCGATGTCGCGGTGCAGGCCCAGCTTCTCCAGCGCCTTGTCGGGAGCCGATCGCGAGGGGGTCGATCGCGAAGGGGCGGATCGGGCACTCGCCGACCGGGAAGGGGCCATGGGAGAATTTTGCCTCTCCATGACACCGCCCCTCGGCCTCGGCGACTTCGACTTCGCGCTGCCGCCGGAGCTGATCGCGCAGCAACCGACGGCCGAGCGCAGCGGCTCGCGGCTGCTCGACGGCCGCGGCGACATCCCGGTCGACCGCATGTTCCGCGAGCTGCCCGGCCTGCTTCGCGCCGGCGACCTGCTCGTCGTCAACGACACCCGCGTGATGAAGGCACGCCTGCTCGGCGTCAAGGCGAGCGGCGGCGCCGTCGAGGCGCTGGTCGAGCGCGTCGACGACGACGGCACCGTCCTCGCGCACGTGCGCGCCAGCAAGGCGCCCCGGACCGGCAGCACGATCCGCTTCGCCGACGCGTTCGAGGTCGAGGTCCTCGGTCGGGCCGGCGCCGACGCGTCCTTGTACCGGCTGCGCTTTCCGGCCGATCCGCACTCGCTGCTCGATGCGCACGGCCACGTGCCGCTGCCGCCCTACATCGAGCGCGGTGACGGGCCGGACGACGAGCGCCGCTACCAGACGGTGTTCGCGACCCAGCCGGGAGCGGTCGCCGCGCCGACCGCCGCCTTGCACTTCGACGCCGCGCTCCTCGCCGAGCTCGACGCACGCGGCATCGAGCGCACGGCGATCACCCTGCACGTCGGTGCCGGCACCTTCCAGCCGGTGCGCAGCGAGGCCCTCGCCGAGCACGTGATGCACAGCGAGCGATTTCGGGTCGGCGCCGAAGCCGTCGCGTCCATCGCCCGCACGCGGGCGCGCGGCGGCCGGGTGGTGGCGGTCGGCACGACCAGCCTGCGCGCGCTCGAGTCCGCGGCCTTGCGCGGCAGCGAGCCTGGCGTGCCGCCGGCGAGCGAAGGCGAGACCGATCTCTTCATCCAGCCCGGCTTCCGGTTCCGCGTCGTCGACCTGCTGCTGACCAACTTCCACCTGCCCCGCAGCACGCTGCTCATGCTCGTGTCGGCCTTCGCCGGGCACGCCCGGGCGATGGCGCTCTACCGGCACGCCGTCGCGGCGCGCTACCGCTTCTTCAGCTACGGCGACGCGATGCTGCTCGAGCGCGAGCGACGCTAGGGGCCCGGGCACGCCGCGGCCCCCGACAATCCGGACATGCTTTCCTTCGATGTCCTGACCCGCTCCGGCGCGGCGCGGCGCGGCCGGCTCACGCTCAACCACGGCGCGGTCGAGACGCCGGTCTTCATGCCCGTCGGCACCTACGGCAGCGTCAAGGGCGTGATGCCGTCGTCGCTCGAGACGATGGGCGCCGAGATCATCCTCGGCAACACCTTCCACCTCTGGCTGCGGCCGGGCCTCGACGTGCTGACGCAGTTCGGCGGCCTGCATCGCTTCGAGGCCTGGACCCGTCCCATCCTCACCGACAGCGGCGGCTTCCAGGTCTGGTCGCTCGGCGCCAGCGCCAAGGTCAGCGAGCAGGGCGTCGCCTTCCAGTCGCCCGTCAACGGCGACAAGCTGCTGCTGACGCCGGAAGTCAGCATGCAGATCCAGCGCGTGCTGAACAGCGACATCGCGATGCAGTTCGACGAGTGCACGGCCTACCAGGTCGAGGGTCGCGTCACCGGCGAAGCCGAGGCGCGCCGCTCGATGCAGATGAGCCTTCGCTGGGCCGTGCGCTCGCGCGCCGAGTTCGAGCGGCTCGGCAACCCGAACGCACTCTTCGGCATCGTCCAGGGCGGGATGTTCGAGCACCTGCGCGAGGAATCGGTGGCCGGACTGGCCGAGCTCGACCTCCCCGGCTACGCCATCGGCGGCGTCAGCGTCGGCGAGCCGAAGGAGGACATGCAGCGCATCGTCGCCCACACGCCGCACCGCCTTCCGGAAGGCAAGCCGCGCTACCTGATGGGCGTCGGCACGCCCGAGGACCTCGTCGACGGCGTGCACGCCGGCGTGGACATGTTCGACTGCGTGATGCCGACGCGCAACGCCCGCAACGGCCACCTGTTCACGCGCTTCGGCGACCTGCGCATCAGGAACGCCCGCTACAAGACCGACGAGGCCCCCCTCGATCCCGCCTGCGGCTGCCCGACCTGCGCCCGCTTCTCGCGCGCCTACCTGCATCACCTCGACCGCTGCGGCGAGATGCTGGGGCCGATGCTGGCCAGCGTGCACAACCTGCACTTCTACGTGAACCTGATGCGCGAGATCCGAGACGCGCTCGAGGCGGAAACCCTCGGCGCGTGGACGGCGCAGTTCCGCAGCGACCGTCGGCGCGGGGTCTGAGCCCGTCGGACGCCGCCGACCTCGGCAAGGGCCGCCCGCCGACGCCCGGTCGGGCTGCCGACTCACGGGCCCGGCGCGAGTCGCTGCCTAAGGTGACCCTCGCGACTCTCGCCGGGAGCGCGCCTGCCCTCGTCAACAGCGCCATCCAGCGCCCCAATGCCATGACCAAGATCAGCGACATCATGACCCGCAGCGTCGCCGTCGTGCAGCGCGACGAAACCCTGCAGGCGGCGGCGACCCGCATGAAGCAGATGGACATCGGCGCCTTGCCCGTGGTCGACGGCAAGGCCCTGGTTGGCATGGTGACCGACCGCGACATCACCGTGCGGGGCGTCGCCGCCGGCATGATCCCGCAGGAGTCCGTCGTCTCCGACGTGATGACCGAGGAAGTGCGCTGGTGCCGCGCCGACGACAGCGTCGAGCAGGTGCTGGAGCAGATGGGCGACGAGCAGGTGCGGCGGCTCGCCGTCCTCGACGCCGGCAACGAGATCGTGGGCATCGTCGCCCTCGGCGACCTCGCGACGCGACAATCGGCCGATGTGGACGAGACGTTGCGAGAGATCTCGACGCCGACGGGTTCTTGAGACCGCCTAACCGACTCCAGCGCTACCTCGGCACGCGCTTCCTGGGCGCGGCGGCGCAGCACGTGCTGCGCCACCCGGGCAGCTTCGCCCTGCAGACGCTGAAGGCGTTCAAGGCGAACCAGGGCCTGCTGCTCGCCGGCGCCGTCGCGTACTACGCGCTGCTCTCGATCGTCCCGCTGCTGATCCTCAGCGTCATCGCCCTGACGCATCTGATCGAGCAGGAGGAGCTGCTCTCCACCCTCGCCCGCTACCTCGAGTGGCTGGTGCCCAGCCAGTCGGCGGCCGTGGTGCGCGAGCTGGCCGTCTTCCTGCAGAACCGCGACAAGATCGGCTGGCTGCTGTTCGCGACCATGCTGTTCTTCAGCTCGCTCGCCTTCACCGTGCTCGAGAACGCGATGTCGGTGATCTTCGTGCACCGGGTGGTGGCGCGGAAGCGCCGCTTCATCTTCTCCGCGCTGCTCCCTTACGCCTACATCCTGTCCCTCGGCGTCGGCCTGCTGCTCATGACGCTCGTCGCCGGCAGCCTGCAGGCGGTCGGCAAGGAGAGCGTCAACCTGTTCGGCCGCGAGTGGGGGCTGAAAGGGCTGTCGGGCGCGCTGCTCTACCTGCTCGGCCTGGCGGGCGAGATCTTCGTGCTGACCTCCGTCTACCTGGTCATGCCGGCGGGCCGGCTGGCCTGGCGCCACGCGCTCATCGGCGGCGTCACCGCGGCGCTGCTGTGGGAGATCACCCGGCACCTGCTCGTCTGGTACTTCGCGACGCTGTCGCAGGTGAACATCGTCTACGGCTCGCTGACGACGGCCATCGTCGTCCTCCTCAGCCTCGAGATCGCGGCCGGCCTGCTCCTGTTCGGCGCGCAGGTGATCTCGGAGTACGAGCGGCTCGAGCACCAGGGACCGGCGCCCGAGGGCACCCCACCCGGGTTCACGACCGCCTGATCAGGACGCGAGCAGGCGAGCCACGCGCTCGCGCAGCAGCGCCGGCGACGCCTGGCGCGGCGGCACCGCGTCACCGGCGACCAGGCCGACGCGGCTGAAGAGCCCGCGGCGGAAGGGGCGGCGCATGGCCCGGCCCTCGACGCGCGAGAAGAACGAGCCCCAGAGGTTCTGCAGGGCGAGCGGAACGACCGGCACCGGGTGGCTCTCGAGCAGCTTCATCACGCCGCCTTTGAACTCGGCGAGCTCGCCGTCGCGCGTGATCGCGCCCTCGGGGAAGATGCACAGGAGGTCGCCCTCCTCGAGGACCTGGCGGGCGCGCACGAAGGCCTGCTCGTACGTTGCGGCGTCCACCTTCTGCGGCGCGATCGGGATCGCCTTCGCCAGCCTGAAGAACCAGCCGAGCAGCGGGCTGCGGAAGATCTGGTGGTCCATGATGAAGCGGATCGGCCGCGGGCTGGCGGCCATCAGCAGGACCGGGTCGATGAAGCTCACGTGGTTGCAGACCAGGAGCGCGGCACCCTGGGTCGGGATGTTCTCGTCGCCGCGGACCCGGAAGCGGTAGACCAGGCGGGCGACGACGAAAGCCACGAAGCGGAGCAGGTACTCGGGAACGAGCGCGAAGACGTAGATCGCGACCAGGGCATTGAGCAGCGCCATGGCCAGGAACACCTGCGGGATGGACAGGCCCGCCTTCAGCAGGGCGCCCACGATCACCGCGCTGGCGATCATGAACAGCGCATTGAGGATGTTGTTGGCGGCGATGATGCGCGCCCGGTGGCTCGGCTGCGCCCGCAGCTGGATGAGCGCGTACATCGGCACGCTGTAGAGCCCGGCCGAGAGCGACAGCAGCGCCAGATCGGCCATCACCCGCCAGTGCGCCGGCTGGCCGAGGAAGCCGGCGAGGGTGAGGGCCGACCCCGGCGGCAGGGCGCGCGAGGCGAAGTACAGGTCGACCGAGAACACGCTCATCCCGAGCGCGCCGAGCGGCACCAGGCCGATCTCGACATGGCGGCGCGAGAGCACCTCGCAGAGCAGCGAGCCGACGCCGATGCCCACCGAGAAGACCACCAGCAGCAGCGAGGCCACCCGCTCGTCGCCATGCAGCACGTCCTTGGCGAAGGAGGGGAACTGGGCCAGGAAGGCGGCTCCGAAGAACCACATCCAGGAGATGCCGAGCAGGGAGCGGAAGACGACGATGTTCCCGTGCGCCAGCCGCAGGTTGCGGATCGTCTCGCTGACCGGGTTCCAGTTGATGCGCAGGCCCGGGTCGCTGGAGGGCGATGCCGGGATCGCCTGCGCGGTCAGGCGGCCGATGACGGCCACGCCGAGGCAGGCTGCGGCGACATAGGTCGGGCCGGCCCCGCGCACCGCGATCAGCAGGCCGCCGGCGACGTTGCCGAGCAGGATGGCGACGAAGGTGCCCATCTCGATCATGCCGTTGCCGCCCGTCAGCTCGCGCTCGTCGAGGTGCTGCGGCAGGTAGGCGAACTTCACCGGCCCAAAGAGGGTCGAGTGCACGCCCATGAGGAAGACACAGGCGAGCAGCAGCGGAACGTCGGCGCTCAGGAAGCCCCAGCCGGCCAGCGCCATGATCGCGATCTCCAGCCACTTGACGAAGCGCGTCAGCTGCGCCTTGTCGTACTTGTCGGCGAGCTGGCCACTGGTCGCCGAGAACAGCAGGAAGGGCAGGATGAACAGGGCGCCGATCGCCAGCCCGGCCAGGTCGCTCGGCAGCCAGCTCACCTGCAGCTGGTAGGTGACCAGCACGGTGAGCGCGAACTTGAAGAGGTTGTCGTTGCCGGCGCCGAGGAACTGGGTCCAGAAGAAGGGCGCGAAGCGGCGCTGGCCGAGGAGCGCGAACTGGTTCGGATGCTCCGCGCCGACGCTGGGCGAGACGGGGTCGGCGCGGGTGCTCACGCGTGCAGCGTAGCAAAACGGTCGGCCGAGCCCACGCGAGCGGCGCGAGCCGGTCGCGAGCGGCCCGACGCGGCTCAGTCCGCGACCCGGTCGATGACGAAGTTGGCGCCGTCGTACTGGCCGAGCACGTCGACGAGGTAGGGGAGCGTCGCTGCGAGCTGGCCGTGCAGGAGGTGGGGCGGATTGACGACGAAGACGCCGCTGCCGGCGAGGCCGAAGCCCTGCGCGTCCGGCTGCTGGACGGTGAGGCGCACGTGCAGCCATGCGCCGGGGGCGAGCGCCTGCAGCCGGCGCGGCAGTTCCGCGGCCTCGACCTTCGTCACCTGCGGATACCAGACGAGGTACACGCCCTCGGCGAAGCGGGCCAGGGCGTCCCGCAAGGTCGCCACGACCTTCGGGTAGTCGGCATTGCCTTCGTAGCTGGGGTCGAGGAGGACGGCGCCGCGCCGGCTCGGCGGCGGCAGCTGCGACCGGAGCCCGGCGAAGCCGTCGCCGTCGTAGACCGTGGCCCGGCGGTCGCCGGCGAGCGTCGCGCGCAGGATCTTCTGCTCGGTGGGATGCAGCTCGAAGGCGCGCAGCTGGTCGTGCTCGCGAAGCAGCATCTGCGCCAGGGCCGGCGACCCGGGATACTGGCTGAGGATGCCGTCCGGGTTGAAGCGGCGCACCAGCGCCACGTAGTCGGCGAGCGGGCCGGGCAGGTCGTCGCGCGTCCACAGCCGGGCGATGCCCCGCTCGTACTCGCCCTTCTTGCGCGCGTAGGCGCTCTCGAGCGAGTAGCCGCCGGCGCCGCCGTGCGCATCGACGTAGCGGTACGGCTTGGGCTTGGCGTTCAGGTGCGTCAGCACCAGCATCAGCACCAGGTGCTTGAGGACGTCGGCGTGGTTGCCGGCGTGAAACGCGTGCCGGTAGGCGAGCATCAGCCGCGTCCCATGCGGGCGCGAAACAGCTCGACGATGCCGACCTCGCGCGGGCCGGGCAGCAGCGTGAACGGCTGCCCGGCGGCGAGGGTTCCCGGCTCGCGCACCGCCAGGTAGGCGCCGCACCAGGCGCTCTCGGCCATCAGCTTGCCGGCGTGCTTGAAGCCCATGGCGGCGTTGAACTTGAAGCAGGGAAAGCGCGGCTCGCTCACCGCCAGGGCGCAGTCCGGGAAGCGCAGCACGTCGCCGATCCACAGGCCGCTCTCGAGCACGCCTTCGAGCGTCAGGTTCTCGCCCAGCGAGCCGGGCGGCAGCGGCTCGTCCCACAGCGCCACGCCGGCCTGGGCACGCACGGTCTGCCAGAAGCCGTAGTGCTCGCCCGGATAGGCGTAGACCGCCTTGCCGGGGCCGCCGTGGACGGAGAGATCGGCCTGCTCGTCGCCTTCGATGCCCAGGGGCAGCACGGCGCGAGCGCCCTCGACCGGGCGCTTGCCGATCGCCGTCATGACGCGGCGGCCATTGATCGACACCGCCACCGCCGGCGCGACGTTGAGGCTGCGCAGGCGACCGGAAACGGCCACGTCAACGCCCTCGCCAGGTGCCGGACCGGCTCATGCGGCCGGCGCCCGGTAGCCGCGCACCGAGCCGACCACCGCCCGGCCGCGCCCGCCGCCGATCCAGCCGAGGAAGATCTTGCCGGCCGGATGGCTGACCCGGAACGAGCGCATCGCGTGCACCGCTTCGGCCAGCGTCGGGTCGCCGTCGACGACGATCGCGAGCGGCGCTCCGCCCAGGGTCGCCCAGGCGCCCCGCTCCACCAGGGCATAGGCGCCGCGCTCGCGCACCTGGCCGATGAAGCTGCGGCCCGGCTCGGCCGTCACGTACCAGGGCGCGACCGGCTCGACCCGGGCGGCGCGCCAGAGCGCCTGCTCGGCGACGTGGACGCCCGAGCCGTCGCCGGCGCTGAGGAAGGGCGCGGCCGGCGTGGCGGCCGTGGCCTGCTCGCGGATGCGCAGCAGGGCCTCGGCGCCGCTCTGGCCGCGCGCGGCGGCCCGGCCGCGGGTGCGCGGCGCCGGCCCGACAAGCACGAACTCGCCGTGAGCGATCAGGCGCCGGTCATGGACCAGGTTCTGCTGCGCGATGCGGCCTTCGGCCTCCGGCGCGTTCAGCAGGGCGGCGTCGACCTCGCCGTTCGTCACCGCATCGAGCACGGCCAGTGCCGGGCCGGGAACGAGCTTCACCGCGATGCCGGTGTCGGCGCTGAAGGCGCGCTGCAGGCCGGGGGCGAGGCCCGAGTCGGCGAGGGAGCGGTCGACCCCCAGCCGCAACGGTCCGCCCGTGCCGGGCTTGCGCTGCGCGTGGGCCCCCGGCAGCAGCAGCGCCCCGGCGGCGGCGAGGAAGGGGCGGCGCAGCATGCCTCGATTATCGCGGCGCCGCACCCCCGACCCTGCGGGGTGGTGGGCACGGGGACGAGGACTACACTGCCGCAAAAGCCGAAAAACCGGCGTTCGCCATGGGCGAAACGGGTCCCTCCCGGGACCGCCGGGTTGACTGACTGGACCGCCATGAATTCCCTCCCCTCCCGTCCCGCGGCACTCAATCCGCCGCCGTATGTCCGCCATCGCAAGCTCGTCCAATGGGTCGCCGACATGGCTGCCCTCACCGGTGCCAGGGACGTGTTCTGGTGCGACGGCAGCGACGCCGAGTACGAGCGCCTGTGCGGCGAGCTCGTCGCCGCCGGCACCTTCGTCAAGCTGAACCCGGAGCTGCGGCCGCGCAGCTACCTGGCGCGCAGCGCGCCGAGCGACGTGGCCCGCGTCGAGGACCGGACCTTCATCTGCTCGGAGCGCGCCGAGGACGCCGGCCCGACCAACAACTGGAAGTCGCCCGAGGAGATGCGGCAGCTGCTGCAGACCGGCCTGCCCGACGGTACGCCGCCGCTCTTCCGCGGCTGCATGCGCGGCCGCACGATGTACGTGGTGCCGTTCTCGATGGGTCCGCTCGGTTCGGAAATCTCGCACATCGGCGTCGAGCTGAGCGACAGCGCCTACGTTGCGGTCAACATGAAGCTCATGACGCGGATGGGCCGCGCCGTGCTCGACGTGCTCGGCGCCGACGGCCACTTCGTGCCCTGCATGCATTCCGTCGGCGCGCCGCTCGCGCCGGGCGAGAAGGACGTGCCCTGGCCCTGCAACGCCACCAAGTACATCGTCCACTACCCCGAGACCCAGGAGATCTGGAGCTACGGCTCCGGCTACGGCGGCAATGCGCTGCTCGGCAAGAAGTGCTTCGCCCTGCGCATCGCCTCGGTGATGGGCCGCTCCGACGCCGACAAGGCGGGCGGCAAGCCGGGCTGGCTCGCCGAGCACATGCTGATCCTCGGCGTCACCTCGCCCGAGGGCGAGAAGCACCATGTCGCCGCCGCCTTCCCGAGCGCCTGCGGCAAGACGAACTTCGCGATGTTGATCCCGCCGGCCGGCCTGTCCGGCTGGAAGGTGACGACGGTCGGCGACGACATCGCCTGGATCAAGCCGGGCGCCGACGGCCGCCTGCACGCGATCAACCCCGAGGCCGGCTACTTCGGCGTCGCCCCGGGCACCAACGAGCAGACCAACCCGAACTGCATGGCGAGCCTGCGCAGCGACGCCATCTTCACCAACGTCGCCCTGACCGACGACGGCGACGTCTGGTGGGAAGGCATGACGGCCGAGCCGCCGACACACCTGATCGACTGGCAGGGCCGCGACTGGACCCCGGCCTCTGCCACGCCGGCGGCGCATCCGAACGCGCGCTTCACGGTGGCCGCGACCAACAACCCGGCGCTTGACCCCGCCTGGGACTCTCCGGAAGGCGTGCCGATCGACGCCTTCGTCTTCGGCGGCCGGCGCTCGACGACGGTGCCGCTGGTCGCCGAGGCGCGCGACTGGACCGAAGGCGTCTACATGGCTGCGACGATGGGGTCGGAGACCACCGCGGCGGCCGCCGGCGCCCAGGGCGTGGTCCGCCGCGATCCGTTCGCCATGTTGCCGTTCATCGGCTACAACATGAGTGAGTACTTCCAGCACTGGCTGGATTTCGGCGCCTTGATGGCCCGATCGGGCGTCCGCCTGCCGAAGATCTTCTGCGTCAACTGGTTCCGCAAGGGCGATGACGGCAAGTTCGTGTGGCCGGGCTACGGCGAGAACATGCGGGTCCTGCGCTGGATCGTCGAGCGCGTCGAAGGCCGCGCCGGCGGCGAGCTGAATCCGTTCGGCACCACGCCGCGCCACGAGGACCTCGACTGGTCCGGCCTCGACTTCGATCGCACCCGCTACGAGCAGGTCACGTCGCTGGACCCGGCGGCCTGGGCCGCGGAGCTCGCGCTCCACGAGGACCTGTTCGGCCAGCTCGCGCACGGCCTGCCGGCCGAGCTGCCCGAAGTGCGTCAGCGCATCGCCGACCGCTTCGCCGCGTGAGCGGGCCGCGGCGGGTGAGCCCGTGACGGCTCGCATGGGTCGCCGACCGCCTCCGCCGTTGGCGCCATGAGCCTGCCAACGTCCGTTCCGCCGTCGCGGCCGGCGCTGGCGGCAGCGGCGAGCGACCTCAGCGACGCCGAGTTCGCCGAGCTCGACGAGCTGCTCGCCGGCATCCCGGAGCCGCTCGAGCCGCTCGACGTGGTGATGCTCGACGGCTTCCTGTGCGGCGTGATCGTCCAGCCGCGGCTCATCGAAGCCGACGAATGGCTGCCCTACGTGTTCGACGCCGGCGGCCACCGCTGGGGCGAGGCGGAGCCTTCGGCCGAGCGGCTTCGCGCCGAAAGCCTGGTGCTTCGACGCAAGACCGCGCTCGTCCGCTCGATCGTCGAGTTCGGCGGCTTCGATCCGTTCATCCTCGAGCCGGAGCCGGCCGGCGCGGTCGAAGGCGACGGCGAGGGGACGGCCGCGGAGGCCGGCGAGGCGACCGAGGCGACGACGGACGCGAGCGAGCCGGCTGCACCGCCTCATGCGGCCCCCGACCCAGCGACTGACACGGGCACAGACGCTGCGGCACCGGCCGCGACGGCGTCGCCCGACCCGCTCGCCGAAGCGCTCCTGCCCTGGGTCGCCGGCTTCGAGCAGGCCGTGCACCTGTTCCCGGAGCTCGCCGAGCTGCGCAACCCGGCGGTCGAGGCGACGCTCGCGCGCCTGTTCCGCTTCCTGCCGGCCGAGGGCGACGACGAGCTGGCGACACTGGCCGTGCTGGCGCGTGAGCGGCCGCTGCCGACGCTCGATGCGGCGATCGCCGAGGTGGTCGCCTGCGTCGCCGAGCTGCACGACCTGACCGAGCCGCTCCGCTACAAGGTCGACGCGGTCCGGCGCGAGCACCCGAAGGTCGGCCGCAACGAGCCGTGCCCCTGCGGCAGCGGTCGCAAGTTCAAGCAGTGCCACGGCGCACGCCCGGCGTGAGCGCGAGCCGGCCGCTGCCGATTCATCGCGGCTGATGCGGCTGCAGCTCCTGTCGGACCTGCACCTCGAGACCGAGGTCTACCAGCCGACCCCGGCGCCCGACGCCGAGCTGCTGATCCTCGCCGGCGACATCGACGCGACCTGGGCGGGCCTCGCCCTCTTCCGCGACTGGCCGCGGCCGGTGCTCTTCGTCCCCGGCAACCACGAGTTCGACGGCCGCGACCTCGCCGAGGCCGTGCCCGAGCTCCGCGCCCGCTGCGCCGAGCTCGGCCTGATCTTCCTCGACCGCCACAGCATCGTCGTGCGCGATGGCGCCGGCACGCGCATCCGCATCGTCGCGACCACGCGCTGGTGCGACTTCGACCTCTTCGGCGCGACGCGCCGGCCGAAGGCGATGCGCGCCGCGGCCTACTTCATGGACCTGATGCAGGCACGGCGCGACGGCCGTCCGTTCGACGTCGAGGCGGTGCGCGACGAAGCGCTGCAGTGCCGGGCCTGGCTGGAGACCGAGCTGAGCAAGCCCGCCGGCGACTGGGACCGGACGGTCGTCGTGACCCACTTCGCGCCCAGCGTGAAGAGCGCCGATCCCCGCTACGGGACGCAGAGCGGCACGGCGAGCTTCTGCAATGCCGACGACGACCTGCTGCCGCATGCCGACCTCTGGCTGCACGGCCACCTGCACTGCGTGCACGACTACCGGGTCGGGCACGGCCGCGGGTTCACGCGCGTGGTCTGCAACTCGCGCGGTCACGAGCGGCGCGGCGAGGCCGCGGCGCATCGGCCGGACCTCGTCATCGAGGTCTGAGCGGGCGCTCGGGGCTTCGAGCGGACCCGCGCCGGTCAGTAGCTCGAGCGCCGGTGCAGTCGATGCTCGAAGCGGCTCTTGGGGCCCGCTTCGCGGCGCGCCGCCTCTTCGGCTTCAGGCTCGAGGGTCGTCATGGCGTCGAGGCCGAAGGCGGTGCCCATCTCGGCCGGGTCCTCGACACGCGGGCCGAGAGAACGCCGCGAGATCATGGCCAGGAAGCGGCGGGCGGGGGCGATCAGCTTCATCGGCACCTTCGGAAGCAAGGCTTCGTCGCCGAAGTATGAAATGCCAGGACCGCGGATGGCGTGTCGATTTGCGACACGAAGCGGTTGCAATTCGCGCTTGACCCGGCCGCGCCGCGACCGGGTCAGGGATCTACTCAGGCACGTACTTGTTGCCGGCCGCCTTGTAGCGGGCGACGGCGCGCTTCAGGTCGCGGTGTTCCTCGCACGGCAGGAAGCAGGCCTTGTCGAGGGCGGCCAGGCGCTGCTCGGCCATCGGCAGGTTGCCGGTCATCAGGTAGAGCTCGCCGGAGTACTCGAGCGCGCCGCGATGCTTGGGGTTGATCTTCAGCGCATCGTTGTAGAAGCGCTCGGCACTGGCGTAGTTGGCCGGGTCGGCCTTGCGCAGGCTGTAGCCCATCAGGTTGTTCCAGTCGGCGCTGTTGGCGTCCTCGACCTTCTTCAGCTCCGCGACGGCGCCGGTCCAGTCCTTGGCGGCGATCTTCGCGCGCGCCGGGGCGAGCGTGTCCGCCGCGGCCGAGGTGGAGCCGGTGTCCGCGGCGATGCCGGGGCCGGCGGCGAAGAGCAGGCACGAGGCGATGCAAAGACGCAGGGTCGCTGATCTCATCGGGAAATCTCCTGGGTCGGATCGACGCTCGCGAGGATAGCGGCTGGCGCAGCGCTTGCGCAGGCCGGCGAAAGGCAGCTTCTAGAATCGCGCCCCCACGCGCGACGCCCGCCGCCTGCCATGCCCGCCCCGAGCTTCTGCGCCATCGACTTCGGCACGTCGAACTCGGCCATCGCGGTGCCTCGAGACGGCGCGATGCAGCTGGTCGAGCTCGAGCCCGGCTTCCGCACCATGCCAACGGCCCTCTTCTACGCCGCCGACGGCTCGCCGCACGAGCCGCCCCGCTGCGAGTTCGGGCGCGCCGCCGTCGCTGCTTATGTCGACGGCATCGACGGCCGGCTGATGCGGTCGATGAAGAGCATCCTTGGCAGCAGCCTGGTCGAGCAGACCACCGACATCGGCGGCGGCCGCGGCGTCCGCTTCCTCGACGTCGTCGCGACCTACCTGGCGCGTCTGCGCCGCTGCGCCGAAGCGGCAGCGGATGCGCCGGTCACGCGCGCCGTCGTCGGCCGGCCGGTCTTCTTCGTCGACGACGATCCGGTGCGCGACGCGCAGGCCGAGGCGGCACTGCGCACGGCGGCGGCGCGCGCCGGCTTCGAGGAGATCCACTTCCAGTACGAGCCGATCGCGGCCGCCTTCGACCACGAGCAGGCGGTCGTCGCCAAGGAGAAGGTGCTGGTCGCCGACATCGGCGGCGGCACGTCGGACTTCTCGGTCGTGCGGGTCGGCCCGGAGCGCGCCGGCCGCGTCGAGCGCAAGGGCGACATCCTCGCCAACCACGGCGTGCACATCGCCGGCACCGACTTCGATCGCCGCATCGAGCTGGCGGCGATCCTGCCCCTGCTCGGCTACGGAGCCTTTGGTCCGGCGATCGACGGCGCGCCGCCGCGCGAGGTGCCGAGCGCCGTCTACTTCGATCTCGCGACCTGGCACCTGATCAACACCGTCTACCACCCGCAGCGGGTCGCCGAGCTGCGGGCGATGCGCTCGTTCTACGCCGACCCGGTGCAGCATCGGCGGCTGATGACGGTGGTGAACGAGCGGCTCGGTCACGAGCTCGTCGCCCGCGCCGAGGCCGCCAAGATCGCCGTGTCGGGCGGCGGCCGCAGCATCGTCGCGCTCGACGTCGTCGAGCCGGGGCTCGAGTCCGTGCTCGATGCGGCCATGGCCTTGCAGGCGCTGGAGGTCGACTTCGGCCGCATCGTCGACGCCGCGCGCCGGACGGTGGCGCAGGCCGGCCTGGCCGGCGCGGACATCGACGCGCTCTACTTCACCGGAGGCTCGACCGGCCTCGACGTGTTGAGCCGGCGCCTGCAGCAGGCCTTCCCGCGTGCGCGGGCGGTCCGCGGCGACCGCTTCGCCAGCGTTGCCAACGGCCTGGCGCTGCACGCGCAGCGCCGCTTCGGCGCACGTGCCTGATCAGGCGCCGAGAACCGCCGCCATGGCCGTGGCCGTGCCCTGCACGTTGCCGCGGTTCAGGCCGGCGACGCACATCCGGCCGGAGCGAAGCAGGTAGACGGCGAACTCCTCGCGCAGGCGCTCGACCTGCTGCGGCGACAGGCCGGTGTAGCTGAACATGCCGCGCTGGTTCAGGAAGTAGGCGAAGTCGCGGCCGGGTATGCGCTCGGCCAGGATCCGGTGCAGCGCCATGCGCATCGCCTTGATCCGCTCGCGCATCGTCGCCAGCTCGGCCTCCCAGGCCTGCCGCAGCTCGGGCTCGCCGAGCACGGCAGCGACGAGCTGGCCGCCGTGGATCGGCGGGCTCGAGTAGTTGCGCCGCACCGTGAACTTCAGCTGGCCGAGGACGTTGTCGGCCTCGCCGGCATCGCCGCACACGACGCTCAGGGCGCCGCAGCGCTCGCCGTAGAGGCTCATGCTCTTGGAGAAAGAGTTGGCGACGACGAAGCGCATCGGCTTGCCGTCGTGGCCGCGCGCCGCGCCGAGCGCCCGCACCGCATAGGCGTCCTCGGCGATGCCGCCGCCGAAGCCCTGATAGGCGAGGTCGAGGTAAGGCAGCAGGTCGCGCTCGGCGAGAAGCGGGATGAGCCGGTCCCATTGCGCACGGGAGAGGTCGACGCCGGTCGGATTGTGGCAGCAGGCGTGCAGCAGCACGACGCTGCGCCGCGGCACGCTGCCCAGCGTCTCGCACATCGCCGCGAAGTCGAGGCCGCCGGTCGCCGCGGCGTAGTACGGGTAGCTGTGCACGGCGATGCCGGCGCCGTCGAACATCGACGCGTGGTTCTCCCAGCTCGGATCGCTGACCCAGACGGCGCTGCCCGGCAGCCAGCGGGCGATGAAGTCGGCGCCGACCTTGAGGCCGCCGCTCGACCCGACCGACTGGATCGTCGCCACGCGCTTCGATGCCAGCGCCTCGTGCTCGCGCCCGAACAGCAAGGCCTGGACCTCGGCGCGCATGTTGGCGGCGCCCTCGATCGGCAGGTACGGCTTGGCCGCCTCGCGGGCGCAGACGGCCTTCTCGGCGCGCCGAACCGAGTCGAGCACGGGCACGCGTCCGGCATCGTCGAAGTAGATGCCGATCGACAGGTTGATCTTGCCCGGCCGCGGGTCCTTCTGGAAGTCGTCGTTCAGGCTGAGGATGGGGTCGCCGGCGAACGGCTCGACGTGCTCGAACATGTGGGATCTGCCCCCGCTCAGGCGGCGAGCGCCTTCTCGATGTCCGCCTTCAGCGACTGCGGCGGATCGGCCGGCCCGTAGCGCTTGATGACCTGGCCGTCCTTCCCGACCAGGAACTTGGTGAAGTTCCACTTGATGGCCTTGGTGCCGAGGATGCCGCGCTTCTCGGCCGTGAGCCACTTCCAGAGCGGGTGCGCGTTGTCGCCGTTGACCTCGACCTTGGCCATCATGGGAAAGCTGACGCCGTAGTTCTTCTCGCAGAAGGCGGCGATCTCCTCGTTCGAGCCCGGATCCTGGGCGCCGAACTGGTTGCTGGGAAAGCCGATCACGACCAGGCCGCGGTCCCGGTACTGGCGCCACAGCTCCTCGAGTCCGGCGAACTGGGGCGTGAAGCCGCACTGGCTGGCGGTGTTGACGATGAGCGCCACCTTGCCGCGCTGCGTCGACAGGTGGGCCGGCTTGCCCTCGATCGAGGCGGCCTCGAAGTCGAAGAGGCTGTTCTCTCTGGCGGCCATGGTGATCCCGTGTGGAAGTGACGAAGGATGCACGGCGATGGTAGCGCCGGGCCGTCGCCTCAGTGGCTGGCGCTCGGCCGTGTCGCCGCCAAGAGCGCGCCGGCGACGATGAGGGCGCCGCCGAGCGCGACCCGCGGCGTGAGCACGCTGGCGCCCAGGGCGATGGCCGAGGCCGATGCGAAGACCACCTCGGTCAGCATGACCACCGAGGTGCGGTTCGCCGGCAGGCGCGCGGCGCCGTACTGCAGGGCGAGATTGCCGGAGAGGAAGAGCAGCGTCAGGCCGGCGAGCGGCACGACCCAGGCGCTGGCCAGGGCCGGCGGCGCCGGTGCACGGCCGGCCCAGGTCAGCGTCGCCGCCAGCGCCGCGGCGACGACCGCACCGCCGAGGAACATGGCCAGGGCCCGGCCTTCCTCCGGCCGATGCGCTTCGCGCCGCAGGATGACGTTGTTGAAGGCGAACGAGAAGCCGCCGACGACGCCGAGCCAGTCGGCGAGCGATCTCGGGACCGGCAGGCCGCCGCCCGCCGCGGCGTGCGAGCCGGGTCCTCCGCCCTCGGGCCAGAGCACCACCACCGCGCCGGCCACGCCGAGGGCGATGCGCAGCCAGCCGGCGGCGGTCAGGCGCTCGTGCAGCACGAGGCGGGCGAGCAGCACCGTCCACAAGGGCATCAGATAGAAGAGGAGCACGACGCGGACGACGTCGCCGATCGTCACGGCCCAGTTGAACGATGCGTTGGTGACGCCGGCAGCGGTGACCAGCACCCACAGCGCCGGCGTCGTCAGCACCTGCCGCACCGCCCGGGGCCGTGCAGCGACGATCGCCAGGGAGGCCAGCGTGAAGATGATGGCCGTCGCCCACAGCGGGTGCAGGCCGCGCTCCTGCAGGTGGCGGAACGGCCACCACGACGTGCCCCAGACGAAGGCGTTGAAGACCAGCGCGAGAGCGGGCAGGAGGCCGACCGTCATGCGCGCACCCGGGCTCTAGTGCTTGTCGAGCCGGGCGATCGAGAGCAGATGCTTGATCTCTTCGGGGTAGCGCGCGCAGTTCGAGCGATGCCAGTTGCGGATGATCCACATCGTGCCCGCGACCAGCAGGCCGAAGATCGCGATCGCGGCGAAGGCCGAGAGCCCGAAGCGCGTGAGGCCGGTGTAGAAGGCGCCCAGGCCCAGGATGCAGGCCTGCTCGTTGAAGTTCTGCACCGCGATCGAGCGGCCCGCGCCCATCAGGTTGGCGCCGCGGTGCTGCAGCAGGGCGTTCATCGGCACGACGAGGTAGCCGCCGATCGCGCCGAGCAGGATCAGGAACGGCGCCGCGACCCAGACGTTGGTGATCACGTCGAGGCCGACCACCAGCACGCCCATGAGGATGCCCAGCGGTATGACGTTGGTCGCCTGGTCCAGGCGCATCCGCACCGACGCGACGATCGCGCCGACGGCGGTGCCGATCGCGACCACGCCGACGAGGGACGAGGCCTGCGTCGTGCCGTAGCCGAGCGCCGCGGCGGCCCAGGCGAAGACGATGACGCGCAGGTTGCCCGAGACGCCCCAGAAGAGCGTCGTCGTCGCCAGCGAGATCTGCCCCAGCTTGTCGTTCCAGAGGCGGGCGTTGCAGCTGGAGAAGTCGCGCACCATCCAGGCGATGCCGTGCGTCAGCGGCTGCAGCGGCGCATCGGTGCGCGGGATGCGCAGGTTGAACAGCGCGGCGATGACGTACAGCGAAACGATCAGCGCCACCGCGGCCTCCGGCGCCGTGCTGATGCCGGTGTCGAACACAGGCAGGTCGATCACGAGCAGGCGGTCGGACACCGCCCTGCCGATCAGCTGGCCGCCGAGCAGGACGCCGAAGATGATCGAGAGGATCGTCAATCCCTCGATCCAGCCGTTCGCCTTCACCAGCTGCGAATTCGGCAGCAGCTCGGTGAGGATGCCGTACTTGGCCGGTGAATAGGCTGCCGCGCCGAGGCCGACGATGGCGTAGGCGAGCAGCGGATGCGCGCCGAACAGCATCAGCAGGCAGCCGACGACCTTGATCGTGTTGGAGATCAGCATCACCGTGCCCTTGGGCAGCGCGTCGGCGAAGGCGCCGACGCCCGGCGCCAGGATCACGTAGAAGAGCGCGAACATCGGCGTCAGCGCCGGGATGTGCCACGAGGGCGCGCCGCTGGTCCGGAGCAATTCGATGGCAGCCACCAGCAGGGCGTTGTCGGCCAGCGAGCTGAAGAACTGCGCCGCCATGATGGTGTAGAAGCCTTTTTTCATTCGCTACGCGTCGGCTCCTGTCAGGCCGCTGGCCACGGCCCGTCTCCCTGCGGCGGGGTTTATAGCACGCGGTTTTTCGCCCCTTGCCGAGCCCTCCGACGCCCTTGCGCACTGGCAGAATTCCTGCATGCCGCGCCCCATTGAAGCGCTGATCCATGCCGACGCCCTGCGCGCCAACCTGGAGGTGGCGCGGCGCGCTGCCGCAGGCGCGCGCGTGTGGGCGGTGGTCAAGGCCGATGCCTACGGACACGGCATCGGCAACGTCTTCGAGGCGCTGCGCGGCGCCGACGGCTTCGCCCTGCTCGACGTCGCCGAGGCCGAGCGGCTGCGCGAGCTCGGCTGGCGCGGGCCGATCCTGCTGCTCGAGGGCTGCTTCGACGCGCGCGACCTCGAGGCCTGCAGCCGGCTCAGGCTCTGGCACGTGGTCCATGCGTCGGCGCAGATCGAGCTGCTCGCCGCGCTGAAGACGGATCGTCCGCACCGCGTCTTTTTGAAGCTGAACAGCGGCATGAACCGGCTCGGCTTCGCGCCGGCAGCCTTTCGCGCCGCGTGGCTGCGCCTCGACGCCCTGCCGCAGGTGGACGAGATCAGCTTGATGACGCACCTGGCCGACGCCGATGCCGCCGACCCGCGCGCCATCGAGCCGGCCCTGGCCGCGTTCGAGGCGGCGACGAGCGAGCTGCCTGGAGAGCGCTCGATCTGCAACAGCGCCGCGACGCTGCGCTTCGGCGCGAGGCTCGCCGGCGCCGGCGGCGGCTGGGTGCGGCCGGGCATCCTGCTCTATGGCTCGTCGCCGGATCATCCGCAGCATCGGGCAGGCGACTGGGGCCTGGCGCCGGCGATGAGCCTGCGTGCACGCCTGATCGCCGTGCAAGAGCTCGCCGCCGGCGCGAGCATCGGCTACGGCAGCAGCTTCACGGCGACGGCGCCCATGCGAGTCGGCGTCGTCGCGTGCGGCTACGCCGACGGCTACCCGCGGCTCGCGCCGGGCACCAACGAGCGCGGCACCCCGGTGCTCGTCGACGGCGTCCGCACCCGCACGGCGGGACGCGTGTCGATGGACATGATCACGGTCGATCTTTCGCCGGTGCCGCAGGCGCGGGTCGGCAGCGAGGTCGTCCTGTGGGGACGTACGGCGACCGGCACGATTCTTCCCATCGACGAGGTCGCGCATGCGGCCGGCACCGTCGGCTACGAGCTGATGTGCGCACGCGCACCGCGCGTGCCGGTGCGCGTCGCCGAGTGAAGCCGATGCGGCGGAGCGAGGCCGGGAAGGCGCGCCGACAGCGCCCGGGCGTGCAGTGAGCGCCGCCCCGCTCGTCGACGAGTCGGAGGTCGAGATCACGGCCGTGCGCGCCCAGGGGGCGGGCGGACAGAACGTCAACAAGGTGTCGAGCGCGGTGCATCTGCGCTTCGCGATTGCTCCGTCGTCGCTTCCCGAGGCGATCAAGGAGCGCCTGCTCGCGCGCACCGACCGGCGCGTCACCGACGACGGCGTCATCGTCATCAAGGCGCAGCGTCACCGCAGCCAGGACCTCAATCGCCGTGACGCCCTGGCCCGGCTCAACGAGCTGGTCGCGCGCGCCGCCGACGTGCCGCCGACGCGCAAGCCGACGCGACCGACGCGCGCCTCGAAGGAGAAGCGGCTCGAAGGCAAGAGCGTGCGCTCGCAGGTCAAGGCCGGTCGGGCGAAGGTGACCGACGCCGGCTGATGCGTCGGTGGGCCCCTGCCTAGGTCCGCTTGAAGGTGGCGAGCAGGACGCCGAGTCCCACGAACACGCTGCCGAAGACGCGGTTGACGGCGCGGACGCGGCGCGGCGTGCGCAGCAGCCCGAGCAGCCGGGCCGCGAGGGCGGCGTAGACGGCGTTGACGACCAGGTCGGTGACGGTGAGCGTCGCGCCGATGATCAGGTACTGCGGCAGGAGCGGCTCGCTCGGCGTCAGGAACTGCGGCACGACGGCAAGCATGAAGGCCGTGCCCTTCGGATTGACCGCGTTGAGCAGCCACGCCTGCAGCACGAGGCGCCGCCGCGATGTCGTGGCGGCGACGGCGCCGTCGGCGGCGAAGGGCAGCGGCGCGGCGCGCCACTGGCGGATGCCGAGCCAGACGAGGTAGGCGACGCCGGCCCACTTCACGACCGCGAAGGCGACGGCCGAGCTGGCGATGATCGCGCCCAGGCCGACGGCGACGATGAAGAGCTGGGTCCAGAAGCCGAGCACCAGGCCGAAGGTGGCGAAGTAGCCGCGCGCGAATCCGTGGTTCAGCGACGCACTCATGACCGCGACGGCGCCCGGGCCCGGCGAGATGCTGATCGCCCAGGCGGCGGCGAAGAAGGCGAGCCACAGCGGGAAGCTCATGGGCCCGGATCATAGGAGTGCCTGGCGGGCTGCCGCGCCATCGGCGCGGCTACAGTCGATCGGATGGCGAAGGAGAAGTCGGTCTACACCTGCACCGAGTGCGGCGGCGCGAACCCGAAGTGGCTCGGCAAGTGTCCGCACTGCGGCGCCTGGAACACGCTCGTCGAGTCCGTGGCCGAAAGCGCCGGCAAGCCGCGTTACGCGAGCGCCGGCCGCGGCCTCCTGCCCGGCGAGGCGGTGGCGACGCTGGCCGAGATCGAGGCCACCGACGCCGACCGCCAGCCGACCGGCATCGACGAGCTCGACCGCGCCCTCGGTGGCGGCATCGTCGCCGGCGGCGTGGTCCTCATCGGCGGCGACCCGGGCATCGGCAAGTCGACGCTGCTCCTGCAGGCCCTCGACGCGCTGTCGCGGGTCGCCAAGGTGCTGTACGTGACCGGCGAGGAAAGCGGGGCGCAGGTGGCGCTGCGCTCGCGCCGCCTCGGCCTCGCCGGCAGCCACGTGCGGGTGATGGCCGAGATCCAGCTCGAGAAGATCCTCGCCGCGCTCGACGCCGAGCGGCCCGCGGTGGCGGTGATCGACTCGATCCAGACCGTTTACAGCGAAGCCCTCAGCTCGGCACCGGGGTCGGTGGCGCAGGTCCGCGAGTGCGCGGCGCAGCTGACGCGCTTCGCCAAGGCAGGCGGCACCACCATCGTCCTCGTCGGCCACGTGACCAAGGACGGCGCCCTGGCCGGCCCGCGCGTGATGGAGCACATCGTCGACACCGTGCTGTACTTCGAGGGCGACACGCACTCGAGCTTCCGGCTCGTGCGCGCGGTCAAGAACCGCTTCGGCGCGGTCAACGAGATCGGCGTCTTCGCGATGACCGAGAAGGGCCTCAAGGGCGTCGCCAACCCGAGCGCGATCTTCCTGTCGACGCACGGCGATCCGGTCGCCGGCTCGTGCGTGCTGGTCACGCTGGAGGGCTCGCGGCCGATGCTGGTCGAGATCCAGGCGCTGGTCGATACCGGCGGGCCGAGCCCGCGTCGCCTGTCGGTCGGGCTCGATCGCGACCGGCTGGCGATGATGCTCGCGGTGCTGCACCGGCACGCCGGCATCGCCGCCCTCGACCAGGACGTCTTCGTCAACGCCGTCGGCGGCGTGCGCATCAGCGAGCCGGCCGCCGATCTCGCCGTCATGCTCGCGATCCAGAGCAGCCTGCGCGGCAAGCCGCTGCCGCGCGGCTTCGTGGCCTTCGGCGAAGTCGGCCTCGCCGGCGAGATCCGGCCGGCACCGCGCGGTCAGGAGCGCCTGCGCGAGGCGGCCAAGCTCGGCTTCTCGATCGCCGTCGTGCCCAAGGCGAACGCGCCCAAGGGCGCCGCCGCGAAGAGCCTCGACGGCCTCACCATCCATCCGGTCGATCGCATCGAGGAAGCGATCGACCGCGTCCGCTCGCTCTGAGGCGTCGTTGAGCCCGCTGCTCGGCTGGGCGCTCGCGGCGCTGTTCGCCTTCGCCTCGTGGCAGGCCTATGGCGGGCCGGGCCTCGCGCTCGCCGCCAGCGCGATCGTCTTCTGGCTGCTGCTGCAGTTCAACCGTGCCGTGCGCGTCATGAAGAACGCGGCCGCCGCCCCGGTCGGCAGCATCCCGAGCGCCGTGATGTTCAACGCGTGGCTGCGCCGCGGCCTGCCCATGATCCGGATCGTGACGCACACCCGAAGCCTCGGCCGCAAGGTCGGCGAGACGGGCGACGACTGGGTCTGGACCGACGGCGGAGGCAGCAGCGTGCGCCTCCATTTCGAGCGCGGCCGCCTGGTCAGCTGGCGCCTCGAGCGTCCGGAGCAGGACGGCCCGGCCACCTAGAATCGCCGACCGACGACACGATGGAGAGCGCCATGTCGATGGCCGACCGCGACGGCAGGATCTGGATGGACGGGACGATGGTCGACTGGCGCGACGCCAAGATCCACGTCCTGACGCACACGCTGCACTACGGCTGCGGCGCCTTCGAGGGCGTGCGCGCCTACAACACCGTCAACGGCACGGCGATCTTCCGTCTCTACGAGCACACGCAGCGGCTCTTCAACAGCGCCAAGATCCTGCGCATGAAGATCCCCTACAGCTTCGACGAGGTGATCGAGGCACAGCGCGCGGTCGTGCGCGAGAACAAGCTCGAGTCCTGCTACCTGCGGCCGCTGACCTGGATCGGCTCCGAGAAGCTCGGCGTCTCGCCGAAGGGCAACACCGTGCACCTGATGGTCGCCGCCTGGCCCTGGGGCGCCTACCTCGGCGAGGAAGGCATGCGCCGCGGCATCCGCGTCAAGACGTCGAGCTACACCCGGCACCACGTCAACATCACGATGACGCAGGCCAAGGCGGTGTCGAACTACACCAACTCGATCCTCGCCAACATGGAAGCGCTCGACGACGGCTACGACGAGGCGATGCTCCTCGACGCGAGCGGCTTCGTCAGCGAAGGCGCCGGCGAAAACCTGTTCATGATCAAGAAGGGCGTGGTCTACACGCCCGACCTCTCGGCCGGTGCGCTCGACGGCATCACCCGCAACACGATCCTAGCGATCTGCAACGACCTGGGTCTCAAGCTCGTCGAGAAGCGGATCACGCGCGACGAGGTCTACATCTGCGACGAGGCCTTCTTCACCGGCACCGCTGCCGAGGTGACGCCGATCCGCGAGCTCGACCGGGTCGAGCTCGGCAGCGGCTCGCGCGGGCCGATCACCGAGAAGATCCAGAGCGCCTTCTTCGACATCGTCAATGGCCGCAATCCGAAGTACTCGGAATGGCTGACCCGGGTCTGAGCGCCATGGCCAACGACGGAACGAGGGAGGCGGTCGAGCTGAGCGCCTCGGAGTTGCAGGGCCCGGGCGTGATCTTCTGCCCCAACCCGCGCATGCCGCTCTGGAGCAACCACCCGCGCGTCTTCATCGACGTCGCCTCGGCCGGCGTCGGCAAGTGCCCGTACTGCGGCACCGAGTACCGGCTGAAGGCCGGCGAGAAGGTCCCGTCGCACTGACGCGCGCGCGTCGGCGACGGTCGCTGGGCCCCGCACGCATGTTGTCGGCGGGCCGGAGCTTGCGCCGGTGACGAGGTCCCTGGTCATCGCGCCGCAGTGGATCGGCGACGCCGTGATGGCCGAGCCGCTGCTGGCGACGCTGGCCGAGCGCGGCGAGCGGCTGAGCGTCGCTGCGCTGCCGTGGGTGGCGCCCGTGTTCCGCGCCATGCCCGAGGTGACCGAGATCATCGAGCTGCCGTTCGCGCACGGGCGGCTCGACTGGGCGGAGCGCCGCCGGGTCGCGGCGACGCTGCGCGACCGCTTCGATGTCGCCTACGTGCTGCCGAACTCGATCAAGTCCGCGCTGCTGCCGCGCCTGGCCGGCGTGCCGACGCGCATCGGCTACAGCGGCGAGGGGCGACGCCTGCTGCTGAACCGGCGCCTGCGCAATCCGGCGGGCCGGCCGCCGATGGTCGCCTTCTACGGCGCGCTCGCCGGCAAGTCGTTCGACCGCACGCGCAGCCCGCGTCTGCGGCTCGACGCCGCCACGGCGGAGGCGGCCTTGCAGAAGGCCGGCGTCGCGCGTGAGGCCTACTGGGTCTTCGCGCCGGGCGCCGAGTACGGGCCGGCGAAGCGCTGGCCGCCGGCGCACTACGCCGCGCTCGCGCGATCGCTGCACGAGGCCGACGGCGCGCCGGTGCTGCTGCTCGGCTCCGCCGGCGAAGCCGAGCTGTGCCTAACGATCGCCGCCGCGGCGGCGGGCGCCTGCCGCGTCCTGGCGGGCCGGACCAGCCTGCTCGAGGCGATGGCGCTGATCGGCTCGGCCCGCGGCCTGGCCAGCAACGACTCCGGGCTGATGCACGTCGCGGCCGCGTTCGGCGTGCCTCAGGTCGCGGTGTTCGGGTCGACCAGCCCGGCGCACACGCCGCCGCTCAACCCGCGCGCGCGCGTCCTCTGGCTCAAGGACGAGCTCGGGCTCGGCTGCATGCCGTGCTTCGAGCGCACCTGCCGCTACGGACACACCCAGTGCCTCGTCGGCGTCGCGCCGGCGCGCGTGGAAGCGGCGCTGCGCGACGCCACGCAGGTCGCGGCGACGGTCGGCCGCTACAGCGAGAACTTGCCGGCGTAGACGATCGGGCCGGTCGGCGCGCCGGTCGGCGATCCCCCTGGCGGCTCGACGGTGACCGCCAGTGTGTCGACGTCGGCGAGGACGCCGCCGCGCAGCGCCACCGTGCCGCTGCCGCCCGGCAACACGCCGAGCGAGCGCGCCGGGCCGGCCTTCGGCACCGCCCACAGCTCGAGCGAGCGGTCGGCGCCGACGGCCACCGGGACGATCGGCCGCGTGACCAGCGTGCTGCCGTCGCCGCTGATGCTAGCCACGATCGACGGCGCCGCCGGCGTCGGCGCACCGGTCGCCGCCGGCGTCGCGGCGAGCACGACGACGATGGGCGGCGGAACGGCGCGCGGGATCGTCAGGAGCACGGCCAGGCCGATCGCGGCGACGCTCGCGAACGCCGAGAGGCCGCGCCAGAACGAGAGCCGATGCCATGCACCTGGCGCGACCGGAGCGCTGGCGGGCAGCGCCGGAGCGGCCGCGCCGATGCGGGCCGAGACCTGTTGCCAGACGCGCTCGGGCGGCGGCACGGGATCGATGGCTGCCGACAAGGGCAGCAGGCGCGCCTGCCATGCCTCGGTGGCGTCCCTCAGCGCGGCGTGCGCCGGCAGCAGCGCCTCGAAACGGCGGCGCGCGGCGCCGCGCAGGGTGCCGAGCACGTACTCGGCGGCGAGCGCGTCGGCGAGCGGAGGGCGGCCGTAGTCCATGTCAGTCGGCGCCGGCGGCGTCGGCCTGCGCGGCGCCCTGCAGGCAGCTCTTCAGCGTCTGCAGGGCCCGCCGCACCCACGACTTCACTGTCCCGAGCGGCTGGCGCAACTGCTCGGCGACCTCGGCGTGGCTCAGGCCGTGAAAGAACGCCAGGGCGACGCTCTGCCGCTGCAGGGCGGTCAGCCGGTCCATGCAGGCTTCGAGCGAGCGAGCCTCGGCGGCCCGGCTCAGCAGGTCGAGCGGGCCCGGTGCGCTGTCGGCCACGGTGTCGTACACGCTGTCGTCCTCCGCGTCGGCGTCGCCGACGAGGCTGCCGGGCGACTGGGTCCGGGGCTGCGTCCGGCTGCGCCTCAGGCTGTCGATGGCGCGGTTGCGCGCGATGCGGGTCAGCCAGGTGAGCGGCTGGCTCTGCGCCGCGTCGAAGCTGCTCGCGGCCCGCCAGACGTTGACATACACCTCCTGCAGGATGTCCTCGGCCTGCGCCCTGTCCCGGTTGATACGCAGCACGACGGCGAACAGATGCGGGCTCGTCCGCTCGTACAGCGTGGCGAATGCCGCACGGTCGCCGAGGCCGGCGCGGCCGAGGAGCCGCGAAAGGTCGAGGCTGCGTTCGGACCACTCGCTGGCGTTTGTGAGCATGGGTGCGATGGCCGGCCTTTCTACAATCGGACGCGAGACTAACCTAGAGCCCATGGCCCGCCCCAAGCCGCCCGCCCCCGCCACCCGATCGCCCGACGAGATCGAGCACGAGCTCTACGAGGCGATGCGGCGCGGCGACCTCGAGCGCGTGATGGCCGTCTGGTCGGACGACGACGAGATCAGCTGCGTGCACCCCGGCGGCCAGCGGCTGGTCGGAGCGGCCGCGGTTCGCGCGGCCTTCGAGGTGATGTTCGCCAACGGCGCGATCGACATCGAGCCGCACCGGGTGCGCCGCCTCGAGTCGCATTCGAGCGCGGTGCACAGCGTCGTCGAGCGGGTTCGCGTCAGGTCCGCCGAGGGCGAGCGCTTCGCCTGGGTGGTCGCGACCAACGTCTACCTGAAGGCCGCGCACGGCTGGCGTCTGGTCGCCCATCACGCCAGTCCCGGCACGGCCACCGAGATCGAGGAAATCGCAGAGGTCGCCTCCACCCTGCACTGATGGACGACTTCCGCGCCCCCGGCTGGCTGCCGGGTGGGCATCTGCAGACCATCTGGCCGGCCCTGTTCAGCCGCCGCTTCGAGGGCATCGCGCCGGTCTATCGGCGCGAGCGCTGGTCCACGCCGGATGCCGACTTCGTCGACGTCGACTGGCTCGACGGCGATGCCGGCGCGGCGCCGCTGCTGGTCCTCTTCCACGGGCTCGAGGGTTCGTCGCGGAGCCACTACGCGCAGGCTTTCGCGGCCGAGGCGGCGCGGCGCGGCTGGCGCTTCGCCGTGCCGCACTTTCGCGGCTGCTCCGGCGAGATCAACCTGGCGCCGAGGGCGTATCACTCGGGCGATCACGAGGAGATCGCCTGGATGCTCGAGCGATTCCGCGCCGCGCATGCGGGGCCGCTGCTCGCGGTCGGCGTCTCGCTCGGCGGCAATGCGCTCCTGCGCTACGCCGAGGAAAACGGCGAGTCGGCCGCTGCCCGGCTGAAGGCCCTTGCCGCGGTCTCGGCTCCGCTCGACCTCGCCGCCGGGGCCGACGCGATCGGCCGCGGCTTCGGTCGGCAGGTCTACACGCGCATGTTCATGCGCACGATGACGCGCAAGGCGCTCGTCAAGCTCGGCCAGCACCCCGGCCTCTTCGACGTCGAGCGCCTGCGCGCGGCGCGCGATCTGCGCGAGTTCGACGACGTCTTCACCGCGCCGCTGCACGGCTTCCGCCATGCCCGCGACTACTACGCGCGCGCCTCCGCCAAGCCGCGGCTGGCGGCGATCCGCGCCCCGGCGCTGGTCGTCAACGCCCTCAACGATCCCTTCCTGCCGGCTCCGGCGCTGCCGCGGCCCGACGCGGTGGGCACCCGGGTGACGCTGTGGCAGCCGCGGCACGGCGGCCACGTGGGCTTTCCGTCCGGCGTCTGGCCGGGTCACGTCACGACCCTGCCGCAGCAAGTGATCGCCTGGCTCGCCGAGCGGCTGTGAGGGCGGGCGCGCAGAATCGGTCGATGGACCCGATCGTCGAAGCGGCACTGAAGAAGTGGCCGAACGTGCCGCATTGCTACGGCTGGCTGGCGCTGGACGCGCGCGGCGACTGGTACATGCGCGACGACCGGATCCAGGCGGCCGGGCCCTTCCCCCGCGTCAAGGGCAGCCGCATCGAGCACGAGAAGCTGCGCGACTTCATCGGCCGCAACTACGCCGCCGATCCCGAGGGGCGCTGGTACTTCCAGAACGGGCCGCAGCGGGTCTACGTCGAGCTCGAGGCGGCACCCTATGTCTGGCGACTGGACGCCGGCAACGAGCCGGTCGCTGGCGATCCGGCACTCAGCAGCCACACCGGCGCGCCGGCGCGCTTTCGCAGCGCCCACGTCGACGAGGCCGGCCGCCTGTTCCTTGCCACGGACATCGGCTTCGGGATCGTCCACACGCTCGACATGGAGGCCGCGGCGGCAGCGGTCGAGAGCCGTGCCTGGCAGCCGGAGGAGGTCGCCTTCGCGACGCTCCCGGCGCGCTTCGGCTACCGGCTCAGCAATGTCGACGCGGCGCCGCGCGCTCTTCAACTGCCGTAGAAGACGTAGTCGGCCTCGTAGGCGACCTGCTGCCGCCGGCCCTTGGCCGATGCGTCGCAGGCGCTCGCCGGCGCGACGCCGCCCTTGGTGTTCAGGCGCTGGATGTAGCTGACGCCGTTCATCGCCCCGGCGCCCGTCGCCGGCTCGGTCTTGACCAGCTGCAGGGGGATGCTGCCCGGGCTCGCCGGCGCGATCGCCACCTGCTTGCCGGTGATCTTCGAGCCGTCGCTGGCTTCCCAGGTCGGACCCGCGTAGTACTTGCCGAGGTTGCGGCGGTCGCCGCCGTAGAGCGTCGCCACCGGGGCCACGAAGGCCCACTCGTACTGGCCGGCGGCGTTCGCCTTCTCGCGGCACTCGTAGGTGATCTCGCCCACACCGGTGGTGACGAGGCGCACCTTCTGGCCGGCGGGGACGCGGACCGGCTCGGGCAAGGCGGCGTTGTCGACGCCGGCGTGCATCGGTGCGGTCGAACAGGCGCAGAGCAGGACGGCCAGGCCGGCTGCGGCAAGGACTTGGATGGGCATGGGCAACTCCTCGGGTGGACGACGCGGACGCGCCGATCCGCTTCTTACGCCCGAGCCACCGCGGCAGATGCAGCGCGCATAGAAAAAGGCAGGCTCGGGGGCCTGCCTTTGGGATGAAGCGCGGGGCCTCTACTTGACCGTGTTCACCATGTAGGTGACGGTGGCGCGGATGTCGGCGTCGTTGGCGGTGCTGCCGCCCCTCGGCGGCATCGCGCCCTTGCCCTTGATCACGCTCGCCGTGAGCCCGTCGAGGCCTTGCGGCAGGCGCGGCGCCCAGGCCGCCTTGTCGCCGAGCTTCGGCGCGCCGGCGACGCCGGCGCCGTGGCAAACGAAGCAGGCCTGGGCGTAGAGCGGCGGGGCCGCCGGCGCTGCCGCGACCTGCACCGAGGGACCGCCCGCGGCACCACCGGGGTTCTGCTCGGGCGCGGCCTGGCGCACCTGCGCGTTCAACGCCGCGCCGGCATTGCGGTCGGGGACGCCGGTGTTCGCGTCGGCGCGCGGAGCCATGTTGGCGGTCGCGGCGGCGGCAGCGGCGTTCGGCGCCGGGACCGGGGTGCCCGCAGCGGCGGCATTGCCGCCCTGCGCGTTGCCTGCGGCGGCATTGCCGCCCTGCGCGTTGCCGGCCTGCGCCGTGGCGGCCGCCGGCGGTGGCGGCGCCGGAAACTTCGCCCCCGACTCGTTCGTCAGGTAGACGACCGCCCGCGCGATCTCGAAGTCCGTGAAGTCGCCGCCCTTCTGCGGCGGCATCTGACCCTTTCCGTTCAACGCCGCCTGCAGCAGATGCGCGAAGCCTTCCTTGATGCGCGGCGCCCAGGCGCCTGCATCGCCGATCTTGGGCGATCCGAGTGCGCCGCTGGTGTGGCAGGCACTGCACTGGGCGGCGAACACCTGCTGGCCGGAGCTGAGCGACGCCGGGTCCGACACGTCCTTGACCTCGACCATGCCGACGGGGCGGAGCCGTTGCGCCACGCTTTGCGGGCTGAGCGCATCGCTGCCGGCGGCGGGCCGCTTCTCCGTGGTGACGAACATGACGAGAAGAACGATGGCGAAGATCGGCACCACGAAGGCGTAGAGGATGGCGAGGATCAGCTGCCGGGGGGTCTTGATCGGGCCTTCGTGCGGGCCGTCGATGTCGTTCGGATCGTGCGCTTCGGTCATCCAGTCCTCGGGGCGATGTCGTCGACGCGACGAAAGGCGGCATCGGCCACCGTGAACAAATCAGACGCGCGTCGAACCGGAAATTATAGAGGGCGTGCCCCCGCGGCCCGGCTTGCCACGGGGTCGGCAAGTAGAATCGGCACACCGCGCGCCCGTAGCTCAATGGATAGAGTACTGCCCTCCGAAGGCAGGGGTTGCAGGTTCGATACCTGCCGGGCGCGCCACCTGATTCATGCGCATCAGCCGGTTCGGCCGATCGCAACCTCATCGCTCCCGGGTAGGGAGGCAAACGGAAGCTCGTTTCTGATGACCGTCCGTTGTCTCCTGTGCGTGCGTCAGAGGCTGAAGCTCCACGGCGCTTCCGCGGGTGAAGATCGGACGTGACCAGCGGCGGCTCCAGTCGTCGCCGGCCGGCAGTATCCCTCCGGCTGCTGGCGCTCCTCACCATCCTCGTGCCCGTCCTCGTGTACGGCGCGATCGGCGTCTTCCGCTACCTGGAAGCGAGCAAGGGTGCGGAGCAGCGAGTGAGCCGCTCGCTGCGCGTTGCGCATGAGCATGCAACGAAGGTTCTGGGAAGCGCCGAGTCGCTGCACGAACGGCTGTTCGACCTCGTCGACGGCAAGACGCTGGCCGAACTCCGGACCCGAGAGGCGGGCCTTCACAAGGCGTTCCGGGAAAAGGTTCGGGAACAGAGCCAGGTGCACTCCATCTGGATCATCGGTCCGGACGGCAGGGCCGTCGCCAGCAGCCTGTCCTCCCCGCCCCCGGGCGCGGACTATTCGGACCGCGAGTACTTCAAGCACCACGAGCAGGGCAGGGGCGGTCGCTTCCTGTCGGCCCCGTTCCTCAGTCGCGCGAGCGGTCATCGCATCCTCGATCTGAGCATCCGCTTCAACGGCGCGGACGGTACGTTCGGCGGTGTGATCAATATCAGCCTTCACAACACCTACTTCGAGAGCTTCTACGCCGATCTCGTGCGCGACGAGCCCGGTCTCGCGATCAACCTCTTCCGCGTGGACGGGCCCATCTATGCGCGATGGCCACTTCTGCCGAATCCTCCGCAGCGCATGGGGGATCAAAGCCCCACTCTCCAGCGCGTCCGCGCCGGGGCGGAGTCAGGAACCGTGCGCGGGATCTCGTCGGTCGACAACCGTGATCGGTTGATCTCGTTCCAGAAGGTGGGCTCATACCCCTTGTTCGTCGGTGCCGGCATGGACATCAGTGCGCTGCGCGCCGAGGTCTTCAAGGAGCTTGCCATCCTGTTGGCACTGGGCCTGCCGCCGTTCGTGGCGATCTTTCTCGCCGCTCGGGTCGCCATGCGGCGGGCCAGCGAGAGCTACGAGGCGGCCGAGAGGCTCGAGGCCGAAACCCTCACCCGCCGCAAGGCAGAGGAGGCGCTGCTGCAAGCGCAGAAGCTGGAAGCCCTGGGCAGACTCACGGGCGGCGTTGCGCACGACTTCAACAACGCCCTGATGGTGATCAGCAACAACGCGTTCTTGCTCGAGAGGCAGGGGGCGCTGAACGACAAGGGCGCGGCGCAGCTGAAGTCCATCAGCAGAGCAGTGGAGTCGGCGACCAAGCTCACGCGGCAGCTGCTCGCATTCTCGCGCCGCCAGGCCCTGGTGCCTGAGCACGTGGACCTGCGTTCCAAGCTTCCCGCAGCCCGGGCACTGCTCTCCCCCGTCCTCGGCAGTCAGATCGACCTCACGATCGAGGTCCATCCGGACACCTTGCCCATCACCGTCGACATGGCCGAACTGGAGCTTGCGCTTCTCAACCTTGCCATCAATGCGCGGGACGCGATGGGCACACGCGGCTCGTTCATGGTGACGGCGAAGAACAGCGTCGGTGCGCCCGAGAAGCTGAACGGCCGGTCTGCTGTCGTCATCGAAGCGACCGACACCGGATCGGGCATCGAACCCGGCGTCTTGAACAAGGTGTTCGAGCCCTTCTTCACGACCAAGCCGATCGGGCAAGGCACCGGGCTCGGACTGAGCCAGGTCTACGGCCTGTGCGAACGCGCGGGGGGCGTCGCGACCATACGAAGCCGTGTTGGTGCAGGCACGACGGTCGGCTTGTACTTCCCAGCGACGCACACGCAGCCCATCGCTGTCGAGGAATCACGTTCGCAGGTCCGACGTGATCTGGGCAAGACCGTGCTGCTGGTCGAGGACAACGACGAAGTCTCGGCGACGCTTGTCCCTGTGCTGGACGCCCTGGGTTGCCGGGTGTTCAGAGTCGCCAGCGCCGCCGCTGCTCTCGAATGGCTGTCAGCCCGCGCGGCGGCTCCGGACCTCGTACTCAGCGACGTTGTCATGCCGGGTGACATGGACGGGCTGGGGCTGGCAACGCACCTGCGAGCGTCGCATCCGACGCTGAGAGTCATCCTGATGACGGGTTACGCCGAGCGGCTCGACTCCATCGAACGCCAGGGCTTCGATGTCCTGCCCAAGCCGTGCTCGGCCGAAATCCTGGCGGCCGCCATCGCCCGAGCCGGTCGGCAAGCACAGGCATCACGTGGACAAGAGCGCATTCAAGACTGAAGTGCGGGTTCGCAGCTTCGCCGGGACTCGCGCCTGGGTCGCCGGACTTGTCGCTGCACGGCCATCGTGAAAGTCGGCGGGTGCCGACCTGTCGTATCGGCTGCCTCCGCAAGCGCGGCCGGGGCGCGGATTCGCCAGCGCAGCAAGCGGCTGTCGGCCAGTGGATCGGCAGCGCCTTCCTTCACGGTCTGGACGACGCGATCGCCTCCATGATGTCGTTCGACACCGCCGCCGGCTCGGCGTGCAGGCGCGCCGCCGGATAGATGCCGGCCGGCGCGCCGCAGTACTCGATCGACACCGGCGCATCGGGCACCAGTCCGAGGGCGCTCGCCGCGAGACAGAAGGTGATGTCCGGCTCCGCGCCGCGGGCGATCACGCCGCCGGCTCCGGCCAGCTGCCACTCGTAGCGGGAACGGTCGTGTTTTTCGATGCGAAGCCGAAGGGTGTAAGGCACGCGCAAACCCGAGCAGAGAAAACCCGGCTCAGGGTAGGGCGCGCCGGATGGCCTGCCAACTGTCAACTCTTGCAGTACCCACCGCCCGGGCCGCGTGGGCGACAATCGCGCCGCACTTCCCGGCCCTGCCATCGACGCTCGCCGCTTCGCCGCTGCAGGGGCTTGCAAGGAAACGACACGACGCGATGAGGCGAGCGCCGAAGCGACTTCGCACCCACCTTCTCCGGCTCACGCTCGGCACCCTGTTGCCGATCATCGTGATGGCCTGCATCGCCGCCTTCCTGCTCGCCCGGGAAGAGCGGGCGCAGGTCGAGCGCGGTGCGCAGGAGCGGGTCCGTGCTCTCTCGACGGCGGTCGACGCCGAGATCCGCAGCTCGATCCAGCCGCTCCTGACGCTGACCGAGTCGCAAGCGCTCATCGACAACGACCTGCCGCGCTTCCACGACCTCGTGCTCCGGGTGAAGGCGGGCCGCCCGGACTGGCAGAACATCAACCTGGCCCTGCCCAATGGGCAGCAGGTCCTCAACGCGCTGCGGCCCTACGGCTCGCCGCCCGCCGCTGTCAACGAGTGGGCGAGCTTCCAGAACGTGCTGGCCACCGGTCAGCCGGCGGTCGGCGACGTGACCCTGGGCCGCCTCACCAACAGGCTCGCATTCGCGGTTCGCGTGCCGGTGCTGCACCAAGGGAAGATCCGTTACGTGCTCTCGGCAGTGATCGAGCCGGCGGCGATCCGCAAGCTGCTCGAGGCGCAGGCCATCCCGGCCGGCCAGATCGCCACCGTGGTGGATCGCACTGGCCGGATCGTGGCCCGCAACATCGCCTCCGAAGCGGTCGTCGGCCAGCTTGCATCGACCCACCTGCGCGAAGCCATCGCCAAGGGGGAGCAGGGCAGCTATCGCGGGTTGAGCCTGGAGGGCGTGCCGATCTACTCGAGCTTCGTCCGTTCACGCTTCAGCGGCTGGACGGTGGCGACCGGCATCCCGGCGAGCGAGGTCGAAGCCGCGGGGCGGCAGGCCCTGGCGTCGATCGCCCTCGGAACCCTGCTCGCGGTGCTGATGGCGTTCGCAGTGGCGCGGGTGCTCGGCCGTGAGGTCGCCGCTCCGGTGGCAGCGCTCGCCCGCCAGGCGCGCGAGCTCGCCAGCGGCCGGGTCGTCGTGCCGAGCCCCACCTCGGGAATCGCCGAGCTCGACGAGCTGGCCCGCGCCTTCGGCCAGGCGGGTCAGGCGGTGCAGCAACGCGAAGAGGTGCAGCGACAGCTCGCGACCGTCACCGGCAACGCCAGCCTCGCCCTGTTCATGATGGACGAGAACCAGCATTGCACCTACATGAACCCGGCTGCCGAGGCGATGACCGGCTACCGCCTCGAGGACGTGCAGGGTCGGGCCCTGCACGACGTCATCCATCACTCGCATCCAGACGGCAGCCCCTACCCGCTTGCCGAGTGCCCGATCGATCGCGCGTTTCCGAAGAACGACCAGGAGCGCGGCGAGGACGTGTTCATCCACGCCTCCGGCCGCTTCTTCCCCGTCGCCTTCACGGCCAGCCCGATCCGCGACGGCGGCACGCCGGTCGGCACGGTCATCGAGGTGCGCGACATCAGCGAGGAGAAGCGGGCCGAGGCGGAGCGGCAGGAGCTGCTCGCCAACGAGCAGCGAGCGCGGGCCGAGGCGGAGACGGCGAACCGGGCCAAGGACGAGTTCCTGGCGATGCTCGGGCACGAGCTGCGCAACCCGCTCGGCGCCATCGGCAACGCCTCGTACGTGCTGCAGATGCGCCCCAACTCGGCCCAGGCCGAGCGCGCGCAGGCGGTCATCCAGCGCCAGACCAAGCACCTGACGCGGCTGGTCGACGACCTGCTCGACGCCGGCCGCGTGGCGACCGGAAAGATCGCCCTGGTGCTCGAGGCCATCGAGCTCGGGCCGCTGGTGCAGCGGGTCGTCGATGCGCTCGCCGCATCGGGCGTGACCTCGTCGCACCAGGTGGTCCTCGGGCTCGACGACGGCGTGCGGGTGAACGGGGACGAGACGCGGCTCGAGCAGATCGTGACCAACCTGCTGACCAACGCAGCGCGCTACACGCCCGCGGGCGGGCGGATCGACGTGACGCTCGCCGCCTTCGGCGACGAGGCGGTGCTCACGGTCGCCGACAGCGGCATCGGCATCTCGGCGGAGCTCCTGCCGCGCGTCTTCGATCTGTTCGTGCAGGGCGAGCGCAGCGCCGAGCGCGCGGCCGGCGGCCTGGGCATCGGCCTGACGCTGGTGCGCCGGCTGGTCCAGCTGCAGGGCGGCAGCGTGGTCGCCGAGAGTGCCGGCATCGGCCAGGGCAGCCGCTTCATCGTGCGCATGCCGCGGCTCGCCAGCCCGGCCGGGGACACGTCGATGACCGGCCACCAGGCGAAGCGGCTGGACCAGGGCGCTCACGGCGGCAGCCCGGGCGAAAGCGGAGCGCGGCGCATCCTGGTCGTCGAGGACAGCATCGACGTGCGCGAGATGCTGTGCGTGGCCCTGCGCGGCGCCGGGCACGAGGTGCGCGAATGCGGCGACGGCGAAGCCGGACTGGCCGAAGCGCTCGCCTGGCGTCCCGACATCGCCCTGGTCGACATCGGCCTGCCGGGCCTCGACGGCTACGAGGTGGCGTCGCGCATCCGCGCCGAGGCATCGGCGGCCCCGATCACCCTCATCGCGCTCACCGGCTATGGCCTGCCGGAAGACCGGCGCAGGAGCCGCGAGGCCGGCTTCGACCGGCACGCCGTCAAGCCGCTCGACCCGGGCGAGCTGCTGCGCTGGGTCGACGCCCCCTGAGACGAGCGAGCGGCGGCTCGGTCAACCTGCGACGGCGCGCCCCGGCCTGCGGCGACGGGCCAGGGCCACGGCAGCCAGGCCGGCCAGCATCAGGGCATACGTCTCCGGCTCGGGGACGGCGGTGATGAAGGCCGTCTGCTCGAACATCGCCCGTGCCAGCAGCGCATGGCCCCCGGAGCTCGGGTGGATGCCGTCCCAGTAGAGATAGCTCGACGGATCGCAGTTCGGCACCGCACCGCAGGCATCGGTGACGTTGACCAGGCCGAACGCGCCGGGATTGGCGACGATGCTGCTCTGCACGGCGAAGAAATCGAACAGCAGCACGTTGCTCTCGATCGCGAGGCGCGCCGTCAGCGCGGCGTTCATCGACTGCGCCACGAGGCTGCCAAGGAAGCTCGCAGCCGGGCCTTGCGCCAGCACGGCCGGTGCGAGACCGAGGTTCGGCACGTTCCAGACGACGATGTTCGTGCCTCCTGCCGCCTGCAGGTTGTCGATGAGCGTGCCGACGTTCTGCGCGTACGCCGCGGCGGCGGCACCGATCACGGTCGCCGGGGTGGCCGACATGGCCGCTTGCTGCAGCGCGTCGCGGGCATCGTTGCCGCCGCCCTCGATCACGTACAGCGAGCCCGGCGCGGCGACGCCGCCGGTGCGGGTGAGGAACATGGCCTGCTGCGCGGCCAGGCTCGGCGAGTCGCCGGCGGCCGCGGTGCGCGCGCCGCCGAAAGCGAAATTCAAGCCACCGGCCAGCGAGGGCTGCGCGAAGGAGCCGAGGCCGAGGGCGCCGGCGAAGGTCTTCGCCCAGACGTCACCGTCGGTGAACTGGTTCGAGCCATAAGGCTGGCCCGGGATGTAGCTGTTGCTCGTGATCGTCTGCGCCGGGTTGGCGCCGATCGCGATCGCGACGTTGCCGGCGTCCGAGATGCTGTTGCCGAAGATAACGAGACCATCGACAGCAGATGCGGCCGAGGTGGAGGCGGCAAGGACCGCAGCGGCCACCAGGCTGGGCAAGCGATTCATGCTCTTCTCCTGTGCGATGTGTCGATTGCCGACGACCGTAGCAGACTGGCCCCGTCTGTCAATTCCCGCGAACGCGGCGGCGCGGCACGGGGCGATCGACCCGTG
>DATAGP010000018.1:0-52670 GCA_036263655.1 Caldimonas sp. | reverse complement strand
CAATCTCGTCGACAACGCCGCGCGCTACTCGCCGCCCGGTTCGCTGGTCGTGGTCCGCACCGGCGAGGACGAAGGGCGGCCGCTCCTGCAGGTCGACGATGCCGGGCCGGGCATCCCGCTGGCCGAGCGCGAGCGCGTCTTCGACCGCTTCTACCGCCGCGCCGACCGCGGCGAGACGGGGAGCGGCCTCGGCCTGGCCATCGTGCGCAGCATCGCCGCCGCGCATGGCGCAAGCGTCGAACTCGGCGAGTCGCCGCTCGGCGGCCTGCGCGTCAGCGTGCGCTTCGCACCGATGCCGCCGGCGGATGCGGCGGGGCCGACGAGCGCGGCCTAACGCCCGCTTAATGCTCGCCTAACGGAGCTCTAACCGCCCGTCCCTATCTTCCGGACATCGGCGCGGGCGGTCCGCGCGCAAACGAACGGGAGAGAGCAGATGATGCAGATGAAACCCCTCGCCGCCGCCCTGGTCGGCGCCGGCCTCGCCGTCGTCGGCACGGCGGGCGCCTTCGACCTCACGCCCAGCTGGGGCAAGGCCGACGTGCAGGTGGCCGCCGCGCCGCAGTCCTCCGCCCAGGTCGTGCCGGCCACGCCGATGAGCACGGCGCCCGGTCAGGTCCCGAACTACCGCGCCATCGTCAAGGAGTCGGCACCCGCCGTGGTCGGCGTCATGGTCCAGGGCACGCAGCGGGCCAGCATGGACGAGCAGGGCCTGCCGCCCGGCCTCGAGGACGACCCCTTCTTCAAGTTCTTCCGCGGCGTGCCCGGCCTCTCGCCGCGCGGCCCGCAGAACCCGATGCCGTTCCGCGGCATGGGCTCGGGCTTCATCATCAGCAAGGACGGCCTGATCCTCACCAATGCGCACGTCGTGCGCGACGCCAAGGACGTGACGGTCAAGCTGTCCGACCGCCGCGAGTACACGGCGAAGGTGCTCGGCGTCGACCCGGCGACCGACATCGCGGTCCTGCGCATCGACGCCAAGGACCTGCCGGTCGTGCGCCTCGGCAATCCCAAGAACCTCGAGGTCGGCGATCCGGTGCTCGCCATCGGCGCCCCCTACGGGCTCGAGCAGACGGCGACGCAAGGCATCGTCAGCGCGAAGGGACGCTCGCTGCCGGGCGATACGGTCGTTCCCTTCATCCAGACCGACGCCGCGGTGAACCCGGGCAACTCGGGCGGGCCGCTCTTCGACGGCACCGGCTCGGTGGTCGGCATCAACGCCCAGATCTACTCGCGCAGCGGCGGCTTCCAGGGCGTCTCGTTCGCGATCCCGATCGACGTCGCCATGAAGGTCAAGGACCAGATCGTCGCCACCGGCAAGGCCCAGCACGGCCGCCTCGGCGTGACGGTGCAGGATCTGAACCAGACGCTCGCCGACTCGTTCGGGCTGAAGCGGATCGACGGCGCGCTGGTCTCCAACGTCGCGCCGGACAGCGCTGCCGCGGCCGCCGGCCTGAAGCCGGGCGACGTGATCACGGAAGTCAACGGCGAGCCGGTGCTTCGCTCGGGAACGCTGTCGAGCCTCATCGGCATGTCGGCACCGGGCGAGCGCGTCAAGCTGAAGGTCTGGCGCGACAAGGCCGAGCGCACGATCGAGGCGCGGCTCGGCGGCAGCGAGGAGGCCGCCAAGCAGGCCGCGTCGGAGCGCGGCACCGCCGACGGCGCCGCGCTGGGCCTGGCCTTGCGGCCGCTGTCCAGCGACGAGAAGCGGGCGGCCAAGATTGCCGGCGGCCTGGTCGTCGAGGAAGCCAGCGGGGCGGCGGCCCGGGCCGGGATCGCGCCGGGCGACGTGCTCCTGGCCATCAACGGCCGCAACGTCGACTCGGTGGAGCAGGTGCGCAGCGTGGTGTCGACGAAGCCGAAGAGTGTCGCCCTGCTCGTGCAGCGCAACGGCGAGAAGATCTTCGTGCCGGTGCGGCTCGGCTGACGGCTTCGACCGTGGGCGGCGGCGCCGGGTGTGGCGCCGCCGCCATAGCCGTGAACTAGTTTCCGCTTGCACCTGGCAATCCCGCGATTCGGGGGGTGACAAGCCTTAAGCTGCCCGGGTTTGCCCTCGGGCATCTCAGGAGCCGTGTCATGAAGCCCTCGAACAAGTGGTCGCCGGCGGTTTGCGCTGCCTTCATGGGAGCCCTGCTCGTCGCCGGCAGCGGCGCCGCGACGGCGGCGGAGATCCGCGTCCTCCTCGGCGTCGACCCGGCCGACAGCTCGGGCGACGTGCTCCTCAGCGCCTCGCTGGGCCCGGCCCAGTCGATGACGCGGACGACGGGGTCGCGGACGACGATCACCCAGACCTCGGTGATGGCCGAAGTGATGCGCGCCAGCCGCACGGTCGAGAACGAGATCATCATCGCCCCCGCCCACGTGACGGCGTCGGCCATGCTGCATGCCTACCAGCTGCTGGCGACGAGCGGCCAGGAGCAGAGCTACGCCCTGGTGGTCAAGAACCACATCGACAACGTCGAGAAGCTCGCCGGCAAGCGCCTCTATCTGCCGCAGCAGGACTCCCTGCGCAGCTACGTCGCCAAGGGCCTGCTCGTCGAGTCGGGCGTCAAGCTGGCGCAGTTCGCGAAGGTGACCTACGGCAACACCAGCGGCGGCGGCCTGGTCGCGCTGTCCTTCGACGTCGCCGACGTCACCGTCGCCGACGAAGCGCAGGCGAGGGCCTGGATCGCATCGCATCCGGGCCAGGCGCGCATCCTGAAGACGACCCGTCCCGTGCCGGGCGGCATGAACATGGTCGTCCGCAAGGACTTCTGCGCCACCGAGTGCGGCCGTCTCACGGAGTGGGTGAACTCGGCCGAAGGGGCGATTCCCGGCATCGGCAAGTTCCGCGTCGCCTCGGCCGACGCGAGCAAGGCGTTCACCTATGTCGCGTCGCTCGGCATCACGACGCCCGACAAGGTGCAGGGCGTGACGCGCGTCGGCGCCGAGGAAGTCGCCGAGCTCGCCAGGCAGAACGTGCCCATCATCGACACCCGCTCGCAGAAGGAATTCGACAGCGAGCACGTCCGGGGCGCGGTCCTGGCGCCCTATCTCGAGAAGAGCCTGAAGGAAATCGACTTCGATGCCAAGAAGGACGACTTCGCCGCCTTCACGGCGCTGAAGCTCGCCAAGGACAAGCCGGTCGTCTTCTTCTGCAACGGTCCCGAGTGCTGGAAGTCGTACAAGGCCTCCCGCTTCGCCCTGGCCGCCGGCTACTCGAAGGTCTACTGGTTCCGTGGCGGCATGCCCGAGTGGCGCGAGAAGCGCCTGCCGGTCGAAGGCTCCGCCGGCGCCGCGCTGGCGCGCATCCCCGCGACGCCGAAGTCCGGCGGCGCCAGGACGGTCGCCGCCGCGCCCTGACGAGCGGGCGCCGCTCGGCGCCGCCCGCGTCGCTCAATCGCGCCCGGCGGAGCCGGGCTCGGCCAGCATGCGCAGCAGGCGCGCGGTGTCGCGCCGGGTCGCCTGGAGGGCGTCGTGCTCGATCCCCCGGTACAGGTCGAGGAGGGCCTCGCCGCTCGCCGTGATGCTGGCGCCGCCGCCACGCCGGCCACCTTGCGCCGTCGTGATCGCGGGCTCGGCCAGCGACCGGTTCAGCTCGTCGAGCAGGAGCCAGGCGCGGCGGTACGACATCGCCAGCGACCGGGCCGCCGCCGAGATCGAACCGTGCTCGCGGATCGCCTCCAGCAGGGCGATCTTGCCGGGCCCGATCGCGACCACCTCGCCGACGCGAACGCGGATGCGCAGCTGCAGCTGCGGCGCCGCGTCGACAGGCCGCGTGGACGCCGCGTCAGCCGGCCGGCCGCTCACGGCTCGCGGCGCAGGTCGACGACGCGCTCGGCGCGCTCGCTGTTCACCCACAGCCGGCCACCGCGCATGCGCTTGCCTTCGGGGTCGATGCTGGCGCGCAGCGTTCCGCGGTCGATGGGTTCGGGGCCGTCCGGAACCTCGACCCGCACGGTGAGCACCACGCGGCGCGGCCCGCCCGGAAGGTCGGGCTCGACGCGAGGCGGCCCCCCCGGGCGGTCGGACTCGATGATGCGGTCGTCCTCGGACTCGAGCAGCTTGCCTTCGCCGGTGTAGAAGATGCGCTTCAGCTCCTTGCCGTGGCGCTGTTTCCAGTGGTCGCGATGGTTCTGCCAATCGCGCGCGTGCTCGACGTCGAGGGCGCTGCTCTTGAAGCTGAGGTCGTTGCCCTTCTGCTCCATGTCGATCATGACCACCTCGCCATCGCGCGAGGTGTTTGCGCCGCGCGCACCGATGGTGAAGCGCCAACGTCCGGCGATGCTTGCGCGGCGCTTCTTCTCCCACAGCCACGCGCCGACCCCGGCGCCACCGAGCACCAGGAGCGCGCCGCCGACCAGCAGCGGCCGGCGAAGGGAACTCGGGTGCGATGTCGTGTCACCGGCGTCGAGCAGGCCGAGCGGCCGCGAGGGCACCGGCGGCGCGCCTTCGCGCGCGACCAGGCCCAGATGGCGCAGGTCCTCGGCGAGCCGGCCGACGTCGTGGCGCCAGTCGTAGGCGCGCAGGCGCCGCCAGGTCCGCTCGGCGAGCTGGTCGAAGGGCGGAGGCAGCTCCTCGCGCCGCGGCGTGTGCGCGACGCCGTCGCAGAGCAGCGGGATGACGTGCGCGCCGGCCTCGACGCCGGCCTCGAGCTCGCTGCGCACCGGGTCGTCCGCGTGCTCGATCAGACGCCGTCCTTGCGCATCGCGCGCGCCCAGGTAGTTCGGCGTGACGAGCACCAGCAGGATGGGGCCGCTGCCGAGCGCGCGGTGGATCTCGTCGCGCCAGCGCGAGCCGGCCGGCAGGTCTTCCTTGTCGAGGAAGATCTGGTGCTGCCCGAACAGCGAGTCGAGATCGCGCGACAGCGCCGTCGCCTTGTCGGTTCCATCGCTGCTGCGGTAGCTGATGAAGACGCGGGCGGTCACGGCGGGGCCTCAGAGATCGGTGCGCAGCTTCCAGATCTCGGGAAAGAGCACGACATCGAGCATCTTGCGCAGGTAGCTGACGCCGCCCGTCCCGCCGGTGCCGCGCTTGAAGCCGATGACGCGCTCGACGGTGGTCACGTGGCGGAAGCGCCAGAGGCGGAAGGTGTCCTCGAGATCCGTCAGCTCCTCGCCGAGCTGGTACAGGTCCCAGTGCGCCTGCGGGTCGCGGTAGACGACGAGCCAGGCACGCTCGACCTCGTCGCTCGCGACATACGGCTGCGCCCAGTCGCGTTCCACGTGGCTCGCCGGCACCGGCAGGCCGCGCCGCGCCAGCAGGCGGATGGCCTCGTCGTACAGCGACGGTGAGTCGTGCGCGGACTGCACGAGCGCGAGCAGATCGGGCCGGTGCGAGTGCGGCTTCAGCATCGCCGCGTTCTTGTTGCCGAGCATGAACTCGATCATCCGGTACTGCCAGCTCTGGAAGCCGCTGCTCGAGGCGAGCGAGGGCCGCATCGCCGAGTACTCCGGCGGGGTCATCGTCGCGAGCACGTCCCAGGCATGGACCAGCTGCTCCATGATCTTGCTGACGCGGGCGAGCATCTTGAACGCCGGCTGCAGCTCGTCGGACGCCACCGCGCGGATGGCGGCCTGCAGCTCGTGCAGCATCAGCTTCATCCACAGCTCGCTGACCTGGTGCTGGACGATGAAGAGCATCTCGTCGTGGGTGCCCGAGCGGAGCTGCTGCGCGTTCAGCACCGTGTCGAGGTGGAGATAGTCGCCATAGCTCATGTCGGCCCGGAAATCGACCTTGGCCGCCTCGGCAGCGACGATCGCGAGGGCGCTCGGCAGCTCGCCGGCCGGGGCGGCGGGATCGCCCGGTGCGGCCGATTCGTCCGGGCCGGCCATCACGTCACTGCCGCACGCCGGGCGAAACGCGGCTCGCGCCACTCGCCGCCGCCGAGCACCGCGCGCAGCTGCTCGACCGCATCCCAGACGTCGACGAAGCGGGTGTAGAGCGGCGTGAAGCCGAAGCGCAGGAGATCGGCGGTGAGGCTCGCATCGGCGCGCCCGGTCGTCGCCGAGGCGTCGCCGCCGCGGAAGTCGCCGATCACGCCGCGCTCGATGAGCGCCTGCATCACGGCGTAGCCGCCATCGTGCGCATAGCTCACCTGGCTGCCGCGCGCGTCGGGATCGCGCGGCGTCACGAGCGTCAGGTCGAGGTCGGCGCAGCGCGCGTCGACCTCGTCCATGAACAGTCGCGTCAGGGCGATCGACTTCTCGCGCAGCGCCGCCATTCCGCCATGCGCCTCGGCGGCCGCGAACACCTCCAGGCCGCATTCGAGCGCCGCCAGCGACAGCACCGGCGGCGTGCCGCAGACGAAGCGCGCGATGCCCGCGGCCGGCCGGTAGGCCGGGGCGAAGTCGAACGGCGCGGCGTGGCCCAGCCAGCCCGAGAGCGGCTGGCGCAGCTGCTCGCGGTCCATGCGCTCGGTGTGGCGCGGGTGAGCCCACACGAAGGCCGGTGCACCCGGTCCGCCGTTGAGGTACTTGTAGCCGCAACCGACGGCGAAGTCGGCGTCGGCAGCGTGCAGGTCGACGGGCACGGCACCCGCCGAGTGGGCCAGGTCCCAGACCATGAGCGCACCCGCCGCATGGGCTGCGCGCGTCGTCTCGGCCATGTCGTGCATCCGGCCCGTGCGGTAGTTCACGTGCGTCAGCATGAGGACGGCGACGTCCTTGCCGAGCTGGTCGACGAGGTCGTCGGGATGGACGACGCGCAGCTTGAGGTCGGCCGAGGCGGCCAGGCTCTCGGCGATGTACAGGTCGGTGGGGAAGTTCCCGCGCTCGGAGAGGACGACGTTGCGCGAGGGCGCGTCGGCCTTCTGCAAGGCGAGCGCCGCGCTCAAGGCCTTGAACAGGTTCACCGACGTCGAGTCGCCGACGCTCACCTCGCCGGCGCGCGCCCCGATCAGCGGCGCGATGCGATCGCCGACGCGAGCCGCCAGCTCGATCCAGCCGGCGCTGTTCCAGCTTCGGATCAGGCCCTGGCCCCACTCGTCGGCCGTCACCTGCGCGATCCGCGCCGCGGTTCGGCGGGGCAGGGCGCCGAGGGAGTTGCCGTCGAGATAGACGACGCCGTCGGGCAGGACGAAGTGATCGCGCAACGGCGCCAGCGGGTCGTCGCGGTCGAGGGCCAGGCATTCGTCCCGGTTCATGGCGGCACGACGGTAGCACCGGCCCGACCGGCGCGGTGTCGGTTAATCCGCACAGCGCGCGCAGGCTGGGACGCTTCGCCCTCGCTCGCCTTGACACGGCCCGCGCGCGTGCCTACGGTCGCCCGATGGCGATCGAGAACCGGGCCGCGGACGTGGCGACGCAGCGTCCGGAGACCCGCCCGTCGCCGCCCATGAGCGCCATGCGGTCCCCGGGCGCCGCACGGCCGCTGGCGCAGCCGGCGCTGGTCGCGCTCGCCGCGTACTTCGTGACCGTCTGGGGCGCCGGCTTCGTCGCCTCGCGCATCGCGCTGCAGTACGCCGCCCCGTTCAGCTACATCGGCGTGCGCTATGCCATTGCCTTCGGCGTGGCTTTGCTCGCGTTCGGCTTGCGCGCAGCGTGGCCGGCGACGCCGGCGCTCTGGGCGCACGTCGCCGTGGCCGGGCTGCTCAGCCATGCGGGGTACCTCGGCGGCAGCCACTACGCGCAGGCCTGGGGCCTGTCGGCAGGCGTCACCGCCCTGGTTCTGGCGCTGCAGCCGCTGGTCACCGCGGTGGTCATGGCCGGCTGGCTGCACGAGCGCCTGCGTCCGGTGCAGATCGCCGGCGTCGCGGTCGGCCTGGCCGGCGTCGCCCTGGTTGTCGGGCACCGCGTCGAAGGCGGACCGATCACCGCGGCGAGCCTGCTGGTGGTGACCTGGGCGCTCGTCTGCGTCACCGCCGGAACGCTCTACCAGCGCCAGTTCTGCGCCGGGGTCGACCTGCGCTCGGCGGTGTGCATCCATTTCGCGGCGACGGCGATCGTCATGCTTCCCCTCGGCCTGCTCGTCGAGGGCTTCCGCATCGAGTGGAACGCGCAGATCGCCGGCTCGCTCGCGTACCACGTCGTCCTCGCCTCGATCGGCGCGTACTCCATCTTCCACGTGCTGCTGCGGCGCGGCCAGGCCACCGCCGTGACCAGCCTGCTCTATCTGACCCCGCCCGTGGCGGCGCTCGCCGAGTGGCTGGTGTTCGGCATCGCCCCGACGGCCGTGATGTGGACCGGCATGCTCGTCGCATGCATCGGCGTGGCCATGGTCACGCGTGCCGCGGCGGCGCAGCGCCCGTCGCCGGCCATCGAGGAGCTGTCGTGAGCTCCCGCTGCGGATCGATCATCCGATGCGGCCGAGCAGCAGGTACTCCATGAGCGCCTTCTGCACGTGCATGCGGTTCTCGGCCTCGTCCCAGACGACCGATTGCGGTCCGTCGATGACGGCGGCGTCGACCTCCTCGCCGCGATGCGCGGGGAGGCAGTGCATGAAGAGGGCGTCCGGACGCGCCACGGCCATCATCTCGGCATCGACGCGCCAGTCGGCGAACGCCTTGCGCCGCTCCGCGTTCTCGGCTTCGTAGCCCATGCTGGTCCAGACGTCGGTCGTGACGACGTCGGCGTCGCGGCAGGCATCGGTGGGGTCGCGGAACGTCTTCAGGCAGTCGGTCCGCTTGACGCCGGCGGCGGCGGGATCGATCTCGTAGCCGTCCGGCGAGCTGACGTGCAGCGTGAAGCCGAGGATGTCGGCGGCCTGCAGCCAGGTGCTCGCCATGTTGTTGCCGTCGCCGACCCAGGCGACGGTCTTGCCCCGGATGCTGCCGCGCTGCTCGATGCAGGTGAAGACGTCGGCCAGGATCTGGCACGGGTGGTACTCGTTGGTCAGGCCGTTGATGACCGGCACCCGCGAGTTGGCGGCGAAGGCCTCGATCTTGGTCTGCTCGAAGGTCCGGATCATGACGATGTCGACCATCCGGCTGATCACGCGCGCCGTGTCCTCGACGGGCTCGGCGCGGCCGAGGTGGGTGTCGCCGGTGGTCAGGTTCACGACCGAGCCGCCCAGCTGGTACATGCCCGCCTCGAAGCTGACGCGGGTCCGCGTCGAGGCCTTCTCGAAGATCATCGCCAGCGTGCGGTCGACCAGCGGCGTGTACTTCTCGTAGTTCTTGAAGCGCTTCTTGATGATCGCGGCGCGCTCGAACAGGTAGGCGTATTCCTCGCTGCGAAGGTCCTTGAACTGCAGGAAGTGCTTGATGAGCGTCATGCCCGGCTTCATGCCCGTCAGGGCGTCGCGCGCGGCTCGGCCAGGAAGCTCCTGATGAGCGGGCAGAGCAGGGCGACCATCTGGTCGGCCTCGTCGCGGCTGAGGATCAGGGCCGGGAGCAGGCGCACCACACGGTCAGCGGTGACGCTGATCATCAGGCCGGCGTCGGCCGACCGGCGCAGGAGCTCGCCGCATGGCCGGTCGAGCTCGATGCCGATCATCAGGCCCTGGCCGCGCACCTCGACGACCCCCGGCACGCCGGCCAGCTCGCGCTCGAGCCCGGCGCGCAGGCGCCCGCCGACCTCGGCCGCGTTGGCGAGCAGGCCTTCCTCTTCGACGATACGGAGGGTCTCGACGCCGGCACGCATGGCGAGCGGGTTGCCGCCGAAGGTGGTGCCGTGGTTGCCGGGGCCGAGGACCTCGGCGGCGCGCGGCCCGCAGACGACGGCGCCGATCGGCACGCCCGAGCCCAGGCCCTTGGCCATCGGCATGACGTCAGGGCGGATGCCGGCCCACTGGTGCGCGAACCACTTGCCGGTGCGGCCCATGCCGCACTGGACTTCGTCGAGCATCAGCAGCCAGCCGCGCTCGTCGCAGATCCGGCGCACCTGCTTCAGGTACTCGACGGTCGTCCGGCGGATGCCGCCTTCGCCCTGGATCACTTCCAGGAAGACGGCGACGACATTCGGGTTCGAGCGGCCCACCGCCTCGATGGCCGCAACGTCGTTGAGCGGAACGCGCACGAAGCCTTCGACGAGCGGCCCGAACCCCGCCTGCACCTTGGCGTTGCCCGTGGCTGACAGGGTTGCGATCGAGCGGCCGTGGAAGGCGGCTTCGTAGACGACGATCTCCGGCCGCTCAATGCCCTGGTCGTGGCCGAACTTGCGCGCGATCTTGATCGCCGCCTCGTTGGCCTCGAGCCCCGAGTTGCAGAAGAAGACGTTGCTGAGGCCGGACAGCTCGACCAGCTTCGCGGCCAGCTGCTCCTGCAGCGGCACCAGGTAGTAGTTCGAGCTGTGGATCAGCTTCGAGACCTGGTCGTGCAGCGCCGGCACGAGCTTCGGGTGCGCGTGGCCGAGCGTGTTCACGGCGATGCCGGCCAGGCCGTCCAGGTACTTGCGGCCTTCGGTGTCCCAGAGCCAGCAGCCCTTGCCGTGCGACAGCGCCACCGGCAGTCGCCCGTAGGTCTTCATGACGTGCGGCTCGGCCGAGCCGCCGTTCGTTGAGGCGGCGGGGAGCTTGTCGGGCGCGTTCATGGAGGGTGGCTCCGGCTGGCGGGAGCGGCGGATTCTAAAGGTCGGCTGTCGTGAAAGCGTGCCTTGTTGCGGTGCAACAGCGCCCCCAGCCGAGCGCGACAATTCGGCGTGAGCGAGCTGCGCGACGTCTTCATTCAGGGAGTCACCCGCGACGGCAAGCCGTTTCGCCCGAGCGACTGGGCCGAGCGGCTCGCCGGCGCGATGTCGTCGTTCCGACCGGGCGGCTCGGCCGGCGGCATCGGCGCCCACATCGGCTATTCGCCCCTGTGCGTGCCGCGCCAGTTCGGGCCCTTGCGCGGCGTGCTCGTGAGCGCCGAGCTGCGCGAGATCGAGCCGATGGCCTGGGACTTCGTCATGAACTTCGCCCGCGACAACCAGCTCGTGGTTTCGGATCCGCCCGGCGATGGGGGCCCCGCGCCCGAGCCGCGCCACGACGACGCGCAGGCATGAAAAAGGCCCGCGCAGCGGGCCTCCGGGATGGCGTGCGGACTGCTCAGGCGGTCGCCAGCGCCTTCACCTTGGCCGCGAGGCGGCTCTTGTGCCGCGCTGCCTTGTTCTTGTGGAAGAGTCCCTTGTCGGCCACCGAATCGATGACCGGTTGGGCGGTCTTGAACAGCTCGGCGGCCTTGGCCTTGTCGCCGGCGTCGATGGCCTTCTGCACGTTCTTGATGACGGTGCGAAAGCGCGAGCGCATGGCCGTGTTGGCTGCGTTCAGCTTCACGTCCTGGCGGGCGCGCTTCAGCCCGGAGGCGATGCGGACGGTCTTCTTCTTGGCTTTGGAGGCAGTGGCCATGGAGCTGATTCAGTCCCTGATTCGGTCTCGAGACGAGGTTTTCGGCAAAGACCGCGAGTATAGCATTGGCGACCTTTCCGCCGAGCGTCCGCGCCGCCGACCCACCTCATGAACCTGCTGCGCGCGGCGTCGACGATCTCGCTCTTCACGCTCGCCTCGCGCATCACCGGCCTCCTGCGCGACATCGTCGTCGCCGCGACCTTCGGCGCCGGCGCCTCGCTCGACGCCTTCAACGTCGCCTTCCGCATTCCCAACCTGCTGCGCCGCCTGTTCGGCGAAGGGGCCTTCTCGCAGGCGTTCGTTCCGACGCTGGCGCGTCTGCGCGCGGCCGAGGGCGACGCCGAGACGCAGCGGCTGATCGATGCGGTGGCGACGGTGCTCGCCGGAGCGCTGGTCGTCACCTGCCTGCTGGGCATCGCCGCCGCCCCGGTGGTGGTCTGGCTGATGGCGTCAGGCCTCGAGCGCTACGACGAGGCGGTCGTGATGACGCGGGTGATGTTTCCGTACATCGGCTTCATCTCGCTGGTCTCGCTCTCGGCCGGGATCCTCAACACCTGGAAGCGATTCGCCGTGCCGGCGGCGACCCCGGTCCTGCTCAACCTGGCGATGATCGCCGGCGTGTGGCTGCTCGCGCCGTGGCTCGAGCGCCACGGCATCCAGCGTATCTACGCCCTCGCCGGCGGGGTCATGGCGGGCGGCTTCCTGCAGCTCGCCGTGCAGGTGCCGGCGCTGGCCCGAATCGGCCGCCTGCCGCGCATCGGCGTCCGCCTGGGCAGCATGAAAGCGGCGTGGGCGCATCCCGGCGTGCGCCTGATCCTGCGCCAGATGGCACCGGCGCTGCTCGGCGTCTCGGTGGCGCAGCTGTCGATCCTCATCAACACCCAGATCGCCTCGCACCAGGGCGTGGGCGCCGTCTCATGGCTGTTCTACGCCGACCGGTTGATGGAGTTCCCGACCGCGCTGCTCGGCGTCGCCCTCGGCGCCGTGCTCATCCCGCAGCTGTCGGCGGCGCAGGGCCGCGGCGACCCCGCCGGGTACTCGGCGATGCTCGACTGGGGCCTGCGCCTGGCGCTGGTGCTGGCGCTGCCCTGCGCCGCGGCCCTGCTCGTCTTTCCGGAGGCGCTGATCGCGACCCTGTTCCAGCGCGGCGAGTTCGACGCCCTGGCCGTCGCCAAGACGGCGGCCGCCCTGCGCGCCTACGGCGTCGGCCTGCTCGGTCTCATCGGCGTGAAGATCCTGGCGCCCGGCTTCTACGCCCGCCAGGACCTGCGCACGCCCGTGACCATCGCCGTCATCGTCCTGGCGATCACCCAGGCGATGAACGCAGTCTTCGTGCCGTTCCTGGGCCACGCCGGCCTGGCCCTCTCGGTGGCGCTCGGCGCCATCATCAACGCCGTGTGGCTCTTCATCGGCCTGAAGCGCGGCGGCTGGTACCGGCCGGAGCCCGGCTGGCGCCGATTCGCCGGCTGCGTGTTGCTGGCGACGCTCCTGATGGGCGCCTTGCTCGGCTACGCGGCCGAGCGCATCGACTGGGTCGGCCTGGCGGACCGCGAGCTCCTTCGCATCGGCGCGCTCGCCGCCTGCCTCGGCGCCGCCGCCCTGCTGTACTTTGGTGTATTGCTGGGCGCGGGCTTTCGACCGCGCGATTTCTCCCGCCGCGCCTGAGCCTAAACTTGTCGAATGCCCGGCCATCTGCTGCTGCACGCGCCGACCACGCTCGAGTATTTCGCCTCGCTCGTGGCCGACGATTCGACGTTCTCCGTCGTCGAGACGGCGATCGCGATCGCCCACGTCGACTACCCGTCCCTCGACTGCCAGACGGTCTTGGCGGAGATCGACGCCCTGGCCGCGCGCCTGAAGACACGCATCCCCAGCGATGCCGCGGCGATGCAGCGCCTGCGCCTGCTCAACCGCTTCTTCTTCCAGGAGCTGGGCTTCGCCGGCAACGTCAACGACTACTACGACCCGAAGAACAGCTACCTGCACAACGTCCTGCAGTCGCGCCGCGGCATCCCGATCACGCTGGCCGTCCTCTACGTCGAGATCGCCCACCAGATCGGCCTGCACGCGCACGGCATCTCGTTCCCGGGCCACTTCCTGGTCAAGCTGCGGATGCCGCAGGGCGACGTCGTCATCGATCCGTTCACGGGCCAGTCGATGTCGCGCGACGCGCTCGACGTGCTGCTCGTTCCCTATCGGCGTCGGCAGGGCCTGCCGGGCGGGTCGCAGCTGCCGCTCGGCCTCTTCCTCCAGGAGGCGGCGCCGCGCGAGATCGTCGCGCGCATGCTGCGCAACCTGAAGGAGATCCACCGCAGCAACGAGGACTGGCCGCGGCTGCTCGCCGTCCTCGACCGGCTGGTCATCCTGCTGCCGTCGGCCTGGGAGGAGCGACGCGATCGCGGCCTGGCGGCGGCCGAGCTCGGCGCGGTGCAGCCGGCCGTCGCCGATCTGTCGGCCTATCTCGAGCACGCACCGCAGGCGCCCGACCGCATCGCCATCGCCGAGCGCCTGGTCGAGCTCGGGCAGGGCGACTCTCCGCGCTTCCATTGACCCCCGTCGGCGCATTGCTCCGCACGCGATGCGCCTGACGGCCGCACAGCGACGGGCGATCAACTGGGCGGCCATCGCCGCCGTACTCGGAGGGCTCGTCTGGCTGCTGGCGCCGGTGCTGACGCCGTTCGCGATCGGCGCCGCGCTGGCCTATGCCCTGCACCCCGCCGTCGAGAAGCTCGCCGCACGCCGCGTCCCGCGCCTGCTCGCCGTCGCGCTCGTCGAGATCGCCGCGATCGTCGCCGTCACCACGCTGATCCTGCTCGTGGTGCCGATCCTTTCCAAGGAGCTGCCGCTGCTGCGCGACGAGCTGCCGGTGCTCGCCGAGCGCATCAACCGCCACCTCACGCCGTGGCTGGCGCAGATGGGCATCAACGTCTCCCTGGATCCGGCGAGCCTGCGCACCTTCTTCCTCAAGTACCTCGACGCCAACTGGGACGACAGCCTGGCGACCGCGCTGGCGTCGGCACGCATCGGCGGCAGCATCCTCCTCGGCGTCATCGGCTACGTCGTCCTCGTGCCCGTCGTCCTGTTCTTCCTGCTGATGGACTGGCCGACGTACGTCCAGCGCGTCGTCGCCCTCGTGCCGCCGCGCCTGCGCGGCAGCTTCACCTCGTTTGCCGCCGACTGCGACGCCGTCCTCGGCCAGTACCTGCGCGGCCAGCTCTTGGTGATGCTGATGATGGCCGCCTACTACAGCGTCGGTCTCGCCCTGTTCGGCTTCGAGCTCGCCGTCCCGGTGGGCGTGTTCACCGGCCTGGCGATCTTCGTCCCCTACGTCGGCTTCGGCATCGGCCTGATCCTGGCTCTGCTCGCCGGCGCGCTCCAGTTCAGCGGCTGGTACGGGCCGCTCGCGGTGCTCCTCGTCTACGGCACCGGCCAGATCCTCGAGGGACTGTTCCTGACGCCGAAGATGGTCGGCCGGCGCATCGGCATGAGCACGCTCACCGTCATCTTCGCCTTGTTCGCCTTCGGCCACGTGTTCGGCTTCGTCGGCGTCCTGCTCGCCCTGCCGATGAGCGCACTCATCGCCGTCGTCCTGGCCCGGCTGCGGGCGAGCTACACCCAGAGCAGCCTCTACGTCGGATGAAGCAGATTCCGCTCGCGATCGGCGCCGAGCCGGCGCGCAGCTTCGCCAGCTTCCTGCCGGGCGGCAACGGCGCCGCGGTCGCGCATCTGCGCCAGCTCGGGCCCGGCGCGCCGCCGGTGTACTTGTGGGGTCCGCCAGGCAGCGGCAAGACGCATCTGCTGCAGGCCGCCGTGCAGCAGGCGCGGGAGCGCGGTGCGCAGGCCGCCTGGTTCTCCGGCAGCGCCGCCGTGCCCTGGGACGCGCCCGGCGCGCCCGACTGCCTGGTCCTCGACGATTGCGACTCGCTCGACGAGCGGCGCCAGCACCAGGCCTTCTCGCTGTTCGTGGACGCGACCAGCCGCGGCGCCGTCATCCTCGCCGCGGGCAGCGTTCCGCCGGTGGATCTCGACGTGCGCGAGGACCTGCGGACACGCCTCGCCTGGGGCCACGTGTTCGCCCTGGTGCCTCTGTCGGAGCCCGAGGTGCGCGCTGCGCTGCGGCGCGAGGCGGACCGCCGCGGCACCTTCCTCTCGGACGACGTGATGGACTACCTGCTGACACGCTTCACGCGTGATCTGAAGCACCTGATGGCGCAGCTCGACCGCCTCGACGACTTCTCGCTGTCGACCAAGCGCGCCATCACCGTGCCGCTCCTCAAGCAGATGCTGGCCGAAGGGGAGGGGACGTGAAGGAAGGTGCGGGACTGGCGCTCTTCGATCTCGATCACACCTTGCTCCCGATCGACTCGGACCACGCCTGGGGCGAGTTCATGGTCTCCCTCGGCTGGGTCGACGGCGGGTCGTTTCGCGCCGGCAACGATGCCTTTTACGCCGACTACCTGGCGGGTCGGCTCGACATCGGCGCCTACATCGCCTTCGCCGTCGAGCCCCTGCGCCGGCAGAGCAGCGAGGCGCTCGCCGCCGCGCAGCGCCGCTTCATGGCCGAGGTGATCGGGCCGAACCTGCGGCCCTCGGCGCATGCCCTGGTTCGTGCCCATCGCGAACGGGGCGACCGGCTGGCGCTCGTGACCTCGACCAACGACTTCGTCACGGCGCCGATCGCCGCCGCGTTCTCGATCGACTCCCTGATCGCCACCCGCCTCGAGCGCGACCTCGACGGACGGCCGACGGGGCGGATCGACGGCATCCCGGCCTTTCGAGAAGGCAAGCCGCTCCGTATCAGACAATGGCTGGCCGAGAGCGGCAGCGCGTGGCCGGATTTCGAGCGCATCAGCGTCTACAGCGATTCACCGAACGACCTGCCGATCCTGGAACGCGCGACGGACCCGGTGGCCACCAATCCTTCACCGGAGCTCGAGGCGATCGCCCGGGCTCGCGGCTGGCGGATCCTGAACCTGTTCGAATGATCAAGAACCTCATCAGCAAGCTGCTCGGCCGGGCGTCGGATGGTGCACGGCGAAGCCCCATCGGCAAGCGCGTCGAGGTCGGCAAGGACCAGCACGGGATCGACCCGAAGCTGGTCGACGAGCGCGCCGTGAAGGTCGTCTCCACGCTGGCCGAGGCCGGCTACGAGGCCTACATCGTCGGCGGCGCGGTGCGCGACCTGCTGCTCGGCCTGCGTCCGAAGGACTTCGACGTCGCCACCAACGCGACGCCGGAGCAGGTGAAGGCGCTCTTCCGGCGGGCCTTCATCATCGGCCGGCGCTTCCGCATCGTCCACGTGGTCTTCGGGCGCGGCCGGCAGGACCGCGGCCTCTCGGAGGTGATCGAGGTCTCGACCTTCCGCGCCATGCTCGACGCCGCCGCCGCCGAGCAGGTCAGCGGCAACGAGCGCACGTCCAAGGGCGAGCTCGCCGGCAAGACCAGCGTCGTCGACGCGAGCGGCCGCGTCCTGCGCGACAACGTCTGGGGTCCGCAGGTCGACGACGCGGCGCGGCGCGACTTCACCGTCAACGCCATGTACTACGACCCCTTGCGCGAGATCGTCGTCGACTACCACGGCGGGCTGAAGGACGCGAAGAAGAAGCTGCTGCGCATGATCGGCGACCCGGTCAGGCGCTATCGCGAGGACCCGGTGCGCATCATCCGCGCCGTGCGCTTCGCGGCCAAGCTCGGCTTCGAGATCGAGCCGAAGACGCGCGCGCCGATCAAGGAGATGGCGGCCCTGCTCGACAACGTGCCGCAGTCGCGCACCTTCGACGAGATGATCAAGCTGCTGCAGACCGGTCACGCGCTGGCCAGCATCGTCGAGCTGAGGAAGCTCGGCCTGCACCGCGGCGTCTTCCCGGTCCTCGACGTGGCGCTCGACGAGGTCGAGTCGTCGGGCGTGCGCGCCCGTTTCGTCCAGGCCGCCCTGGCCGACACCGATGCCCGCGTCGAGGCCGGCAAGCCGGTGGCGCCGAGCTTCATGCTGGCGGCCATGCTCTGGCACGACGTGCAGGAGCGCTGGCAGCAGCGCCAGGCGAACGGCGAGTCGTCGTTCCCCGCTCTCGAGCACGCCATCGACGAGGCGTTCGACGCACGCATCGGCGACATCTCCGGGCGCGGCAAGCTCGCCGTCGACATGCGCGAGATCTGGATGATGCAGCCGCGCCTCGAGCGTCGGGCCGGCGGCTCGGCGCCGGCCTTGCTCGAGCAGCCGCGCTTTCGCGCCGGGCTCGACTTCCTGCGCCTGCGCGGCGCGGTGGGCGAAGCCGACCCCGCCCTCGCTGCGTGGTGGGAATCGCTGTACGAGGCCGATGACGACGAGCGCCGGCGCCTGATCGAGGCTGCGCGCGAGCCGCGTCAGCCGCGGCGCGTGCCGAAGCCGCGGCCGCCGCGCGAGGCCGAGCCCAGGCCGCTGCGCGACGGGGAGGCGAGGCCCGCGCGCGACGGGGAGCCGGGGCCGCTGGGGCACGGGGAGGGGAGGAACGCGGCGGCCGTCGAGCGCCGTTCCGGCGACGACGGCATCGACCTCCATTCGCCGGGCGCCGATGCAGACACGGGTCCTTCCACGGTCGACGGCGAGGAGACGGGCGGGGCGACGGGCGACCCGGCACGCCGGCGTCGGCGGCGTCGCCGCAAGCCGGTTGCGATGGCGCCCTTGGGCGGAGCGGGGGCCGAGGGCGAGTCCGGCAGCTCCTGACGCGGACGCTCCAACGGCCTTGGTCCGCATCGCTCGCGCCGTCGTCGCCTACATCGGCCTCGGCTCCAACCTCGGGGCGAGCGAAGCGGTGCTCGCGGCGTCGTTCACGGCGCTCGGCGAGCTGCCGGGCACGCGCGAGCTGGGCCGCTCGTCCCTGTACCGCTCGGCGCCCGTCGATGCCGCCGGTCCGGACTTCCTGAACGCGGTCGCCGCCGTCGAGACGACGCTTTCCGCGCCGGCCCTGCTGGCCGCCCTGCATCGGATCGAGGCCGCGCACGGCCGCGAGCGGGGCCTCCGCCATGCGCCGCGCACGCTCGATCTCGATCTGCTGCTGCACGGCGACGAGGTCATCGACGGTCCGGACCTCGTCGTGCCCCATCCGCGCCTGCACGAGCGCGCCTTCGCCCTCGTGCCGCTGGCCGAGATCGCGCCCGACCTCGTCGTGCCCGGCCGCGGTGCGGTCGCGGACCTGCTCGGGGCGGTCGCCGCGCAGCGTGTCGCTAGACTGCCCCGATGATCGATTCGCTTCCCGCCCCGGCCAAGACCATCCTCCTTCTCGCCGCCTCCAACGTCTTCATGACGTTCGCCTGGTACGGCCACCTGAAGAACCTCCAGTCGAAGCCGTGGGTCGTCGCGGCGCTCGTGTCCTGGGGCATCGCCCTCTTCGAATACCTGCTCCAGGTTCCCGCCAACCGCATCGGCTTCGCCGGCGGCATGAGCCTCGGTCAGCTGAAGATCGTCCAGGAGGTGATCACGCTGCTGGTCTTCGTTCCGTTCGCCGTGTTCTTCATGGAGCAGCCGCTCCGTCTCGACTTCCTGTGGGCCGGCCTGTGCATGGTCGGCGCGGTGTACTTCGTGTTCCGCTCGGCATGAGCTCGCAACTCGCCCGTTTTCGTCACATCGCCATCGAAGGACCCATCGGCGCAGGCAAGACCTCGCTGGCGCGCAAGCTCGCCGCACGCCTGGGCGCCGAGCTGATGCTCGAACGGCCGGCCGAGAACCCGTTCCTCGACCGGTTCTACGCCGACATGGCGGGCTACGCCTTCCAGACCCAGCTCTTCTTCCTGTTCCAGCGCCAGAAGCAGGTGCAGGCGATCGCCCAGCCGAACGTCTTCGGCGCTGCCGTCGTCAGCGACTTCATGCTCGCCAAGGACGCGCTCTTCGCGCGCCTGACGCTCAGCGACGAGGAGCACCGCCTCTACGCCCAGATGTACGCGCAGGTCGCGGCGCAGGTGCGCGAGCCGGACCTGGTGGTCTGGCTGCAGGCCTCGCCGGAGACCCTGCTCGCCCGCGTGCGCCGGCGCGGCGTCGCGATGGAGCACGCGATCGACACCGACTACCTCGGCCGCCTGTGCGACGCCTATGCGGAGCACTTCCGCGCCTACGACGGCGCGCCGGTCTTCGCGGTCGATACCGAGCACGTGAACTTCGTCGAGCGCGACCTGGACGTCGCCCACCTGCTCGACCGGCTCGACCGCTTCGAAGGCCGCCGCGACTCGCTCGGCCCGCCGACGCCGCTGCAATGACCGGGGCACGGCCGACGCTCCTCAGCTTCGACCTCGACGGAACGCTGGTCGACACGGCATCGGAGATCGCCGAGGCCGCGAACCTCGCCCTCGGCGACGTGGGACTCGCCGCGCAGCCGCCGGCGACGATCGAGAGGTTCATCGGCGCCGGCACCCGGGAGCTCATGCGACGCCTGCTCCGCGTCGCCTCCGACGCAGCATCCGTTGCCGCACCCTCCGGCGCCATGCGGGTGGACACCGACCAGGCGCTGGCCCGCTTCGCCGTCCACTACGACGCCGTGGCTGGAAGCCGCTGTCGTCCTTACCAGGGCTGCATCGAGACCTTGCAGAGGCTGCGCGGCGCCGGCATCCGCCTCGCCTGCCTGACCAACAAGGATGAGCGCTTCAGCCGCCGCATTCTGGCGGCCGTCGGCATCGACGCCTGCTTCGACGTGCTGGTGGGCGGCGACACGCTCGGCGTGCGCAAGCCCGACGCGCGCGTCGTCGCCCATGTGCTCGAGGTGCTGCGCGGCGAGGCCTCCGCGCTGGCCCACGTCGGCGATTCGGCGACCGACGTGCTGACGGCGCGAAACGCCGGCATCCTGGCCTGGGCCGTGCCGTACGGCTACAACGGCGGCGAGCCGGTCGAGAACGCGCGTCCGGACCGGCTGTTCGCGAGCCTGCCCGACGTCGCCGACTTCGTGCTCGACGGCGAGGCCTAGCGCGCGCCGACGACGCGGTCGATGCGGATCGAGAGTCCGCGCGTGCCGGGCGCGATGGGCGCCGACTCGCCGGTGAGGTCGCCCGCCTGCGGCATGGCGTTGCCGCTCTTGCTGATGCGTGCCGCGACGACGACGCTGCTCGCTCCCGACAGCCGAGCCGTGGGCGACATGGCGGACGAGTCGTCGAGCGTGAAGCTCAGCGGCAGGTCGGCGACACGCGCGCGCAGGATCGCCAGCGGCATGCGCCCGCCCTCGGCGGCGCGGGCGAAGACGAAGACGGTGTCGTCGGGTGCCGCGCTGGCGGCAAGCGCCGGTGCGAGGCTCACCGTGCCGCTCACGGTGGCGCTGGCCGCACCGGCGGCGACCGGCGGCGAGGCGGCAGCGGTGGAGGCTCTCGCCGAGGCGGCCGGCGCCGACGTCGCGGCGAGCGCATGCGGGGCGGCCGGCACCGACGCGGCTGCCGCGGCGCTGGCGCGCTGGCGGGCTTCGGCGATGCCGGCCTGGACCTGCTTCGCCGTCTCGCTGCCGGGCGGCATGGCATCGGCGATCTTCTGCCAGTGCCCCGCTGCCGCGGCGAAGTCGCCGCGTTCGTACGCCAGGGTGCCGGCGAGGGCGAGCGCCTTCGGCTGCTGCGGATCGATCGCCAGCGCTCGTTCCAGCAGCTGCGCCGTCTCGGCGTTGGCGAGGGTGCCCTGGCTCGCGGCGGCGGCATCGGCGTGGTCGGCGAGCAGGCCGGCGTTGCGCGGCTGCAGCTCGCTGGCGCGCCGATAGGCCGGCAGCGACTCGGCAAAGCGGCCGAGCACCGCGTACGAGCGCGCGAGCATGGTCCAGCCCTCGGCATCGTCGGGACGGCTCTTCATGCGCTCGGCCAGCGAGTCGACCATCGCCGCGATCTGCTCGATGCTGCGCTGGCGCGCTTCGCTCGCCGCCGCATCGCTGCCCGCTTGGCCGCCGGCCGCCGAGGCTGCTGCGGCAGCGCTCGTCGGTGTGGCGCCGATCCCCGCCAGCCGCGGCGAACCGGTCCGCGAGTAGCCGGCGACGGCGACCCCGACGACGACGGCGAGGATGCCGGCGATCAGCCGGCGCGAAGGCCGCGCCGCCACCGTCGCCTCGTCGAGCGGCGCGTCGCTCATCGCGGCCCCGTCGTCCGCGTCGGCGCCGCCGGCCGATCATCGTCGTCGAGGTCCGGCTCGAAGGCCTCGGCACCCAGGCGGCTGCGCCGGCGCAGCACCAGGATCAACACCGCGGCGCCGCCCAGCAACAGGATGGCCGGGCCGAACCAGAGCAGGGCCGTCGTCGCCTTCAAGGGCGGGCGATAGAGGACGAAGTCGCCGTAGCGGGCGGTCATGTAGTCGACGACCTCGCGATCGCTCTTGCCCTGCTCCAGCAGGGCCCGTGTTTCCCGACGCAGGTCGACCGCCAGCGCCGCATCCGAGTCGGCGATCGTCTGGTTCTGGCAGACCAGGCAGCGCAGCTCGGCGGCGATGCGCAGCACCCGCGCGTCGAGCCCCGGGTCGGCGGCCTTCGCCGGTGCCTGGGACGCCGCGGCGGCGAAAGAAAAGAGAGCCGCCAGCGCGAGCGCGACCCAGCCACGCACCCTAGACATCGAGCTTCTTGAGAAGAGGCTCGATCTTGTTCGCCAGCACCTCGGGCGTGAGCGGCCCGATGTGCTTCAGCTGGATGATGCCGTCGCGGTCGATGACGAAGGTCTCGGGGACGCCGTAGACGCCGAAGTCGATGCCCACGCGGCCGTCGGCATCGACCAGCGAGGCTTCGTAGGGATTGCCGAAGCGGGCGAGCCAGGCCGTGGCATTCGCGCGCTCGTCCTTGTAGTCGAGGCCGTAGATCGGAGCGAGCCCCTTCTTCGCGAACTCCATCAGCAGCGGGTGCTCCTCGCGGCAGGCGACGCACCACGAGGCCCAGACGTTGAGGATCCAGACCTTGCCGCGCATGTCTTCGAGGCGGATGGTCCTGGCCGGGTCGTCCAGCCGCGGCAGGGCGAAGCTCGGCGCCGGCTTGCCGATGAGGGGCGAGGGCACCTCGCGAGGGTCGCGCTTGAGCCCGACCGCGAGCACGGCGGCCAGCGCCAGGAAGGCGGCGAGCGGGATCAGGAACCAGAAGCGCTTCATGCGGCGGCGACTCCCGACGTTGCAGCGACGCTCGGCTGGCGGACGCGCGCACGGTAGCGGCGGTCGGTGGCGGCAAGCAGGCCGCCGAGCGCCATGATCAGGCAGCCGCCCCAGATCCAGTCGATGAAGGGCTTGACGTAGATGCGCACGATCCAGGCGCCGCGGTCGACGGGCTCGCCGAGCGAGACGTAGAGGTCGCGCGTGAAGCCGACGTCGATGTCCGCCTCGGTCATCGTCGATCCGGAGGCCGGGTGGAAGCGCTTCTCGGGCCGCAGCGTGACGAGGTGGCGGCCCTTCTCGCTGACGTCGATCGCCCCCTGCACGGCGCGGTAGTTCGGCCCCTGCAGCTCGCGCGTGCCGCGGAAAGTGAAGACGGTGCCGGCGATCTCGGTCGAATCGCCGATGTTCATGCGCAGGTCCCGCTCCACCTCGCCGGTGCGGACCATCGTGACGCCGAAGATGAAGATGGCGACGCCGAGGTGCGCGATCATGCTGCCGACCATGGCGCGCGGTAGCTGGCGGGCGCGGTGCACGACGCTGCTGCGCACGCCGCCGGCGGGCCGGACGCGCTCGACGAAGTCGGTGGCGACCGAGGCGACGATCCAGAAGGCCATCAGCAGCCCGGTCGCGGCGACGATGCCGACGCCGCCCTGGAGCCAGGCCGTGATGAGGGTCGCCACGACTGCGACGCCGGCGGCCCAGCGCAGGCGCGTCGCCAGGTCGGGCAGCTCGGCCTGCTTCCAGCGCGCCAGCGGCCCGACGCCCATCAGGAAGACGAGCGGCGCCAGCAGCGGCACGAAGACGGTGTCGAAGTAGGGCGGCCCGACCGAGATCTTGCCGAGGTTCATGGCGTCGAGGGCGAGCGGGTAGAGCGTGCCGAGCAGGACGGCGCCGCAGGCGACGACGAGGAGCACGTTGTTGGCGAGAAGCAGGCTCTCGCGCGAGAGCAGCGCGAAGCGTGCGCCCAGGCCGACGCTCGGCGCGCGCCAGGCGTAGAGGGCGAGCGACGAGCCGATCACGACGACCAGGAAGGCGAGGATGAAGAGCCCCCGGCTCGGGTCGGTCGCGAAGGCGTGCACCGACGAGAGCACGCCCGAGCGGACGAGGAAGGTGCCGAGCAGCGACAGCGAGAAGGCGAGGATGGCCAGCAGCACGGTCCACGACTTGAAGGCGCCGCGCTTCTCGGTGACGGCGAGCGAATGGATGAGCGCGGTCGCCACGAGCCACGGCATGAAGGACGCGTTCTCGACCGGGTCCCAGAACCACCATCCGCCCCAGCCGAGCTCGTAGTAGGCCCAGCCGCTGCCGAGGGCGATGCCGAGGGTCAGGAAGATCCACGCCGCCGTCGTCCAGGGGCGTGTCCAGCGCGCCCAGGTCGCGTCGAGGTTGCCGCCGATCAGGGCCGCGACCGCGAAGGCGAATGCCACCGACAGCCCGACGTAGCCCATGTAGAGCATCGGCGGATGGATCACCATGCCCGGGTCCTGGAGCAGCGGGTTGAGGTCGCGCCCTTCGGCGGCCGCAGGCAACAGGCGGTCGAAGGGGTTGGAGGTCGCCAGCAGGAAGAGCAGGAAGCCGAACGAGAGCCAGCCCATCACCGCGAGGATGCGCGCCATGACCTGGTCGGGCAGGTGCCGGCTGAAGGTGGCGACGGCGACGGTCCAGAAGGTGAGCATCAGGAGCCACAGCAGCAGCGAGCCCTCGTGTCCGCCCCAGACCGCGCTGATCCGGTAGTGCAGCGGCAGCAAGCGGTTGGAGTTAGAGGCGACGTAGAGGACGGAGAAGTCGTTGCCGACGAACGCCGCCGTGAGGCACACGAACGACAGCGCCACGAGGGCGAACAGGGCCCGCGCCGAGGGCCGCGCCACGGCCATCCAGTCGACCCGGCCTCGTGCCGCGCCGAGCAGGGGCAGCGTGCCGAGCACGGCGGCAAGGCCGAGCGCGAGCCAGAGCAGGAAGTGACCGAGCTCGGGGATCAAGGCCGCCTCAACGCTTCGGTGCGCCGCCGCTCATCGTCTCCGCGAGCTTCGGGTTGCCTTGCTGCGCCTTCTTCAGCGCTTCGGCGGCTTCCGGCGGCATGTAGTTCTCGTCGTGCTTGGCCAGCACCTCGCGGGCCATGAAGATGCCGTCCTTCAGCTGGCCTTGCGCGACCACGCCCTTGCCTTCCTTGAACAGGTCGGGAAGGATGCCTTCGTAGCGCACGGGGATGTCCTTGGCGGTGTCGGTGACGACGAAGTCGACGCGCGTGCCTTCGCGCTTGACGCTGCCCTCGCGGACCATCCCGCCGATGCGGAAGGTCCTGGCGACGGGCGCTTCGTGCGCCGCGACCTGGGTCGGTGAGTAGAAGAAGACGAGGTTGCTCTGGAAGGCATCGAGGACCAGGGCCGCTGCCGCGCCGACGGCGACCACGATGCCGGCGACGACCGCGAGACGCTTGTGACGCGGCTTCATTGCGCCGCCTCGCCGAGAGCGCGACGTGCCTGGCGATGCCGCCGGGCGACGAGCGCCGGCTCGATCAGCATGCAGGCGGCCGTGAGCGCGTAGGCGCCCCAGACGTACAGGCCGTAGCCGCCCATGGCGAAGAATTCGCTGGCGCTGCTCCAGTTCATGTCATGGCTCCGGAGGCAGCCCGCACCCGGCCGTGCGCGGCCTGGCCGGCCCAGCGGGCGTGCGAGTCGCGCTCGAGGACGATCGCCCGGGCGCGCGTGAACACCACGGCGAAGGCGTAGGCCCAGAAGGCGAGCGTCATGATCAGCATGGCGGTGAGCATCGTGCTCGCCATTGTCGGCGCAGCCGTGACGCTGACGCTTGCGCCCTGGTGCAGCGTGTTCCACCAACGGACCGAGAAATAGATGATGGGCACGTTGACGCTGCCGACGATGGCGACGAGGGCGCCGGCCTTGTCGGCGCGCCGCGGGTCGTCGATCGCGGCGACGATGGCGAGAAAGCCCGCGTAGAGGAAGAGAAGGATCAGCTCGGAGGTGAGGCGCGCGTCCCAGACCCACCACGTGCCCCAGGTCGGCTTGCCCCAGAGCGCGCCGGTCCACAGGGCGAGCACGGTGAACATCGCGCCGGTGGGCGCGATCGCCCGCGCCACCATCGAGGCCAGCCGCGCGTTGAAGGCCCAGCCGACGGCGGCCCAGAACGCCATCACCAGGTAGAGCAGCATCGACATCCAGGCCGCCGGGACGTGGATGTAGATGATCCGGTAGGCCTCGCCCTGGGTGGCATCGGTCGGCGCGCGGAAGAAGCCGATGTAGAGCCCGGCCACCGACAGCACGGCGGTGGCGGCCCAGCACCAGGGAACGATCCGGCCCGCGAGCTCGTAGAAGCGGGAGGGTGCGGCGAACTGGAAGTAACGCGGGCGGGTGCTCATGAGCGCGGCCCGTATTGTCGGGCCAGCGGCGGGGCGAGGCGCGCCGCCGGATATTCCTCCGTTCCCCTCGTTCCGGGGCGCTATTCGGTCGCGATCCGGAGCGCAGCCGCCGTGGCGAGTGGTGCCAGCAGGGCGGTGAGGATGAGCAGGGCGCCGAGCAGCGACAGGTGTCCGCGCATGCCCAGGCCGGCCTCGACGGCGGAGACGGCGCCGGCACCGAAGATCAGGACCGGAATGCAGAGCGGCACGATCAGCACGATCAGCAGCACCGCACCGCCGCGCAGGCCGAGGGTCAGGGCCGCGCCCAGGCCGCCGAGCAGGCTGAGGACCGGGGTGCCGAGCAGGAGCGTGAGGACGAGCGCGGCTATGGCGTCGCCGGGCAGACCGAGCATCGATCCGAACAGGGGCGCCGCCACCGTCAGCGGCAGGCCGGTGAGCAGCCAGTGCGACGTCGCCTTGGCCAGGGCGATGCGCAGGCGCGAGGGATCGGCGAGCAGCATCTGCTCGAGCGAGCCGTCGGTCAGGTCGACCGCGTAGAGCTGGCTCACCGAGAGCATCGCCGCCAGCAGCGCCGCGACCCAGACGACGCCGGGTGCGATGAGGCGCAGGGTCGTGGCCTCGGGGCCGACGCCGAGCGGAAAAAGACTGATGGCGACGGTGAAGAAGCCGATCGGCAGCAAGGCCTCGGTGCGTCGGCGCGCGGCGAGGCGGAGGTCGCGGGCGAGCAGGACGGCGAAAGCGTCGCTCATGCGCCGGCCATTCCGGTGTCGGCGAGGTGCAGCGGCGCCGTTGCGGCCATGAGCTGCACGACGCCCGGGCGCGGCTCGACCCCGGACAGGGGCAGGTGGCTGGTCAGCACGGTGATGCCGCCGCGCCCGGCGTGTCGGGCGAGCAGCTGGTCGAGCGCCGTCGCACCCTCGTCATCGAGGGCGTCGTAGGGCTCGTCGAGCAGCCAGAGGGCCGGCTGATCGGACGCGGCCAGTCGGGCCAGGGCGACGCGGCGCCGCTGTCCCTGCGACAAGGTGCGGACGAGCGCGTCGCGCCGCGAGGCCATGCCGAAGCGCTCGAGGGCGGCAGTCAGCGCCGCTGCGTCGGCGACGTCACCGCCGATGCGCAGCAGGAAGGCGAGCGACTCGCCCACGGTCAGGTCGTCCTTCAGCGCATTGGCATGGGCCAGGTAGAGCAGGCGCCAGCCCGCCGCTTCGCCGCGGCGCTCGATGGTCCCGGCCGCGGGGCTCGAGAGGCCCGCCAGCGTTCGCAGCAAGCTGGTCTTGCCCTGGCCGTTGGCGCCGCGGATCCAGACGATCGCGCCGGCGGCGGCGACGAAGTCCAGGGGCATGAAGAGCGAACGCTCGCCGCGGCGGCACTCGACCTGCCGGACCACGAGGGCCGACCCGGCCTGCGGAGCCGCGGGCGGCACGGCTGAATCATCGGGCTGGGCGGGCACGGGTCCTCCGTTCTTCGGTGGCCGCGATTGTGAGTGGCGCGCGCGATCGGGCGCAGCGCCCATGACCGTTCCGGGTCGCGAGCGCGAAGCCGCGAACTACACTGGCCCGCGGTCGACATCGTCGAACGGCAAGGGACCCCACATGCTCTTCGGCAAGCTGCTGCCGCGCGAAGGAAACTTCTTCGAGCTCTTCAACCAGCACGGCGAGCACATCGCCGAAGGCGCGCGCGCGTTCATCCGCCTGATCCAGCACTATGCCGACCCGGGCCTGCGCGAGAAACACACGCTCGAGGTCGGCAATGCCGAGCGCCAGGCCGACCGCATCACGGCCGAGGTCAACCGCCTGCTGCACAAGACCTTCATCACGCCGCTCGATCGCGAGCAGATCCACGGCCTCATCAACGCCATGGACGACATCCTCGACCTGCTCCAGGACGCGAGCGAGACGATGTCCCTCTACGACGTGCAGGCGATGAACGAGGACATCCTGCGCCTCGGCGACCTCAGTGCCAAGTGCTGCGAGCGCGTGCAGAGCGCGGTGGCGATGCTGCCCAGGATCAGCCAGCCGGCGGTCGCCGAGGCGGCCATCAAGACGTGCGAGGAGATCGACCGGCTCGAGTCCGATGCCGACCGGGTGATGCGCTCGGCGATGTCGCGCCTCTTCCGGGAAGAGAAAGACGTCCGCGAGCTGATCAAGCTGCGCGCGATCTACGAGCTGCTCGAGTCGATCTCCGATCGATGCGAGGACGTCGCCAACCTCATCGAGGGCGTCGTCCTCGAGAATTCCTGAGCCTCGGCGCCTCGCATGGGGACGGTCGAGATCTCGTTCGCGGTGGTGGCGATGCTGGTTGTGCTCGCGCTCGCCTTCGACTTCATGAACGGCTTCCACGATGCGGCGAACTCGATCGCCACCGTGGTCTCGACCGGCGTTCTCAAGCCGCAGCAGGCGATCGTCTTCGCCGCCTTCTTCAACGTCATCGCGATCTTCATCTTCCAGCTGAGCGTCGCTGCCACGATCGGCAAGGGCATCGTCGAGCCCGGCGTCGTCGATCACCACGTGATCTTCGGGGCGCTGATCGGCGCCATCACCTGGAACCTCGTGACCTGGTGGTTCGGCATCCCGTCGAGCTCGTCGCACGCGCTGATCGGCGGCATCGTCGGCGCGGTGATCGCCAAGGCCGGCGCCGCCGCGCTCATCGCCACCGGCGTCTGGAAGACGGTGCTCTTCATCTTCGTCTCGCCGGTGCTCGGCTTCCTGCTGGGCTCGCTGCTGATGGTGGTCGTCGCCAACGTGTTCCGGCGGGCGTCGCCGCTCAAGGTCGACAACCTGTTCCGCCGCATGCAGCTCGTCTCCGCAGGGCTCTACAGCGTCGGCCATGGCGGCAACGATGCGCAGAAGACCATCGGCATCATCTGGCTGCTGCTCATCTCCTCCGGCCACACGCCGGCCGGCGCGACGTCGCCGCCGGGCTGGGTGATCTGGGCCTGCTACCTCGCCATCGGGCTCGGCACCATGTTCGGCGGCTGGCGCATCGTCAAGACCATGGGCCAGCGCATCACCAAGCTGAAGCCGGTCGGCGGCTTCTGCGCCGAGACCGGCGGCGCGATCACGCTCTTCCTCGCCACCACCCTCGGGATCCCGGTGTCGACCACGCACACCATCACCGGGGCGATCGTCGGCGTCGGCTCGGTGCGGCGCGCGGCGACGGTGCGCTGGGGCCTCGCCGGCAACATCGTCTGGGCCTGGATCTTCACCATCCCGTCCTCGGCCTTCGTCGCGGCCGTGTTCTACCTGCTGAGCTTGGCGCTCTTCTGATCAGCGCCCCGTCCGCGCGGCCGACTCGAAGTAGCGCTGCGCGGTGAAGGCGATCGTCGCCATGGCCGCGGTTGCGCCGAGCGCCAGCGCCAGCACGACGCCGAGCACGGCCGGCCAGCCCGAACGCGGCTCCGTGCGGGGGCGGCCGTGCCGCGCCGCCCAGCGCGCATCGTCGGTGAGGCCGTAGACGATGGCGCTCAGCATGGCCGCGACCAGCGACGCACCGAGCAGGGGAACGAGCACGCTGCCGAGGCGGTCGTCGACGCCGAACTCGCGCATCCGCCAGAAGCCGTAGGCGCCGGCCAGCGTCGGCAGCGGGTAGGCCCAGCCCCAGCGATCCGCGGCGCCGTGAAGGTAGAAGCGGTGCAGGCCGAGGCTGCCGCCCAGGATGGCGAGCCAGGTGGCGAGCGCCTTCGACCGCGGCCGACGCGCCTCGATCGTCATGCCGCCGCGGGACTGCCGGCGCCGGCGCCGAGGCCGCGCTGCATCAGGACGACGTCGAGCCAGCGCCCGAACTTCCAGCCCGCCGATCGCAAGGTGCCGACATGCTGGAAGCCGAGCGCCCGGTGCACGCCGACGGAGGCCGCGTTCGCCGAATCCCCGATCACCGCCATCATCTGGCGGGCAGCGGCAGCCTCGCAGCGTGCCAGCAGCTCCGCCAGGAGCAGGCGGCCGAAGCCGCGTCCGGCCGCCTGCGGGGCGAGGTAGACCGAGTCTTCGAGGCTGAAGCGGTAGGCGGGGCGAGGCCGGAAGGGAGCGGCGTAGGCGTAGCCCTGGACCGCCCCGCCGCTTTCGAGGACGAGCCAGGGCAGGCCGTTGTCGAGGACGGCCTGGCGCCGGGCGGCCATCTCGCTCCCCGCCGGCGGATCGATCTCGAAGGTGCCCGTGCCGTGCTCGACGTGCCAGGCATAGATGTCGGCCAGCGCGGGCACGTCCGCCGCCGTGCTCGGGCGGATCAGGATGTCGGCGGTCATTGGGGCGGGAGGAAGGGGCGGGCGGCGAGTTTATAATGCTTGGTTTTTCGCGGGACACGTCCCGTCCTTCAAGGATTCACCATGGTCGTCATCCGGCTGGCTCGCGGCGGGGCGAAGAAGCGCCCCTTCTTCAACATCGTCGTTGCCGACTCGCGCTTGCGCCGGGACGGCCGCTTCATCGAGCGCCTCGGCTTCTACAACCCGGTCGCGTCCGGCGGCGAGCAGCCGCTGCGCGTGGCCTTCGACCGCATCGAGCACTGGACCGGTCACGGCGCGCAGATGTCGCCGACGGTCAAGCGCCTCGTCGAGCAGGCGAAGACCGCCGCCTGATCCGGCGGTCGGCGCGCGCCGACTCGTCGCAGGTCCGCCCCCCGTCACCGTGGCCACCGAGGCGCCCGACGTCTGGCCGGCCGACGCCCTCGAGGTCGGCCGCATCGGCGAGGCCTGGGGCTTGCAGGGCTGGTTCAAGGTCCATCCCTACGCCGACCCGCCGGAGGCTTTGCGAGCGGCCCGGCAGTGGTACCTCAAGCCTCCCGAGGGACGTCCGTCGCTCGTGGCCGGCCTGCCACCATCGCTCGAGATCGCGCGCGTGCGCGAGCACGGTGACGGTCTTGTCGCATCGGCGCGGGGCATCGCCGATCGCGACGGAGCCGAATCGCTGCGCGGTGCCCGCGTGTTCGTGCCGCGGTCGCACTTCCCGAGCGCCGCCGAGGACGAGTTCTACTGGGCCGACCTGATCGGCTGCAGCGTCGTCGATCGCCAGGGAGCCGACCTGGGCTCGGTCGTCGGCCTGTTCGACACCGGCCCGCAGAGCGTCCTGCGTGTTCGGCCCGCGGGCGCCGACAGTGAAGAGCGGCTGATTCCCTTCGTGTCCCCCTACGTCGACAGCGTCGACCTCACGGTGCGCCGCATCGTCGTCGACTGGGGCGCCGACTACTGATGCGATTCGACGTCATCACCCTCTTTCCGGAACTGTTCGCGGCGCCTCGGGTGCACGGCGTGACGCGACGTGCGTTCGAGTCCGGACAGGTCGAGGTCCGCCTCTGGAACCTGCGCGACTTCGGCGACGCGCCGCACGCCCGTGTCGACGATCGGCCCTACGGCGGCGGCCCGGGCATGGTGCTGCTGGCCGAGCCGCTGGAGCGGGCGCTGGCCGCCGTCCGCGCCGAGCGAAGCGAGACGGAGCCCGCCCCGCTCGTCCATTTCTCGCCGGCGGGGGAGTTGCTGCGGCAGGACCGCGTCGCGCGCTTCGCGGCGGGTCGGGGTGCGGTGCTGCTGTGCGGCCGTTACGAAGGCGTGGACCAGCGCTTCATCGACGCGCACGTCGACTTCGAGCTCAGCATCGGCGACTACGTCCTCTCCGGCGGCGACCTGCCGGCGCTCGTCCTGCTCGATGCCGTCGCGCGCCTGCAGCCTGGCGTGCTGGGGGATGCGCGTTCGCACCAGCAGGACAGCTTCTCCGAGGGCCTGCTCGATTGCCCGCACTACAGCCGACCGGAGGTGCTCGACACCGCATCGGGGCGGGTGGCCGTCCCGGCGGTCCTGCTCTCGGGAAATCACGCCGCCATCGGGCGATGGCGGCGCGAGCAGGCGCTTGCCGCGACGAGCGACCGCCGCCCCGACCTCATCGAATCCGCCCGGGCGAGCGGCCGGCTGGATGCCGCCGACGAAGCGACCCTCGCCGCGCGGAAGAAGCCAAAGTTATAATTTTCGGTTTTTCCGATCCTCTGCCGCCCAGGGCCCCCGGCCCGGAACGCGTCGGGCAATCCGCCCGATGCCCTACAGAACATGCAGCGCGGCGCGCACGATCGACAGGAGCCCTCCGTGGACTTGATCCAGACCCTCGAGCGCGAGGAAATCACCCGCCTCAACCGCACCGTTCCGACGTTCGCCCCCGGCGACACGGTCATCGTCAGCGTCAGCGTGGTCGAAGGGACGCGCAAGCGCCTCCAGGCCTTCGAAGGCGTGGTCATCGCCAAGCGCAATCGCGGCCTGAATTCGAGCTTCATCGTCCGCAAGATGTCGAGCGGCGAAGGCGTCGAGCGCACGTTCCAGACCTACAGCCCGCTGATCGCGTCGATCGAGGTGAAGCGTCGGGGCGACGTTCGCCGCGCGAAGCTGTACTACCTGCGCAGCCGTTCCGGCAAGTCGGCCCGCATCAAAGAGAAGCTGGCCTGAGCCTGCCGTTCAAGCCCGAGGACGCTCCGGTCCTCGGTTCGGACTCTCACCTCCCCGCCGTTTCGCCCGCGAGCATCGACCCGGCGGCTCTGCGCCTGCGTTTCGTGCAGCCGCCCCCATGGCAGCCCGAGATCGTCGGCGAAAGCCGCGTCGTCGAGCGCGCGCCGACGGATGCGTCGGTGCTGGTTCCCCTCGTGCTGCACGACGAGCCCACCGTGCTGCTCACGCGGCGCACCGATCACCTCAACGATCACCCGAGCCAGATCAGCTTCCCCGGCGGACGCGCCGAGCCGGAGGACGCCGATGCCGTCGCGACCGCCCTGCGCGAGGCGCGCGAGGAGATCGGCCTGGCCGAAGCCGAGGTCGAGGTGCTGGGCAGCCTGCCGACCTACACCACGAGTACCGGCTTCGTCGTCACCGCGGTCGTCGGCCTGGTCCGTCCCGGCGTGGTGCTGCAACCGGATCCGTTCGAGGTCGCCGAGGTGTTCGAGGTTCCTCTGAGCTGGCTGATGAACCCGGCCCACCATCAGCGCCACGTGGTCGAGATCGCCGGCTGGCGGCGCGAATTCCTGTCGATGCCCTGGCACGGGCCGGGCGCGGACGGGCAGCCGCGGCGCTTCTTCATCTGGGGCGCGACCGCATCGATGCTGCGCAACCTGTACCGCTTTCTCGCCGCCTGAGCGCGAAACCTCGCGGCTATGATGGGCCGCGATGAGTTTTTTCGCCGTCCTGTTTGCGCTTCTGCTCGAGCAGGTCAAGCCTCTTCCCCGCGGCAACCCGATCCATGATGCGCTGACCGCCTGGATCCGCGGCACCGCCCGAAACTTCGATGCCGGCCGAGAAGTCCACGCGTGGGTGGTCTGGTGCATCACGGTCGTCGTGCCGGCCGTCGTGTGCTGGGGCATCTATGCCGGCCTGACGCAGGTCAGCACGCTGCTCGGCCTGGCCTTCAACGTCGCCGTGCTCTATTTGACGCTCGGCTTTCGCCAGTTCAGCCACTACTTCACCGACATGCGCGCGGCGCTCGACCGCGGCGACGAGCACGAGGCTCGCCGGCTGCTGGCGGAGTGGCGGCACCTCGACACGAGCGAGCTGCCGGCCTCGGAGTTCCTGCGCCATCTGATCGAGCACTCGCTGCTGGCGGCGCACCGCCACGTCTTCGGCGTCTTCTTCTGGTTCGTGGTGCTGTCGACCTTCGGCCTCGGCCCGGCCGGTGCCGTGCTGTATCGCCTGGCCGAGTTCGTGAGCCGCTACTGGGCCTATCGCAACGGCGAGAGCGGGATCGCCATGAACGAGCGGCTGATGTCCTTGTCGCTGCGCCTGTTCCACGTGCTCGATCATGTGCCGGCGCGCCTGACCGCGTCCGGCTTCGCGGTGGTCGGCAACTTCGAGGAGGCGGTGAACTGCTGGCGCCGCGACGCCAGCCTCTGGCGGTACGACAACGAAGGCGTGATCCTCGCCGCCGCCGCGGGCGCCGTCGGCGTGCAGCTCGGCGGCGGCTCGGCGCCCGGCATCACGCCGGACCGGGCCAAGACCTTCGAGTCCGGCGCGCCGCCCCAGTCGGCCGATGCGGAAGGCTCGACGCCAGGCATTCCGCCGCAGCTGAGCCATCTGCGCAGCATCGTCGCGCTGGTCTGGCGCTCGGTCGTGCTGTGGATGCTCCTCCTCGCGCTGCTGTCGCTCGCCAACCTCGTCGGCTGAAACGGCGACGCCCGACGCACCGACGCGTCAACGCGTTCAACGCGACGACCCTCAGGCGGCGAGCTCGGCGCGGATCTCGACGTAGATGCGGTGGCGGGACTTGGCGAGCTCGCCGCGGCGCACTGCCTCGAGCACCCCGCACCCGGGCTCGTGCAGGTGCGTGCAGTTGTAGAAGCGGCAGGCGTCCGCATGCGCGCCGATGTCGGGCATCAGTGCGGCGAGCTGCTCGGGAGCGATGTGCCGCAAGCCGAACTCCTGGAAGCCCGGCGAATCGATCAGCGCGCTCTGCCGCAGGTCGTCGAGCCAGTACCACTGCGTGGCCGTCGTCGTGTGCCGGCCGCTGTTCAAGGCCCGCGAGATGTCGCCCACCTGCGCTCCCGCATCGACCACCATCAGGTTGACGAGCGTGCTCTTGCCGGCGCCGCTCGGGCCGAGCACGAGCGTCGCCTTGGAGGCGAGGACGGCGCGCAGGAGCGACCGCGCCGCATCGGGCTCGTTCTTCAGCGCCACGGCAAGAATCTCGACGCCCATCGCCTGGTAAGGACGCAAGCGGGCTTCGGCCGCGGCAAAGGTCGGCAGGTCGCGCTTGTTGAGGACGATGCGCGCCTCGATGCCGGCCGCGTTCGCCGCGATCAGGGCCCGCGCCAGCTGCGATTCGCTGAACACCGGCTCGGCCGCGACGACTATGAGCAACTGGTCGATGTTGGCGGCGAACTCCTTCGTCTTCCACTCGTCCTGGCGATGCAGGAGGTTGCGCCGCGGCAGCGTCGCGTCGACGACGCCTTCATCGCCCGTCGGCGTCCAGCGGACGAGGTCGCCGACGACCAGCGTGCTCTTCTTCCCGCGTGAGTGGCAGAGGATGCGGCGACCGTCGGCCGTCTCGACGACCACGTGCCGGCCATGACCCGTGACGACGCGTGCCGGCGCCTCAGCCGACGAAGGCGACGAGGGCATCCGTCTTGGCGGCGCAGATGAAGTCGTTCATCGAGATGCCGCCGGCCGAATGCGTCGAGAAGCGGACCACGCAACGGTCGTAGCTGACCTGCAGGTCCGGATGGTGATCCTCGACGTGGCAAACCCACGCCAGCGCGTCCACGAAGGCCACGGTCTCGAGCCAGCCCTTGAAGGCGAAGGTCTTCTCGATGCCGTTGCCCGACTGGCGCCAGCCGCTCGACTGGGCAAGGTGATCGCGCACCGCTGCATCGCTCATGGGCGCGGCGCGCTGCTCGCAGCGCTTTTCCAGGTAGTGGGTCATGAGGCCATCGCTTGTGCAGGGTTGCCGGACAGGGCGGCGAGCCGCTCGGTGGCCGGCGGGTGCGAATAGTAGAAGCGCGCGTAGACCGGGTCGGGAGTGAGGGTCGAGGCGTTGTCCTCGTGCAGCTTGAGGAGGGCCGATGCGAGGTCGCGGCCGTCGGCCTGGGCGCAGGCGTAGGCATCGGCCTCGAACTCGTCGCGGCGCGACCACCCGGACAGCAGCGGCGTCGCGAAGATGGCGAAGGGAGAGATCGCCAGGAGCAGCAGGAGGAGCGAGAGCGCGTCGTTCGGCACCTCCAGGTTGGGCACGACACCGAGGCCCGTGAAGAACCACGCGCGCGTCGACAGCCAGCCGAGCAGGGCGAAGAAGGCCAGCGTGACGACCGCCATCGCCAGGATGCGCTTGTGGATGTGGCGGAGCTTGAAGTGGCCGATCTCGTGCGCGAGAACGGCCTCCACCTCGGCCGGCGCCAGGCGCTTCAGCAGCGTGTCGAAGAAGACCACGCGCCGCGCCGCGCCGAAACCGGTGAAGTAGGCGTTGGCATGGGCCGAGCGGCGGCTGCCGTCCATCACGAAGAAGCCCTTGGCGGCGAACCCAGCACGCTTCATGAGCGCGTGGATGCGCTGCAGCAGCGCCGCATCGTCGAGCTCGCGAAAGCGGTTGAAGAGCGGAGCGATGAGCGTGGGCACGACGATCTGGGCCGCGAGCACGACTCCCATCCAGGCCGCCCAGGCCCAGAGCCACCATGCGGCCCCGGCGGCAGCCATGATCCAGAGCACCCCCGCCAGCAGCGGCAGGCCGATCACGAGGCCGAGCGCCAACGACTTCAGCGCATCGGCCAGCCACAGGCGCCAGGTCATGCGGTTGAAGCCGAAGCGCTGCTCGAGTCGGAAGGTCGTGTAGAGCTCGAACGGAAGATCGAGCAGGCTGCCGATGGCGACGAAGCCGGCGACGAGCGCGACCTGGTAAGCCAGGCCGCCCCAGCGCGGCGCCACGGCATCGCGGACGGCGACGTTGAGCGCATCGAGGCCGCCGAAGAGCGTCCAGCCGAGCAGCACCACCGCGCCGAACACCATGTGCCAGTGGCCCAGCTTGGCCCTGGCGAGGGTGTAGTCCGCCGCTTTCTGGTGCGCTTCGAGCGGGATCGAGGCGCGGAACAGGGCCGGTACGTCATCGCGGTGCAGGGCCACATGACGGACCTGCCGGGCCGCCAGCCAGCCGCGCAGGAGCAGGGAAGCGACGAGCGCCGCGGCGAAGACCATCGTCCACGTCGATGACATGCCGCGAAGTGTAGGCGGGGCGCTCCGGCGGCGGACTGCTGCGAGAATTTCCCCAGGAGCCCATGATGACTGCCGATGAACTGACCCTCGACGAGCACAACCTGGTCTGGATCGACCTGGAGATGACGGGGCTGTCGCCGGAACGCGACCGGATCATCGAGATCGCCGTCGTCGTCACCGATGCGCAGCTCGGCCGGCGCACGGAAGGCCCGGTGCTCGCCGTGCACCAGAGCGACGCGGTGCTCGCCGGCATGGACGCCTGGAACACCGGCACGCACGGCCGGAGCGGCCTCACGGACCGCGTCCGCGCCTCGGCCGTCGACGAGGCCGCCGCGGAACGCCAGGTGATCGACTTCCTGCAGCGCTACGTGAAGAAGAACGCCTCGCCGATGTGCGGCAACAGCATCTGCCAGGACCGGCGCTTCCTGGCGGCGACCATGCCGGCGCTCGAGGCCTTCTTCCACTACCGCAACCTGGACGTGAGCACGCTCAAGGAGCTGGCGCGGCGCTGGCGTCCGGAGCTGCTCGGCGGCTTCAGGAAGGCGCAGGCGCACACCGCGCTGGCCGACATCCACGAGTCGATCGACGAGCTGGCCTACTACCGCGAGCACTTCCTGCGCGCGACAACGGGCTAGCCTGCAGAGTCTGGCGCGCCGCAGTACAATCATGGGCTCGCCGCAAGACGGGCCGGGCTTGGCGCCACGGCTCATCGACGCGTCGTTTCGTACATCCCCTCTGACCGCCTCGGGCGTCTTTCACGACACCCGGATCCTGCGCGGAATGGTCGGCGGCGATGCCGTCGCTAGAGGCCTCTCCTTCACCGTCGTGCTCGCGTCAAGAGCGCGCACCGGCCTTTCCCTGCGACCTTTCCGGTCCTCGCCATGCGCGAGGACAGGTGCTGCCGCGCGCAAGCGGCGGCGCCCGATCGACTGAGACCGTGATGACTTTCGAAACTCTTGGCTTGCCCGAATCCCTGACCCGCGCCGTCGCCGATGCCGGCTATGACGCGCCCACCGACGTGCAGACCGCCGCCATCCCGCCGGCGCTCGCCGGCTCCGACCTGATGGTCGCTGCCGCGACCGGCAGCGGCAAGACCGCGTCCTTCATCCTGCCGGCGCTGCAGCGCGTGCTGCTGGCGCGTGCCGATCCGTCCAAGCGGCGCGACAAGGGCACGGTCTACGGACCCCGCATCCTCGTCCTCACGCCGACCCGCGAGCTGGCGATCCAGATCGCCAAGGCGGCGGTCACCTACGGCCGCCATGTGCCGGGCCTGCGCGTCGCGACGGTGGTCGGCGGCGTGCCGTACCCTGCCCAGCTGAAGGCGCTGCGCGGTCCGCTCGACATCCTGATCTCGACGCCGGGCCGGCTGCTCGACCATCTGCAGACCGGCAAGGCGGTCCTCGATCACGTCGAGATGCTGGTTCTCGACGAGGCCGACCGCATGCTCGACATGGGCTTCATCGATGACATCACGACCATTGCCGACCACCTGCCGAAGGCACGGCAGACCGTGATGTACAGCGCCACCTTCATCGGCCACGTCGCCCGGCTGGCGCAGAACATGCTGCGCGACCCGAAGCGGGTCGAGGTCGCGTCGCACACCGATACGCACGCGAACATCGAGCAGCGCCTGCACTGGGCCGACCACTTCGCGCACAAGAACGCGCTGCTGGACCACATCCTGACGCAGCGCGAGGTCGAGCAGGCGCTCGTCTTCACGAGCACGCAGATCGATGCCGACCGCCTCGCCGACCGCCTGGCCGAGCTCGGCCACGCCGTCGCCTCGCTGCACGGCGGCATGCCGCAGGGCCGGCGCAACCGCGTTCTGCAGGGCCTGCGCTCGCGCCAGCTGCGCATCCTCGTCGCCACCGACGTGGCGGCGCGGGGCATCGACGTGCCGACCATCAGCCATGTCATCAACTACGGCCTGCCGATGAAGCCGGAGGACTACGTGCACCGCATCGGCCGCACCGGCCGCGCGGGGCGCGACGGTCTGGCGGTGACGCTGGCGGAACGCAACGATGCCGGCATGATCCGCCGCATCCAGCAGTTCACGACCCAGCAGATTCCGGTCGCAACGATTGCCGGGCTGGAGCCTACCGGCCCGCAGCCGCGGCTGTTCCCGCAGCGCCCGGGCAGCGGGCCTGCGCCCGCGGGTCGCGGCCCGCGCCACGACAGCCGTCGGCCGCACGAGCATCGGGCCCACCCGCACCGGGGCCACGAGCAGCGGCCGCAGGGCGCCGGTCACGACGAGCCGCGCCGCAATCCGTTCGACCGGCCCCTGCCGAACCGCGACGAGCGTCGCGCGCCGGCGGCCCGCCCGGGCCCGGCCGCCTTCAAGGGCCGGCCGAAGCCGCAGCGCTCGCGACCGGGCGGTTACGCGCGCTAGCCACCGGAGCGCCGCCTAGCGGCGCTGCACGGCCACCTCGACGGTCATGCCGAGGTAGTCGCCCGTCTGCCCGAACCAGCTGCCGGAGATCGGCGCCGCCTGCGACGGGTCGCGGGCGACGCCGACCCGGATCAGCCGCGTTCCGCCCAGCAGGTTGTTGGTGGGATCGAAAGGCACCCATCCCGCGCCGGGCAGGTAGGCCTGCAGCCAGGCGTGCGTGTAGCCCGCGCCCTGCGTACCGTCGCCCTGGCCTTCGTCGAGCGCCGGGTCGTACAGGTAGCCGGAAACGAAGCGGGTCGCGAAGCCGAGCCGGCGCGCCGCCTCCATCATCAGCAGGGCGAAGTCGCGGCATGAGCCGCTGCCGAGGTTCAGCGTCTGCTGCGGCGTCTGCGTGCCTTCCTCGTCGCGTTCGCAGTAGCGCAGCTCGTCGCGGATGCGCTGATTCATCGCCACCAGCAGGTCTCTCGTGCCGGTCGGACCGTCGGTGCGGATGAACTGGCGCGCCCACGCGGTCACCTGTCCGTCGGGATCGTCGTGGTACGGGCGCAGGTAGTGCTCCAGGTCGTAGCGCTCCTCGAGCGTGTAGGCGAAGGGATAGATCTCGGCGCTGGGCGAGAGCGGCAGCTCGAGGTTGTTGCTGTGCGCGTGCTCGATGCCGAACTTGCAGACGATCTGCAGCGTGTCGGCAGAGGTCAGCGGCTGGACGAGCGCCACCGAATTCGACAAGGGATCCTGGATCATGCGCACCGACGCATCCGGGCTGACGTCCAGCGCCGTCGAGAGGACGCGCTGGTCATGGCTGTCGCGCGGCCGGAACATCACGCGGTGCTCGCCGAAGCGCACCGGCTGCCGGTAGCGGTAGACGGTCGTGTGCGTGATGTTGTAGCGGATGGGCATGGAAAGCGGATCGCGTCAGGCGCGCAGCAGTTCCACCTCGAACATGAGGGTGGCGTTGGGCGGGATGACGCCGCCGGCTCCGCGCGCGCCGTAGCCGAGCGCCGGCGGGATCACGAGCACGCGCGTGCCCCCTTCCTGCATGCCCTGCACGCCTTCGTCCCAGCCGCGGATCACGCTGCCGCCGCCGAGGTCGAAGTCGAACGGATCGTTGCGGTCCTTGCTCGAGTCGAACTTGGCGCCCTTGACGCCGTTGTCGTAGAGCCAGCCGGTGTAGTGCACGGAGACCAGGCGGCCGGCCTCGGCGCGCTTGCCGGTGCCCGGCACGGTGTCCTCGAACTGGAGCCCGGAGGTGGTGGTTTGCATGAAAGACTTTCGCTGGAGGGAAACGGAGGCGGCGGATCGCGCCGGAGGCGCCTGGAATGATGCCAGTGCGAGCGTGCGGACCGCTCAGGGCGCCGTCGATCCCTCAGGAACGCACGGTCGCTCGCCACCGGGCGACGGCAGAAGCCAACCAGTCAGCAAGCCGGGTGCCGTCGGCCTCCAGACCGAGCACCGCGGCAGCGGCACGCAGCGATGCGAGCGGGGACCCGAGATCGAGCGGCGCGGCCCCGTTCTGCTTGGAGAGCTTCTCGCCGTTGCGGCCCAGGACGACAGGCGTGTGCAGGTAGCGCGGGGTGGGCACTTCCAGCCGCCGCTGCAGCAGGATCTGCCGGGCCGTGCTCGCGGCCAGATCTTCACCGCGGACCACGTCCGTGACGCCCTGATCGGCATCGTCGACCACGACCGCCAGCTGGTAGGCCCACATGCCGTCGGCGCGGCGGAGGACGAAATCGCCGACGCAGGCCGCGACGTCCTGGCGCTGCGGGCCGAGGCGGCGGTCGAGCCACTCGATCACGCTTTCAGGCTCGTCTTCCGCGTCGCGCCCGGCCGGTCGAGAGCGCGGCTCGGTCAGCAACCGGATCGAGCGGGCGGGCTTGCCGAGCAGCCCGCTCCGGCAGGTCCCAGGGTAGCGCAGCTCCTCGTTCCGACGAGGCGCGGCATCGCCGGCCGCCGCGGCGGCGTCGGCGACGTCGCGCCGGCTGCAGCCGCAGGGATACGCCCATCCACTGGCGAGGAGGCGCTCGAGCGCGCGCTCGTAGAGCCAGGTGCGCCGCGACTGATGCACCACCTCGCCGTCGGGACGCAGGCCGCAGCGGCCGAGCTGGGCGAGGATCAGCTCGGCCGCGCCGGCGACGTTGCGCGGCGTGTCGATGTCCTCGATGCGGACCAGCCACCGGCCGTCATGCGCCCGGGCGTCCAGCCACGAGGCGAGTGCAGCGACGAGCGACCCGGCGTGCAGCGGCCCGGTCGGCGAGGGCGCGAAGCGGCCGACGTAGCGGCCGGCCGACGCGGGCGTCGGACCTGTCATCGATTCAGCGACCCTCGCCCGCCGCCACGGCTGGCGGCTCGCCGCTGCCGAAACGGCTGCCGTGCCGCTCGAGCAGGCCGCGGCGCGTCGCCGGCGTCTCCAGGCGGTCGAGCCACCAGCGCAGGGCCAGACCCGCCTGCGGCTTGCGGGTGCTGCCCGCTCGCCCGCCGGCCTGCTGCCGCCAGGCGTAGCCCAGCCGTGCGGCGCTGCGCTGCCGTTCGACGGACTTCACGACCAGTCGGCCCGCAGCGATGTGGTCGCGGGTCGCGGGCTCCGGCACGAACCCGCAGCCGATGCCGCGCAGCTGCGCATCGATCTTGCCCTGCATGTCGCTGACCGTGAGCACGTCCTGCCCGGGCAGAAGGCTCAAGGTGATCGGCGTCAGGCGATGCGCCGAGTCGGCCACCGCGACGGCGCGATGCCGCACGAGCTCGGCATCGCCGATCGGCTCGGCGGCCGCGGCGAGCGGGTGGTGCGGTGCGACGGCGAACACGAAATCGACGGTGCCGAGGTCCTTCATGGCGACGCCGCTCGGCAGCTCATGGCCGACGCCGACGCCGATGGCGAGGTCGGCCTGCCCGCTGATCAGCGCTTCCCAGGTGCCGGCCAGGACTTCGGTGCGGATGCGCAGGCGCGTCGGCGGCGAGCTGCTCCCGCCCGGCAGGGCCGCAGCCGGGCGGCCGCGCGTCGAGCGGGCGTCGGACACCACCGATGCGTAGAAGGCCTCGCAGAGCTCGAGGATGGTCGCCCGCGAGATCACGTCGTCAACGGCGACGACGAGCTGCGTCTCCCAGCCGGTGGCGACGCGCTTGACGCGATTGGCGACGGCGTCGATCTGCTCGAGCAGGTGCCGGCCTTCGTCGAGCAGCTCCTGGCCGGCGGCGGTCAGCGTCGCCTGGCGCGACCGGCGATCGAAGAGCAGCACGTCGAGCGCATCCTCGAGCTGGCGGACGCTGTAGGTCAGTGCCGACGGGACCTTGCCGAGCTGGCGCGCGGCGGCCGCGAAGCTGCCGTTCTGGGCGATGGCGACCATCATCGTCAGCGCTTCGGGGGTCAGGACGCTGCGGGGGTCGGTCATGGTCCGGCGCCGGTCATCCATTCATCTTATTTGAACGGATGCGTCAAGGCGCATCAGCCCTGCACGCCGCTGCCCTACCTACATTGGCTGCAACGCAGCGACGCTGCACCGAGGAGCCCCAGCATGATCACCCTTCGCAAATCCGGCGACCGCGGCTATGCCGATCACGGCTGGCTGAAGAGCTGCCACAGCTTCTCCTTCGCCGACTACCACGACCCCGAGCGCATGGGTTTCGGCAACCTGCGCGTCATCAACGAGGATCGCATCGCGCCCGGCAGCGGCTTCGGCACGCACGGCCATCGCGACATGGAGATCGTCAGTTACGTGCTGTCCGGCGCGCTCGCGCACAAGGACAGCATGGGCACCGGCACCGCGAGCGGCGATGCGCCGAAGGGGATCATCCGTCCCGGTGACGTGCAGCGCATGAGCGCCGGGCGAGGCGTGCGGCACAGCGAGTTCAACCACGCCGCCGATGCGACGACCCACTTCCTGCAGATCTGGATCGAGCCGAGCGAGCGCGGCATCGAGCCGAGCTACGAGCAGAAGTCCTTCGCTGACGACGAGAAGCGCGGCACGCTGCGCCTCGTCGCCTCGCCCGACGGGCGCGAGGGCTCCATCACCCTGCACGCCGACGCCTCGATCCGCGCCGGCCTGTTCGACGGCGACGAAAGCCTGGCCTTTCCGCTCGACCCGTCGCGGCGCACCTACGTGCACCTCGTGCGCGGCAAGCTCGAGGTCAGCGGGCAGCGCCTGTCCGCCGGCGACGCGCTCGAGATCGAGCGCGAGGCCGAGCTGCGGCTCGGCCGCGGCGAGGGCGCCGAAGTGCTGGTCTTCGACCTGGCCTGATCCTCATCCCCTCACTGATCCACTCGAAAGAACGTCATGAACACCGCACTGCAGAACACCACGGTCCTCGTCGGACGGATCCTCCTCGGCCTCATCTTCGTGCTGTCAGGGTTCGCCAAGATCGCCGGTTTCGAAGGCACCGCCGGCTACATCGCCTCGAAGGGGCTGCCCCTGCCGGCGCTGCTGGCGGCATTGACCATCGTGGTCGAGGTCGGCGGTGGGCTGGCGCTCGTGATCGGCTTCTTCACCCGCCAGGCTGCGCTCGCCCTCGCCGGCTTCACCCTGCTGGCGGCGTTCATCTTCCACGCGTTCTGGGCCGCACCGGCCGCACAGGCGATGGGCGAGCAGATCAACTTCATGAAGAACCTGTCGATCGCCGGCGGCATGCTGGTCCTCGCCGCATTCGGCCCGGGCTCGCTGAGCGTGGGCGCGCGCTTCCACCGCGCCTGAGCGACGCGGATCCCGCGGCGCGCTGCACTGGCGAGCTGTCCGCCGCACGGCTGGCAGCTCGTCGCGCTTGCTACAGTGCGCCGATGGAACTGGCGTTACGTGCGTTCTCGCTTCTGCCCTGGACCGACTGGGTCGCGCTGGTCCTGTTCTTCCCGGCCTGGGCCGGCTACGCGATGTTCGCCAGGCAGCGGGTCGGCAAGCGGCCGACCATCCTGGCTGCCACCAACCGGGTCCGTCGCCAGTGGATGCTGCAGACGACCTATCGCGAGCAGCGGGTGCTCGACGGCGTGGTCATCCAGAACCTCTCGACCAGCCCCTCGTTCTTCGCCTCGACGACGATCCTCATCATCGGCGGCCTGCTCGCCGTGCTCGGCACCGCCGACAAGGCCAGCGAGCTGATCCGCGACCTGCCGTTCGCGGCCCGCACCTCGGCCCTGGTGTTCGACCTCAAGCTGATGCTGCTGCTGGCGATCTTCGTGTACGCCTTCTTCCGCTTCACGTGGTCGATGCGTCAGTACACCTTCGGCGCGCTGCTCATCGCCGCCGCCCCGGAAGCCAGGCGCTTCGAGGACGACGGCATTTCCCGCGAAGCCTTCGCCGACAAGGCCCGGTGAATCGTCGGCATGGCCGCCGAAACCTTCAACGACGGCCTGCGCGCGTACTACTTCGCGTTCGCCGCCATCGCCTGGTTCTTCTCGCCCCTGTTCTTCATCGCCGCCACCTGCGGCGTGGTCTACATCCTCTACCAGCGCGAGTTCGGCTCGGACGTGCTGAGCATCCTGGCATCGTGACGCTCAGGCGTCGCGGGCCAGGCGCACGCCGCTGAACTGCCACTGCGCCTCCGGCGGGAAGAAGTTGCGGTAGCTGGCGCGGACATGGCCCTCCGGCGTCGCGCACGAGCCGCCGCGCAGCACGAACTGGTTGCACATGAACTTGCCGTTGTATTCGCCGACCGCCCCCGGCAGCGGCCGGTAGCGCGGGTAGGGCAGATAGGCGGACTGCGTCCACTCCCAGACGTCGCCGAACATCTGCAGCGGCTCGTCGCCGACCGGCGCCGTCTGCGGCATCGGATGGAAGGCGCCGCGGTCGGCGAAGTTGCCGCTCATGCCGCCAGGCAGTGAGCGCGCGACGATCTCCCATTCGAGCTCGGTCGGCAGGCGGGCGCCGGACCAGCGCGCGAACGCATCGGCCTCGAAATAGCTGAGGTGGCAGACCGGCGTGTGGGGGTCGATCGCGACCGTTCCCTGCAAGGTGTGCGTCACCCAGCGATCGCCGTCGCGGCGCCAGTACAGCGGCGCATCGCGGGCCTGGGCGCGGACCCAGTCCCAGCCCATCGAGAGCCACAGCTCCGGCCGGGCGTAGCCATCGTCCTCCATGAAGGCGAGGAAGTCGCCGTAGGTGGCGAGCCGCGACGCGATCTCGAAGCCCTCGGCCCAGGCCCGATGCCGCGGCGTCTCGTTGTCGAAGCAGAACGCGCCGTCCGCCTCCGGCGAGTGGCCCATCTCGCGCAGCCCGCCCGGGAAGCCGAACCAGCGCAAGGCCTGCGGCCCGACGCGGGCCATCGGCCAGCGCTTCGCATAAGCCTGGGCCAGCGGGCTGCACGACAGGGCATGCTTGATGTCGGTCAGCATCAGCTCCTGGTGCTGCTGCTCGTGGTGCAGGCCGAGCGTGACCAGCGCTTCGATCTCGGGGTCGCCGGCACGCGCCTCCAGCAGCGCCTGCACGGCGTCGTCCACATGGGCACGGTAGCGCTTGACCTCAGCGAGCGACGGCCGCGTCAGCAGGCCGCGGCGCGGCCGCGGATGCTGCTCGCCGACGCCCTGGTAGTAGCTGTTGAAGACGACGCGAAACGCCGGATCGAAGGGCTTGAACGAGGGCGCGTAGCGCTCGAGCACGAAGGTCTCGAAGAACCACGTGATGTGGGCCAGATGCCACTTGGTCGGGCTCGCGTCCGGCATCGACTGCACCTGGCAATCCTCGGCCGACAGCGGCGCTGCCAGGGCGTGGCTTGCCTGGCGCACCGATGCATAGCGCTCGGCCAGCGTGCCGCGAGCCGCGGCGGTGCGGCCGTTCGTGCGAAAGGCTTCGCCAGACATCTTGGTCATGTGTCCTCCTCCCCCACGCTGCGGGCCTGCGATGCCGAAGGCGCCGGAAGGCGACCTTAGCCGATGTGGCTCGACGGTGTGCGGAAGGCGTTCCCGCAACCCGTTCCGCGCAGGCCGAGCCGACCCGATTCACGGCGGCCGCGGCGGTGCCGTCCCTAGAATGCAGCATGGCCTTCGTTCACCTGCGGGCGCACACCGAATACTCGGTCGTCGACGGCACCCTGCGCATCGACAGCGTCGTCGCCGCGGCGGCCGACGACGGCCAGGTCGCCCTGGCGATCACCGACGTCAGCAACCTGTTCGGCGCCATCAAGTTCTACACCGGCGCGCGCAAGGCCGGCGTCAAGCCCATCCTCGGCAGCGAGGTCTGCATCGAGCCCGAGGCCGGCGAGAAGGGCCCCAGCCGCCTGGTCCTGCTGGTGCAGAACCGGGTGGGCTACCTGAACCTCTGCGAGCTGCTGTCGCGCGGCTGGCTCACCAACGCCGGCACCGGCCATGCGTTGATCAAGTGGGCCTGGCTGAAGGAGCTCGGCGAGGGCCTGATCGTGCTCTCCGGCGCCGACAGCGGCGCGCTTGGCGCGGCCCTCCTGGCCGGCGACGCGGCGCGGGCGCGCGCCGTGGCCGAGCGCCTGCAGGCCTGGTTCCCGCGCCGCTTCTACGTCGAGGTGCAGCGCATCGGCCTGCCGGGCAACGAGGCGCACCTTCGTGCCGCGGTCGCGCTGGCGGCCGAGCTCGGCCTGCCGGTGGTCGCCACGCACACGGTGCAGTTCCTCGGGCCGGACGACCACGAGGCGCATGAAGCACGCGTGTGCGTCGCGGAGGGCGAGATGCTGGCCAACCCGCGCCGGATCAAGCGCTTCACGCGCGAGCAGCACTTCCGCAGCCAGGCGCACATGGAGGCGCTGTTCGCTGACCTGCCGAGCGCCGTCGCCAACACGGTTGCCATCGCGAAGCGCTGCAACCTCAGCCTGGTGCTCGGCAAGCCGCAGCTGCCCGACTTCTCGACGCCGCTGGTCGACGGCCGGGCGCTGCCGATGCCGGAGTACTTCCGGGTCGCCTCGCACCAGGGGCTGGAAGGGCGTCTGGCGCAGCTCTATCCCGACCCCGCCCTGCGCGAGCGCGAGCGGCCGCGCTACGTCGAACGGCTCGACTTCGAGATCGAGACGATCCTGAAGATGGGCTTCCCGGGCTACTTCCTCATCGTCGCCGACTTCATCAACTGGGCGCAGAAGAACGGCTGCCCCGTGGGGCCGGGGCGGGGCTCCGGCGCCGGCTCGCTGGTTGCGTACTCGCTCAACATCACCGGCCTCGATCCGCTCCGCTACAACCTGCTGTTCGAGCGCTTCCTCAACCCCGAGCGGGTGTCGATGCCCGACTTCGACATCGATTTCTGCCAGGCCAACCGTGACCGGGTCATCGACTACGTCAAGGCGAAGTACGGCCGCGACGCGGTGAGCCAGATCGCCACCTTCGGCACCATGGCCGCCAAGGCGGCGCTGCGCGACATCGGCCGCGTCCTCGGCATGAGCTACGGCCACGTCGACTCGATCGCCAAGCTGGTGCCGGCGCCGCCCGGCAAGACGGTGACCCTGCGCCGGCCGCCGGAGCGGCCCGACGGCAGCGTCATCTACGCGCGCCGCGAAGCGCCCGAGATCGAGCAGCGCGAGCGCAACGAGGAGGAGGTCGCCGAGCTGCTGGCGCTCGCCGAGCGCGCCGAGGGCCTGGTCCGCAACGTCGGCATGCACGCCGGCGGCGTGCTCATCGCGCCCGGCAAGATCACCGACTTCTGCCCGCTCTACATGCAGCCCGGCAGCGAGAGCGCGGTGAGCCAGTTCGACAAGGACGACGTCGAGGCGATCGGCCTCGTCAAGTTCGACTTCCTCGGCCTGGCGACGCTGACCATCCTCGAGCAGGCGAAGGACTTCATCGTCGCCCGCCATCCGGAGCGCGCCGGCTTCAACTACGACGACCTGCCGCTCGACGACCCGAAGGTCTACGCGCTCTTCGCCGAGGGCCGGACCGAGTCGGTGTTCCAGTTCGAAAGCGGCGGCATGCAGCGCATGCTGAAGGACGCCAAGCCGAGCCGCCTCGAGGACCTGATCGCCCTCAACGCGATGTTCCGGCCCGGGCCGATGGAGAACATCCCGAGCTTCTGCGCGCGCAAGCACGGCCGCGAGGAAGTCACCTACCCGCACCCGCTCCTCGAGACGGTGCTCGGCGAGACCTACGGGATCATGGTCTACCAGGAGCAGGTGATGCAGGCCGCCCAGGTGCTGGGCGGCTACTCCCTCGGCGGCGCCGACCTGCTGCGGCGCGCCATGGGCAAGAAGAAGCCGGAGGAGATGGCGACGCACCGGGCCATCTTCCGCGAGGGCGCGGCGAGGAAGGGCATCGGCGCCGAGGTGGCCGACGAGGTCTTCGACCTCATGGAGAAGTTCGCCGGCTACGGCTTCAACAAGTCGCACGCCGCCGCCTACTCGCTGCTCGCGTACCACACGGCGTGGATCAAGGTTCACCATCCGGCCGAGTTCTTCGCCGCCAACATGTCGGTGGAGATCGACAACAGCGACAAGCTGAAGGCCTTGCTGGTCGACGCGAAGAGCTTCGACGTCGTCATCGAGCCGCCGGACGTCAACGCCGGCGGCTACGGCTTCGAGCCGGTCTCCGACACGTCGGTGCGCTACGGCCTCGGCGCGGTGAAGGGCACCGGCCACGGGGCGATCGAGGCGATCGTCGCCGCGCGCGAGGTGGGCGGGCGCTTCAGGAGCCTCTTCGACTTCTGCGCCCGCGTCGACCGGACGCGGATCAATCGCCGCGTCGTCGAGGCGCTGATCAAGGCCGGTGCGTTCGACTCCATCCACGCCGGCCGCTCGAGCCTGCTCGCCAGCGTCGGCCTGGCCCTCGACTGGGCCGACACGCAGGCGGCGCACGCCGACCAGGGCGGACTGTTCGACTTCGGTTCGGACGACGGCGACGCGCACGGCGCCAGCACGCAGGAGCCGGCGCTCGTCCCGGCAGCCGAGTGGACGATCAAGGAGCGGCTCACCCTCGAGAAGACCGCGCTCGGCTTCTATCTCTCCGGTCACCTGTTCGACCAGAGCGCCGCCGAGGTGCGCCGCTTCGTCAAGCTGCGCATCGCCGACCTCATCGACAGCCGCGAGACCCTCCTGCTCGCCGGGATCGTCGGCGACCTGCGCGTCGTCAACGGCCAGCGCGGCCGCGTCGCCCTCTTCAGGCTCGACGACATGAGCGATGTCGTCGAGGCCGTCGCCAACGAGGACCTGCTGCTCGCCAACCGCGACCTGCTCAAGGACGACGAGCTCGTCATCGTCCAGGGCCGGGCGCAGCCTGACCGCTTCTCCGGCGGCATCCGCCTGAACGTGCAGAGCGTGTGGGACCTGGCTGCCGCGCGCTGCCGCTTCGGCAAGTACCTGCGCGTCGAGGTCAACGGCAGCGTGCCGCCCGTGGCCGAGGTGCTGCGCGACTTCCCCTCGCGCCGCATCACGACCGAGCAGGGCGACCTGCCGCAAGGCCTGCCGGTGCGGCTCGCGCTGCTGCGCGAGAACGCCAGCGGCGAGCTCGACCTCGGCGAGTCGGCGCGCTTCTATCCGTCGGAGGCGGCGATCGCGCGCTGGAGCTCGGCCGCCGCGCACGGGCGGGCGATGGTCGTCTACGAATGAGCCTGCCGACGCGCCGTCGATGAGCGACGCCGCGGCGCTGACCGGGTTGATCCTCACCGGCGGCGGGGCCCGGGCGGCTTACCAGGTCGGCGTCCTGAAGGCCGTCGCGCAGGTGCGGCGCGAGGCCGGCGTCAGCCGCGGCAACCCGTTCCCGGTGACCGCCGGCACCTCGGCGGGCGCGATCAACGCCGCGGCGCTGGCCTGCCAGGCCGACGACTTCGATGGCGCGGTCGCACACTTGTGCCAGGTCTGGGAGAACTTCCGCGCCGAGCAGGTCTACCGCGCCGACTCCTTCGGCGTGATCCGGACCGGCGCGCGCTGGCTGACGATGTTCTCGGTCGGCTGGGCGATCGCTCGCTGGCGCAAGGCCAGGCCGCGCTCGCTGCTCGACAACACGCCCCTTGAGGGCCTGCTGAAGGGGCTCATCAGCCCGGACCGGCTGCGCCGCGTGATGGCCGAGGGCCACCTGCACGGGCTCGCCATCACCGCTTCCAGCTACGGCTCGGGGCTGCACGTGACGTTCTACGACTCCGTCGGATCGATCCTGCCCTGGACGCGCTCGCAGCGCCTCGCGGTCCGAGCCGAGATCGGCGTGCCGCACCTGCTCGCCTCGTCGGCGATTCCGTTCGTGTTTCCCGCGGTGCCGCTGAGCATCGACGGTCGCCTGGAGTACTGCGGCGACGGCTCGATGCGCCAGGCCGCGCCGATCTCGCCGGCGGTGCACCTCGGCGCCGAGCGCATCCTCGTCGTCGGCGCCGGACGAATGCACGAGCCGCCCGGCGAGCGCGCGGGCAGCAGCGAGTACCCGAACCTGGCCCAGATCGCCGGCCATGCGCTGTCGAACATCTTCCTGGACGCCCTGGCGGTTGATGTGGAGCGCCTGCAGCGGATCAACGCCACGCTGGCGCTGCTGCCGCCAGCGGCGCGCGCCGCGACGAGCCTCAAGCCCATCGACGTGCTCGTGATCGCGCCGAGCGAACGGCTCGACGACATCGCGACGCGACATCTCACGAGCCTGCCGCTGCCGATTCGCGCCATGCTCGGCGGCCTCGGGGTGTCGGGCCGCGGCGACGACGCGCGCGGCGCGGCGCTGGCCAGCTACCTGCTCTTCGAGGCGCCGTACACCCGCGAGCTGATGGCGCTCGGCATCCGCGACACATTGGCGCGCAGAGACGAGGTGCGCGCCTTCTTCGGCTGGGTCCCGGCGAGCTAAGGAGGCGCCGCTTCAGCGGCCGCTCTCGCGTTCGGCCGCCGGCTAATTCCGGACGTAGGCCTTGCCGTTGACGGTCAGGCCTGCTCTCGAGAGCCGCTCGGCCGTGCTTGGGCCGACGCCCTTGACGCGGGCCCGCAGGTCGTCCCAGCCGGCGAAGTCGCCCTTGCGGCGCTCGTCGACGATCAGCGACGACAAGGCCGGGCCGACGCCCTTGATCGACTCGAGCTCGGCCTGGCTGGCCCGGTTGATCTCGACGGCGGCGACGGCGCCGGCGGCGAGCAACGCAGCGCCGGCGGCGATCAGCTTGCGCAGAAGCATCGGGCGGCCGGCGCTCAGGACGCGGCCTGCGCGTGCAGCCAGGCGACGTAGCGCGCGACCCCCGCCGAGACGTCCGCGAACGCATGGTCGCAGCCGGCGGCACGCAGCCGGGTCAGGTCGGCCTCGGTGAAGCACTGGTACTTGCCGACCAGCGCGGCCGGGAAGTCGATGTACTCGATCAGCTCGGCGGAGACCATGGCGTCGAGGTCCAGGCTCGCTTCGCCGCGCGCCGCGCGCTCCGCGTTCACGACCGCCACGGCGACGTCGTTGAAGGGCTGGGCGCGGCCGCTGCCCAGGTTGAAGATGCCGCTAACCTCGGGATGCTCCAGGAACCACAGGTTCACGGCGACGACGTCGTCGACGTAGACGAAGTCGCGCGCCTGGGTGCCCGCTGCGTAGCCGCCGTACTCGCCGAACAGCCGGACCCGGCGTTTGGCGCGGAGCTGCCCGAAGTGATGGAACGCCACCGACGCCATCCGGCCCTTGTGCTGCTCGTGCGGGCCGTAGACGTTGAAGTAGCGAAAGCCCGCGACCTGCGTCTTCGTCGCCGGCAGCATGCGGCGCACGACGTTGTCGAACAGCAGCTTCGACCAGCCGTAGACGTTGAGCGGCCGCTCGAACGCCGGCTCTTCGCGAAAGGTCGACGAGCCTCCGTAGGTCGCGGCCGACGACGCATACAGCAGCCGGGTGCCCTGCGCCTGGCAGGCGTCGAGGAGCGTCTTGGAGGCGCGGTAGTTGAGGTCGAGCATCAGGCGCCCGTCGTGCTCCATCGTGTCGGAGCAGGCGCCCTCGTGGAAGACGCAATCGAAGCGGCCGAGCTCGCCGCGCTCGAAGCGGCCGTAGAAATCGCGCCGGTCGAAGTAGTCGCTGATCGCCGCGCCGACGAGGTTGGCGTGCTTGCTTCCGTCGGTGAGGTCGTCGACCGCGACCACGTCGTCGATGCCGAGGGCGTTCAGGCCGCGGACCAGGTTGGCCCCGATCATGCCGGCGGCGCCGGTCACGACGACTCTCATGCCTTCGTCTCCTCGCCGAACAGTTCCTCGTAGGCGACCGTCGCCGTCCCGAACTTGCCGACGACGATGCCGCCGGCGCGGTTGGCGATCGGCAGGGCCTGGCGCAGGCTGAGGCCGCTGGCCAGCATGGCCGCGACCGTCGCGATGACGGTGTCGCCGGCGCCGGTGACGTCGAAGACCTCGCGAGCCTCGGCGGCGACCTGCACATGGCCCTCGGCGTCGAACAGCGACATGCCTTCCTCCGATCGCGTCAGCAGCAGAGCCTGCAGGTCGAGCGCGCTGCGCAGGCCCTGGGCGCGCTCGTGCAGCTGCGCCTCGGTGGTCCACGGGCCGACGACCTGGGCCAGCTCGGCCCGGTTCGGCGTGATGACGGTGGCGCCCTTGTAGCGCGAGTAGTCGCTGCCCTTCGGGTCTACCAGGACGGCCCGGCCGGCGGCGCGGGCCTGGGCGATCATCTCGATGATGTGCGTCAGTCCGCCCTTGCCGTAGTCGGAGAAGAGCACCGCATCGGCCAAGGAGAGCGCCGGTCCGTAGGCGACCGACATGGCCTGGAGCACTTCGTGGTCCGGCTCCTCCTCGAAGTCGACCCGCAGCAGCTGCTGCGACCTGCCGATGACCCGCAGCTTGACGGTCGTCGTGAGTCGCCGGTCGAGCGTGAACAGCGTCTCGATGCCGCTCTTGTCCAGCAAGGCCTCGAGGCGGTGGCCATGCTCGTCGTCGCCGATCGCCGTCAGCAGGCTGGCGTGCACCCCGAGCGACTTGACGTTCCAGGCGACGTTGGCGGCGCCGCCGAGGCGCTCCTGCTCCTTGCCGGGGTTCACGCGGACGATCGGCACCGGCGCTTCCGGCGAGATGCGGTCGACGGCTCCGAACCAGTAGCGGTCGAGCATCGCGTCGCCGACGACGAGGACGCGTGCAGCGGCCAGGCGCTCGCGCGACGGATGGGCGT
>DATAGP010000017.1:0-69306 GCA_036263655.1 Caldimonas sp. | reverse complement strand
CGGCTTCTCCTTGGCGACGATCTCGAGCACGTCCTCGAGCGTGACCGGCTCGAAGTACAGGCGATCGGAGGTGTCGTAGTCGGTCGAGACCGTCTCCGGGTTGCAGTTGACCATGATGGTCTCGTAGCCGTCCTCGCGCATGGCGAGCGCGGCGTGGACGCAGCAGTAGTCGAACTCGATGCCCTGGCCGATGCGATTCGGGCCGCCGCCGAGGACCATGATCTTCCGCCGGTCGGTCGGCTCGGCCTCGCACTCCTCGTCGTAGCTCGAGTACATGTAGGCGGTCTGCGTCGCGAACTCGGCGGCGCAGGTGTCGACGCGCTTGTAGACCGGGCGGACGCCCAGGCCATGGCGCAGCGAACGGACCGCGGATTCGGTCGACCGCAGCAGCGTCGCCAGGCGCCGGTCGGAGAAGCCCTTCGCCTTGAGGTAGCGCATCTCCGCCGCCGAGAGGCTCTCGAGCACGCGGCCGGCGACAGCCGTCTCGCAGGCCACGATCTCCTCGATCTGGGCCAGGAACCACGGGTCGATCGCGGTCTCCTCGAAGATCTCCTCGGCGCTCATCCCGATGCGGAAGGCGTCGCCGACGTAGAGCAGGCGCTCGGGGCCCGCCTCGCCGATCTCCTGGACGATCTCCTCACGGTCGGTGCTGCGCTCGCTGAAGCCGTCGATGCCGGTCTCGAGCCCGCGCAGCGCCTTCTGCAGGCTCTCCTGGAAGGTGCGGCCCATGGCCATCACCTCGCCCACCGATTTCATCTGCGTCGTCAGGCGCGAGTCGGCGACAGGAAACTTCTCGAACGCGAAGCGCGGGATCTTGGTGACCACGTAATCGATCGACGGCTCGAAGCTCGCCGGCGTCGCGCCGCCGGTGATGTCGTTCTTCAGCTCGTCGAGCGTGTAGCCGACCGCGAGCTTGGCCGCGACCTTGGCGATCGGGAAGCCCGTGGCCTTCGACGCCAGCGCCGACGAGCGCGACACGCGCGGGTTCATCTCGATGACGACCATCCGGCCGTCCTTGGGGTTGACCGCGAACTGCACGTTCGAGCCGCCGGTCTCGACGCCGATCTCCCGCAGGATCGCGATCGACGCGTTCCTCATCAGCTGGTATTCCTTGTCGGTCAGCGTCTGCGCCGGAGCGACGGTGATCGAATCGCCCGTGTGGATGCCCATCGGGTCGAGGTTCTCGATCGAGCAGACGATGATGCAGTTGTCGGCCTTGTCGCGGACGACCTCCATCTCGAACTCCTTCCAGCCGATCAGGCTCTCCTCGATGAGGAGCTCGCTGGTCGGCGAGAGGTCGAGCCCGCGCTCGCAGATCTCCTCGAACTCGTCCGGGTTGTAGGCGATGCCGCCGCCGGTGCCGCCGAGCGTGAAGCTCGGCCGGATCACCATCGGAAAGCCGGTGCTGCCGGTCTCCTGCGTGATGCGGCGCTGGACCGCGAGCGCTTCGTCGAGCGAGTGGGCAATGCCCGACTTCGCCGAGGCCAGGCCGATGCCGGTCATCGCGTCCTTGAACTTGAGCCGGTCCTCGGCCTTCTCGATCGCCTTCTCGTTGGCGCCGATCATCTCGACGCCGTACTTCTGCAGGACGCCGTGCTTGTGCAGGTCGAGGGCGCAGTTCAGCGCCGTCTGCCCGCCCATGGTGGGAAGCACGGCGTCGGGCCGCTCCTTGGCGATGATCTTCTCGACGATGCCCCACGTGATCGGCTCGACGTAGGTTGCGTCGGCCATCTCGGGGTCGGTCATGATGGTCGCCGGATTGCTGTTGACCAGGATGACGCGGAAGCCCTCCTCGCGCAGCGCCTTGCAGGCCTGGGCGCCGGAATAGTCGAACTCGGAGGCCTGGCCGATGACGATCGGCCCGGCGCCGATGATGAGGATGGACTTGAGGTCGGTGCGCTTAGGCATGCGCGCTCCCCGTCGACGCGCGCGCCGGCGTGCCGCCGCTGCTCTCCATCATTGCCACGAAGCGGTCGAACAGGTAGGCGACGTCGTGCGGCCCGGGCGACGCCTCCGGGTGCCCCTGGAAGCAGAACGCCGGCTTGGCGACGTGGGCGAGGCCCTGCAGGGTGCCGTCGAAGAGCGACACGTGGGTGGCGCGCAGGGTCGCCGGCAGTGTCTTGCGGTCGACGGCGAAGCCATGGTTCTGGCTGGTGATGCTGACCCGGCCGGTGTCGATCTCCTTGACCGGGTGGTTGGCGCCGTGGTGTCCGAACTTCATCTTGTAGGTGCTGGCGCCGCAGGCCAGGGCCATGATCTGGTGGCCGAGGCAGATGCCGAAGGTGGGAATGCCGCGCTCGATGAACTCGCGCGTCGCCCGGATGGCGTAGTCGCAGGGCGCCGGGTCGCCGGGACCGTTGGCCAGGAAGATCCCGTCCGGCCGATGCTCCAGCGCACGAGCCGCCGGCGTCTCCGCCGGCACGACCGTGATGCGGCAGCCGCGCGCGGCGAGCATGCGCAGGATGTTGAACTTGACGCCGAAGTCATAGGCGACGACGTGGAAGCGGGCGTCCTCCAGCGCGCCGTAGCCGCGGCCGAGCGCCCACTCCGTCTGCGCCCACTCGTAGGGCTCCCGGACGCTGACGACCTTGGCGAGATCCAGCCCGGCCATGTCCGGCGCCGCCCTCGCGCGGGCGAGGGCTTCTGCGACCACCGCATCCGTGATGGCCGCACCGGCGCCCAAGGCGACGATGCAGCCGTTCTGCGCGCCGCTGCTGCGCAAGAGGCGGGTCAGGCGGCGGGTGTCGATGCCGGCGATGCCGACCGTCTTCTCGCGCCGGAGGTAGTCGCCGAGGCTGGCGTCGCTGCGGAAGTTCGAGGCCCGCGCCGGCACGTCCTTGACGACCAGGCCGGCCGCGAACACCCGCGCCGCCTCGACGTCTTCCCGGCTGGTGCCGTAGTTGCCGATGTGCGGGTACGTCAGGGTGACGATCTGTCCGTGATAGCTCGGGTCGGTCAGGATTTCCTGATAGCCGGTCAGAGCGGTGTTGAAGACGACCTCACCGGTGGTCGCGCCGGCGGCGCCGATCGACACGCCCTTGAAGACCGTGCCGTCGGCGAGTGCCAGGACGGCCTGGGCGTGGTCGGGCAGCAGGTGCGGGGACAAGGTTCAGCTCCGAGGCGAGAGGCGGGCGGGCGGCCGGTGCGGCGGCCCAGGAGGATCGCGGTCGGCCCGCGGGGGACCTGCGCGCGGCTCCAGCCGCGAATCGAGCGGGCTGAAGCGTCGAAATTGTACCGTTCGGCCGTTGAAATCGGGCCCGCGGTTTGCATATCGGTCCTGGACGCGGGGAACTAGAATCGCCGCGGACGCTCAGAATCAGTCAACGCTTCCTCTGGAGGTTTCATGGACCAAAGCATGCAGACGCTCAACACCGGTTACGCCGTCAGTACCGTCGAGCAGCGCAACCGCGTTCTTCGCAATACCTACTGGCTGCTGGCGCTGTCGATGGTGCCGACGGTGCTGGGCGCCTGGATCGGCGTCACCACGGGGCTGATGGCCGGACTCGGGGCCGGGATGAGCGCGGTGGTGTTCCTCGGCGGTGCCTTCGGTTTTCTGTTCGCGATCGAGAAGACCAAGAACTCGGCGGCCGGCGTCCCCGTCCTGCTCGCGTTCACCTTCTTCATGGGTCTCATGCTGTCGCGCCTGGTCGGCGCGGTGCTGGGCCTGGCGAACGGCGCCGGGCTGATCATGACCGCCTTCGCGGGCACCGGCCTGATCTTCCTGGGCATGGCGACGCTGTCGTCGGTGATCAAGCGCGACCTTTCGGCGATGGGCAAGTTCCTGTTCATCGGCGCCATCATGGTGCTGGTGGCGGCCATCGCCAACATCTTCCTGCAGTCGAGCGCGCTGTTCATCACCATCGCCGTGCTGGCGATCGGCATCTTCACCGCCTTCATCCTCTATGACCTGAAGCGCATCAAGGACGGCCAGGAGACGAACTACATCACGGCGACGGTCGGCGTGTACCTGAGCCTCTTCAACGTCTTCCAGTCGCTGCTCGCCCTGCTCGGCTTTGCCAACAGCCGCGAGTAAGAAGCGCTCGGCGCCGGGAAACGGTGCATCGCTAGCCGGGGCCTTCGGGCCCCGTTTCTTTTGCCCGCTCGAAGACGGCGATGCTCTCGACGTGGGCGGTGTGCGGGAACATGTTGACGACGCCTGCCGCCGCCAGCCGGTAGCCGCCGCGATGGACGAGCAGCCCCGCGTCGCGCGCCAGCGTCGCCGGGTTGCAGCTGACGTAGACGATCCTCTCCGGCGGGCTCCACTCGCCGGGCGTCTCGACGCAGTCGACCAGCGCCTTCGCGATGGCGAAGGCGCCCTCGCGCGGCGGGTCGACCAGCCACTTGTCGGCGGCGCCGAACCCCGCCAGCTGCACGGCATCGACGTCGAACAGGTTGCGCACCGCGAACTCGGTCTTCGCCGAGAGCCCGTTCAGCGCCGCCGCCTGTCCGGCGCGCTCGACCAGCGCCGGGCTGCCTTCCACGCCGAGAACCGATCCCGACCGCGTCGCCAGCGGCAAGCTGAAGTTGCCCAGCCCGCAGAACCAGTCGACCACCCGCTCATCCGGCCCGGGCGCCAGGAGGCGGACGGCGCGCGAGACGAGCGCCTCGTTGACCTGGTGATTCACCTGGGTGAAATCGGTCGGCCGGAACGGCATCCGGACGCCGAACTCCGGCAGCGAATAGGCCAAAGTCGACTCGTTGCGGTCGAGCCGTCGGGCCGTGTCCGGCCCCTTCGCCTGCAGCCACCACTCGATGCCATGCAGCGCAGCGAAGTCGCGCAGGCGGGCCAGGTCTTCCGGCGGCAAGGGCTCGAGGTGACGGAGGACCAGCGCCGTCGTGTCGTCGCCAACGGCCAGCTCGATCTGGGGGATGCGGTCGCGCGTCGCCATCGCGCCGACCAGCTCGCGCAGCGGCAGCAGCAGGTCGCTGACGTGGCGGGGCAGGACCTCGCAGGAGACGATGTCGGCGACGAAGCTCGACTTGCGCTCGTGGAAGCCGACCAGCACCGTGCCTTTTTTGGCCACGTGGCGGACGGAGAGCCGGGCCCGGTGCCGATAGCGCCAGGCCGGTCCCTCGAGCGGCCGCAGCAGCTGCCCGGCGCGCACCTTGCCGAGATGCCAGAGCGCGTCCTCGAGCGCCCGCTGCTTGGTCGCGACCTGGGCAGCGACGTGCAGATGCTGCATCTTGCAGCCGCCGCAGACGCCGAAGTGACGGCAGCGCGGCACGACGCGCTGCGCGCTCTCGCGCCGCAGGGCGACGACGCCGGCCTGCTCCCACTGCTTCTTGCGGCGCCGGACGACGACCCGCACTTCCTCGCCGGCCAGCGCGTCGTCGACGAAGACGACCTTGCCCTCGGCGTTGTGCGCCACCCCCTGCGCGTCCAAGTCGAGCGACTCGATCCGCAACCATTCGTCCGCTGCCGTCATCGCCCGGATTATCCCGACCCCCCTGCACGCGCTGCTAAACTGGATCGGCCAGGAGAGAGCTTCAGTCGATCGAAGCCGCCGAAGGCGCAGACGGAGCGAGAGCCCTGTCGAACGCTCAGGTACCAGGGACTGGCGCACGCCTGCTTGCAGGCGTTCCTCGCTGGAGAGAGGCCCGTTTCGAGCGGGTCCACCGAAGGGGCAAGCAGGGCCCTCGCGACCCTGCCAATCTCTCAGGTAAAGCGGACAGGGGGGCCGTTTCCCGCGGGCTTGGCAGCGATGCCGGTCCGACGGGTGTGCCGTTCGCCCGGAGCCGCCCCATGGTCGACACGATCCCCTCCGCAGCGCTGCTGAAGACGCCGCTGCATTCGTTGCACGTGGGGCTCGGCGCCCGCATGGTCCCGTTCGCCGGCTACGACATGCCGGTGTCGTATCCGGCCGGCATCCTGGCCGAGCACCGGCAGTGCCGCCAGTCGGCGGTGCTGTTCGACGTCTCGCACATGGGCCAGCTGCGGCTCGTGGGTGCCGACGCGGCCGCGGCGCTGGAAACGCTGGTGCCGGTCGACATCGTCGACCTGCGCGTCGGCAAGCAGCGCTACGCGCTGTTCACGAATCGCGAAGGCGGCATCCTCGACGACCTGATGGTGACCCGACGCGCCGACGATCTGCTGCTCGTCGTCAACGCGTCGTGCAAGGACGCCGACACCGAGCACCTGCGCCGCTCCATCAGCAGCCGTTGCACGGTCGAGCCGCTGCCCGACCGTGCCTTGCTCGCGTTGCAGGGTCCTCGCGCCGGTGCGGTCATGGCGCGGCTCGCCCCGGACCTGGCGAAGCTCACCTTCATGAGCGGCGCGGCCGCGCGCATCGCGGGCGTCGACTGCTTCGCGACCCGCTCCGGCTACACCGGCGAGGACGGGTTCGAGATCTCCGTCGCTTCCGCCGACGCCGAGCCGCTGGCACGCGCCCTGCTCGCCGAGCCCGAGGTCGGACCGGCGGGGCTCGGCGCCCGCGACACCTTGCGCCTCGAGGCTGGGCTCTGCCTGTACGGACACGACATCGACACGTCGACGACTCCCATCGAGGCCGGCTTGACCTGGGCCATCCAGAAGGTGCGCCGGCCCGGCGGTGCACGGGCCGGCGGCTATCCCGGCGCCGCCGCCATCGAGGCGCAACTCGCCGGCGGTGCCGCGAGGAAGCGCGTCGGCCTGCTCGGCCTCGAGCGGGCGCCGGTGCGCGAAGGCGCACGCCTGCTCGACGAAGGCGGGACGGCCATCGGCGTCGTCACCAGCGGGACCTTCGGCCCGACGGTCGGCGCGCCGGTCGCCCTCGCCTACGTGCCGCCGGCCCAGGCCGCTGCCGGCACCCTGCTGCACGCCGATCTGCGCGGCAAGCGCCAGCCGATGCGGGTGACTGCCCTGCCCTTCACGCCGCATCGCTACTTCCGCGGTTGAGTCGCCCTCTTCCTTGCCCGTCCTCGTCCTCGTTGATCACCAGGAGCCTTCCATGCCCATCCTCTACACCCCCGACCACGAGTGGATCGACACCGCCGACACCGAGGCGGCGACGGTGGGGATCACCGAGCATGCCCAGGACGCGCTCGGCGACGTGGTCTTCGTCGACCTGCCGCAGGTCGGCACCTCGCTCAAGAAGGGCGACGTCGCCGGCGTCGTCGAGTCGGTCAAGGCCGCCGCCGACCTCTACATGCCGGTGAGCGGTGAGGTCGTGGAGGTCAACGAGGCCTTGCGCGCCGATCCCTCGCTGGCCAACACCGATCCGCTCGCCGCCGGCTGGTTCATGAAGATCCGCATAAGCGACAGCGATGAGGTCGCGGCCCTGCTTGACCGGCCCGCATACGAGGCCCTGGTCAAGGCGTCCTGACGCCAGGCCCGGCCCACTCGAGGAACCCCGATGCTGATGTCCGCCATGAAACCGCTCGCCGAGCTCGAGAACCGATCCGAGTTCGTCGCCCGCCACATCGGCATCGACGCTGCCGCCGAGGCGACGATGCTGAAGGCGATCGGCGCCGAGTCGCGGCGGGCGCTCATCGAGGCCGTCGTTCCGGACTCGATCGCGCGGCGCGAGGCGATGCGCATGCCGGCGCCGCTGAGCGAAGCCGCCGCGCTCGCCGAGCTGCAAAGCATCGCGGCGCAGAACCGTGTCCTGAAGAGCTTCATCGGCCAGGGCTACCACGGCACGCACACGCCCGGCGTGATCCTGCGCAACGTGCTGGAGAACCCCGCCTGGTACACGGCCTACACGCCGTACCAGGCGGAGATCTCGCAGGGTCGTCTCGAGGCGCTCGTCAACTTCCAGACCATGGTCTGCGACCTCACCGGCATGGCGGTCGCGAACGCCTCGATGCTGGACGAAGCGACCGCCGCCGCCGAGGCGATGACCCTGGCGCGCCGCAGCGTCAAGTGCAAGAGCGAGACCATCGTCGTCGCCGGCGACAGCCACCCGCAGACGATCGAGGTCCTGCGCACGCGGGCCGCGCCCCTGGGCCTGAAGGTCGTGCTCGCCAACTCCGCCGAGGAGTGGTCGACGCTGATCGACGCCGGCGACTACTTCGCCGTCCTCGCGCAGCTGCCGGCGACGAGCGGCGCGCTGCACGACCTGCGCGCCGACGCGCCGCGCATCCGCGCGCACGGCGCCGCCTTCATCGTCGCCGCCGACCTGCTGGCGCTGACGCTGATCACGCCGCCCGGCGAGCTCAGCGCCGACATCGCCTGCGGCACGACGCAGCGCTTCGGCATGCCGATGGGCTGCGGCGGCCCGCACGCCGCCTACCTCGCCTGCCGCGACGACTACAAGCGCGCCCTGCCCGGGCGGCTGGTCGGCGTCAGCGTCGACGCGCAGGGCCAAGTCGCGTATCGACTGGCGCTGCAGACGCGCGAGCAGCACATCCGCCGCGAGCGAGCGACCTCCAACATCTGCACGGCGCAGGTCCTGCCGGCGGTGGTCGCCAGCATGTACGCCGTCTACCACGGGCCCGAAGGGCTGAAGCGGATCGCCGAGCGGGTCGCCACGTACGCGGCGATCCTCGCCGACGGATTGCGCCAGCTGGGCTGCCAGGTTCGCGGCGACACCGCGTTCGACATGCTGACTGTCGAGACCGGCGCCGCCACGGCCGAGCTCGCCCGGCGCGCCGTCCAGGCGGGCATGAACCTGCGCCGTTTCCCCGAATGGGGCGACACGATGCTCGGCATCGCCCTCGACGAGACCACCACGCGGGACGACCTCGTCGCCCTCTGGCGCGTGTTCGCGAAGGACGGGCAGCCGCTGCCGGACGTCGGTGCGCACGAGCGCGGGCTGGCGCCGCTGATCCCGGCGGCGCTCCGGCGCAGCTCGGCCTTCCTCACGCATCCGACTTTCAACCGGCATCACGCCGAGACGGCGATGCTGCGCTACATCCGCAGCCTCTCGGACAAGGACCTGGCGCTCGACCGCTCGATGATCCCGCTCGGCTCGTGCACCATGAAGCTGAACGCTTCGAGCGAGATGATCCCGATCACCTGGCCGGCGTTCGCGAACATCCATCCGTTCGCGCCGGTCGAGCAGCGCGCTGGCTACGAGCAGCTCCGCCGCCAGCTCGAGGAATGGCTCTGCGAGGCGACGGGCTATGCCGGGGTGAGCCTGCAGCCGAACGCCGGCTCGCAGGGCGAGTACGCCGGCCTGCTCGCCATCCGCGCCTGGCACGCGTCGCGCGGCGAGGCGGATCGCAACGTCTGCCTGATCCCCGAGTCGGCGCACGGCACCAATCCGGCCAGCGCGCAGATGACCGGCCTGCAGGTCGTGGTGACGAAGTGCGATGCCGACGGCAACGTCGACCTCGCCGACCTGGAGGCGAAGTGCGTCCAGCACCGCGATCGCCTGGCCGCCGTGATGATCACCTACCCCTCGACGTACGGCGTCTTCGAGCGGCGGGTCAGGGAGCTGTGCGAGATCGTTCATCGCCACGGCGGCCGCGTCTACGTCGACGGCGCGAACATGAACGCGCTCGTCGGCATCGCCGCGCCGGGCGAGTTCGGCGGCGACGTCAGCCACCTCAACCTGCACAAGACCTTCTGCATTCCGCACGGCGGCGGCGGGCCGGGTGTGGGACCGGTGTGCGTCGTCGACGACCTGGTGCCCTTCCTGCCCGGCCACGCCAGCAGCGGCGTCCCCGGCGGCGTCGGCGCCGTCTCGGCGGCGCCGCTCGGCAATGCCGCCGTGCTGCCGATCAGCTGGATGTACATCCGCATGATGGGCGCCGACGGGCTGCGCGACGCCACCGAGACGGCGATCCTGTCGGCCAACTACATCGCGGCGCGCCTGGCCGACCACTACGAGCTGCACTTCAGCGGCAACGTCGCCGGCATCCGCGGCGGCGGCGTGGCGCACGAGTGCATCCTCGACCTGCGGCCGCTGAAGGATGCGACCGGCGGGGCGCAGGGCATCAGCGCCGAGGACGTCGCCAAGCGACTCATCGACTACGGCTTCCACGCGCCGACGCTCAGCTTCCCGGTCCCGGGCACGCTGATGGTCGAGCCGACCGAGAGCGAGCCGCTGCAGGAGCTCGACCGCTTCTGCGCGGCGATGATCGCCATCCGCGGCGAGATCGCGAAGGTCGAGGCGGGCACCTGGCCGAGCGACGACAACCCGCTGAAGGCGGCGCCGCACACCGCCGCCACCCTGCTGGCGAACGAGTGGACGCATGCCTACACGCGCGACGAGGCGGCGATCCCGGTGGCCTCGCTGAAGGCCGGCAAGTACTGGTCGCCGGTCGGCCGGGTCGACAACGTCTGGGGCGACCGCAATCTTTCGTGTTCATGCCCGCCGATGGCGAGCTACGAGGACTGATCCGGCTCGGCCGGCCGCTCCGGCCGTGGTCGATTCGGCCAGCGCGCCGACAGCGGGGCGACGGCGCATGAAGCCTGCGCCCGAAGCCCCGGTCCTGCCGAGCGGTCGGCATGCACCCCGACCTGCGGCGTCACCTGCAGCGGTGGTGCCGCCTGTGGGCGCAGGCCCCATTCGCGGTCGCCCCGGCTGTCGGTGCCGCACCCTGGTCTTGACGAGGTAGCCGTGGTGGTTCCTCGGTAGTCGACCGCGAGCGTGGGCCGGAGAACACAGGTGGCACCGCCGCTCTGCCGCTCGTTGCAACCCAGCCCTGACGCTGCCGCTACCTGCCGGCGCGGCCGGATGAATCCTCAGTCCTTCGACGCAGGCATGTGCGCGGCCATCGAGCCCCCTGCAAGCGTCGGCACGGCCTCGCGGGGCAGCACGGCGCGGCGATCGCGCACCAGGTAGCTGTAGAGCACGGGCACGACGACGAGCGTGAGCAGCGTCGAGGTGATGACGCCGCCGATGATGGCGCGGCCCATCGGCGCCTGGATCTCGCCGCCTTCGCTGAGGGCGAGGGCCAGCGGCAGCATGCCGAAGACCATCGCAGCCGTCGTCATGATGATCGGCCGCATGCGCACCAGCCCCGCCTGGAGCAGCGCCTCGGCCATGCCCAGGCCGTTGCGCCGGCCATGGTTGGCGAAGTCGACGAGCAGGATGGCGTTCTTCGTCACCAGGCCCATGAGCATCACCAGCCCGATCATCGAGAACAGGTTCAGCGTCGAGCGCGTGAAGAGCAGCGCCAGCATCACGCCGATCAGCGCCAGCGGCAGCGACGCCATGATCGCGATCGGCTGCAGGAAGCTGCCGAACTGCGAAGCCAGCACGATGTAGATGAAGATGACGGCGGCCCCCAGCGCCATCACCACGCCCTGAAACGCCTCCGCCTGCTCCTTCGTCTGCCCGCCGACGTCGAAGCGATAGCCGGGCGGAAGCTGCGTCTCCTTGACGATCTTCTGCACGTCGGCGCCGACGTCGCCGCTCGGCCGGCCCTGGGTGCCGGCGTAGATCGCCTGGCGCCGCTGCAGGTCCTGCCGCTTGATGACGACCGGGTTCTCGATCGGCACGATGTCGGCGACCCGTGACAGCGCGATGGGCGTGCCGTCGCGCGCGTAGGCGACCGGCAGGTCGTCGAGCTGGCCGACGTTCTCGCGCGCGGTCTGCGGCAGGCGCAGCTCGACGTCGACCTGCTGCCCGTCGGGCGACGTCCACCAGGTGGCGACGTCGCCGTTGACGAAGGCGCGCAGGCTGGCGGCGAGCTGCGTCGTGGTCAGGCCGAGCTCGCGCACGGCGTCCTGCTTCAGGCGGACGGCGTAGGCCGGCAGCCCGGGCTTGACGGAGGTGGTGAGATCGGCGATGCCAGGCACCTTCGCGACCCGCTCGGCCAGGCGCTGCACCTCGGCATCGAGCACCTTCGTGTCGGGGCCGAGCAGGGCGACGTAGATCGTGAAGTTGCCGAGCGTCACCTCGATGCCCGGGATCGGCTTGAGTGCCTCGCGAATGGCGTTTTCGACCTCGCGCTGCGTGCGCTTGCGCTCGGACGGCTTGACGAGCTGCAGCGCGAGGCTGGCCGAGTTGCGGCTGCCGTTGCCGGTGTCGCCGATCGTGGTCGAGATCATGCGCACCTCCGGGAGCCTGCGCACCACGTCCTCGACCTGCATCAGCTTGTCGCTGCCGCGCTGCAGGCTGGTGCCCACCGGCAGGCCGATGTTGAGCTGGATGTAGCTGTTGTCGCTCTCGGGGATGAACTCGGTCCCGACCAGCTTCGCCAGGCCGATCGCCGCGACGAAGCTGGCGACGCCGACGAGCAGGACGATGGGACGCGGCGTGATCGTCGCCCGTCGGAGCTGCCGGGGCGCCTGCGGATCGCGCCGGTTGTCGGCGCCGAAGGGCCGGCCCCATGCCGGCAGCGGCAGCCGGTAGCGCCGCCCCGAAAAGATCCAGCGGATCAGCCGCTCGTAGATGCCGTGCAGGACGTCGAGCAGGCGGTCGGTGCCGCGCATCAGCTGGCCCAGGATCGGCATGCGCAGCAGCCGGTTCGTCGGCGGGTCGCGCCAGATGCTCGACAGCATCGGGTCGAGGGTGAAGCTGACGAAGAGCGACACCAGCACGGCCACGGCGACGGTGACCCCGAACGGGAAGAAGAACTTGCCGACGATCCCCTTCATGAACGCCACCGGAACGAACACGGCGCAGATCGCGAAGGTCGTCGCCATTACCGCCAGGCCGATCTCCTCGGTGCCCTCGCGCGCCGCCGTGCGGTGGTCCTTGCCCATGTGGACGTGGCGGACGATGTTCTCGCGCACGACGATGGCATCGTCGATGAGCAGGCCGATGCACAGCGACAGCGCCATCATGGTCATGAAGTTCAGCGTGAAGCCGAACAGGTAGACGGCGATGAAGGACGAGATGACGGCGATCGGCAGCGTCAGTCCGGTGATGACGGTGCTGCGCCAGCTGTGCAGGAAGAGGAAGACGATCGCCACCGTCAGCAAGGCGCCCTCGATCAGCGTCCTCTTAACGCCGGCGAGCGAGCGCGCGACCCAGTCGCTGTCGGCGTAGACGAGGCGCAGCTCGACGCCCGGCGGCATCGACTTGCGCAGCTCCTCGGCGGCGGCCTTGATGGCCTCCCCGGTCTCGACGATGTTGGCGTCCTGCTGCTTGAAGACCTGGAACGAGATCGCCGGCACGCCGTCGACGCGAGAGAGGGAGGTCGGCTCGCGCTCGCGCTCGACGACGTCGCCGAGGTCGGCGAGCCGGACCACTGCCCCGCCGCGGTGGGCGACGACGACGTCGGCGAAGGCCTTGGCGTCGCGGATCCGCCCCTCGACGCGCACGATCGCGTCCGCCTTGCTGCCGCTGAGCAGGCCGACCGGCACGTCGGCGTTGGCGCGCTGCAGCGCCGTCGCCACGTCCGACGGCGTCAGCTGGTGGGCGCGCAGGCGCTGCGGGTCGAGGTCGATGCGGACCTGGCGCGCCGTCAGGCCGCCGACGTCGACGCGGGCGACGCCGCTCGCCCGCTCGAGCCGCTTCTTGACCACCTGGTCGGCGAGCAGCGAGAGCTCCCGGGGGCTCCGCTCGCTGCCGAGCAGCGACAGACGGACCGTCGGCTGGGCGTTGTCACCGTCGAAGCGGGCGACATATGGCGGCTTGGCGTCGCGCGGGAAGCTCGCCTGCACGGCGGCGACCTTGTCGCGCACCTCCTGCACCGCCCGGCTCATGTCGGCGCTGAGCTCGAACTCGACCGCCGTCTCGCTGCGCCCCTCGAGGCTGTTCGAGCGGATCATCTTGACCCCGGCGATGCCGTTGAGCGCCAGCTCGATGGGGATGGTGAGCTCGGTCTCGGTGGCGTCCGGCGAGGCGCCCGGGTAGGCGACGCTGACGAAGACCAGGGGCGGCGCGATGTCCGGCAGCCGCTCCACACGAAGCTGGCTGTACGAGAACAGCCCCAGCACGCACAGCGCGGCCATCGCCATGGTGGCCAACACCGGGTTGCCGATCGAGACGCGCGTGAACCACATGGGCGCGGCGCGGCTCAGGAACGCGACGGCGCCGCCGCCGATGCGGCGGCCGCCGGCGCCGGGGCCGGGGCCGAAGGCGCCGAGGCGCCGGTGCCGCGCTCGGCCACCACCTTGGCGGGCGCACCTTCCTTGAGGTTGTCGAAGCGGACCGCGAGCACCTGCGCATCGTCGGCGAGGCCCGAGCGGACCTCGACGCGCCCCGTCGCGGCATCGCGGCGCCCGGTCACGACGATGCGCCGGACCAGCGCTCCCTTCTCGAGCGTCCACACGTAGTCCTGCCCGGACGCCTGCCCCACGGCCGCGGCGGGAATGGTCATCCGCTCCAGCTCGTCGGCGAGCTCGACCCGCGCCTGCGCATACTGGCCGGCGCGGAAGCGCTCGCCCTTGTTCTCGAGCACGACGACGACGCCGATCGCGCGGGTGCCCGCCTCGGCGGCAGGCGCGATGCGGTCGATCCTGCCCGCGACCGCCGTCGCCTGGCCTTCGACGCGCACCGCCGCCGAGTGGCCGGCCCGGAGCAGCGACACCTCGTGCGTGCCGACGCTGCCGGCCAGCTCGAGCGTCGAGAGGTCGACCACGGTGACGATCTGCTGCTCGGCGGTGACCTTTTCGCCCGGCACCACGTGGCGCTTGCCGACGATGCCGGCGATCGGCACGGCGAGGGTCGCCTCGCGGATGCCGACGCGCGAGGTCGCCAGCTGGGCCTGCGCCGACTTCACCTGGGCCCGGGCCGCGTCGAGGCGCGCCTGCGAGGTCTGCAGCGCCGTCGGAGAGATGAAGTTCTGCGCCGCGAGGCTGGCGTTCGCCGCATGCTGGCGCTCGGCCTCGACCAGGGCGGCCTGCGCCGACTCGAGCACGGCCGACCGGTCGGCGACCTTGCTCTGCATCTCGGCCAGGTCGATCTCGCCGATGACCTGGCCGGCGCGGACACGGCTGCCCTCGTGCACCGACAGCGCGAGCAGGGTGCCGGCGGCCTTGGCGCGGACCACCGCCGTGCGCGGCGCGACGAGCGGGCCCGAGAATTCGACCACCACGGGCAGGCGCGCCATCGCCGGGCGCGCCACCTCGGCGGCGACGAACTCCAGCGGCACGGGCGGCTTGTCCTTCGCGGCGCTGGTCTTCGAAAACCCGCTGCCGATCTTGGGCAGCAAGGCCAGCACCGCGGCGGCGACGACGAGCAGCGCCACGGCGCTGCCGATCACGACCCTGCGCTTGCCCCGGGGCTCCGAGGAAGCGACGTGCGGGAGCTCGTTGGCCATGGCGGCCAGTGTAGGACGGCACCCCGCCGCCGCCGCGTGGCGTGCGACGGACTGCCGAACCGCAAGGGCGAAGCGCAGGGCCCGGCGACGGCCCGTGCGTCCGCCGGTCGGCGCCTCAGGCCGGGCTGCCGGCGCGTGCCAGCGTGCGCAGCTCGTCCTCGCTCAGCTTCGGGCCGTCGAGGGTGCAGCGCTCGTTCTGCGTCTCGGCGGTGCGGAAGCGCGCCACGACGGGCTTCAGCTCCGGCTTGATGTGCTCCTCGCTGGTGCCGTTGAACAGGTGGCCGAGCAGGCCGCGGTTCAGGTCGCTGGTCTTCATCGCCCAGTCGGCGACCGCGAACGTGAGGTTCATGTTGCAGTGCATCATGATTCCCATGTTGTGGTGCGCCGCATGATGGCGCCGGATGGTGTTGATGAGCGGCATCTTGCGGACGAAGGCGTTGTCCGGCACGTGGCAGCAGAAGTGGAAGGTCTCGTAGACCATGTAGTGGCCGATCATCGTGATGAAGACGACGTAGCCGGCGTTCGGGTTGATGACGGTCGCCGCCAGCCAGCCCAGCAGGCCGCCCATGACGCCGAGGACGAGCAGCACGCGCCACGGGAAGAAGACGATGCGGAATTCCTTGACGCTGTGGATCGTGTGATCGTTGTCGGTGAAGTACTGGTGGTGCTGGCGCGTGTGCCGGTCGTAGATGGCGCGCAGCGCGAAGACGTCGATGAGCCGATGCATCACGTACTTGTGCATCGCCCATTCCGCGAAGTTGCCGGCGAGGGCCACCGGCACGATCAGCAGCCACTCCCAGGTGGCGTTCTGCATCCGGCTCACGCACCAGGCGACGGCGCCGATGCCGGCGGCGTACATGACGCCGATGTGCAGCAGGCCGCTGTACCACGGGCTGATCTCGGAAAGGTACTTGGCGCGGAAGGCGCGCTGGCGATCGGTCATCATGGGAAACACCCGTACAACGCGGTGAGAACGGCTGATATATTAGTCGTACATCAGGACCTGCGTCAAGGAAGGGACAAGGCGTGGCAGAGCCCGGGCAGGCGCGCAAGAAGCGGACGATCCAGGATATCCGCGAGTCCAAGCGCAGCGGCGAGAAGATGGTCTACATGTCGGTTCCCGACTACACCTCGGCGCGCTGGGCCGAGATGGCCGGTGTCGACGTCGCGGTGGTGGGCGACAGCCTGGCCATGATCGCGCACGGCCATCCGAACACCATCCCCGCGACCATGGACATGATGGTCATGCACGCGTCGGCGATCCGCCGCGGGGCGCCGAACACCTTCGTCCTCGGCTGCATGCCCTACCAGAGCTACCACACGGTCGAAAAGGCGCTCGCCAACGCCACCCGCTTCATGCAGGAAGCCGCCAGCGACGCGGTCAAGCCGCAGGGCGGCCGCTCGCAGGCGCACATCCTGAAGGCGCTGGTCGACGCCGGCATCCCGACCGCGTCGCACATCGGGCTCACGCCGCACACGGTGGCGATGTTCGGCGGCTTCCGCATCCAGGGACGGACCGCCGAGGCGGCCATGAAGATCCTCGACGATGCCTTCGCCATCCAGGACGCCGGCTGCTTCATGCTCGAGTTCGAGGCGGTGCCGGCGAAGATCGCCGCCGTGATCTCGAAGCAGCTCGAGATCCCGACCATCGGCATCGGCGCCGGCGTCGGCACGGACGGGCAGATCCTCCTCTGCCACGACCTGCTCGGCGTCTTCACCGACTTCAAGCCGAAGTTCACCAAGCGCTTCTCCAACCTGACCGAGGTGGCCGTGAAGGGGATCTCGCAGTACATCGCGGAGGTCAAGGCGGGCACCTTCCCCGATGACGACCACAGCTACGGCGTCGACGAAAAGGAGTACGACAAATTCCTGTCGCTCGTCGAGAACCGCAGGCAACACTGAGCGCGGCCAGCCTGACCGATCGCGCCTATGCCGATCTGGAAGAGATGATCGTCACCCTGCAACTCGCACCCGGCGCGGTGGTGTCCGAGGCCGAGCTCTCGGAGCGGCTCGGCATCGGCCGCACGCCGATCCGCGAGGCGCTGCAGCGGCTCGCCCGCGAGCGCCTGGTCAACATCCTGCCGCGGCGCGGCGTGATGGTCTCGGAGATCAACGTCAAGAGCCAGCTCCGCCTGCTCGAGGTGCGGCGCGAGCTCGAGCGGCTGATCTCGCGCTCGGCGGCGCGGCGCGCCACGGCGTCCGAGCGCGACGCCTTCCGCCGCCTGGCCGACGCGTTCGAGGCCTCCGCCGCCGCCAACGACGACGTCACCTTCATGCGCACCGACCGCGAGTTCAATTCGCTGCAGGCGGCAGCCACGCACAACGAGTTCGCGATCGGGGCGATGACGCTGCTGCACGGCCTGTCGCGCCGCTTCTGGTACATCCACTACAAGCAGGCGGCCGACATGCCCCTCACGGCGCAGCTGCATGCCGCCATCGCCCGGGCCATCGCCGATGCCGACGAAGCGGGCGCGGCGCGAGCGACGGACAAGCTGGTCGACGCCATCGAACGGTTCACTCGCGACAGCGTCGACGCAGACGCGTGATCGGTCATGACAGAAGCGGTCGCACCGCAAACCAAGGAGACGACATGAACCTCAAGCGCAGAAAGATCGTGCAGGGACTCGGCGGCGCCGGCGTCCTCGCCGCCCAGCCCTTCCTCGGCGTTCCCGCCCTGGCGCAAGCCCAGGCCGTCCGCGTCGGCGTCATCGCGCCGAAGGCCGGCATCGCCGGCACCATCGGCGAATGCGGCCTGCGCGGCACGCAGTACGCCGTCGAGCGCATCAATGCCGGCGGCGGCATCGCCGGCCGCAAGGTCGAGCTGATCGTCGAGGAGGAGACCAACCCGAAAGACTCGATCGAGCGCCTGAGAAAGCTCGTCCTGCAGGACAAGGTCGACTGCGTGCAGGGCATCGTCTCCTCGGGCGTGAGCCTGGCCATGGGCGCCGTCGCCGAGGAGATGAAGGCGATGCTCATCTTCTGGGACGGCACGACGCAGGACGGCGTCAAGGAGACCATGCCCAACCCGCGCTACGTGTTCCGCAGCACCGACAACGAGTGCGAGGCCGTGATGGGGTCGCTGCTCGCCGTCAAGCACTGGAAGGGCAAGTTCAAGACGGTTGCCGGCATCAACCCGGACTACTCCTACGGCCGCAACAACTTCGCCGCCTTTCAGGCGCTGCTGAAGAAGTTCGGCATCGAGCACACGGTCGTCGCCGACCAGTGGCCGAAGGTCGGCACCACCGACCTCAACTCGCACGTGGCGGCGCTGAAGGCCGCCAAGCCGGACCTGGTGTTCTCGTCGCTGCTCTTCGCCGACCTGCCGATCTTCATGCGCACGGCGCACGCCGCCGGCCTGATGGAGGGCGGCACCAAGTTCGTGTTCCCCGCCGCCGGCTTCCAGCACACCGGCCTCAAGAAGGCGTTCACGCCGGAGGGGATGATCTTCGGCCACAACACGCTCTACTTCGACCATCCGAAGGCGAGCGCCCTGCAGAAGCAGTTCGTGCAGGAGTACGAGGCCAAGTACAAGGACTACCCGCACTGGGAGGCCGACCGCGCCTACTTCGCGATGCAGGTCTACAAGGCCGGCGTCGAGGCGGCACAGAAGGCGAAGAACGCCTGGCCGGGCAAGGAAGACGTCATCAGCGCCATGGAGGGCATCAAGGTCGAGTCGCTCGGCGGCCCCGGCCAGATGCGCAAGGACCACATCGCCGAGCAGACCTTCTACCAGGGCATCACGACGCACAACAACCGCTTCGACTTCCCGACGCTCGGCAGCATCGACACGATGTACTCCGACCAGCTGCAGAAGCCGGCCGGTGCCGACTTCTGGAAGTGGATCGAGACGGCGCAGATCAAGCTCTGACGGCGCGACCTTGACGGCGTTCTTCGACATCCTGATCGGCGGCGTGTTCCACGCCGCCGTTCTTTTTCTCGTCGCCGCCGGGCTGCAGCTCGTCTTCGGCGTGCAGAAGATCGTCAACCTCGCCTGCGGCTCGTTCTACGCGCTGGGCGCCTACTTCGGCATCACGGCGGTGAACTGGGCCGTGGGCGCGGGCGTTCCCGCGTCGCTCTTCCTCGCCGTGCTGATCGGCTCGGGCCTGGTGCTCGGCCTGATCGGCCCCTTCATCGAGGGCCTGCTGCGCACGGTGTACCAGCGCGACGAGGCATTCCAGCTTCTCCTCACCTTCGCCCTGGTCCTGATGTTCCAGGACGTGCTCCGCTTCTTCTGGGGCGCCAACCCGCAGAACCTCGGCAACCTGGTGATGGAGTACGGCAAGGTCAGCGTCGGCCAGGTTCAGGTGCCGACCTACAACGTGCTCGTCATCCTGGCCAGCATCGTCATCGCGCTCGGCATCGGCGCCTTCCTGCAGCGAACGCGCTACGGCCGCATCCTGCGCGCGACGGCCGAGAACCGCGAGATGAGCCAGGCCCTCGGCGTCGACGTGCGCTGGATCTACACCAGCGTCTTCACCCTCGGCACCGTGCTCGGCACCGTCGGCGGCGCGCTCGTCGTGCCGACGGCGGCGGCGTCGCTCGACATGCCGGTCGAGCTGGTCGTCGAGGCCTTCGCCGTCGTCGTCATCGGCGGCCTGGGCAGCATGCGCGGGGCGCTCGTCGGCGCGCTCGTCGTCGGCCTGCTGCGCGCCGCCGCGATCACCTTCTACGCCGAGCTCGAGATGCTGGCGATCTACCTCGTCGTGATCACGATCCTGGTGCTGCGGCCGGCCGGCCTGTTCGGAAAACCGATCGAATGAAGCTCGCATTGGTGATCCTGGCGGTGCTCGCCCTGGCCGTCTTCCCGCAGATCGCTCCCGACTACTACATCACCCTGGTGCTGCCGGCGCTCGCCTACGGCATCGCCCTGCTCGGCTTCAACCTGCTGTTCGGCAGCACCGGGCTCCTCTCCTTCGGCCACGCCCTCTTCGTGGCCATCGGCGCCTACGGCGCGGCGGTGCTGTCGAGCAAGCTCGGCGTGAAGAGCTTCGAGGCGGTGCTGCTGATCGCCGGGGCGGCGGCGGTCGCCATCGCCCTCCCCGTCGGCCTGCTCTCGGTGCGCTACGTCCGCATCTTCTTCGGCATCCTGACGCTTGCCTTCGGGATGCTCTTCCATTCCTTCCTCTTCAAGTTCTACGACATCACGGGCGGCGACACCGGCATCCGCGTCCTGCGCCCGGCGCTGCTCGGCATGGACTTCAAGGAGCTCGACAAGACCGCCTTCCTCATCGGCCCCTTCTACTACTACTGCCTGGCCCTTCTCGTCGTGCTCGGCGTCGTGATGTGGCGGCTGGTGCACTCGCCGTTCGGCCTGCACCTGGTCGCGATTCGCGAGAACCCGCGCAAGGCCGAGTACCTGGGCGTGCGAGTGCGCTTGTTCCGGCTGATCGCCTTCCTGATCTCGGCCTTCTACTGCGCCATCGGCGGCGTCATCCTCGCCGTCAACACCGGCCAGGCCGACCCCGAGTTGGCCTACTGGACGCACTCCGGCGAGCTGGTCTTCATGACCGTGCTCGGCGGCTTCGCGAGCTTCTTCGGGCCGCTGGTCGGCGCCTTCACCTTCATCTTCCTTAAGTCGGAGCTGATGGGCGTGACGCAGTACTGGCGCTTCGTCCTCGGCCTCACCTTGCTGCTGATCGTGATCCTCTTCCCGCGCGGCCTGATGGGGCTCGCGAACGACCTCTGGGCGCGGGCGCGGCGGGCATGACGGCACCGCTCATCGAAACGGTGGGAGTGGGAAAGGCCTACGGCGACTTCGTGGCCCTCGACGACGTCACTCTCTCGATCCGCGAGGGCGAGCTGGTCTCGATCGTCGGACCGAACGGCGCCGGCAAGACGACCCTCGTCAACGTCCTGACCGGGCTGCTGAAGCCGAGCGCCGGCGTCGTGCGCTTCAAGGGCGAGGACATCGCCGGCATCGGCCCGGTGAAGCTGGCGCGGCGCGGCATGGCCCGCGCCTTTCAGCTGGTCCACATCTTCCCGGCCCTGACGGTGGCCGAGACCATCGCCGCCGCCGTGGTGTCGCACGCCGGCAAGAGCCTGCGCCTGTTCGCCTCGCTTCGCGACGATGCCGCGGTGGGCGACCGGGTGCGCGAGGTCGCCGCCATCTTCGGCCTCGACGGCAAGCTCGACGCCGAGTCGCGCCTCCTCTCGCAAGGCGAGAAGAAGCTGCTCGACATCGCCAGCGCCTTCGCCCTGACGCCGGAGGTGATCCTCCTCGACGAGCCGACCAGCGGCGTCTCGAGCGGCGACAAGCACGGGATCATGCGAAACGTCGTCGACGCGGCGCGGCGCGCCGGCGTGAAGGCGATCATCCTCGTCGAGCACGACATGGATCTGGTCGCCGAGTACTCCAGCCGCATCGTCGCGCTGACCGCCGGGAAGGTGCTGGCGGATCGCCCCCCGGCCGAGTTCTTCGCCGATCCGGCCATCGTCGCCGCGGTCGTCGGCAAGATGGTCGGCAAGCTGAAGCAGAGCGCCTGATGCTGGCCATCGACAGGCTCACCGTCGACATCCAGAGCAGCCGCATCCTGCGCGGCATCTCGCTGCAGGTCCAGGCCGGCCACCTGGTCTGCCTGGTCGGCCGCAACGGCGCCGGCAAGACGACGACCTTCCGCGCCATCATGGGCTTCCTGGGCCCGGTCGCGGGGACGATCGCCTTCGACGGCCAGGCGATCGTCGGGATGGCGACGCATCGCATCGCCCAGCTCGGCATCGGCTACGCGCCCGAGGAGAGCCAGGTCTTCGGCGACCTCAACGTCGCCGAGAACATCGAGCTGTCGACCTGGACCCGGCCGCAGGGCCGCGACGCCAAGACGCGCATCGACCTGGCCTACGAGATCTTCCCGAAGCTGCGCACCTACGCGACGCGTGGCGGCAACCAGCTCTCGGGCGGCGAGCGCAAGATGGTGTCGATCGCCCGCGCCCTGGCCCTCGACCCGCGCCTGCTGCTCCTCGACGAGCCCTTCGAGGGCCTGTCGCCGGCGATCATCCCGGCCCTTGCCGAAGGCATCGCCTCGATCCGCCGCCTCGGCCACGCCATCCTCATGGCCGAGTCGAACGTGCACCACATTCCCGAGTACGCCGACGCCTTGTACGTGCTCGAGCGCGGCGAGATCATTTACCACGGCAAGCCGGGCGACACCTACCCGCCCGAGGTGATGAAGGTCATCGGCGGCTCGGCCTGACGACGGGGGAAGCGACATGGACACTGCGGCGAAGGCCCGGGCCTTCCAGGCGATGCATCTCGGCCCGGAGCTGCTCGTCATCGCCAACGCGTGGGACGCCGCGAGCGCCCGCATCTTCGAGGAGGCGGGCGTGCGCGCCGTCGGCACCGGCAGCGCCGGCATCGCCTTCAGCCACGGCTGGCCCGACAACGAGCTCGTCCCGCGCGACGTGATCCTCGCGGCGACGCGCGAGATCGTGCGCAGCGTCGACGTCCCGGTGACGGCCGACATCCTCAACGGCCTCGGCGACACGGTCGACGCCGTGGTGGCGACGGTGCGCGAGGTCATCGGCATCGGCGCGGTCGGCGTCAACATCGAGGACGGCAGCGAGATCGGCGGCCCGCACCTGGTCGACGTCGAACGGCAGGTCGAGACGATCGCCGCGGTCTGCGCGGCGGCCCGGGACGCCGGCGTTCCCATCGTCGTCAACGCCCGCACCGACGCCTACTGGCTGAAGCTCGGCGACGAGGCCGATCGGCTGCGCACCTCGATCGCGCGCGCCAACCGCTACCGCGAGGCCGGCGCGAGCTGCCTCTTCGTTCCGGCGGCGAGCGATCGCGAGACCATCCGCACCCTGGTGCGCGAGATCGACGGGCCGGTCAACATCCTAACCGTGCCCGGCTGCCCGCCGATCGGCGAGCTGCAGGCGCTCGGCGTGCGCCGGGTCAGCGAAGGCTCCGGCCCGATGCGGGCGACGATGATGCTGACGCGGCGCATCGCCGAGGAGCTCCTGGGCTCGGGCACCTACACGCGCTTCCACGCGGAGGCGCTTCCCTACGCCGACGCCAATCGCCTGTTCGAGTCGAGGTCGAGCGTCATGGCCCGGCGGCAACAGGCGGCGGCGCCGAGCGCCGCGACCGCAGCGGCCCAGAACACGGCGGCGAAGCCGAGCGATTCGCTCAGCGCCCCGCCGGCGACGCCGCCGAGCACGCCCGAGGCGCCGTAGCCGAGCACCGCGTAGAGCGCCTGGCCGCGGCCGCGCTGCCGCCCCGGGAAGTGGCGCGAGACGACGGCAATGCAGGCCGAGTGCTGGGCGGCGAAGGTCAGCGCGTGCAGGCACTGGGCGACGATGAGCACGGCGACGTGCGCTCCGAAGGCCGCGATCGCGGCGAAGCGCAGCGCCGAGACCAGCGCCGCGACGAGCAGCCAGCCGTGCATCGACAGACGGTGCATCCAGCGCCCGCTGAAGAAGAACCAGGCGATCTCGACCAGCACCGCCAGGGCCCAGAGCAGGCCGATGGTGCCGGTGTCGTAGCCGAGCGAGGCGAGGTAGAGCGAGTAGAAGGCGTAGAGGCTGGTGTGGGCGAGGACGGTCAGGAAGACGCCGGCGAAGAACCAGGCGACGAGCGGCTGGCGCAGGACCGCGAGGGCGCTCCCGGCCTGCGGCGCGGAGGTCGCCACCTCGCTGGCCGCCGGCACGCGCAGCGCCGCCAGCAGGAGCGCCAGCAGGAGCGCGCTGGCGAGCAGCGGGAAGGCGCGCACGCCAACGCTCTGCAGGACGAAGCCGCTCCCGGTCACGGCGGCGACGAAGCCGACGGAGCCCCACAGGCGCACGCGACCGTAGCGCGCCACGTCGAGCTCGCCTTCGCGCGTGACGTGATGCGCCAGCGTCGCCTCGCTGATGGGGATCACGCCCGCCGTGCAGAGGAAGAGCACCACCGTCACGACCGACACCCAGAGATAGCCGGTCACGACGAAGAATCCTGCCGAGGCGAGCAGCGCCCCGCCGACGGCAAGCCGCAGCAACGCCTCGCGCCGGCCGGTCAGGTCGGCGACCCAGCCCCAGGCATAGGGCATGAAGAGGCGGGTCGCGCTCTGCATCGAGGTCAGGGCGCCGATCGCGAAGGTGGTGTAGCCGAGGCTCTGGAACCAGAGCGGCGCGTAGGTGCTGAACAGCCCCGCGAACGCGAAGTACGAGAACGACAGGGCGGCGAACGGGACGACCGTCGTCGCCGGGCGAGGGCTCAAGGGCCGCCGGCAGGGATCGGCGCCATCGCGACACGGACGTCGCCGCACTGGGCCCGGTGCCGCAGCGCGTGGTCCATCAGGACCAGCGCGAGCATGGCCTCGGCGATCGGCACCGCGCGGATGCCGACGCAGGGGTCGTGCCGGCCGAGGGTCTCGACCGTCGTCGGCCGGCCTTCGAGATCGATCGAGCGGCGCGGGCTGCGGATCGAGCTCGTCGGCTTGATGGCGATGGAGACGGTGATGTCCTGGCCCGTCGAGATGCCGCCGAGCACGCCGCCGGCGTTGTTGCTGGCGAAGCCCTCGGGAGTCAGCTCGTCGCCGTGGGCCGTGCCGCGCTGCGCCACGGCGGCGAAGCCGGCGCCGATCTCGACGCCCTTGACGGCGTTGATGCCCATCATCGCGTGGGCGATGTCGGCGTCGAGCTTGTCGTAGAGCGGCTCGCCGAGGCCGACAGGCACGCCACGGGCGCGCACGTCGATGCGCGCGCCGCAGCTGTCGCCGGCCCGGCGCAGCTCGTCGACGTAGGCCTCGATGCGGGCGATGTCGCCGGTATTGGCGGCGAAGAAGGGATTGCGGCCGACGTGCTCGAGCCCCTCGAAGGGAATCGCGATCTCGCCGATCTGGCTCAGGTGGCCGACGAACGTCGTGCCGTGCTCGGTTTGCAGCCACTTGCGGGCGATGGCCGCCGCGGCCACGGCGGGCGCGGTCAGCCGGGCCGACGCGCGCCCGCCGCCGCGCGGGTCGCGCAGGCCGTACTTCTGGTGGTAGGTGTAGTCGGCGTGACCCGGCCGGAAGGTGTTCAGCAGGTTCGCGTAGTCCTTGCTGCGCTGGTCGGTGTTGCGGATGACGAGGGCGATCGGCGTCCCGGTGGTCCGGCCTTCGAAGACGCCGGAGAGGATCTCGACCTTGTCCTCCTCCTGGCGCTGCGTGACGTGGCGCGACGTGCCGGGGCGGCGCCGGTCGAGCTCGGGCTGGATGTCGGCCTCGCCGAGCGCCATGCCGGGCGGGCAGCCGTCGACGATGCAGCCGATCGCCGGGCCGTGGCTCTCGCCGAAGGTCGTGACCCGGAACAGCGTGCCGATCGTGCTGCCGGACATCGATCAGCCGGCCTTCGGAGCGCGCGACTCCTCGCCGCTCTCCACCGGCCAGTCGCGGATGTAGGCCTTCAGCATGCGGTTCTCGAAGTCCTGGCTGTCGACCACCGCCTTGGCGACGTCGTAAAAGGACACCACGCCCATCAGCGTCTTCTCGCTGAGGACGGGCATGTAGCGGGCGTGCCGTCCGAGCATCATGCGGCGCACCTCGTCGAGCTCGGTGTTCGGCGTGCAGGTCAGCGGCGCGTCGTCCATCACGCTGCGGACGCGGGTGCTGCCGAGCGCGCCGCCGTTCTGCACGACGGCCTTGATCACCTCGCGGAAGGTCAGCATGCCGACCAGCTCGCCGCGCTCCATGACGACGAGCGAGCCGATGTCTTCCCCCGACATCAGGTTGAGCGCGTTGGACAGGGTCTCGTCGGGCGCCACGGTGAACAGCGTGTTGCCCTTGACGCGCAGGATGTCGCTGACTTTCATGGTCGTCTCCGCAGCCCGCCCGCGACGGGCCTGCGAACCAATATAGCCCACAATCCCTCGCCCCAAGGCAGCCCGGAACACGCCCCCTCATGCCCGGTTTTTCCGACCCCGGATTCGACACGCTGGCCCTGCACGCCGGAGCCGTGCCCGACCCGGCGACCGGCGCCCGCGCCGTGCCCATCCACCTGACCACGTCGTTCGTGTTCGAGTCGAGCGAGCATGCGGCCTCGCTCTTCAACATGGAGCGCTCCGGCCACGTCTACAGCCGGATCTCGAACCCGACCAACGCCGTGCTCGAGGAGCGCGTCGCGGCGCTGGAAGGCGGCTCGGGCGCGATCGCGACGGCCAGCGGCCAGGCGGCGCTGCACCTGGCGATCGCGACGATCGCCGGGGCCGGCTCGCACATCGTCGCCTCGAGCGCCCTCTACGGCGGCTCGCACAACCTGCTGCACTACACGCTGTCCCGCTTCGGCATCGCGACGACCTTCGTCAAGCCGGGCGACATCGACGGCTGGCGCGCGGCGATCCGGCCCGAGACCCGGCTCCTGTTCGGCGAGACGCTCGGCAATCCCGGCCTCGACGTCCTCGACATCCCGACGATCGCGACCCTGGCGCACGAGAACCACCTGCCGCTGCTCGTCGACTCGACCTTCACCACGCCCTGGCTGATGCGGCCCTTCGAGCACGGCGCCGACCTGCTGTACCACTCGGCGACCAAGTTCCTGTCCGGACACGGCACCGTCATCGGCGGCGTGCTCGTCGACAGCGGCGCCTTCGACTGGGACGCGGCGACGGAAAAGTCCGGCCGCTTCACCGAGCTGACGCGCGCCTACGAAGGCTTCCACGGCATGGTCTTCAGCGAGGAGAGCACGGTCGGCGCCTTCCTGCTGCGCGCGCGCCGCGAGGGCCTGCGCGACTTCGGCGCGAGCATGAGCCCGCACACCGCCTGGCTGATCCTGCAGGGGCTCGAGACACTGCCGCTGCGCATGGCGCGCCACGTCGACAACACGCGCGAGGTCGTCGCCTTCCTCTCCGGGCACGACAAGGTGGAGCGCGTCGGCTACCCCGAGCTCGAGAGCCACCCGGACCACGCGCTCGCGAAACGGCTGCTGCCGCGCGGCTGCGGCTCGGTGTTCAGCTTCGACCTGCGTGGCTCGCGCGAGTCGGGCCGCGCCTTCATCGAGTCGCTGCGCCTCTTCTCGCACCTGGCCAACGTCGGCGACTGCCGCTCGCTCGTCATCCATCCGGCATCGACGACCCACTTCCGCATGGACGATGCCGCGCTGGCGCGCGCCGGCATCGGGCCGGGAACGATCCGGCTGTCGATCGGCCTCGAGGACCCCGCCGACCTCGTCGACGACCTCAAGCGCGCGCTCAAGGCGGCATTCCGGTGAGGCTCGACGTCTGCGGACGCTCCGCCTACGCCTACAGCGGCGGCAAGGCGTTCGATGCGAGCGCGCCCTGCGTCATCTTCGTGCACGGCGCGCTGCACGATCACAGCGTCTGGACCCTGCTCGCCCGCTGGTGCGCGAACCATGGCTACGCCGTGCTGGCGCCGGACCTGCCGGCGCACGGGCGCTCCGAGGGCCCGGCGCTGACCAGTGCCGGGGCGATCGCCGACTGGCTGCTGGCGCTGATCGACACGGCGGGCGTGGCCGAGGCGGCCCTGGTCGGTCACAGCATGGGCTCGCTGGTCGCCCTCGAGGCGGCCGCGAAGGCGCCGGCGCGGGCCACGGCGCTCGTGCTGGCCGGCATGGCCTACCCGATGGCCGTCTCGGCCGCGCTGCTCGAATCGGCGCAGACAACGCCGCTGGCGGCGATCGATGCCGTCAACGTGTTCTCGCACTCGAGCTTCGCCGCCAAGCCCTCGTACCCGGGCCCGGGCAACTCCCTGCACGGCGCCAACCGGACCCTGATGCGGCGGGTGCAAGCCGGCTGCAGCGACGCCAACCTCTTCCTCGTGGACTTCCAGGTCTGCGACAGCTACCGGGGCGGTGCCGAGGCGGCGGCGCGCGTCCGCTGCCCGGTGACGCTCGTGCTCGGCGAGCACGACCAGATGACGCGGCCGAGCCAGGCCGGCGAGATCGCGGCCGCGCTGCGGGCGAAGACGGTGCGCGTGGCGGCCGGCCATTCGATGATGGCCGAGGCGCCCGACGCCCTGCTGGCGGCCTTGAAGGAAGCACTGCCGCGAGGGTGAAGCCGCGCTGCGCGCGGCCGAGGCACGGCGCCTACTTGCCGGTCCAGCGTGCCGGCCGCTTCTCCACGAAGGCACGCACGCCTTCGCGAAAGTCGGCGCTGCCGTAGGTGGTGCGTATCAGGTCCTCGCCGTCGGGGACCGAACGGGCTTCCTGGATCCGCCGCACCGCCTCCTTCGTGACCCAGAGGGTGATGGGTGCGTGAGACGCGATGGTCTGCGCCAGCTCCCGGACACGCGCCTCGATGGCCTCCGCCGGCACGACCTCGTGAACGAAGCCGGCGGCCGCCGCCTCCTGCACGGAGAGCAGCCGGGCGGTGAACATCATTTCCTTGAAGCGCGACGGTCCGAACAGTTCCATGAACGTGGCATAGGCGCGCATCGACAGGCAGTTCCCGAGCGTGCGGGCCATCGGCAGGCCGAACCGTGCATCGGGCGTGGCGACCCGGACGTCGGCGCCTGCGGCGATGCCGAGCCCGCCACCGACCGCGACGCCCTGGATCTGCGCGATCACGGGCTTCCGGACCCGCGCGATCCGGCCGGCGCGATGGTCGGCATCGCGCTCGTAACGGAGCCCGTCCTCGCCGCTTTGGAAGCTCGTGAACTGGCTGATCTCGGTCCCGGCGACGAAGGCCTTGCCGCCCGCGCCCTTCAGCACCAGAACACGGATGGAGTCGTCCGCATCGACTTCCTCGCAGGTGTCGTACAGGCGCTGGTACATGCCCCAGGTCATCGCGTTGCGGGCCTCGGGCCGGTTGAACGTCAGCGTGACGATCGCGCCCTGGCGCTCGACGAGCACGTGCTCGCCGGCCGGCGTGGCGTTGTCCATGGCGGAGTCTTTCTCTGGCGGTCGATCGGCTGGAAATCCTAGCACCGGGCTCTCGACGGAGGGCCGTCGGCGCTAGGGCCAATACCAAGCAGCCGTCGCCATGCCACTGCTAAAGTGAATTCGACCCACGGGACGCGGGACCGCGTTCCGCTCGAACGCAGACGATCTGCCACAGGAGTCTCACATGCTCTTCAAGCACGTTCTCGCGATGGCCGCCGCAACCAGCGCCCTGCTTCTCGCCAGCCCCGGCGTCGCCGTCGCGCAGGCCAAGTACCCGTCGAAGAACATCGAGGTCGTCGTGCCCTTCGCCCCCGGCGGCGGCACCGACAACATGATGCGGATGATCACCGGCATCATCGACGAGAACAAGTGGTCGCCGGTGCCGATCACCGTCAACAACCGGCCCGGCGGCAGCGGCACCATCGGCTACAGCTACCTGATCACGAAGAAGGGCGATCCGCACGTGGTGGCGGGCGCCACGCCGATGATCGTCTCCGGCAAGCTGCAGGGGCGCCTGCCCGGCAACCATCGCGACGCCATTACCGTGCTCATGATCGTCGCCATCGACGAGCTCATGCTGTCGGTGCGCAACGAGTCGCCGTACAAGACGGTCGAGGACTTCATCGCCGCCGCGCGTGCCAGGCCGGGCCAGCTCACCGTCGGCGGCACCGGCACGCACAACGAGGATCACATCTTCGCGCACCTGTTCGAGCAGTCGGCGAAGATCAAGCTGAAGTACGTGCCGTTCAATTCCGGCGGCGAGGTGACGACGGCGCTGCTCGGCGGCCACATCGACGCCGGCATCATGAACCCGAACGAGATCGTCGCCCAGGTCGACGGCGGCAAGGCGAGGAACCTCGCCGTCGCCGCGCGCAAGCGCATGGCCGGTGCGCCCGACGTCCCGACCTTCGCCGAGAAGGGCTACCCCTTCTACTGGGAACAGATGCGCGGCGTCGTCGGGCCCGCCGGCATGCCGCCGGAAGCCGTCGCCTGGTGGCAGGAGACGCTGAAGAAGGTCGCCGCGACGAAGAAGTGGCAGGACGAGTACATCAAGGGCAACCTGCTCACGCCGACGACCTGGATCGGAGAGGAAGCCAACAAGTATCTCGACGGCATCACCGGCGACTACGAAAGCGCGCTCGGCGCGCTCGGCGGCCTGAAGAAGTAGGCCGGCGCGCGGGCCCTGCACGTGCGTTCCGCTGACCGGATCGCCGGCGCGGCGCTCCTCGCGCTCGGCGTCGCCTTCAGCGCCGGTGCACTGACCCACTACGCGTACTGGGGCGAGAACGGTCCCGGTCCGGCCTTCCTTCCCTTCTGGCTGGGCCTGTCGATGGCGGTGCTGGCGGCGACCCTGCTGATCGGCGCCATGCGCTCCGGCGACCCGGGCGAAGCCTGGCTGCCGCGCGGCGAAGGGCTGCGGCGCCTGGTCCTCGTCTTCGGCCTCAGCGTCGCCTTCGTCGCCCTGCTCAAGGTCGTCGGCATGGCCCTCGGAACCGTGCTGTTCCTGATTGCCCTGCTGCGCGGCCTCGACCGGCAGCCGTGGCATGTGACGGTGGCGGTGGCGCTGGCCGTCGCGGCGGCGAACTACCTGATCTTCATCCACTGGCTCAAGGTTCCGATGCCGGTGGGCGTGCTCGGCTTCTGAGGCGGCGATGGACTTCCTGTCCAACCTCGCCCTCGGCTTCTCGGTCGCGCTCACGCCGTTCAACCTCTTCATGGCGGTGTGCGGCGTGATCCTCGGCATCCTCATCGGCGCCCTGCCCGGGATCGGCCCGCCGTCGGGCGTGGCGCTGCTGCTGCCGCTGACCTTCGGCATGGATCCCACCTCGGGGATCATCATGCTCGCCGCCCTCTACGCCGGAACGATGTACGGCGGAACGATCACCGCGGTGCTGATCAACACGCCGGGCGAATCGGCCTCGGTCGTCACCTGCCTCGACGGCCATCAGATGGCGCTGCAGGGGCGCGCCGGCCCGGCCCTGGGCATCGCGGCGATCGCCTCCTTCATCGCCGGCACGATCGGCGTGTTCCTGCTGATGCTGGTGTCGCCGCTACTCGCCCGCTGGTCGCTCGCCTTCGGCCCGCCCGAGAACTTCGCGCTGATGCTGCTCGGCCTGACCACCGTCACCCTGCTCACCGGCGAGAGCCCGCTCAAGGGCTACATCAGCATGGTGTTCGGGCTGATGCTGGCCACGGTCGGCTTCGACATCGTCTCCGGCGACGCCCGCTTCGCGTTCGGCATCCCGGAGATGATGGACGGCATCGACTTCCTGCCGGTCGCCATCGGCCTGTTCGGCATCGGCGAGGTGCTGGCGGGCGCGGAATCGGCCAGCGGCAGCCGCCTCGCCTCGGGACGCTACGGCCTGCGCGACGTCCTGCCCACGGCGGCCGACTGGCTGCGCAGCCGCTGGGCGATCCTGCGCGGGACGGTGCTGGGCTTCGTCGTCGGCACGCTTCCGGGCGCCGGGCCGACCGTCGCGACCTTCATGGCCTATGCCGTCGAGAAGAAGGTCTCGCGGCATACCGAGGAGCTGGGGCGCGGCGCAATCGAAGGCGTCGCGGCGCCCGAGGCCGCCAACAACGCCGCCGCGACCGGCGCTATGGTGCCGATGCTGACGCTCGGCATCCCGGGCTCGGCGACCACCGCCATCATGCTCGGCGGCCTGCTGATGTGGGGACTCAGGCCGGGCCCGCAGCTGTTCGAGAAGAACCCGCAGTTCGTCTGGGGGCTGATCGCCTCGCAGTACATCGCCAACGTGCTGCTGCTGATCCTGAGCACCGCGTTCATCCCGCTCTTCGTCCGCGCCCTGCGCGTGCCCTACGGCATCCTGATGCCGATCATCATCGTCCTCTGCATCACCGGCGCGTTCTCGCTCAAGAACAGCAGCTTCGACGTCGGCGTGATGCTCGCCTTCGGCGCGCTGGGCTATGCGATGAAGAAGCTCGGCTACTCGCCGGCGGCGCTGGTGCTGGCGCTGGTCCTCGGCCCGCTCGCCGAACGGGCGCTGCGCCAGTCGCTGATCATCTCGGACGCCGGGATCGGCATCTTCTTCATGCGGCCGATCTCGGCCGTGCTGACGGTCGCCGCGCTGGCCGCAATTTTGGTGCCGACGGTGCGCGGCATCCTGGCCGCTTCGCGACGACGTGCGGCCGCGGCCCCGACCTGACGACGACCACCGGCAACGAACCTCCGACTCGCGAGAACGCCATGTCCAGCTGCCGCGACGCCTGCCGCGCCTTCATGCCCTACCCGGACGCGCCGGTGCCGCACGCCGCGGCGGGCCCGCTCGCGGGCCTGTCGTTCGCCGTCAAGGACCTCTTCGACGTCGCCGGCTATCCGACCAGCGGCGGGCAGCCGTTCGTGCTGGCGATGTCGGGCGTCAAGACGAACACGGCGCCGACCGTGCAGCGGCTGCTCGACGCCGGGGCGCGCTTCGCCGGCAAGACCATCACCGACGAGCTGGCGTTCTCGATGAACGGCCGGAACGCGCACTTCGGTTCGCCCATCAACGGCGCCGCGCCCGACCGGATCAGCGGCGGCTCGTCGTCGGGCTCGGCATCCGCGGTGTCGAACGGGCTCTGCGACTTCGCGCTCGGCACCGACACCGGCGGCAGCGTCCGCGCGCCGGCGAACCACTGCGGCCTGGTCGGCCTGCGGCCGACGCACGGCCGCGTCAGCCTGGAAGGCGTGATGGACCTCGCGCCCAGTCTCGACACCTGCGGCTGGTTCGCGCGCGACGTGCCCACCTTCGCCCGCGTCGCCGACGTGCTGCTCGGCGCCGACCCGTCGCCGATGCCCGCCTCGGTGCGGCTGCTCGCGCCGGCCGACGTCTGGGGCCTCGTCGCGGCCGACGTGCAGGAGGCGCTGGCCGGCGCCGTCGCCCGGGTCGAGGCCCGGCTCGGCAGGGCGACGCCGGTCGACGCGGCGCTCGACGACTTCGACGCGATGTACTGGAACTTCCGCTACCTGCAAGGCCGCGAAGCCTGGCGCTCCGACGGCGCCTTGATCGACCGCTTCGCGCCGCCGCTCGGCCCCGGCGTGGCGCAGCGATTCGCCTGGGCCAGCACCGTCACCGACGCGCAGTTCGCGTCGGCGACGGCGTTCCGCGCCCGCTTCCGCAGCCACCTGGCGGCCCTGCTCGGCAGCGACGGCGTGATGCTCATGCCGCCCATGCCCGACATCGCTCCCGAGGCCGACGCCGACGAGGCCGGCCTCGAGGACTACCGCAACCAGGCGACACGGATGCTGTGCCTCGCCGGCCTCGCCGGCTTCCCGCAGCTGTCGCTGCCGCTCGCGACGCGGCTCGGGGCTCCGCTCGGCCTGTCGCTGCTCGGGCCGGCCGGCAGCGACCGGAGCCTGGTGCGGCTTGCCGAGCAGATCGTCGGCTAGCGCGCTTGCGGCGATTAGCGCGCTTGCTGCAACCATCGACGGCTGAAGCCCGCAGCGTGAAGCCGCCGCCGGCATCCTTCGGAGACCACTAATGACAGGTACCGCGAAGATCACGGACGCGAACCCGACCGTCGAGGAGATGGAGGCTCGCGTCGCGCGCTTCCGGACGCTCCGACCGACGGCCGACTACCTGGACGCGGCCATCCCGGGCTGCGAGCGGACCACCTTCCGCGTCCTCGGCACGCCGCCGGCGGCACCCCTGGCGGCCGAGGACTTCCACCTCAACATCGTCCGCTGCGAGCCCGGCAAGTCGGCGCCGCTGCACAGTCACCTGACGCAGGAAGTCTTCGTCGCGCTCACCGGCCGGTGGGAGGTCTTCTGGGGTCCTGACGGCGAACGCCAGGTCGTGCTCGAGCCCTGGGACACGATCTCCATCCCGCCGGGCTTGTCGCGCGGGTTCAGGAACGTCGACGCGGAGCCCGCCTACCTGATGGGCATGGCCAGCGGCCGCGATCCGGGCCACATCGACTGGCCGGAGCCGGTCCGCGCCGCGGCACGCGCTGTCGGAGTCGACCTGGGCTAGCGAGCCTCGCTGCGCCTGACCGCGAACGCCCGGCACAGAGAGGAACGCCCGGCCGGCCCGGCTCAGGTGCCCGTGAAGACCGGCTTGCGCTTTTCCATGAACGCCGCCTGCCCTTCCTTGTAGTCGCGGCTGGCGAAGCAGGCCTCGACGGCGCGCTCGGTCGCGGCGACGTCGCGATCGCCGGCGTCCTTCAAGGCCTCGCCGACGACGAGCTTCGCGCAGCGCACGGTGAGCGGCGCGTTGGCGACGATCGCCTTGGCGATCTCGTCCACCGCGGCGTCGAGCGCGTCGTCAGGGACCACGCGGTTGACGAGACCGATCCGCTCCGCCTCGCGGGCATCGAGCTGGCGGCCGGTGAAGAACATCTCCTTGGCGTGCGCCGGCCCGACGAGATCGACCAGCGGCTGCGCCCGTGCCAGGCCGTAGCCGAGCCCGAGCTTGGCCGCCGGAATGCCGAACTTCGAGCCTTCGCTGCAGATGCGGATGTCGCAGCAGACGGCGACCGCCGTGCCGCCGCCGATGCAGTAGCCGCGGACCTTCGCGATCGTCGGGATGGCCATGCTCTGCAGCGCCTTGTAGGCCGCCTGCGTCGTCGCCTGGTAGCGGGCGAGCGACTCCGCTTCCTGGCGCTCGTCCTTGAACTTCGAGATGTCGGCGCCCGAGGCGAAGGCCTTGCCGCCGGCGCCAGTCACGAGCATCACGCGCACGGAAGGGTCGGCGGCGAACGTCGCCATGATCTCCAGCGCCGCCTCCCACATCTCGAGCGAGATCGCGTTGTGGCGCTCGGGGTTGTTGAAGATCATCCAGCCGACGCCGTCTTCCACCTTCGAGATCATCTTGTCGCTCGGCACGGGGTCTCCTCAGACGATGCCCTGGCTCTTGAAACGCTCGATCTCGGCGTCGCCATAGCCGAGATCGCGCAGCACGCCGTCGGTGTGCTCGCCCTGCGCCGGCGGGTGGCTGGCGACGTGGCTCGGGGTGCGGCTCAGCGTCACCGGCTGGCCCAGGTACGGCACGTCGCCGACCTTCTGGACGATGCCGAGGTGCTGCACCTGCGGGTCGGCGAAGGCCTGGTCGACCGAGTAGATCGGACCGCTCGGCACGCCGGCCTCGTTGAAGAGGGCGACCCAGTCGGCCGTGTCGCGCGCGAGGAGCCGGCTCTCGATCTCGGCGTGCAGCCGGTCGCGGTTCTTCGAGCGCTCGCCGGACGTCGCGTAGTCGGGATGCGCGGCCAGCTCCGGCGCGCCGAGCGCCTCGCAGAAGCGGAGCCAGATCCGGCCGCCGGAGACCGCCAGGTTCATGTGGCCGTCGCGCGTGCGGTACACGCCCGTGGGGATGGAGGTGGGATGGTTGTTGCCCGCCTGCTTGGGGACCTCGCCCTTCATCAGCCAGCGCGCGGCCTGGAAGTCGAGCATGAAGAGCTGGGCCTGCAGCAGCGACGACCGCACCCACTGCCCGCGCCCGGACTTCTCGCGCTCCAGCAGCGCCACCATGATCCCGTGCGCGCAGAAGATGCCGGCGCAGAGATCGGCGATGGGAATGCCGACGCGCACCGGCCCCTGGCCCGGCAGTCCGGTGATCGACATCAGGCCGCCCATGCCCTGGGCGATCTGGTCGAAGCCCGGCCGCAGCCGGTACGGTCCGTCCTCGCCGTAGCCGGAGATGCTGCCGTAGACCAGGCGCGGGTTGATCGCCGAGAGCGTCTCGTAGTCGATGCCGAGCTTGCGCTTGACGTCCGGACGGTAGTTCTCGACCAGCACGTCGGCGCGCTCGACCAGCCGCTTGAGGATGGCCACGCCTTCGGGCGACTTCAGGTTCAGCGTCATGCCGCGCTTGTTGCGGTGCACGTTCTGGAAATCGCTGTCCTCGCGCGGGCCGCCGATGCCGTCGCCGTCGTCCATCGCCGGCGGCATCTCGACCTTGATCACCTGGGCACCCCAGTCGGCGAGCTGGCGCACCGCGGTCGGCCCGGCGCGCACGCGCGTCAGGTCGATGACGGTGAGGTGCGAGAGGGCAGTCGAGGCGGGCATGAAATCAGTCTACCGCGCCCGTTTTCCCGGCGCGCCGGCGCCGCCCTCTTCGCCGCGTCGGCCGGACGGGCGGCCGGCCAGCGTGCCCTGCTCCACGAGCACACCGAAGACGAGCTCGGCTTCGAGCGTGAAGGCTCCCGCGGCAAGGCGTGCGTGCAGCGCTTCGGCGTCGAGGCACTCGAAGCGCTCGACCTCGCCGTCCCGGTTGATCGGCTCGACGCCGCGAGGCACGACGGCGTGGAAGACCTCGATGTCCTCCGCCATGAAGCCGTCCGGCACCGGCCGCCGCACGGCGACCCGGCCGGCGCGCGTGAGCGCATCGAGCTGCGCCAGCGCCAGGCCCGCTTCCTCCGCGGCTTCGCGGGCCAGCGCGGTCTCCGTCGTCTCGTCGACGCCGACGAGGCCGCCGACGAGCGTGTCCCATGCGCCGGGGTCGGTGGCCTTGTCGAACGCGCGCTGCTGCACCCAGACCCGACCCTCGGGGGTGCTGCCGACGAGGTGCACGGCGAAGGTCCGGATTCCGAGGGCGCGGACGACGCTGCGCTCGACCGCTGCCATGCCCGCGCCGGCGTCGTCGCGGACCGGCAGCAGCTCGTCGCGCCAGCGGCTGCACACGCCCGCGGCATGCAGCCAGCGGGCGATCGCGGCGAGCGAGGCCGGCGCCGGTGCGGTGATCACCCATCCGCTCGCGCCGTCCCCGATCGGCAGCCCGGCGCGAGCGAGACGCTCCGCCAGCGACGGCTCGATGCTGCCGATCGGCGCCTGGTGCCCGCTCAGCAGCAGCGGCGCTCGCGGCGACAGCGGCTCGGCCGCGGCGGCACGCCGGGACCGCTGCAGCCACTTCGGGAGCCCCGCCTGCGTGCTCACGGCGGCCCCGGGTCAGAGGATGCCGGCGCTCCGCAGCTTCGCCAGCATGTCCTTGCCCTTCTGCTTCGGGTCGAGCTTCCTGCCGATCTGCTCGAGGCCGGGCTCGAGACCGGCGGCCGGGCCGGCGAGCACCTTCTTCAGCATCTCCTCGGCGGCCCGATCGAGCGAGAGGAGCTTCGCCGCCTTCGCGCTGTCGGGCGCCTCGATGGCCATGGCCTTCATCCGCTGCACGCCGAGCTTCAGCTGATCGACGTAGACGTTCACGCCCACCGCCTGGTTCATGAGGTCCTTGGCGCCGTCCTTGAGCTGCGCCTGGACGTCCGGCGCGTACTCCTTCGAGCCGGCGCTCGCGCCCAGCTCCTTGACCCGCTTGAGGAGGCCCTCGTGCAGCATGAGCTGGACGTCGATGCCGAGCGCGTCGTACTCCGCCTTCGCCCTGGCCAGCGCCTTGGCGTCGCGCGCCTTGAGCGCCGCGGCGGCGCGCACCTGGATCGCGTCGGCCTTCTTGAACAGCGCCGAGAACGCGCCTTTCGCGTCGTTCATCGCCGTCTCGAGCTCGGCCTGCAGGGCGGTGGCGTTGCCGGCCGCGTCGGTGGCGGACTCGGCCGCCGCCTGGGCCTGGTTCTGCAGCTTCTTGCCCTCGGCGAACTGGGCCGTGAGGCTCTTCACCGCCCCGCTGAGGATGGAGACGTACTCCTCCATCTCGACGGCGTTGCCGGCGACGAAGTCCTCGTCCAGCTGCAGCTCGCGAACGTCGCCCATCGCGACGCGCGCCGCCTGCAGCGTCTTCGACACCTCCTTGATGCGGCCGTCGAGCGCGCTCAGGAAGAACTCGATCTTGTCGCGGTCCTTCGCCTTGATCGCGGCCTCGAGCCGCGTCGCGAGATCCTTCCATCGGCGATCGAGCACGGCCCGGATCTTGGCGATCTGGTCGGCGACCAGCTTGATCTTCCTGAACAGCTTCTCGCTTTCGGAGACGGCCATGACGAGACCTTCGGCGGTGGGGGTCAGCGATTCTCGTGCCCCGGGGCCGGCCGAAGCAACGGCCGTCAATCCGCGTCGAGCAGGGCCCTCAGGCCGGCTTCGTCGAGGACCGGAATGCCGAGCGCCTCGGCCCTGGCCAGCTTCGAGCCGGCCTCGGCACCGGCGACGACGTAGTCCGTCTTCTTCGACACCGAGCCGGCCACCCTGGCGCCGCGCGCCTCCAGCAGGTCCTTCGCCTCGTCGCGGCTCAGGGTCGGCAGGGCGCCGGTCAGCACGAAGGTCTTGCCGGCGAGCGGCAGCGGCACGGCGCCGGCGCGGCCCTCGTGCTCGTCCCAATGCAACCCGGCCCGGCGCAGTCCGTCGATCACGGCGACGTTGTGCGCTTCCTGGAAGAAAGCGTGCACGCTTGCGGCGACGGTCGGCCCGACGTCGGCGACTTCGAGCAGCTGCTCGAGCGAGGCCGACATGAGCCGGTCGAGGTTGCCGAAGTGCAGCGCCAGGTCCTTGGCCGTGGACTCGCCGACGTGGCGGATGCCGAGCGCATAGAGGAACCTCGCCAGCGTCGTGTGCTTGCTCGCGTCGATGCGGGCGACGAGGTTGGCCGCGCTCTTCCCGCCCATGCGGTCCAGGCCCTCGAGCTGCGCCTGGGTGAGGCGGTACAGGTCCGGCAAGGTCCCGACCTGCCCCGACTCGACGAGCTGGTCGACGATGCGCTCGCCGAGCCCCTCGATGTCGAGAGCGCGACGGCCGGCGAAGTGCAGGATCGCGTGCTTGCGCTGCGCCGCGCAGAACAGGCCGCCGCTGCAGCGCCAGTCGACCTCGCCTTCCTCCCGGACGATGGCGCTGCCGCAGACCGGGCAGGCGCCGCCGAGCTGGGCGCGCAGGTCGTACGGCGGCCCGACGTCCTTCGGGCGCCGCTCGGCGACGACGCCGACGATCTCCGGGATCACGTCGCCGGCGCGACGCACGATCACCGTGTCGCCGATGCGGACGTCCTTGCGGCGGACCTCGTCCTCGTTGTGCAGGGTGGCGTTGGAAACCGTCGTGCCGCCGACGAAGACCGGCTCCAGCTTCGCCACCGGCGTCAGCTTGCCGGTGCGGCCGACCTGCACCTCGATGCCGCGCAGCACGGTGGTCCGCTCCTGCGCCGGGTACTTCTGCGCGACGGCCCAGCGCGGCTCGCGCGACTTGAAGCCGAGCCTGTCCTGCAGCGCGCGGTCGTCGACCTTGTAGACGACGCCGTCGATGTCGTAGGGCAGTGCGTCGCGCGCCGCCGCGACGCGGTCGTGGAAGGCGACGAGGCCGGCCGCGCCCTCGACCCGCTCGTGCCCCGGGCTCGCCGGCGCGCCCATCCGCTCGAGCGCAGCCAGAAGCTCGGTCTGGGTCGGCGGCGGCACCCAGCCGCTGACCTCGCCGAGGCCATAGGCGAAGAAGCTCAAGGGCCGGCGGGCGGCGGCGCTCGCATCGAGCTGGCGCACCGCGCCGGCGGCGGCGTTGCGCGGGTTGACGAAGGTCTTCTCCCCCTTCGCGCCGGCCGCGATGAGCTGGCGCTGCCGCTCGTTGAGCGCCTCGAAGTCGTCGCGGCGCATGAAGACCTCGCCGCGGATCTCGAGCACGTCCGCGTGCACGCCGCGCAGCCGCTTGGGCACGCTGGCGATCGTGCCGACGGTGTGCGTCACGTCCTCGCCGGTCTCGCCGTCGCCGCGTGTCGCGGCCTGGACCAGCCGGCCGCCCTCGTAGCGCAGGTTGATCGCCAGGCCATCGAACTTCAGCTCGGCGCAGTAGGCGACCGGCGGGTCGCTGTCGCCCAGGCCGAGCAGCCTGCGGATGCGCTGGTCGAACTTTTCGGCACCCGTCGCCGTGGTGTCGGTCTCGGTGTCGATCGACAGCATGGGCAGCGCATGGCGAACCGGCCGCAGGCCCTCGAGCACCGCGCCGATGATGCGCGCCGTCGGCGACTCGTCCGTGCGCAGCTCGGGGTGCGCGGCCTCGATCGCCTGCAGCTCCTGGAACAAGGCGTCGTAGTCGGCGTCGGGGATGCTCGGCGCATCGAGCACGTAGTACTCGTGCGCATGGCGGGCCAGGCGCTCGCGCAGCTCGGCCGCGCGAGCCGCCGCGTCGCCCCGCGCCGGTCCTTGCGCCTGCCGCGGCTTCGCCGGCTCAGACGCCGGCGAGGCCATGGGTCAGCTCGGCCGCGGGAACCGGCCGGCAGCCGCTGGCGTTCTGGCCGCACCAGAGCGGCATGAAGTCGGCCTTGCCGTCCTTCAGCGCCGCGGTGCGCAAGGGCGCGAGCGCCGCGGTCGCGAGCGGGAATGCCGGCGCGAGCGGGCTCAGCGGGCCGATCTCGCGCATCAGGCGATTCTCGATGCCGCGCGCCGGTCGGCCGGTGTAGAGGTTGGTCACGGCGGTGCGCTGCGCCATCGGGCCGACAAGGGCGGCACGGTGCGCCGGATGCGTCGTCGCCTCGGGGCACAGCAGGTAGGCCGTGCCGACCTGCGCCGCGACGGCGCCGAGCGCCAGCACGGCCCGGACTCCCGCGGCGTCGGCGATCCCGCCGGCCGCGATCACCGGTACGCGCACGGCGCGGACGACCTGCGGCACCAGGGCCAGCGTGCCGGGCTGCAGCAGGAGATCGTCGGAGAGGAAGTGGCCGCGGTGCCCACCGGCCTCCCAGCCCTGGGCGACGATCGCGTCGACGCCGTGGCGCTCGAGCCAGAGCGCCTCGTCCACCGTCGTCGCCGTCGCGAGGATCAGCGCCCCCAACGCGCGGACCCGCGCCCGGAGCGCCGCTTCCGGCAGGCCGAAATGAAAGCTCACGACGGGTGGCCGGACGGCGTCGAGCACCTCCGCCGCGGCGGCGCTGAACGGCAGGCGGCCGGGCGCGGCCGGGATGTCCTGCGGATCGATGCCGTACTCGCGGTAGTAGGGGGCGAGCGCCGCCCGCCATCCCGCCTCGCGATCGGCGTCGGCCGCCGGCTGCGCATGACAGAAGAAGTTGACGTTGAACGGCCGGTCGGTCGCGGCGCGGATCGCCGCCAGCTCGGCGCGCATGGCCTCCGGCTCGAGCATGGCGCAGGGCAGGGAACCCAGACCGCCGGCCCGGCTCACCGCGATGGCCAATGCGCTGCCCTGCGCACCGGCCATCGGTGCCTGAACGACCGGAAGATCGACACCGAGGAACGCATGCGACATGGCCACGGCGGCTTCCTCAGCTGAAGAGACGCCGGGCCGCCGCCGAGCCGGCGGCGAGATCGTGCGCCTGCAGCGCTTCGTAGAGCGCGGCGAGCTCGTTGCCGATCATCGCGAAGCCATCGCTGCTCAGCGGCTGGCCGTTGTCGTCGACGATGGCCGCGTCCATGCCGACGGCGAGCGCCTGGGCCGCCGCCTGCCAGGCCTTGAACGGCTCCGCCGCCGGATCGGTCTGCGGCACGTCGAAGGACAGCGTGACGTCGCGCACGGCGGCGCGATCGGGCTCGTCGGCGAGCGCCGCCTGCGAGTCGAAGGTCAGCGTCAGCACCGGCGGCGCGCCCTCCTCGGTCGACGGATAGACGAGCCGGCCGGGCACGACGCCGGGAACGAAGCCGTGCCGGCGTGCGTGCTGCTGGACATAGCCGATGCTCCACGCCGCGCCGCGCGCATGCAGATGGACCGCGAGCTGGGCGTCGTGCTGGCTCGCGAAGGCATCGAGCTCGCGCGCCTGGGCCATGACCTCGAGCATGTCGGGCGGATCGATGCCGGCGCCGATCGCGTCGGCGAATTCCTGCATGCGCTGCACGAACTCGGAGTACTCGATCTCGTTCAGCGCTCCGGTGCGGCTCGCCAGCTGGACGCCTGCCTGCAGCTCGGCGTAGCGCTCGCCCGCGGCCGGCGCCTCCCAGTGGCCCGTCGCGACGTTCAGCCCTTCGACGAGCACCAGCTTGCTGCCGACGTGGCGCTTCGACGGCAGGTGCGCGAGCACCGTCTCGCCGAGGATGGGCGCCTCGAGCGCAATCGGAGCGAAGGCGTCGATCAGGGCGTCGAGCTGCAGCGGCATGCGGCGGGACGGACGTCGCGCCACCGCCAGGCCGGGCTCGTTGTCGTCGGCCAGCGGCGGCGGCTCACCGACCAGCGCCGGCTCGCCGCCGGGGCCGCTCGCCGACGCGGTGGGTTCCTCGCGCACTGCCGGCGTGGCGCGCTTCGGACCGGCCCGCCGTGCCTGCCACGCACCGTGCGCGACCACCCCGGCCAGGACCACGCCGCCGAGGGATGCGAGAGCCACCATCAGCGTGCTCATGGCCGTGCGCCCGGCGCTACGCGGCTTCGGCCAGACGGATCGCGCCGGGCATGTCGACGGTGACGATGCGCGACACGCCCTGCTCCTGCATGGTCACGCCGATGAGCTGCTCGGCCATCTCCATGGCGATGCGGTTGTGGCTGATGAACAGGAACTGGGTGCTCTTGGCCATCTCGTTGACGAGCTTGGCGTAGCGCTCGGTGTTGGCGTCGTCGAGCGGCGCGTCGACCTCGTCGAGCAGGCAGAACGGCGCCGGGTTGAGCTGGAAGATGGCGAAGACGAGGGCGATCGCGGTGAGCGCCTTCTCGCCGCCCGACAGCAGGTGGATGGAGCTGTTCTTCTTGCCCGGCGGCTGCGCCATCACCTGCACGCCGGCGTCGAGGATCTCGTCGCCGGTCATGACGAGGCGGGCGTTGCCGCCGCCGAAGAGGGTCGGGAACATGCGGCCGAAGTGGTCGTTGACCTGGTCGAAGGTCGTGCCGAGCAGCTCGCGCGTCTCGAGGTCGATCTTTCGGATCGCGTCCTCGAGCGTCGACATGGCCTCGCGAAGGTCGCCGTTCTGGGCATCGAGGAAGCCCTTGCGCTCGCGCGCCGACGTCAGCTCCTCCAGCGCCGCCAGGTTGACCGCGCCCAGCGCCTCGATGTCGCGGTTCAGTGCGTCGATGCGACCCTGCAGGCCGGCGAGCTTGACGCCCTGCTCCTCGACCGAGCGGGCCACCGCCGCGCGGTCGGCGCCGGCCTGCTCGAGCTGCTCCAGGTACTGCGCGCCGCCGAGCTTCGCCGCCTGCTCCTCGAGCTGCAAAGCGATGACCCTGTCGCGCAGCGGCACCAGGGCCTGCTCGTGGCCGAGGCGCTTCTCGTCGGCGGCGCGCAGCCGCTGCGCGAGGTCGTCGTACTGGCTGCGCCTCTCGCCGAGCGCCCGCTCGCGCTCGAGCTTCGTCGCCAGGGCGGCCTGGAGCTCCTCGTCGGCCGACGCATCCGCCAGGCGCGAGTGCTCGTCGGCGAGGGCGGCGTCGGCAACGCGGTTCGCCTCGAGCTGCTGGCGCGCGGTGTCGATGGCCCTCTCGAGCTCGCTGCCGCGGGCGCCGGCCGCGCGCAGCTCGAAGCGCGCCTCCTGGAGCCGCCGCTCCAGATCGCGCAGGGCCACCCGCTCGGCCTCGAGCGTGCGCCGTGCCGCGAGCACGAGGTCGTCGAGCTCGGCATGCCTTTCCTGCGCCACGGCGAGCTCGCCGTCCAGCGACTCGAAACGCGCTTCGCTGGCGCTGCGCCGGGCCGTCAGCTCGGCGAGCTCGGCGTCGAGGCCGCCGCGCTCCTCGCCGAGCTGATCGCGCCGTTGCCGCGTCTGCGCCTCGAGCTGCTCCAGACGCAGCAGCTCCACGTGCTGCTGATGGCCGAGCGACTGCTGCCGGGCGGCGTCGCGCTGCGCCGCGGCGAGCTGGGCGGCGGCTTCAACGCTGGCCGCCTCCGCGCGGCCCAGCTGCACCCGCGCGTCGTCGGCGATGTGCGCCTGGGCACGCGTCTGCCGCTCGAGGTTCTCGATCTCCTGCGCGCGCGCCAGCAGGCCAGCCTGCTCGGAGTCGGGCGCGTAGAAGCTCACCGCGAACTGGCTCACCGAGTGGCCTTCGCGCGTCATGATGATCTCGCCGTGGGCGAGGGTCGAGCGGGCCGCGAGCGCGCTGTCGAAGTCGTCGGCGGTGTAGACCCCTTCGAGCCAGTCGCCGAGCAGCGCGGCGAGGCTCGAATCGCCGAGGTGCAGCAGGTCGGCCAGGCGCGGCAGCGAGCGCTGCGTCCGCGCCGCTGGTGCGGCGGTGGCCGTGAAGAACGCCAGGCGCGCCGGTGGCGCGTCGGCAGCGAAGGCACGGACGGTGTCGAGCCGGCCGACCTCCAGCGCGCTCAAGCGCTCGCGCAGCGCCGACTCGAGCGCCGCTTCCCAGCCCGGCTCGATGCGCACGCGCGTCCACAGGCCGGCGAGCGTCTCCAGCCCGTGCCGGGCCAGCCACGGCTTGACCTTGTCCTCGACCTGCACCTTCTCCTGGAGGGCCTGCAGGGCGGCCAGGCGCGCCGAGAGGTCGGCGTGGCGCCGGCCCTCGCTGTCGCGGCTGGCCTGGCGAAGGCGGCGCTCGTCCTCGAGGCCCGGGATGCGCTCCTGCCAGCGTGCGACCTCGGCCTGCGCCGCGAGCACGCGCGCATCGGCCTCGGCGACGCTGCGCCGCGCTGCCTCGATGCCGCTCAGGTCGACGTCGGCCAGGCCCTTCTCCTCGGCGAGCAGGCGATCGCGCCGAGCGCTGGCTTCGGCCAGGCGCTCGTCGATGCCGCGGCCCTCGGCGGCGGCGACCTGGATGTGCTGCTGCGCCGTGGCGACGACGCTGCGCTGCTGCCCGCTCTCGCCCTCCGCCTTGCGCAGCCGTTCTTCCGCAGACGCGACCACGGCGCCCTGTGCCTCGATCTGCGCGGTGAGGTCGGATGCCGCCTGCTCGGCAGCGGCGATCTGCGCGGCGAGGCGCTCGCGCTCGTCGCCGGCTTCGGACGCGCGCGTGCGCCAGGCGGCGCTCTGCACTTCCAGGTCGGCGCGCTGGCGCGCGATCCGCGCGCGCTGCTCCGCGATGTAGCGGATGCGCTCCTCGAGCCGGCTCACCTCCAGCGCCGCGTGGCCGAGGACGCCCTGCGCCGCGTGCAGCGCGTCGTTGGCGGCGTAGTGCGCCTGCCGGATCGACTCGAGCTCGGCCTCGGCCTGGCGCAGCGCCGCGCTTTCCGCTTCGAGCGCGAGCACCGCGGCGATCGCCGCCTGGCGGACACGCTCCTCCTCGCGCGCGGCGTCGCGGTGGCGCAGGAACCAGAGCTGGTGCTGCTTCTGCTGCGCCTCCTGCTGCAGGCTTCGATAGCGCCCGGCCACTTCGGCCTGGCTCTCGAGCTTCTCGAGGTTCTGGTTCAGCTCGCGGAGGATGTCCTCGACGCGGGTCAGGTTCTCGCGCGTGTCCCTGAGACGGCCCTCGGTCTCGCGCCGGCGCTCCTTGTACTTCGAGACGCCGGCTGCCTCCTCGAGGAACAGCCGAAGCTCCTCGGGCTTGCTCTCGATGATCCGCGAGATCGTGCCCTGGCCGATGATCGCGTAGGCACGCGGGCCGAGACCCGTGCCGAGGAACACGTCCTGCACGTCGCGACGACGCACCGGCTGGCCGTTGATGTGGTAGCTGCTCGTGCCGTCGCGCGTCAGGACTCGCTTGACGGCGATCTCGGCGAAACGGCCCCAGGGCCCGCCGGCGCGGCCGTCGCCGTTGTCGAAGGTCAGCTCGACGCTGGCGCGCCCGGCAGGCTTTCGCAGGCTGGAGCCGTTGAAGATGACGTCCTGCATCGACTCGCCGCGCAACTCGCTGGCCTTGCTTTCGCCGAGCACCCAGCGGACGGCATCGATGACGTTGGACTTGCCGCAGCCGTTCGGGCCGACGACGCCGACGAGCTGACCGGGGAGCTGGAATTGAGTCGGTTCGACGAACGACTTGAAGCCCGAGAGCTTGATCGAGTTGAGGCGCATGGAATACGGCGACAAGGCGCCGTAAGTTATTGATCTAGTTCAGAAAAAAGGCCGTCGAAGGCAGGCGTCGAGCGCCCGGATGATAGCATCGCGACCTTCCTTTCTCGAGCTGCCGCGAGGCGCTTTCCGCATGGCCCGGACCCCCCGAACCGACACCATCGTCTCGCGCCGCGAGGCGCCGGACTCGCCTCCCACCGCACCGAGAAAGCAGCTGGACGTCTTCCCGAACCCGACGCCGGAGCGGGACTACGTCATCCAGTTCGAGGTCCCGGAGTTCACCTGCAACTGCCCGCTCACCGGCCAGCCGGACTTCGCGCGCTTCACCATCGACATGGTCGCGGACCGGCTCTGCATCGAGCTGAAGAGCCTCAAGCTCTACTTCTGGAGCTACCGCGACGAAGGCGCCTTTCACGAGAAGGTCACCAACGCCATCCTCGACGACATCGTCGCCGCGACCCGGCCGCGCTACGCGCGCATCGCCGCCCGCTGGAACGTGCGCGGCGGCATCTACACGAACATCGTCGCCGAGCATCGAGCCAAGGGATGGAAGCCGGCCGTGCCGCTGCTTGCCGCGCCCGCCGGCATCGGCATGACCGCCCGCGGAGTGGCCGCGTCCTGAAGGACGAAGGGCGCCGCAGCGCCCTGTCGTCGGCTCACCGGGGCGGCGGCGTCAGGACAGCGCCCTTCTGACCTCCGCGAGGCTGCTCGTGATCTTCTTCGCGGCCGTGATCTTGCGCACCTCGTTGTCGTCGAGGCTGGTCATCACCTTGTTCGACTGCACGAAGTTGATGAGGGTGTCGGCCGTCGAGCGGGCCCGCGCCATCTTCTGCGCCCGCTCGTTGGTGTCCTTCGCGACCAGCAAGGCATCGAGCTCGGTGTCGAGCTTGCCGAGCACGTTCATGCAGGTGTCCAGGGTCTTGCGGGCGGCGTCGAGCTGAGCCTCCTGGCCGGCGCCGTACAGCTTGCCGATCTCCGCGAACAGTCCGTCGATCTCGGTCTTGGCCGCAGTGCGCGTGTCGACCCACTGCTTGCGGGCGGTGGCCAGGGCCGGGTTCGCCGGCGCCGCGGCGGCGGCGGGCTTGGCGGCCGCGCCTGCCGACTTGGCCGCGGTGCCGGCCTGGGCGGGCGCCTGCGCGGCCGCCGGCTGGTCGTCGTCGCCATCGTCCTCGACGCTGTCCGGGCTGACGTCGTCCTCGTCCTCCTCGACGTCGGCGTCACCGGCCATCTTCGCCAGTTCGGCCTTCAGATCGGCTTCCGACATCTCGTCGGCCGCCGCGCCTTCGGGCTCGACCGCCTCGCCGGCTTCCGTCCGCATGCGGATCTTCATTCCCCTGCCGAGGATGAGCTTGCTGGAGCGCGTCAGCTTGGTGGCGAACTTGGGCGGGATCTTGTTGCTGACCAGCGTCAGGACGCCCTTTTCCCAGATCACCTTGCTGTTCGGGTCGACATAGGTCTTCTTGAACTTCTCGTTCGGACACAGCGCCTTCAACGCTTCCTGCGTCTTCGCCTTGTCGTACTTCATGCCCATGTAGAAGAGCGCCGACTTCTCGAACTCGACGACCATGAACCGCGAAGGCTTCATCTGCGGCTTCATGCGCGCCTTCATGATTGCCTCGAGCCCGAGCTTGCGGTACGTCTTGGCCATGCCCTGGGCCTTCTTCGCCGCCGTGGGGCTGGCGGCGGTGGGCGCGGGCGTCTTCGCCGGCGCCTTCGGCAGGGTCTTCAGCTTCTGCGCCACGGCCGCGATCGCAGCGCTGAACTTGGCTTCGACGGCGCCCTTCTGCGCCGGGGCCTCCGCCTTGATGGACTTCAGTGCGTCGGCAGCCTTCTTGTCGATGTCCTTGCCGTTGCAGCTCTCGACCGCCTTGAGCACGGCCGCGATCTGCTTGCCGACCTTTTCGGTGGCAGCCTTCTTCTCCGCCTCCAGCTCCTTCATCCGATCGTCGAGCTCCTTGGCAGAGCCGAGCTTGTCGATGTCGAGCAGCGTCCACCTGGCGCCCTTGACGTCGGCCTGCAGCGCCTTCAGGCTGTTGGCGAGCGTCGTCTTGGCGGCGCTCTTCGACTTGTCGAGCCCGCCGGCCTTCCCGTTCCAGGATTCGGCGGTGAGCGACGCAGGTACATCGAGGCCAGCCATGTCCGTACTCCTCTCGTTTGAACAGGGCGGAATGATGGTCAGGGGCACCCCCCGCGTCAAGGGCGGGGAGCCTTGCGGGCGCGTGCCGACGTCCACCCTGAATGGGGTCGGGTGACCGACACTCGCGGCATGCCGGCAACGGCGCGCGCGGCGACTTCCTTTGTGGGCAAAAGTGCCGCCCTGCGACGCCGCCCGCGAGGGCTGCCGCGCAACCCCTCCCTACAATCCGAGACACCCATGACACAAGCACTGCAAAGCACGATCGAGCTGGCCTGGGAAGGCCGAAACGAGCTGGATCCCGTCAACAGCCCCGAGATCCGCAAGGCGGTCGACGAGGTGATCGCCGGGCTCGACGCCGGCACCCTCCGCGTCGCGGAGCGGCGCGGCGTCGGCGAGTGGAGCGTCAATCAGTGGGTCAAGAAGGCGGTGTTGCTGAGCTTTCGCCTCAGCGACAACATCCCCGTGCACGCCGGCGAGCTGGCGTTCTACGACAAGGTCCCGACCAAGTTCGGCGGCTGGGACGAAGCGGCGATGAAGGCGAGCGGCGTCCGCGTCGTGCCGCCGGCGGTCGCCCGGCGCGGCTCGTTCCTGGCCCGCAACGTCGTGATGATGCCGAGCTACGTCAACATCGGGGCCTACGTCGACGAGGGCGCGATGGTCGACACCTGGGTCACCGTGGGCTCGTGCGCGCAGATCGGCAGGAACGTGCATCTTTCGGGCGGCGTCGGCATCGGCGGCGTGCTCGAGCCGATGCAGGCCAACCCGACCATCATCGAGGACAACTGCTTCATCGGCGCCCGCTCCGAAATCGTCGAGGGCGTGATCGTCGAGGAGAACTCGGTCGTCTCGATGGGCGTCTACATCAGCCAGAGCACCAAGATCTACGACCGTGCCACCGGCCAGGTGAGCTACGGCCGCATCCCCGCCGGCTCCGTCGTCGTGAGCGGCAACCTGCCGAGCGCCGACGGCAGCCACAGCCTCTACTGCGCGGTCATCGTCAAGCGCGTCGACGCGCAGACGCGAGCCAAGACGAGCATCAACGAACTGCTGCGAAGCTGAGGGAGCGGGCATGAAGGAACGGTCATGAGCGCGGGGAACATGGAGCGCGTGCTCCGGCTGATGTCGGAGAAGGGCGCGTCCGACGTGTACCTGTCGGCCAGCTCGCCGATCCTGATCAAGATCAACGGCCAACTGCTGCAGCTGTCGGACCAGCCGCTCACGCATGCCCAGCCGCGCCAGCTGCTCGCCGAGCTGCTGACGCCGAGCCAGCTCGAGGAGCTCGAGGACACCGGCGAGCTCAACGTCGGCGTCGGCCTCCCCGGCGTCGGCAGCTTCCGCCTGTCGGGCTTCAAGCAGCGCGGCACCATCGCCGCCGTCTTCCGCTGCATTCCCTTCGACATCCCGTCGCTCGAGAGCCTCAACGTCCCGTCGATCCTCAACCAGCTGGTGCTGGAAAAGCGCGGCCTGATCCTGATGGTGGGCGCGACGGGGGCGGGCAAGAGCACCACGCTGGCCTCGATGCTCGAGCAGCGCAACCAGCAGATGGCCGGGCACATCCTCACCATCGAGGATCCGATCGAGTTCCTGTTCAACAACAAGAAGTCGGTCGTCAACCAGCGCGAAGTGGGCCGCGACACGCAGAGCCTGCAGATCGGCCTCAAGACGGCGCTGCGCCAGGCGCCCGACTGCATCATGATCGGCGAGATCCGCGACCGCGAAACCATGACCGCGGCCATCTCGTACGCGCTGTCCGGCCACCTGGTGCTCTCGACGCTGCACGCCAACAACAGCTATCACGCGCTCGGCCGGATCCTGTCCTTCTACACGCCGGAGGCACGCCCGGCGCTCCTCGCCGACCTCGCCGCCGGCCTGCGCTCGGTGGTGTCGCAGCGCCTGGTGCGCAGCGTCGCCGGCGGCCGCGTCCCCGCGGTCGAGGTGCTGCTCAACACCAAGCTGATCCAGGAGCTGATCGAACGCGGCGACTTCAGCGGCGTCAAGGAATCGATGGAGAAGTCGCTGGCCGAGGGCTCGCAGACCTTCGAGCAGGATCTCGCGCGGATGATCACGCAGAACCTCATCACCCGCGACGAAGGCCTGGCCTACGCCGACTCGCCGACCAACCTGATGTGGCGCCTGCAGAACGACATGACGCCGGTCTCGCGCATCGTGCCGAAGAAGGAAGACAACGACGACCAGCCCAGCTTCACCGAGATCACGATCGACGTGCGTCCGGAGGAGACGGCCGGGACGGCGTCGAATTTCCGCCGCTTCTAGCCTTCGCTTCATGCCGTGTCGGCGACGCTGAGCCTCGCTGAGCAACTGGTCGCGCGGCCTTCGGTCACGCCCGACGACGCCGGCTGCCAGGACCTGATCGCCGCGCGCCTGCGCGCGCTCGGCTTCACCTGCACGCACCTGCCGTTCGGCCGGGACTCGGCCCGGGTCAGCAACCTGTGGGCGGAACGGCCCGGAGGCCATCCGGCCGGCAAGCGCCTCGTCTTCGCCGGCCACACCGACGTCGTGCCCACCGGCCCGCTCGAGGCCTGGAGCAGCGACCCCTTCGTGCCGACACGACGCGACGGCAAGCTGTACGGCCGCGGCGCCGCCGACATGAAGAGCTCGATCGCGGCCATGGTCGTCGCCGCGGAGGAATTCGTCGCCGCGTGCCCGCAGCACGCCGGCAGCCTCGCCTTCCTCATCACGAGCGACGAGGAAGGTCCCTCGACGGACGGCACGGCGCGGGTCTGCGACTGGCTGACGGCGCAAGGCATTGCGCTCGACTACTGCATCGTCGGCGAGCCGACGTCGGTCGAGCGCCTCGGCGACACCATCAAGAACGGCCGCCGCGGCACCCTGTCGGGCAGGCTCCGCATCCACGGCGTGCAGGGCCACATCGCCTACCCGCAGCTGGCGAACAACCCGATCCACGCGGCAGCGCCGATCCTCGCCGAGCTCGTGGCCGTCGAATGGGACCGCGGCAACGCGCATTTCCTGCCCACGTCCTGGCAGATGTCGAACATCCACGCCGGCACGGGCGCCGGCAACGTCATCCCGGGCGAGCTCGTCGTCGATTTCAACTTCCGCTTCAGCACCGAGTCGACGCCCGAGTCGCTGAAGGCGCGGCTCGAGGCCATCGTCGCGAAGCACGGCGAGCGCTTCGACATCGCCTGGCGGCTCGGCGGCGAGCCGTTCCTGAGCGAGCCGGCAGCGCTCAGCGAGGCGCTGGCCGCCGCCATCCGCACCCATGCCGGCGTCGACACGGCGCTGTCGACGACCGGCGGCACGTCCGACGGCCGCTTCATCTCGCGTCTCTGCAAGGAAGTCGTCGAGCTCGGGCCGGTCAACGAAAGCATCCACAAGATCGACGAATGCGTCGACATCGCCAGCCTCGACGTGCTGAAGAACGTCTACCGGGCGACGCTCGAGCAGCTGCTGCGATGACGCTCGTCGAGCTGGTGGTGGCGCAGGCGGAGCGCCTGAAGCGGGCCGGCGTCTCGTTCGGGCACGGCACCGCCAATGCCTTCGACGAGGCGGCCTGGCTGGTGACGTGGGCGCTCGGCCTGCCGCTCGATGCCCTCGAAGTACAAGGCAGGCGGGACGTCAGCGCGGCGGACCGGGCGAAAGTCGAGGCGCTGATCGAGCGGCGGATCGAGACGCGCCTCCCCGCCGCCTACCTCACGCGCGAGGCGTGGCTGCAGGACATCCCCTTCACGGTCGACGAGCGGGCGATCGTCCCGCGCTCCTTCATCGCCGAGCTGCTGGTCGACGTCGAGGAGACCGGAACGCTCGATGCGTGGCTGTCGGAGCGGACACGGCGGGTGCTCGACCTGTGCACGGGCAACGGCAGCCTGGCCGTGCTCGCCGCCATGGTCTACCCCGAGGTGGTCGTCGATGCGTCCGACATCTCCGCGCCGGCGCTCGAGATCGCGCGCATCAACGTCGCCCGGCATCGTCTCGAGGACCGCATCACCGTCGTCGAGTCGGACCTGTTCGAGAAGGTGCGCGGTCCCTACGACCTGATCCTCTGCAACCCGCCGTACGTTAACGACGCCAGCATGGCCGCGCTGCCTCCCGAGTACCGGGCCGAGCCGCGCCTCGCGCTCGCCGGCGGTGCCGACGGCATGGACCTCGTCCGCCGCGTCGTCGCAGAGGCGAAGGCGCAGCTGAGCGACGAAGGCGTGCTGGTGCTCGAGATCGGGCACGAGCGGCGGCACTTCGAGCGCGCCTTCCCGCGCCTCGAATGCGCCTGGCTGGAAACGAGCGGCGGCGCCGACCGGGTCGTCCTGATCGAGCGCGCCGCCCTGCCCGGCTAGGCGGCGAAAATGGCCGCATGCTCGTCCTGACCCAGCTCTCCCTTCGCCGCGGCAGCAAGCTCGTCCTCGATCGCGCCAGCCTCACCATCCAGCCCGGCGAGAAGGTCGGCCTCGTGGGCCGCAACGGCGCCGGCAAGTCGTCGCTCTTCTCGCTGCTGGCCGGCCGGCTGCACGCCGACGCGGGCGATCTCGGCGTGCCGCCGCGCTGGCGCATCGGCGAAGTGGCGCAGGAGATGCCCGAATCCCAGGAGAGCGCCACCGCCTTCGTGCTCGCCGGCGACACGCAGCTCGCCGAAGCGGAAGCGGCGCTCGCGCGGGCCGAAGCCAGCGGCGACGGCGACGCCATGGGCCACGCCCACGAAGCGATCAGCGAGGCCGGCGGCTTCGATGCGCGGCCGCGGGCCCAGGCGATGCTGCTCGGCCTCGGCTTCCAGAGCGCCGAGCTCGAGGCGCCGGTGTCGAGCTTTTCCGGCGGCTGGCGGATGCGGCTGCAGCTCGCCCGGGCCCTGATGTGCCCCGCCGACCTGATGCTGCTCGACGAGCCGACGAACCACCTCGACCTCGACGCCCTGGTCTGGCTCGAGGCCTGGCTGCAACGCTACGCCGGCACGATGATCGTCATCAGCCACGACCGCGAGTTCCTCGACGCGGTGACCCGCGTCACCGTCCACCTCGACGAGACCCGGCTCACCCGCTACAGCGGCAACTACACCGCCTTCGAGGAGATGCGTGCCGTCCGGCTGGCCCAGGCACAGGCTAGCTTCGAGAAGCAGAAGGAGCGCATGGCGCACCTGCAGAAGTTCATCGACCGCTTCAAGGCCAAGGCCAGCAAGGCCAAGCAGGCGCAGAGCCGGGTCAAGGCCCTGGCGAGGATGGAGAGGCTCGCGCCGGTACTGACCAGCGCCGACTTCCAGTTCGAGTTCCGCGAGCCGCCGAGCCTGCCGAACCCGATGCTCGCCTTCGCCAACGTCGCCTGCGGCTACGCGGGGCAGGACGGCGGCGAGGCCAGGCGCATCGTCGGCGGCATCGACCGCTCGGTGCTCGCCGGCCAGCGCATCGGCATCCTCGGCGCCAACGGACAGGGCAAGTCGACCTTCGTCAAGACGATCGCCGGCGAGCTGCCACCGCTGTCGGGAGAGATCGTCGCCGGCAAGGGGCTCACGATCGGCTACTTCGCGCAGCAGGAGCTGGACGTCCTCTCGCCGGCCGACGGGCCGCTGATGCACATGGTCCGGCTCGCCCGCGACGTCGGCCCGGCGGCGCGCGAGCAGGAGCTGCGCGACTTCCTCGGCTCCTTCCGCTTCACCGGCGAGATGGCGGCGCAGCCCGTCGGCACACTGTCGGGCGGCGAGAAGGCGCGGCTGGTGCTGGCGATGCTCGTCTGGCAGCGCCCCAACCTGCTCCTCCTCGACGAGCCGACCAACCACCTCGACCTGACCACCCGCGAAGCGCTGAGCGTGGCGCTCAACGAATTCGAGGGCACGGTGATGCTGGTCAGCCACGACCGCGCCCTGCTGCGCGAGGTCTGCGACGAGTTCTGGCTGGTCGCCGCCGGCGCGCTCGGACCCTTCGACGGCGACCTCGACGACTACCAGCGCTGGCTGCTCGAGCAGTCGAAGGCGGCAGCGCGCGGCGCACGCGCCGGCGCCGATGCCAAGACCGCTCCGGCGGCACAGAGCGCTCCGGCGGCGGCCCCGGCCGGCACGGTCGCGGCGCCCCGACCGGATCGCAAGGCCGCCGCCGCGGCCCGACTGCAACGTGCCGACGCCGCCAAGCCGCTCCGCAAGGAGCTGAACCAGGTCGACAACCGGCTCGGCGTGCTCTTCGCCGAGCGCGAGGCGCTCGAAGCCGCGTTCGACGGCGAGGCGATCGACCCGGCCCGGCTTGCCGAGAACGGCCGCCGGCTCAAGCTCGTCGCCGAGCAGATCGAGCAGCTCGAGGCGCGCTGGCTCGAGCTCAGCACGCAAATCGACGAGATCGCAGAATCGGTGGACTGACTCTCCCGAAAGGACACCATGAAGCTCGACAAGGTTCTCTACACCGCGCACGCGACGTCGACTGGCGGCCGCGACGGCTCTTCGAAGAGCGACGACGGCATGCTCGACGTCAAGCTCACCGTCCCCAAGGGAATGGGCGGCAACGGCGCTCCGGGCACCAATCCCGAGCAGCTGTTCGCGGCCGGCTACTCGGCGTGCTTCCTCGGCGCGCTGAAGGCGGTCGCCGGCAAGCAGAAGGTGACGCTGCCGGCCGAGACGTCGATCAGCGCCGACGTCGGCATCGGGCCCATCCCGCAGGGCTTCGGCCTGCAGGTCGCGCTGCACGTGAACCTGCCGGGGATGGAGAAGGACGCGGCGCGGCGGCTCGTCGACGCGGCGCACCAGGTCTGCCCGTATTCGAACGCCACGCGCGGCAACATCGAGGTCGATCTCAACGTCGTCTGAGCGGCGTTCTATCTCGCGGCGCGGGTAGCGAGCAGACGCAAGACCAGCTCCACGCGTGCCTTCGCCGGCGTCAGCACGCCGGCCGAGGGAAGCGGCTCGTCGGGTCAACGCGCCGGCTCGCCGATGCTGCCTGCCGGCGCTTCGATGCGCCCTGACGGCTCGACGATGCCTCCCGCCGGACAGCGCGAGCTGCGCAGCACCGCGACGACGCTCGCCTCTGCCTTTCGCAGCGCCGCCTCCAGGTCGCGGTGCACCATGCCGTTGCCGGTGCCTGCGACCACGATCCCGGCGCATCCCGCGCCGACCAGCGCGTCGACCTGACGGGCATCGACGCCGGCGCCGCTGGTCACGATGGCGACCCACGGCCACTCGCTGCCCGCTTCCGGCAGCGCCGCCAGGCCGATCGCCGGGTCGCAAGGCCAAGGGCGCAGTGCGTGCAGCCGGCCGGCCTCCAGCCGGCCCACGGGACCGGCATCGCCCGAGCCGAAGGCATCGGGGCGCACGGTGTGCTCCTTGCGGACATCGACGGGCGAATGGACGCTGCCGGCGAAGACGACCGCGACACCGGCCTCGGCCGCTTCTGCGGCCTGCGTCGCCACGGCCAGCGCATCGGCCAGGTTGCGCGGACCGTCCGCCTCGCTCGAGGTCGCCGGTCGCATCGCTCCCGTGAGCACGACGGGCTTGGCCGGGGCTAGGGCGCGATGCAGGAAGTACGCGGTCTCCTCGAGCGTGTCGGTGCCGTGCGTCACGACGATCGCGCACACGTCCTCGCGCCCAGCGTGATGAGCGACCCGCTCGGAGAGCCGGCGCCAGGTGGCGAAGTCCATGTCCTTGCTGTCCATCTGCGCCACCTGCTCGCTCTCGAGCGCATAGCCGTCGGGGACCGGCACGTCCTGGAGGAGCCGCGTCACGGCGAGCGTCGCGGAGCGGTAGGCCAGGTGGTCGGCGGGTGATGGCGCGCTGCCCGCGATGGTTCCGCCGGTGCCGAGGACGACAAGGATTCGAGGCATGCTTTGCATTTCGCGGAAACTGGATGAAAATACAGGACTGGACATATGTTCAGCCACGAAGGGAGCCACCCCATGCAGGAGAGCCCCAAGCTCACGGATCGCCAGCAGCAGATTCTCGACCTCGTCCAGAGCGCCATCGAGCGCACCGGCGCACCGCCCACCCGGGCCGAGATCGCCAACGAGCTCGGCTTCAAGTCGGCCAACGCCGCCGAGGAGCATCTCCAGGCCCTCGCGCGCAAGGGCGTGATCGAGCTGATCGGCGGCACGTCGCGCGGGATCCGGCTGCAGTCGGAGACGCTCCGCGCCCTGAACCTGGCGCGCGGCAAGCAGTACAGCCTGCCGCTGCCGAGCCTCGCCCAGCTGTCGCTGCCGCTCATCGGCCGCGTCGCCGCTGGCAGCCCGCTGCTGGCGCAGGAGCACGTCGACCGCACCTACCTGATGGAAGCGAGCATGTTCGCGCGCCGGCCCGACTTCCTGCTCAAGGTGCGGGGCATGAGCATGCGCGACGCCGGCATCATGGACGGCGACCTGCTCGCGGTGCAGAAGGCGAAGGAGGCGAAGAACGGGCAGATCGTGGTCGCGCGCCTCGGCGACGACGTCACCGTCAAGCGCTTCAAGCGCACCCGCACCGGCATCGAGCTCCTTCCCGAGAACCCGGACTTCGAGCCGATCGTCGTCTCGGCCGGCGACGAGTTCGAGATCGAAGGCCTCGCCGTCGGGCTCATCCGCAACAACATGCTGATGTGAGATGGTCATCAAGTCGCCCAAGGCGCGGAGCGCGGCCGAGTGCCTGCGCCTGGAGCAGCTGCCCAACATCGGCCCGTCCCTTGCGTCCGACCTGCGCCTGATCGGCATCCGCGACCCGGCCGACCTGCGCGAGCAGGACGCCCTCGTGCTCTATCGCCGGCTGTGCCAGGCGAAGGGCCAGCGGCAGGATCCCTGCGTCCTCGATACCTTCATGGCGGTCACCGACTTCATGCGCGGTGCGGCGGCGGCGCCGTGGTGGACGTACACGGCGCAGCGGAAGAGCACGTTCGGCGCCGTCTGAGCGGCGACGCGGCCGCGACGCGGTCGCCGCCGCGCCAGCGAGCGCTCGCCCGTCCGGCACGCGCCCGCTCGGGAACTGGCACGAGGGGACCCGCCATTTCCCGCCATCGCCGAGGCGGCCTCGCGCGAAGAATGACGGCTCCGGCCGCCCGCCGGCGATGCCGTCCTCAGCCCATGTTCGCGCGATCCCTGAGCCTCCTGTCGGCCGCCTGGCGCCCTTCGAAGCAGAAGGCAGCGACGCGCGTCGAGAGCACGCCGCCGGGCGCGGCGCGGGCGGTGGGCACGGGCAACGACTGGCGCGCCTGGTTCGGTCGAAGAAGGCGCGTCGCGGCGCTGGCCGCTGCCCGCGATGCGTTCGCGGAGGCGCTGTTCGATGTCCGCACCGCGGAGGCGGCCCGCGTGCTCGACCGCATCGACGTGGCCCGCTCGCTGCACGAGCTCTGGCACCTGCGCGAGGAAGTCTTCAGCCTGGTCTCGCGTCGGCACGACCAGGCCGAGGCGACGACCCGGCTGGCGGCGCTCGACCGCGGCTTTCCCAGGCGAGTCCACGCCGGGCCGGCAGCCCGCAACGGCTGAACGTCCGCGGCGTCAGCGCGGCGGCGTCGACCCGGGCTGCGCCATGCTGCCCAGGAAGTCGCCCTTGCCGAGATCGACGCCGTAGTGGCGCAGCAGCGCGTACGTCATCGTCACGTGGAAGTAGAAGTTGGGCAGGACGAAGTGGCGCAGGTAGTCCTCGCCCTTCATCGTCATCGAGCCGTCGCGTCGCGGCACCGAGATGTCCTTGCCGTCGGTGCCGTCGATCTGCTCGGCAGGGACCGAGCGGACGTAGGCGATCGTCTTGGAGATGCGCTCGCGCAGCTCGGCGATGGTCGTCTCGTTGTCCTCGAACTTCGGCGACTCGGTTCCGGTCAGGCGCGCGACGCAGAACTTGGCGGCGTCGCAGGCGATCTGGATCTGCTTGGTGAAGGGCAGCATGTCGGGCGCCAACCGCGCGCCGCAGTAGACGGCGGGATCGAACTTCTTCGCGCCGGCGTGGGCCTCGGCCTTGTCGAGCCAGGTGCCGACATTGCCCAGCATGCGGACGAAGACCGGCACGCTGGCCGAGTACATGGTGATCGGCATGGCGCCTCCCTGTCGTTGGAAGGCACGATGCTAGCGGCGGCGACGCGCCCGTGCACAATCGACGCAGCGGTGGCTCTCGAGCGCCACGCGCCTCGCTCCCGTCCCGTGAACATCATCATCCTCGACGACTACCAGGATGCCGTGCGCAAGCTCCGGTGCGCGACGGTCCTGGAGACGCTCAACGCCAAGGTCTTCACGAACACGGTCAAGGGCATCGGCCAGCTCTCGGTGCGCCTGCGCGATGCCGAGGTCCTGGTCCTCATCCGCGAGCGCACGCACTTCCCTCGGCAGCTGCTGGAGAAGCTGCCGAAGCTGAAGCTGATCTCGCAGACCGGACGCGTCGGGCCGCACATCGATGTCGACGCCTGCACGCGACTCGGGATCGCCGTCGCCGAAGGCGCCGGCTCTCCCGTCGCGCCGGCCGAGCTGACCTGGGCGCTGATCATGGCGGCCATGCGGCGCCTGCCGCAGTACATCGGCAACCTGAAGCACGGCGCCTGGCAGCAGTCGGGCCTCAAGGCGGCGTCGATGCCGCCCAACTTCGGCCTCGGCACATCGCTCAAGGGGCGCACGCTCGGCATCTGGGGCTACGGCAAGATCGGCCAGATCGTCGCCGGCTACGGTCGCGCCTTCGGCATGAACGTGCTGGTCTGGGGCAGCGAGGGCTCGCGCGAGCGGGCGCGCGCCGACGGCCACGTCACGAGCGAGAGCCGCGAGGCCTTCTTCGAGGCCTGCGACGTGCTGAGCCTGCACCTGCGCCTGCACGACAGCACGCGCGGCATCGTCAAGCTCGAGTCGCTGTCGCGCATGAAGCCGACGGCGCTGATCGTCAACACCTCGCGTGCCGAGCTGATCGAGGAAGGCGCCCTCGTCTCCGCCCTGAACCGCGGCCGGCCCGGCCTGGCCGCGGTCGACGTGTTCGAGAGCGAGCCGACGCTGCAAGGGCATCCGCTGCTGCGCCTCGAGAACGCGATCTGCACGCCGCACATCGGCTACGTCGAGCAGGACAGCTACGAGCTGTACTTCCAGACCGCGTTCGAGAACGTCGTCAACTTCATCGCCGGCCAGCCCACGCACATCGTCAATCCGGAAGCCCTGCGGGCGCATCGATGAGCACCGCCGAGGCGGTGCGGGGCAGGCAGGTCGAGCGCTCGCTGCTGTTCGGCAACTTCGTCATCGGCTGCGGCGTGATGGTCGTGGTCGGCACGCTGAACGACATCACGCGATCGCTCAACGTGTCGGTGTCGATCGCCGGCCAGCTGGTCTCCGCCGCGGCCGTCGTCATGTGCTTCGGCGCGCCGCTGCTCGCCGGTTGGTCCGGCCGACTCGACCGCCGCAAGCTGCTCGTCGCGGCGCTCGCCTGGTACGCGATCGGCCATGCGCTCTGCGCCCTCATGCCGAGCTTCGCCGCGCTGCTGCCGGTGCGGGCGATCACCGTCCTCGGCGCCGCCGTGTTCACGCCGCAGGCGGCTGCCGCGGTCGGCGCGCTGACGCCGCCGGAACAGCGTGGCCGGGCCATCACCTTCATCTTCCTCGGCTGGTCGATCGCCTCGGTCGTCGGCATGCCGGCCGCGTCGTTCATCAGCGACCTCTTCGGCTGGCGTGTCGCCTTCATGCTCATCGCGGTGCTGTCGCTGGGCGCAGCGGCGTGGGTGCACGGCGCGGTCCCCGACGGGCTGCGGGCCGCGCCGCTGACGCTGTCGTCGTGGCGCGAGGTCTTCGGCAACCGGGTGCTCATGGCGATCGTCCTCGTCACCGCGCTCGCCGGCGCCGGCCAGTTCACGCTCTTCTCGTACTTCGCGCCCTACTTCCGCACGGTCTTCGGCGCCGGCACGGTCGAGATCACGCTGCTCTTCGTGTGGTTCGGATTCTTCGGACTGGTCGGCAACGTGCTGGCTTCGCGCCACGTCGACCGGCTCGGCGCCGCCCGCGCCGTCGAGTTCACCCTGCTGCTGATGGCGGCCTCGCTCCTCGCCTGGCCGCTGGTCGGCAACCTGCCGATGCTGGCCCTCGCGCTCGTGCCCTGGGGACTCGCGTGCTTCTCGGCGCAGTCGATGCAGCAGGCGCGCCTGAACGCCGCCGCGCCGGCGCTGGCGCCGGCGCTCATGGCCCTGAACACCTCCGCCATCTACCTCGGCCAGGCCGCCGGCGCGTCGAGCGGCGGCTGGCTGATCGCCCACCTCGGCTACGCCTGGCTCAGCGCCTTCGGCCTGGCGTGGCTGATCGCGGCGCTCGGCCTCAGCGTCTGGGCGAGCCGCACGGGCCAGCGCGTGCCGGCATGAGCGAGGCAGACCCTGCCGCGACGCCGATCGAGGCAGGCGCGGCAGCGCTCCCGGGACCCGCCTCGGCCGCCGAGCTGTTCTTCACCTTCAACCGCCTCGCCCTGCAGGGCTTCGGCGGCGTCCTCGCGGTGGCGCAGCGCGAGCTCGTCGAGCGCCTCGGCTGGCTCACGCGCGAGCAGTTCGTCGAGATGCTGTCGATCAGCCAGGTGCTGCCGGGGCCGAACATCGTCAACCTGTCGCTGATGCTCGGCGACCGCTTCTTCGGCCTGCGCGGCGCCTGCGCCGCCCTCGGCGGCATGCTGGCCGTGCCGACGGTCATCGTCCTCGCGCTGACCGCGGCGTACGCCGAGTTCTCGCGCATCGCCGTCGTGTCCGGGGCCTTGCGCGGGATGGGCGCCGTCGCCGCGGGGCTGATCCTCGCCACGGCGATCAAGCTCGCCGCCACGCTCGGCACGAACCGGCTCGGCCTGCCGCTGGCGGTCGCCTTCGTGGCGGCGACCTTCGTCCTCGTCGGCGTGCTGCGCTGGCCGCTCGCCTGGGTCACGCCCTCGCTCGGCATCGTCGCCGTCGCGATCGCCTGGCGACGCTGCCGCTGATGGAGCGCGTCGCCGCCTTGTTCGCCTCGCCGCTGAGCGCGGGCGACCTGCTCGGCCTCTTCATCCATTTCCTGGTCCTGAGCCTGCTCGCCGTCGGCGGCGCGATCACCACGGCGCCCGGCATGCATCGCTACGTCGTCCTCGAGCACGCATGGATCACCGATGCGCAGTTCACGGCTTCCATCGCCCTCGCCCAGGCCGCGCCCGGGCCGAACATCCTGTTCGTCGCGGTCATCGGCTGGAACGTGGCCGGCCCGCTCGGCGCGCTGGCGACCATGGTCGGCATCCTGCTGCCTTCGACCACGCTGACGCTCGTGGCGGCACGCTGGGGTCGCGAGCGCCGCGAGACCCGCGGCATGCGCGCCTTCACCACCGGCATGACGCCGATCACCATCGGCCTTCTCGTCGCCACCGGCTGGATCCTCGCGCACCCCTACGTCGTCGGCAGCGGCCATGCGCTGGGGGCGCTCGCCCTCATCGCCGCGTGCATCGCGGTCATGATGCGAACGAAGCTCAGCCCGACCTGGCTGGTCGGCCTCGGCGCCGTCGTCGGTGCCCTCGGCTGGGTCTAGCAGCGCGTCCGGCTCGTCCTCACCGCGTCCCGAAGATGCGGTCGCCGGCGTCGCCCAGGCCCGGCAGGATGTAGCCCTGCTCGTTCAGGTGGCTGTCGATGGCCGCCGTCCAGCAGCGGACGTCGGGGTGGGCCGCTTCGAGGGCGGCGACGCCTTCCGGCGCGGCGACGAGCACCAGGGCCCGGATGTCGGTCGCGCCGCGCGACTTGAGCAGCGCGACGCACGCGTTCATCGAGCCGCCGGTCGCGAGCATCGGGTCGAGGATGAGCGCGGTTCGCGCCGCCAGGCCGCCGGCCAGCCGGTCGACGTAGGGCTCGGGCTGCAGCGTCGCATGGTTGCGGGCGATGCCGACGACGCTCACCTTCGCGTTGGGGATGGCGTCGAGCACGCCGTCTAGCATGCCGAGTCCCGCGCGCAGGATGGGGACGACGGTCACCTTCTTGCCGCTGATCCGCTCGACCACCACCGGCCCGCTCCAGCCCTGGACGGTCACGCGCTCGAGCGGGAAATCGGCGGTCGCCTCGTAGGTCAGGAGACGCCCCAGCTCGGCGGTGATCTCGCGAAAGCTCTTCGTCGAGAGCGATGCCTCGCGCAGCAGGCCCACCTTGTGGCGGACCAGCGGGTGCGTGATCTCGACGACCGCCATGGTGTCAGCGAGCCTCGGCCGCGCGCCGGGCCGGCGCCGCCAGCCGCTGCCGCGCCGCCTCGTACAGGCAGACGCCGCTGGCGACCGAGACGTTGAGGCTCTCGACGACGCCCTGCATCGGCAGGTGCACGAGCTCGTCGCAGGTGCGGGCGGTGAGCTGGCGCATGCCCTTGCCTTCCGCGCCGAAAACCAGGGCGACGGGGCCGCGCAGGTCGAGCTCGTAGATCGAGCGGGACCCGTCCTCGGCGGTGCCGACGATGCGGACGTCGCGCTCCTTCAGCTCGTTCAGCGTCCGCGCCAGGTTGGTCACCATGAAATACGGAACGGTCTCGGCGGCGCCGCTGGCGACCTTCGCCACCGTGGCGTTCAGCCCCACCGCATGGTCCTTCGGCGCGACCACCGCGTGCGCGCCGGCGCCGTCGGCCACGCGCAGGCAGGCGCCCAGGTTGTGCGGGTCGGTGACGCCGTCGAGGACCAGCAGCAGCGGCGGCGCCTCGACGGCATCGAGCAGATCGTCGAGCGACTTCGCCTGCCTCAAGGGCTCGACGACCCCCACCACGCCCTGGTGCCGCGGCGTTCCGGCGAGCTTGTGCAGGCGCTGGTCGTCGCTCTCGACCAGCCTTGCGCCGGACTCGCGCGCCCGCGCGACGAACTGCTGCATGCGCGGATCGCGCCGTGACGCGTCGACGTGGAGCTCGATCACCGAGCGCGGCGCCACCTTGAGTCGGATGCCGACGGCGTGGAAGCCGAAGAGGACCTGGCGCGTCATCGACGGATCGTAGCCGGCCCGCCGCTGCTTTCCGCTCAGGCCGTGCGACCGAGAACGTACGCAGCGGCCGCGACGACCCCGATCAGCACCGGCTGGTGCAGCATGTAGAAGCTGAGGCTCCAGCGCCCGAGGGCGGCCAGCGGCGTGAGGGCTGCCGGCACAGGACCGACGAGAGCGGCGCGGCAATGGCACAGCAGCGCGTCGGCGATTGCCGCGCCCCACCACATCACGCCGAGCCAGGGCAGCAGAGGCACGTAGTCCTCGGTGACGGGCAGGCGCGTCGTCAGGCCGATCCAGTTCGTCCATCGGCTGTCGAACACCGGGTGCTGCACGAGGTGCGGCAAGACGATCGCGAGCAGGCCGAGCGGCCAGCGCACCCAGCCCCACGAGGCCGTGAGGCGCACGACGATCAGCATCACGGCGATGGCGTGCAGCACGCCGAAGCTGATGAACGAGCGCGGGAACATCCACCACGAGGCGATGCTCACCAGCAGCGCGCAGCCGGCGACCTGCGCCCAGCGCTTCCAGAAGCGTGGAAGCGGCTGACCTTGCGCCGAGGCGATGGCCTGGCCGGCGCCGGCGCAGAGCAGGAACAGCGCGACGATGCAGGTCCGCTGCACCGTCCAGAACGGGTCGTTGCGGAAGTCCTGGTCGATGAAGCGGAAGTGGTCGAGGTCGAAGGCGAGATGGAACGCCGCCATCCAGACCATCGCCGCACCGCGCAACGCATCGAGACGATCGAAGCGGGCAAGCGCGGGCGCGGGCGCGGGCGATGTCGGCACGAAGGCACGATACCCGAGCCCGCTGCGCCGCCGGCCGTCAGGCGGCGAGCCGCGTCAGTCGCCGCACGCCGACGAACTCGAGCTCGGCGAACGCGAGCACGGTCACCACCTGGATGGCGACGAACCCCATCAGCATCGCTCCCGGGTCGGGCTGCGCGACCAGCAGCGCCACGCAGTCGACGGCCCAGATGACGTTGATCGGCACCGGCAGCCATGCGGCGAGGCGCGGCACGCTCTGCCGTGTCGCTAGCCAGACGAGAAAGGCCGCGTAGGGGAGCAGCGCCAGGCCGGCAACAGCGAGCAGGCGCTCGGGCAGCCCGATCAGCGTCGCGAGCGGGCCGGCCGCGGCGGCCATGCCGGCGCCGACGACGGCGCTGATCGCCGCGTCGGCCCACCACACGCGGCGCAGGAAGGCATCGGGTCGAAGGACATCGGATCTCATGGTCATCTCCTCGTCGGCGGCGCGGCCCCCATGGCCGGCAACTCGCGCAACGGGGCGAATCCTGGAGGCGTCGGGTGATGCAGTCGATGACCTCGGAGGTCATGGGCCATGCGCGTCGGCTCGGCTATCGTGAGCCGATGCCGAGCACCGCGACCGCCCCCGTCGGCGCCCTGATCCGCGACTGGCGCCTGCGCCGCCGCTGGAGCCAGCTCGATCTTGCCGGAGAGGCCGCGGTGTCGACGCGGCACCTCAGCTATGTCGAGACCGGCCGCGCCGCACCGAGCCGAGAGATGGTGCTGCGCCTCGCTTCCCGTCTCGACGTGCCGCTGCGCGAGCGCAACCGCCTGCTCGCCGCCGCCGGCTATGCGCCGATGTTCGCCGAGCGCTCGTTCGACGACCCGGCGCTCGCGTCGGCGCGCGCCGCCATCGAGCGCATCCTGCGCGCGCACGAGCCTTGGCCGGCGCTCGCGGTCGACCGGCACTGGTCGCTGGTCGCCGGCAACGACGTGGTGCCCGTGCTGCTGGCGGGTGTCGACCCGGCCCTGCTGCAAGCGCCGGTGAACGTCCTGCGGCTCAGCCTGCACCCCGGCGGCCTCGCCCCGCGCATCGCCAACCTGCACGACTGGCGCGAGCACCTCCTCATGCGACTCGAGCGGCAGGCCGCCGGCAGCGGCGATCCGGTCCTGGCCGCGCTGCTCGACGAGCTGCGGTCGTATCCGGTGCCCGGGCCCGAGCGCGCCGGCCGGCACGACGCCGAGCAGGCGGTCGTCGTGCCGCTGCTCCTCGACAGCGCGCTCGGCCGGCTCTCCTTCATCAGCACGACGCTGGTGTTCGGCGCCCCCAACGACATCCTGCTGTCGGAGCTCGCCCTCGAGACCTTCCTGCCTGCCGACGAGGCGACGGCGGTCGCGCTTCGCTCGCTGCCCCGATCGCGCGGCTAGCAGCCAGGCATACCTACTGCGTCGACGGGCCTACCGGCTCGCCTCGACGAGCCGCGCCGCCTCGGGAACGCAGCGGGTCTTGCCGCTCCAGCGCGCCCCGCTCGCCAGCACGGCGGGCCAGCGCCGGACGAGCGGCCAGAGCGCCGCGGCGGCCCATGGCCGCATCGCTGCGTGCGCGAACGCCGCGGCGACGCGCAGGCGCGGCGCGAAGCGGATGCGCCAGCGAGCTTCGTAGTCGTCGAGCGCGTGCGCCTGGATCGTCGACGCCGAGGCGTCCGCGACCAGCGCGCGTCGATGCGGCGTCAGGACGGAGGCCAGCAGAAAGGCGGACTGGAGGGCCATGCTGATGCCTTCGCCGACGATCGGATGCGCCTCGCCGGCGGCGTTGCCGATGCGGAACACGCCGTCGCCCGCGCCGAGACGAATGCCGGGGCGGATCGGCCCCGTCGACAGCCACGGACCTTCGCGGACGGCCGGCGCCAGCGCCTCGGCGACGCCGCCGCACTCGCGCCGCAGCATCGCCTCGACCGCATCGCCGGCGCGTCGCGCGCCGGCCGCCGATCGCTCCTCGTCGAGGCGGTCCTCGCGCACGCAGCAGGCGAGCGTCGCCAGGCCGGCGTCGGCGATGACCATGCCGCCGTAGCCGCCGGGAAACGACAGCACCGGCAGCAGGTCGGCGTCGAGTCGCGCATCGCGGAAGTTGGCCTTGAAGGCGAACAGGTCGCTCGGGCGGCGCATCGCGCGCCGTCCTTCGCGCTCCGAGGGAAGCGGCTCCCACGAGCCGTGCGCGGCGATGACCACCGCCGCCTCCAGCTCGCCTCCCTCGCCGCCTTCGCCGGTGCCGCGCACGTGCAGGCGATAGCGGCCGGGCCTGCCCTCCAGGCAATCGAGCGCGACCGGCTGCCGCACCGTCGCGCCGTAGGCCCGTGCCTGCGCCACCAGCAAAGTGTCGAGATGCTCGCGGCCGAGGGCCCGGCCGAAGCGATGCGGACCGGCTTCGGCGGCAGGCAAGGAGGCGACGACCGAGCGCGCGCCGCGCAGCAAGGCGACGCGACGCAGCTCGGCGCCGGCCAGCGCGTGCACCGCGTCGCCGATGCCGAGCGCATCGAGCAGAGGCAGGTTGGTGGCGGCGATGCACTCGCCGCAGACCTTGCGGCGCGGGTAGCGCTGCCGCTCGACGAGCGCCACCGTCCAGCCGGCGCGCGCCAGGAGGATCGCCGCTGCCGCGCCGGCCGGCCCGGCGCCGACGATGGCGGCGTCGAAGCGCGCCGGCATCAGCCCTCGGGAAGAGGCCCCGTCCGCGTCGCGACGAACACGTGGCTGAAGAGCCCGGCCGAGTACTCGCGGCACTGCCATTCCGCGTCGCCGGCCGCGGCTTTGCCCGCTTCGGCGGAGCGCGGCCACAAGGCGCTGATCTCCTGCCCGACGAAACCGGCGCGAACGCTGAGGACGGCGTCCTTCCGCGTCACCGCGTTGGCGCCGATGGCTCCGACGAGGTGGCTGGCGGCGAGCGCCAGGCGGACCCGGCGCGGCTCGCAGGCGACGAACGCATCGCAACGCGGCGCGAGCGCGCCGAACAAGGCGGCCAGTCGCGCGGCGTCGAAGTGGTGCAGGAAGAGATTGGCGACGATGAGGTCGAAGCGCGGCCAGTGGCTCGGCGCGTTCGCCCACTGGAACACGTCGGCGGTGACGGTGCGCACCAGCCAGCCGCGCGTCGAGAACGCGCGACGGGTCTCGAAGTCGACCAGCGACACGCGGTCGAGAAGCGTCGCGTCGGTCTTGGGCCAGGACTTGAGTCCGGACACGGCAGCGAGCAGCAGGTCGCCGTCGCCGCAGCCGATCTCGAGCACGCGCAGCGGCCGCCCCGTCGGCATGCGCCCGGCCATCGCCGCGCGCATCGCCGCGGCGAGGATGCGCGACGCGCCCATGACGCGGTTGACGCGCAGCAGGTCGCGTCGCGAGCGCTGCGCCGCCGGATCGTCCGGCTCGAGGCTGTCCAGCGTCTCGGCCTCGACGACCCGCGGCAGGATCTCGGCGGCGCGCGCAGGCCGGCTCATTCCACCTCCAGCAGCGCGCCGTGGCAGCTGAAGCCGGCGCCGAACGACGACAGCCACCACCAGCCCCCGTCCGCCGCATCGGCCAGCGCCGCGTCGAGCACGAAATAGACGAAGGCGCTCGACAGGTTGCCGTACTCGCGCAGCATCGCCGCGCTGTAGGCGAAGGCGTCGTCGCCCAGCTCGAAGCGACGGGCCAGCGCGAGCAGCACGTCGCGGCCGCCGGCATGCATGATCCAGGCGGCGACGTCGCCGCTGTTCAGCCCGGCCCGCCCGAGCACCGTCCCCAGGACGCGAAAGGCGTGGTCGGCGGCGAGCGCCGGGACCTCGCGCGTGAGGATGTTGCGCAGCATGCCTTCGCGCTGCTCGAACATCAGGGCCTTGCGCTGGCCGGGCTCGATCAGCGAGGCGCTGTCCTTCCAGGCGATGCGGCGCTGCTGCGGCCGCGCCGCGCGCGAGACGACAGCCGCGCCGGCGCCGTCGCCGAACAGGCAGGCGCTGATCAGCACACCCGGGTCGTTGTCGAGGTACATCGCGGCGCTGCTCACCTCGACGCAGATCGAGAGCACATGCTCGGCGGCGCCGGAGCCGATGAGCGAGCGCGCGAGCTGCAGGTTGGGCAAGGCGGCGGCGCAGCCCTGCCCCACGAGGTCGAAGGCCTGCACATCCGGGCGCAGGCCGAGCTGCTCGACCACGTAGCCGGAGAGCCCCGGGCAGAGATAGCCGGTGCAGGTGCTGACGACGACGGCTCCGATGTCCGTCGCCTCCAGACCGGCGGCGGCCAGGGCGCGCGCGCCGGCATCGCGGGCGAGCGCGGGAGCGTGGGCGAGGAAGCGCCGATCGAGGGTGTCCGGGTCGATGCTGAACACCTCGGCGAGCGAGCCGAGCGCGAGGCGACGTGCCTCGATGCCGTTGTCGCGCTGCAGGACCGTCCGCGCGATGAGATGCGAACGGCTGTCGAGCCGGGCGAACCAGTCCGACTGCTGGAAGGCCTCGAGGCATTCGGCCTTGGTGTATCGAGCCGGAGGGGTGGCGGTGCCGATGCCGTTGATGAACATGCCGTGCCGCGGTGCTAGCGGCTCGCCCTCGATGGCGAGCCCTTGCCTGTCATGACGCGATCGGGTGGCAGCACGACGCGAAGCATGCGTGGATTCTAAAAGCCCGGGGGTTCGAAGGTCTCGCACGCGACCCCGCGCTCGCGGGCTCGTGGCAAGCTAGCGGCCTCTGCCAACGAGGACAGCCATGAGCGCACGCAAGGTCGCGATCGTCACGGGTTCGGGCACCGGCGTGGGCGCCGCCGCCGCGCTCGCCCTCGCGGCGCAGGGCTACGACCTGCTGGTCAACTACTCGAAGAGCGAAGCCGAGGCGGAGGAGTCGGCCGCCGCTTGCCGCAAGGCCGGCGCGGACACGCTGCTGCTGCGCGGCGACGTCGCCGACGATGCCGCCTGCAGGCAGATGGCCGAGGCGGCGGTCGATCGCTGGGGCCGGCTCGACGCGCTGGTGAACAACGCCGGCATCACGACCTTCTCTGGCGCCGCCAACTGGGACGCCATCGACGCCGAGACCTTCCAGCGCGTGGTCGGCGTCAACGCCCTCGGCACCTTCCAGATGATCCGCGCCTGTGCGCCGCAGCTGAAGGCGGCGCGCGGCTGCATCGTCAACGTGTCGTCGATCGCCGGCGCGCTCGGCATCGGCTCGTCGGTCGCCTACATCGCGTCCAAGGGCGCGGTCAACGCGATGACCCTCTACTTCGCCCGCGCGATGGCGCCCGAGGTCCGCGTCAACGCCGTCTGCCCCGGTCTCATCACCACGCGCTGGTTCCTCGACGGCATCGGCCCCGAAGGCTACGAGAAGATGAAGGCCATGTACGAGAGCAATGCGCCGCTGGCGCGGGCCAGCACGGCCGAGGACGTGGCCGACACCATCGTGTGGCTGATCGAGGGCGCACGGACCGTCACCGGCGAGCTGCTGCTGCTCGACAGCGGCATCCATCTGGGCTCGACGCAGTCGGCGCGCATCCCGGGCAAGTAGCTCGGGGGCGGCGGCGCCGGGGCGCGGCCTGCATTCGGCGCGAGCGGTCGGACCTCAGCCGGCCAGCGACGCGATCGCCGCCTCGACCCCGCCGCGCCGATGCGGCACGCCCTGCACCTGCATCGCCGCCTCCACGCCGGCCAGGCAGCCGAGGACCATCGCCTCGTTGACGTCGCCGAGGTGGCCGATGCGAAAGACGCGTCCGCTGAGCGGTCCGAGTCCGCCGGCGACGGCGACCTGGAACCGCTCGCGCGCCACCGTGCGCAAGGCTTCCGGATCGATGCCGGGCGAGACCTCGATCGCGGTGACCGAGACCGAGCGGGCCTCGGGCACGCGCGTGAACAGGCGCACGCCGCCCGCTTCCGACCAGCAGCTCACGGCCGCGTGGACGGCGCGCGCCAGCCGGGCGTGCCGCGCATGGACGTGCTCGAGGCCTTCGCTGCGGATCAGCGCCAGCGCCGCCTCCAGCCCGTTCAGATGCGCGAGCGGCGGCGTGCCGCAGAACTTGCGGAACGAGGTGTCGTGCCGGCGCAGTGCCCAGTCCCAGTAGTCGCGCGGGGTGGGCGTGGCGCGCGCCACGGCCAGGGCCCGCTCGTCGA